>JBFMFY010000022.1:0-43144 GCA_040751955.1 Bacteroidota bacterium
CAACAGGAATTTATTTTTCAGAATACCTCGTAGATCAAAAACAACAAGGAAACCCTCAACGGTTTGGCAATGTAGGACCGATTCATCCAAATTCATTGATTTACCAACACGATACTAAAATAGGTTATGCACTTATTAGTTATGTCACCGTTGCAAACACTTTGGGAATACCAAGTACAACTCCATTTACAATTTTCGGAGAGTACGTCGTTTGTAATGTGAACGAAAACGAAATATACATTCCTATTAAGGATCCCTGGAATTCTGATGGCTATTTATCTTCAACTGCCAATTATGTTGTTATAGAACAAAAAACTGATGAAGGTGAACATAAAACAGGAAAAGTTACCGTCTTTAACGCTAAGACTGGTCAACTAATGCAACACGTACAACTCCCACCTGAAGGCAAAATCTTATTGTTCGATAATTATCCAGACAAACTATTTTATTTAACAGGAACAGACGGTAACTTCCAATCAATCCAAGTATCGCTTAATGTTGTAACACCAGTAGCAACACTTATTGATACGCTGATAGCGCTCACCAATCAATCATATCAGCAGAATTTGATTGGAGACAAAAACTTTGCCCGCGACCTCACCAAAAAATTAGACGAGGCAAAGAAACATCTCACCAAGAAACACGCTTCTACCAAAGACTCCGTCAAATGCGCAAAAGAGGTGAGAAAATTTCAGAAGAAAGTGAATGAAGTCTATGAAGAAACAATAGAGAAAGAGAAAAAACATGAGCATCATAAAGAAAAATTTGTAACAATTGAAGGGTGGAAATTTCTCTACTACAACGCGCAGTATATTTTGGACCGCCTGCCCGCAATAAAGAAAGAAGACGAAGTGGAGGAAGAGCAATGAAAACAATTCTTTTACTTGTATGCGGTGTAATATTTGCACAAAGTCAAAACAAAATTCCCTTTGCCTCACAGAACAATGCCATAGAACTTTCCATTGCCAACGCATCCACAGTTGCCGCCAACATTGTGGTGGTAGAAGTAACCAGCGCACCGGAATGGCTGCCGTTTCCAAATCGCAAAGTGACGATTGAAAATCTCAGTGCCAACCAAAACAAAACAGCGCACTTCACATTCTCAGTAGATAAATCTGCTTCTGTGAACAAGTCGGAACAGATAATATTCACCATCTCAAATTCAAACGGCGAGCGTTGGACTAAAACATTATCACTTCAAGTTTCTCCGCCAGAAAAATTCGAGTTATTCCAGAATTATCCCAATCCATTCAATCCAACAACAGTAATCAGTTATCAGATACCAGTAGCCAGTCATATTACACTAAAAATATTTGACGCAATCGGCAGAGAGGTAGCGACATTGGATGAAGGAATGAAAGAAGCGGGGTATCATGAAGTGAAATGGAACGCAATGAACGCATCAAGTGGAATGTATATTTATCAACTTGCTTGGAAGGATGAGAAGGGAGAGCAGAAGTATTACCGGAAGAAATTATTGGTGATGAAGTGATTACGGTTTATCGAATTTCTCTCTTACTCTTCTCAAGAAACAGATTCGCAATGGCATGAGCCAAATGTATCGGTTCTCCTTCATTTCTATTTGTTAATACAATCACCAGTAATCGTTGCTCTGGGAAGACAAGAATATGATTTCTAAAACCCCTCGTGCTTCCGCCATGATGGGGATGACGTATGCCGCTGTATGTTTCAAGATGCCAGCCGAAGCCGTAATCAATCGCCGTGCCGTTGTTCAACAACGCACTCGACCATGCAAGGTGCTGTGTCTGCTGCGGAATGAGTTTATAGTTCCACAATGCGGAGATCCATGACGACATCTCCTCCACATTCGAATAGATTCCGCCGTCGCCGAGCACAGCACTTGTGTTGCTCTGATCAGTTTGGATCCAACCCGAATCAGTTCGCGAATGTCCGTACGCACGATTGGCGACAGTAGAGATCCCGTTCTCAAATGCAACGCTTGTCGGCATCCCGACCACATCAAAGATATTTTTCTTCAAGAAATCTGCGAAGCGCATTCCGGAAATTTTTTCAACGATCAATGCAAGGAGCGCATAGCCGGTATTGCTGTATTGATACTTCGTTCCGGCGGGAAAGTAGAGTGTATCGACATCGTGCATCAGCCGCAAACAATCGGCATCGAGTACCTGTACTGTTTGAGAATCAGGGATGAGCGATTCGTAATCAACAAGTCCGGATGTATGTGTGAGAAGATGCCGGACGGTGATCTCCTTTCCGTATTGAGGAAAATCGGAAAAAAATTTTGAGATGCGATCCTCGAACGATAATTGCCCGCGCTCTGCAAGGAGGATGATCGACATCGCTGTGAATTGTTTCGTGATCGATGCAAGCCGAAAGTTGGTCGTTGTTGTCACCGGACGGCCGTCGGTTACGTCCGCATACCCGTACGCTTTTTTGAAGATAACAGAATCGTTCTTCATCACTAGCACGCTCGCCCCGGGAACATTCGTCGCATTGAACTCTTTCATGATCTCATCGACGGATTGCTCTGTTGCAAGAATTTTCGGCGCTGTGCAAGATGAAAGATAGATCGATATGATGAAAATGAAGAAGAGGGGGAGGTAACGATATTGTGTCATTCTTAATTGTCCATTGTCAATTGTTCATCGGGTGTCAGTTTGCCATCGCCTTCAGGATAAAGCGCGGGATATTTACTTTGAAAATTTCACCGCTGCTCCGTTTCATCGTGTACGTTCCCTCCATGAATCCTTCGAGCGTTTCAAGGATGCAAAAACTGTTGTACTCATGGAATTTTCCCGGCGGAATGACCGGCTGCTTGCCGATGACTCCTTCACCTTCGACCTCTTCCACTTTTCCTGTATCATGTGTAATAATCCAGTGCCGTCGGAGCAATTGCACCGTATCCTTGCCGTTGTTCTCAATCCGGATGAAATAGACAAAGACGAATTTGCGCGAGAAGACATTCGATTCCGCTTCGAGGTAGAGGGGACGGACGGAGACGGTGATATGTTCTGTTGTTTCGCTGAAGAACATGGAAGCAATGTAAGAAATTATTTTTTGAGAGTGAATCCGTACATCCACGTTCCGAGAATAATGACGAGTCCGGCGGCAATTCCTGGAATGCTGTGCCACCATGAAGCACCCGCAGCAATGACGAATCCTGCGAACCGGACGAGGTCGACTCGTTTGCTGTATGTCCGTTTGAAATATTCGCCAAATGACGAGTTCCTTATTTTTTCCAGGTCGGCAAATCGGATGACGAGCAGCGAGACGATGAGTGATGGAACAAAACTGACCGTCACGCCGAGCCAGATATCGTTCTGCCAGAAAAGATAACATGCAGCAATGCCGGTGAGCCAGTCGGTTGCCAGCCGTACAGGATGAATCTGTTGATAGAGATTTTTTTCTTGAAGTGTCATTTGTGATTTTTTATTGTCATTGCGAGCCGTTCTTTGGCGAAGCAATCTCCTCATCACTCCAAGATAAAAACAAGATTGCTTCGGTCGCGCAGTTTATCCCGCTAAAAGCGGGACTCCCTCGCAATGGCGTATTAATTATTATATCAATGCCTATTGCAAAGATACTAAAAACTCTGCAACATCGGCGGTGCCGTTGCGAAGATTCATTGTTTCAATATTCTGCCGGTACATGGCGTACATCGTTTCGTTTGAAATCAATTCCCGAATGATCACGGGAAGTTTCCGGATGTTGCGTTCAAAAATTCCCAGCCGGTTGTCTCGCACGAATTCCATGTTTCCCAGCTCCTGTTCCCACAGGTAATCGTTGATGATCGGGATTTTTTTCATCATCAATATCTCCATGATCGTTGATGCGCCGCATTTGGTGATCACGATATCCGATGCGTTAAGAAGTTCATAGACGAAATCGACGAATGCAAATACTTTCAATGATGGATAGTGCCGCTGTACATCGGTTGCATCGTAATACAACTGCCTGTTCTTACCGCAGACGATCGCGATCTCGACATTCAACGAAGCAGAGAGCAGCTGCTGCAATATGAATTTACCGTGTGGAATCCCGTCCCCGCCGCCGATGATGAGGATCATTTTTTTGTCCCGCGTGAACCCGAATTTTTCTTTGATCGCAGCAACGTCCGACGCCGGAAGTGGTGTAGAGAATTTCTCGTCGATGATGAAAGGGAAGACGTTCAGTTTTGATTCCGGAATTTTCCTTTTTGCAATGCAATACCCTTTCAATCTCTCGCTGAAAACGATGAATCGTTGCTGTTCTCTCTTGAACCACATCGGATGCGCCGTAAATGGATCGGTCACCATGGTGACAACGGGAATAGTGAGCCCCAGTTCTTCGAGCACGCTGTAAATCGGTTCGATCAACAAAAAATGGAGAATGGCAATTTTTGCCGGACGCTCTTCAATGATTTTTTTTCTAATAAACGGCTTAATGAATGCATTGGCAATGGCGACATTCCCCAACCCTATCGGCGGGAATTTGTTGAGGGCATAGATCAGTTCATAGTACCATTTCGCCCGCGCCTGCAGTATGCGGTAGCCGTCCTCGATGACAAACCGTGCGAAAGAAGATGCATTGTCAAGCCCATCGACCAGCACAGGTTCTATTGCATCGCCATGCCGGGTTTGCAGATATTTCGCGACCGAGCGCGCCGGAGCAAGATGCCCGCCGCCGGTTTTCAAGTAGCAGAGGAAATATTTTTGTTTTTCATTCATTAAATCTAAAGATCACTGTGTCATTCTGAACGAAGTCCCGATGCAGTATATCGGGACGAAGTGAAGAATCTGACTTGAGCGCGGGCTATGATGATAATCCCGACACACGGGCAGATTCTTCGTCATCGCTCCAGCGGCGAATGGCTCCGCGTCATCGTTCCCGTCTTCAGGATTTCGAGGATCTTCTCTGTGCCGAGTTTGCGTGCTTTCAAAAAGCCGGACCACGCCATATCCGCCAGTGTGCCGTTGTCGAGCAGGTCATACAGCCATTGATCGGTGTAATCGGGATTTTCCTGCTTCATTCCGGCGTGGATCTCGAAGAGCCACTGACGGTTGAACCGTTCCTGTGCGCCGATTGTCGGCGTCATGATGATCGGGATGCCGAGTCCTGTATAGAACGAGAGTTCGCTCGGTTTCGTCCAGAGGATATCAGTTGTATGCATCGCTTCGTTGAACAGTTGGAAATAATCGTGCAATTTTTCTGCATAGATGACCGTGATGTTCTCCGTCCTCAATTCTTCCTTCACGTTCTCAAAATAATCCCGCACATCGCTCCGGATGCCGGCGATAAGATTTAACCGCACTTCATTTCCTCGAAGACGATGGCGCAGACTGTGCGCAATCTTTCCGCCGATCTCCCGCTGCGCTCCGGCACCGCCGACGGCGTACGTGATCGTCAATCTTCGATCGTTTTTGAATTTGCAGTTCTTCTTTCCGAGAAAATGTTCGACGTTCTTTTCATGCCTTAACCAAAAGCGGTGCTGCGGATCGAGATACGACAGACGCTGCCCGAGGTCTTCCTTGAGCGTCGATAAATTTTTTCCAAGCAGATCGAGAGGAAGAGGAAATCCGGTGAGGAAGATCCTCTCTTCCGGCACGCCGTACGATTTCAACCGCTGCGCCGCTTTGCCGCACGGCGCAAAATAATTGATGCGGCTTTCCCACGCCTGCTTTGCAACCCACACGCGGTTAATATCCGCATCGCAGATAATGCAATAGATCGGTTCGTATCCTCTCATATCCGCGGCGATGGCGGGAGCGTAGAAGGAGGTGATCAATGGCAGTTGCTTTGTTGCAATCGTATCCAGCATGCCGGTGCACAAGCCATTCTCGATATTTTTTTCGAGCAGGTCCACCTGATAGGTGCTGTGCGACAGATTGCGGATCGGGTAGAACGACGGGATGTGCATGAGTGAGTCGAGCATGGCAAAGAGTGGCTTGCCGATGACCGGAATACCGCGCGCGCGGGAGAACGATTCGTACACGTTCAGCAGGCGCTGCCATTGTTTTTTTTCTTTGTCGCTCGAATTGTCGTTCCTGCCGGCGGTGATCAATCCCCGCTCCGCGATGCCGTTGAGCGGGAAGACGGCGCGTTGATGCCCGTATCCCATATCGGCGGAAACGACCCATGCTTTGAGATGTGAAGATGCCATGTGTTGTTCGGATAAATAAATTACCGCTCAAAGATACAAATAATTCTTCAGCAAAGTAGAATACGTTTGAATTCGTTACTATTTTTTAACAAAGAGCAGTTTTGAATCCGGTAAATGTTATAGAGGAAGATCGCCAATGAGAGGAGTGATCACATATTTCAACCGGAACAGATCCATTTGCCGGATCGGCAGCACCTGCTTTATATCCATTGAAGCAGGATCGAACACATAGAACGCGGCGGCAAAATCGACAGAGGGAAGCAGCGAGTACTGTTGAATGTGCGGCGCATGAGCAGGATTCGTATTGATCAGAAGTGTCGGAACATATTTTTGATTCAATGCATTCTTGATCTCCGTGCGGCGCAACTCTTTTTGCAATATGGAGATCTGTAAAGAATCATGCAGCACAAGGACGAGGAGTTGTTTACCATTCTTTGCTGCAAGCGATCGTGCCGCCGGGAAATCGTTCCACAACGCAAAAAGTATCTTTGCCGTATCGCCGATCCATTCCAGCAGCTGTGTGGAGTTCATGTAGCCGATATTCCGCTTGATCTCCTGACCGTCCGGTGTCAGCAGCAGCGACGTCGGCATTGCCTGGATGTTGAATTTCTTTTTCACATCGGCGCCGGTCCGCTCGTCATCGATGTTCACCCGTGTGGCGACGAGATCGTTCTTCAAACTGCTGACCACTGTGTCGTTCGTGAATGTCGTCTTATCCATCAGTTTGCACGGTCCGCACCATTCGGCGTACACATCAACGTAGATCGCCTTCTGTTCTTCTTTCGCGATCTGAAATGCATTGTCGTACGAAACCCATTCGATCGCATTCTCGACCGGACGGTATTCCATCACCGCCGCCGCGATCGTCAGCACGATGCCTGCGATGCCGAATATTTTTATCTCCTGGTCTCTTCGCTGTTTCATTGTTTACTCCGACCCCACATCGACAACCACTTTGTTGATGGAAAAGAATGTCAGTGAGAGAAAGAAGGTGAGAGCCGCTAATCCCCACAATGTTTCGGTATACGGGAAAGGAAGACTCTGCGCGACTGCCCTCATTGCATCACTGAATCCGGAGGGAAAAATATAATCCTTCAGCACCACCGCCCACGGAACATCCCAGTATAATTTGTCAACAAGAAATCCGATCATTTGCGACAAAATCATCCACGCATAGACGATCACACCGTTGAATGCCCCCGGCATTCCGCATGATACAAGCGTGGAAAGAACGATCAACAGCGAAAATTGTGCAAAGATGTATGTTAACGAAACCAATGTGTCGCTCCAATCATAGACCAACATGATTTTTGCATCGAACGAAACAAAGATCGCCGGAATGATGAATGCCAGAAAATAAACGATTGCAGTTGCTGTCAGCGCCACGAGCATTTTCGTGACAATGTATTGCTGGCGTGTTACGGCGCGCGTCAGTAATGTTCGCAGCCAGCCGCTCTTAATATCGGCAGAAACAATGCCGCCGTAAAAGATCAACAGCACAAAGAAGGAGATGAAACCTTCCGACGCGTTGCTCAGTTGCGATAATTTTTTGAACATCCCTGCGCTCGTCATCATGATCGGCGAGATGGAACCGAGGGCGACAAGGAAGAGTGAAACGAGGATAATGCCGAGTGTCCAGTACCGTTTGAATTCCGCTTTGAAGAGGATGATCATCGTTTTCATGAGACCACACTCCTGATTCCGAGGTTCTTCCGGAAGAGTTGTTCGAGGTAACCGGGTTCGAGTCCTTTCAACGAGGTATCTTCCGCCAATTGTCCGTTGCTGATGAAGATGACGCGGTCGCAAACAGATTCGACTTCCGTCAAATGATGCGAGCTGAACAAAACGGTGATTCCCGTTTTCTTTTTTTCTGCAAGAAAATCTCTCAACACGAAAACGGACGGCGGATCGAGCGCAGCGGTCGGTTCATCGAGAAAGACAAGTTTCGGCGAGCCGAGGAATGCCAGCACCAGTTCCAGTTTCTGTCTCATCCCTTTTGAGAGTGCGGAGAGGGTCCGTTTACATGCATCGGTCAGTTCGAAAATGCGGAGGAGATTTTCGATCTCATCTTTTGCATTCGGTATCCCGATCAACTCTGCGTGGAAATGCAGGAACGATTTCACCGTGACATTCTTCGCGCGGAACTGCGTATCTGCTTGGTAGCCGATCAACTTCCGTGCATGCATCGATTCGGGATCTTCGCCGAACAGTTTCACCTCCCCCGCATTTGCCGGAAGAAATCCGAGCAGGATGCGCATCAGTGTAGATTTTCCCGCGCCGTTGGGACCGATCAGTCCGACCACTTCTCCTTCATTAATAAAGAACGAGACGTCGCGGAGCGCTTCAACGGAAGGCTTGAAGAGTTGCTTGTACGTTTTTGAAAGATGCTGAGCTGAGATCGCGGGAATGTTGTCCATAATGTAGCATGAAGGTAGAAAAAGTCATCGCCACATTCAAGCCGACAGCACAACCGATTTACTGCATCCGTTGAAAGAATGGAATGGAGTGTTTCATGGAATGTTCCTCGTTTGTAAGCTCTTCACTATTGTAAAGATAATTTTCATTCGTAGCAACCAAGAAAAGAGTTGGAAACTCCTCATCTTTTTCACATATTTAATCGACCCCATTCACCCTTCCACAAAAAGGATGAGAGGGGTTTTTCATTATTATTTTTCACAACGGAGCAACGATGATTATGACACTTGTGTTGGGCACATTGTTGATGATGAATGCCGATGCGTCGGCAATGGATGATACGCCGTTCCTTACCGGCATTGCAACAGCGGACGATTTTTCGAAAAAGCAGGATGAACATCTTGCCAAAGCAAAAGAAGCGCTGGAGAATATGTTGTCGGCAAAAGGAAAGCGTACGATTGAGAATACGTTGAAGCAGTACGATGAAATTCTCATCCATCTCGACGCAGTAGGAAATCAATCGTCCCTGATGGAAAACACCCATCCTGATGAGCAGATGAGAAAGACAGCGGAACAGTTTAGCCAGAAAGCGGCGGCATTCGGCGCGGAATTGTCATTGAATCGAGGCGTGTACGATGCGCTCGTGGCGATGGATATTTCCAAAGCGGATGCAAAGACAAAATATTATGTGCAGAAAACATTGCGCGATTTCCGTCTTGCCGGCGTGGATAAAGATGACGAAACACGGAAGAAGATCAAAGCGCTCCGCGACGAACTTGTGCTGATTGGACAGGAATTTGCCCGCAACATCCGTGAAGATGTCCGTACGGTGAAAGTGACAGATGTAAAAGAATTGGAAGGATTGCCGCAGGATTACATCGACCGCCACAAACCTGATTCGAACGGCGTCATCACATTGACGATCAATTATCCCGATGCGGTTCCCGTCTTCACGTACGCAAAAAGTGAAGATCTGCGCAAACGGATGTACATGGAATATAATAACCGCGCCTATCCGAAAAACATCGAAGTACTCGACAAATTGATTGCCAAGCGCGACGAACTTGCAAAACTGCTCGGCTTTCCGAACTGGGCGGCGTGCGTTACTGCGGACAAGATGGTCGGCAGCGAAAAGAATGCTGCGGACTTCATCGAAAAGATTGCCGCAGCGTCGAAGGCAAAATCGGAAGTGGATTACAAACAATTGCTGGCGCGAAAACAGAAAGATGTTCCGAATGCAACCGAAGTGACCCCGTGGGAATCCGGATATTACTCTGAGTTGCTGCGGAAGAGCGAGTATGATTTTGACGGACAGAAAGTTCGTCCGTACCTGCCCTACGAAAAAGTGAAAGACGGCGTACTTGCAACCACAGGAAAATTATTCGGCGTTGAATTCAAACGGAACACCACTGCGCCTGTGTGGCACGAATCGGTCGAATGCTACGAAATGTTCGAAAACGGAAAACTTGTCGGACGCTTCTATCTCGACATGCATCCGCGCGAAAATAAATACAATCATGCAGCGCAGTTCAATATTCGCAACGGCGTTGCGGGCAAGCAATTTCCCGAAGCGGCACTCCTCTGTAATTTTCCCGGCGGAGAAAAGAACGATCCCGGATTGATGGAACACGGTGACGTTGAAACATTCTTCCATGAATTTGGGCATTTGCTGCATACATTGTTTGCCGGACAGCAGCCGTGGATGGGAATCAGCGGCATTTCCACAGAGTGGGATTTTGTCGAGGCGCCGTCGCAGTTGCTGGAAGAGTGGGCGTGGGATGCAAATGTACTGCAAACATTTGCGAAACATTATCAGACGAATGAACCGATTCCGACAGAATTGGTGAAGCAGATGAAGCGTGCCGATGAATTCGGCAAGGGATTGCAGGTACGTCAGCAGATGTACTATGCAAAACTCTCCTTGTCGTGTTACGACCGCGATCCCAAAGAGGTCAACACCGATGAATTGGTACGGACACTGCGCGAGAGATACACGCCGTACAAGTATGTTGAAGGAACACACATGCAGACTGCATTCGGCCATCTCGACGGTTACTCCGCCATCTATTACACATACATGTGGTCACTGGTGATCGCAAAAGATCTTTACACAAAGTTCGATCCGAAGAATATGATGGCTCCCGGCATTGCAAAGAAATATCGGGACACGATACTCGCGCAAGGAGGCTCTCGGCCAGCGGGTGCCATGGTAAAGGAATTTCTCGGCAGGGATTTCAATTTTGACGGCTGGAAGAAATGGCTGGAAAATTGACGTAAATTCTTACTAATGCCATGACTCAGAGTCATGGCATCAGTGTACTGTGAAGGCGCGGGAAACCGCGCCTTTTCTATTGGCAGTTGACAAGTAGTTTACAACTTTGTAAATTTTGACCGGATAGAAAGTTGTAAACTACACATGTGTTGTCAATCGGTTTACAACTTCCATACATGGCAGTGAAACTCAAAATTGACAACATCATGGATGTCAGAACATATATTGAAAATGAAATAAAAAAAAAGAAAGAGTTGAGAACTGCATCTGTTGTTGCAGCGACCGGTGTTTCGAGACAATATGTAAATCGGGTGCTTCAGGAGTTAGTACAAGAGGGGAAAGTAACACGCGTCGGCAAAAGTAATCGAGCCAGATATGTCGCGGCTGAGAAGAGGGCTATCGAGAATACTAAATTAAAAGAGACATCGTTTACCAAAACATTTGCCAACAAGGGGATTGAAGAAGATCAAGTGCTGAATCAGATCCGGCAACAAACAGGAATTTTGCTTTTACTCCCCGAGAATGTGGAAAAAATTATCGACTATGCATTTACAGAAATGCTAAATAATGCGATCGAACATTCACAATCGGAAACGATATTTGTGAAAATGCAGCGCAGAAAAGAGGGCATCCGATTTACCGTTTTAGACCATGGAATCGGTATATTCAATAATATCATGAAAAAGAAAAAATTTGCGACTGAATTGGAGGCGATACAAGACCTTCTTAAAGGAAAACAAACAACGATGCCGGATAGGCACAGTGGAGAAGGTATATTTTTTACATCAAAATTAGCAGAAAAATTTTCGATTAAAAGCTTCTCCAAGACCTTGTTGTACGACAATGTCATCAATGACGTGTTTCTGTCGGACAGTACATCCCTCAAAGGAACGCGAGTTGATTTTTGGATGCCCGTATCATCACAAATGAATATTTCAGATGTGTTCAGGCAATATACCGGGGACGAATTTGAATTCAGTACGACAGAAGTTGTTGTTGCTTTATATAAAGCCGGTACGCCGTATATTTCCCGTTCACAAGCGCGACGCATCACAAGCGGTCTGGAGAAATTCAATACAATTATTCTTGATTTCAAAAATATGGATACGATTGGTCAGGCGTTTGCGGACGAGATATTTCGTGTCTGGAAAAATCGCCACCCAAGCAAAGAAATCGTTGTTCGCAACGCGGGAGAGAACGTTCAATTCATGATTGATCATGTAACACGCTGAGGCGATTCTGTTTTTTTTCCATTTCTCTTTCTCCGCACTTCTGCGTATTTTTCCCGCACGTATGAATATTGTCGTTCTCGACGGTTACACACTCAATCCCGGCGACTTGAGCTGGAATGAACTTCATTCGTTCGGACACTGCACCGTATACGACCGCACTGAAAGCAAAGACATAGTTCATCGTGCAAAAGAGGCGCAGATTGTTCTCACCAACAAAACTCTATTAACGAAAGAAACGATTGACGCATTGCCTCACATTCGATACATCGGTGTGCTGGCAACCGGTTACAATGTGGTTGATATTGCTGCAGCAAAAGAAAGAGGTATTGTTGTAACAAATGTTCCTGCGTACGGCACCGCATCTGTTGCACAAACAGTTTTTGCGCTGCTGTTGGAACTGACCCATCGCGTGCGGCTTCATGCTGATCTTGTAAAGTACGGAGCGTGGTCGCAGCAGCCGGATTTTTCTTTTTGGCAGGGGGAATTGATCGAACTCGCCGGAAAGACAATGGGAATTGTTGGGTTTGGAAATATCGGCAGAGAGGCAGCGAACATCGCCGCTGCATTCGGGATGAAGGTAATTGTTGCGACACGTTCACGCAAACCATCGGAAGAACAAGTACATTTTGTCGATCTCGACACACTCTTTACAACGTCCGACGTCATTTCGCTTCACTGCCCGCTCACAGAAGAAACGAAACGTCTTGTCAATCAACATCGTCTCGCCCAAATGAAGCCTACTGCATTTCTTATCAATACAAGCCGCGGCGCACTTATTGATGAACCGGCGCTCGCCGATGCGTTGAATAGCAGCCGTATCGCCGGTGCCGGGCTCGATGTTCTTTCCGTGGAACCGCCGCCGCGCGATCATCCGCTGTTCAATGTCAAAAATTGCGTTATCACGCCGCACTTTGCATGGGCAACACACGAGTCTCGGCAGCGGCTGATGAATATCGCGATTACAAATGTTCGTAGTTTTCTCGATGGAAATCCAATCAACGTTGTTTCATTATAAGGACCTTTTATGAAAAAGTTATTTTTCTTTTTCTGCCTGCCTGTAATTCTCACTGCGCAAAATCCGGATGGAAAGAATGCCTCTCTTCATGTTTCTCCATCATGGCTCTGGGGAAAGTCCGATTACCAGCGTGTAACGTCCATGTGGTATCCGCCGACGCAGGCGAGCGACGCACAAACCGTACAGACAACCGATCTGGGGATCGTCGATCATCCGTATGCGTTCGGCATCAACACGATGATCAAGATTCCAACGACAGCATTCCTCACCATCAGTCTGTCGTATTCGTTTAATCAGTACTTTCAGGAATATGGAACGAGCAACGAAAAGAAACCGTACTTTTCACAGTTCTGGTCGTTGAACGGAAAGTTGCACACCATAAGCGCGACGGTTAGTGTGTACGATCTGTTCTCTATTTATCAAGAATGATATGCATCGGAATCTTCTGCTTGGGAAATTAAAGGAACACAGAGGCATTGATCCTCATGAAGAATCAATGCGGCTTCGCATTATAGAATTCGTAGAAAAGTATCCGAATTGTTTTGAACGCTCTCTTCACATCGGACACATTACCGGTTCCGCGATGATCGTGAATCGATTGCGGACAAAAACTCTTTTAACGCACCACCACAAATTGGAAAAATGGCTGCAACTCGGCGGTCATTCAGACGGTGATCCTGATACGCTGAATGTTGCGCTCCGCGAAGCGGAAGAAGAATCGGGGCTGAAAGGAATTATTGCTGTTTCGGAAAAAATATTCGATGTTGATGTACATCTGATTCCGGCGAGGAAGCATGAACCGGAACATTTCCATTTTGATGTACGGTTTCTCTTTGAAGCGGACGACGCGCAGCCGCTGTCGATCTCGAATGAATCGAAAGACCTCGCGTGGATCACACTGGAACGGATCGCAGAATATACAACTGAAGAATCTGTTTTACGGATGGTTCGAAAAATTCTCAACCGATGAACCGCACAACCCGCATTATATTTATCACCCTTTTTTGCATTGTTTTGCTGCCTGCGCTCTTCTATTCCGTGTACGAAATAACCTCGCTTGATGAAACCGAGGAAATGCTCACCGAAGTGTACAGCCGTCAACTGGATGCAATTCTGTACTCGGTCAATCAATACGTACTGGATGTCTCTGCAGGATGGGCGTCGCAGATCGAACAGGACTTGTACTGGCGGCGGTACGATCAACTGCTTCGGTCGAACCCGTCAATTCAGTCAATTGTTATTTCGGATACATCGTACAAAAAGTTCGGCATCTATCCTTTTTCGCGCTTCAATTATCGCAAGATCTTTTCTGAACAGCGGCAGAAAATAGATCGTCTCTTTCGTTATCAGGAAGTGTCGTACAGAAAACTGGAACCGGTGATCGTTTCGGACTCGATGATGATTCTCTTGTTCGTTCCGTCAACAGCACCGCATCGCATTGTCGGCATTGCGCTTCATACGCAGCGTTTTATTTCAGATGTCATTGGAAGAAAACTAAGCGAACTTGCTCAGAATGATTTCGTGCTGGCGGTTGTAAACCAACCGCACGACCGGATCGTCTTCTCAACATCGTCAAAGAGCTCCGGAGAGTTTGTACAGCAGCGGCAACTGTGGATCTTCCCCGACCATGTTGTTAAAATTAAGCTGCAAGGAGCGAGCGTTCAGGAGATAGCGGACGAACGGTACAAGCGCAACCTCGCACTCATTGTGCTACTCGATGTTGTGCTGGTGCTTGGTGCATGGTTCGTGTTCCGTACGATCCGAAGAGAAATGGAATTGGTTGCACTCAAATCGGATTTTGTTTCAAATGTATCGCACGAATTGAGAACGCCCCTTGCGCTCATCCGCATGTTTGCCGAAACGCTGGAGATGGGAAGAGTGAAGACGGAAAAAAAGAAGAAAGAGTACTATGACATTATCCTTCATGAAACCGAACGATTAACGCGGCTCATCAACAACATCCTGAATTTCTCACGCATGGAATCGCGGACGCGTAAATTCAATTTCAAACCGTCGAATGTGAATGAGATTGTTCAAAGCGTGCTCGCGATTTATTCATACCAATTTGAAAAGTTGAAATTCCGTGTTGAAACCGAACTGGCGAAGCATTTGCCGAAGACCATGATTGATGATGAAGCGATTGCTGAAGCGCTCCACAATCTTGTGGATAACGCCATCAAATACAGTAACGAAGAAAAGTATCTGCGGATCGGGACGTCGGCAAACGACAGATATATTGTCATCACAGTAGAAGATCACGGCATCGGCATTCCGCGTGAGCATCATGCAAAAGTATTTGAAAAGTTTTATCGTGTGTCGCACGGATTGGTGCATACGGCAAAAGGGAGCGGACTTGGACTTGCAATTGTTCAGCATATCGTTCAATCACACGGAGGGACAATTTCGCTGAAGAGTGAACCGCACAATGGAACGATATTCACGATTCAATTACCGATTTCGAATATAAACAGTTGATCTTATCCTCAGAGGCAATTATGGCACACATACTTGTTATAGAAGACGAGCCCGAGATGCAGCGCGGGCTGCGTGACAATCTGGAATTTGAAGGGTACGATGTTGAAGTGATTGGCGACGGGAAAAAAGGGCTCGATGCATTAATAACAAAAAAATTCGATCTCGCACTGCTCGATGTGATGCTGCCCGGTATGTCGGGATTCGATGTCTGCAAGAACGCACGTATGCAGGGAGTGAATATTCCTATAATAATGTTGACGGCAAAAGGGGAAGAAGTGGATAAAGTGCTTGGATTGGAATTCGGTGCCGACGATTATATCACAAAGCCGTTCAGTTTGCGTGAACTGCTTGCCCGCGTCAAAGCGGTATTGCGCCGTTCTCCTGCTGACAGAAAATCTGCCGAAACAAAAATCACACTCGGTCTGCTCGAAATCAATTTCGAAAGTTACACCGCTTCAAAAAAAGGAAAACCTGTCTCATTAACCTCCAAAGATTTTGATATTCTGCGCTACCTTTGGCAGCATCAAAAGCAGGTTATCAGCCGGGACGATTTATTGACGAATGTGTGGGGATACGACGAGTCTATCTCGTCACGAACCGTCGATAATTTTATCGTCAAACTGCGAAAAAACATCGAAAAAGATCCTTCCCATCCAAAGCACATTATTACCGTTCACGGCACAGGATACAAACTGATTCCGTAGCATTTTAGCATGTAGGTATTAATACCGACATGCCGTTCGGTAGTTGTGACATCTTTTTACAACTTCTGACCTTGTAGCGACACTTTTGATTTTTTCTTGGGGTAAATTTGTTGCGAGAAATGAACAAGGACTCCGCAATGAACGCAACAGTATCGCTCATCGCCGCACTAATTTTAGCAGCAATTGATTCACCCGCCCAGGATCAACGGCAGATCGTGGATCTTCGCGGTACCTGGAAATTTGAGATCGGCGACAAACAATCGTACGCCGATCCGAAATATGATGACAGTAAATGGGAAGATATTTTTGTTCCGGAAGTGTGGGAGAATGAAGGATACCCCGGATACGACGGATATGCATGGTACAGGAAAAAATTTTCACTCAGCATCTCTGCGCAAAATAAGAATCTTTTTTTTCACGGCGGATTTATCGATGATGTGTCGAGAGTTTACATCAACGGACATCTGATCGGCGGTAAAGGATTATTCCCGCCTCAATTTGAAACGGCATACAATACCGAAGTGATCGCAGGAATCCCAAAAGAGTATTTAAGATACAATCAGGAGAATGTCGTTGCCATCCGTGTGTACGACGATTATCGGTACGGAGGGATTACCCGCGGTAAAGTCGGGATTTTCGAACATACGAGCGAGATCAATTTTGCGGTACGATTTCCGGACCTTTGGAAATTTAAAACCGGAGATGATGAGCGGTGGTCCGCAGCGGATTTTGACGACAGCAAATGGCAGCAGTTGATCGTTCCGACGCCGTGGGATATCCAGGGATATCAGGAGTACGACGGATTTGCATGGTACCGCGTCTCATTTGATGTTCCGTCAAATGTACAGAATGAAAAGATCTATGTTCTGTTGGGGAAGATTGACGATATCGATGAAGCATATATCAATGGTGTCAAAATCGGAAACACGGGAAAGATGGAAGGGTCCCGGTGGGTGCAGAAAATCACGGAAGAATATCAGGAACTCCGCGTGTATCGGATACCGTCAACAGCCTTACGCCCGAATCAAAAGAATACACTGGCACTTCGGGTGTACGATAAAATGAAATACGGCGGCGTCTGCGAAGGTCCGGTCGGGATCATCACGGAAAAGGAACACAGGCGCCTGAATCTCGACGATGAAATACGAAACCGTTACGACAGAAATAAATTCGAACGGTTTCTTGATAAAATTTTTAACGAATAAAGGAGCATGGAATGAACACCGGGTTGATCGTGATGTCATGTCTCGCTATTCTTGCAATGACGCTGCATGCGCAGGAATCGAGCGGCACGAAACAGGTTCCGAAGTTTCGTCTTGAACGGGCAAAGAAAAACATTGCTGCTGGTATGCGGTCAACGAATGACGGGTTGATGGAAGCCTCGTTCGTGCTTGCTGCGAAAATGAAAATGAAATATCCCGAAGAGTCAATTGCCGAATTAAAGTCAATACTGGATAGTATTTCTGTTGCCCATGACTCCGAGGTGATCAGATACAAAGCGTACCTTTCTTCATACATTTGCGGCGATCCGGATTGGTTTGCAATGGACAGTGCTGTAGCAAGTGCGGATGTCGAACATTTTTTCCCGGCAGCGGCGCGCCGGCTGCAGCAAAAAATATTCGGAATGAACAATCCTTAATGACCCCACGATCTACTCCTATGATCGACCCGAAGTCTGTACGATTCGGGTTTTTATTTTTCAGTTTTTGATGGTACATTACTTCTCCTAAGACCCCTTACCAACGATGGAGAATCACATCGCTGGCAGGGGAACGTGCGTTTTAAATGGAAGGATATGTGACAACCGATTTCAAGAAAAAAATATTTTCCAGCGAACCATTCCGGCAATTGCTGCTTGCCGATCCTTTGCCTGATCAGCCGGTAATAGTGCATGGCATTAACGGATCATTATGGGCATTTGCAGCAGCAGCATTGTTCAATGAACGGAAGACGCAGTTGCTGGTTGTTGTGGATGATCCTGATCGTGCCGAAAAACTGCGCGACGATTGCGCAATGCTTGTCGGTGATGCGCAGGTGCGATTGTGCATTGCTGAACCGCATCATACTGTGCAATCACTGGACGTTTCTGCTCCACTATCACAGATTGAAACACTCAAAGCACTGCAATCGAATGTTTCCGCAATCTACGTTACACACGCTGCGGCGCTCGCGTTTGGAGTTCCCGGAAAAAAAGAATTTACAAATTCTGTTATCGAACTGGCAGCTGGCAAAGAGTACGATTTTCAGTTGTTGCTTGAAAAATTAAATGAACTTGGTTTTGAGCGAAAGCAGATCGTGGAGACATACGGAGACGTTGCTGTCCGCGGCGGCATTCTCGATGTCTTTCCGTTCATCGGCGAAAATCCGGTACGCATCGAATTTTGGGGAGACACAATCGAATCGATCCGTGAATTCGATGTTTTGTCGCAGCGGTCGATCCGCGAGTTACAGTCGGTCAGCATTATTCCCGATGTTGTACATAAGAAGAACCGCGACAATTCGTTCGGAGAACGGAACAGAGGTGTTTCGTTGCTTTCGTACTTCTCTCCCGATGCAGTGATTTTATCGGAAGATTATTCTCTTCATCAAAAAGCATTTGATGAGTTGCTGCAGGAAGAAGTACCCATCGATTTTTCGTTTGATGAGATTGTCTCCGACCTTCAGCGATTTTCTCGATACCATCATTCTATTTTTCAGTCAGACAAAGCAATTGATTTTCACTCCCGCACACAACCGAGTGTCAACGGCAGTATTAAAATTTTAAGAGAGAAAGCGGCAGAGTATGCTGAAAAGGGGTTTGAAATCATCATCACCTCCGACAGAAAAGAAGAGTTGGAACGGATTCAGGATTTGATTGAGGAAGAGAACAGCGGTCTGGGATTAGAGGTCGGAAATCAGATTATAGACGATTCAAGTGAAAACAAAATCGACGTACAAAACAGGGCGAACAAACCTGAAACGCCAAACCTGAAACCTGATACCGTATTTCAAATCCTTTATTCTACCGAGTCACTCCATTCCGGTTTTGTATTCGAGCCCGCCAAGGTAGTCCTTCTCACGGAGCATGAAATTTTCGGCCGCATCAAAGCGCGCGGAGAAAAAAAACGAAAGAGGTTTAAAGGCATCTCTGCAAAGGAACTTCACGCACTGCGGCGCGGTGATTATGTCGTCCATGTCGATCACGGCATCGGGAAGTTCCTCGGACTTGAAAAAATAAAAATAGGAGGAACCGAACAAGAAGTTGCAAAATTGGAATATGCTGAAAAAGGGACGCTCTTTGTCAATCTCAACTATATCACCCGCATCCAGAAATATTCATCCGCAGAGGGCCACGAGCCAAAACTGAATAAACTCGGCAGCGCCGATTGGGAGAAATTGAAAGCGCGGACGAAGAAAAAATTAAAAGACATCGCACGCGATCTCATCAAATTGTATGCACAGCGAAAATCGACGCCGGGGTATGCATTCAATCCTGACACGCATTGGCAAAAAGAGATGGAAGCCTCTTTTATGTACGAAGATACTCCCGATCAGGCAAAAGCGACATCGGATGTAAAAGTAGATATGGAAAGTGAGCATCCGATGGATCGGCTTATCTGTGGCGACGTCGGGTTCGGGAAGACGGAAGTGGCTGTGCGCGCTGCATTCAAAGCGGTAATGAACAATAAGCAGGTTGCCGTGCTTGTGCCGACTACCATTCTCGCTCAGCAGCATTTCAACACATTTTCAGATCGTCTCGGACGCTACCCGGTTCGTATTGCACTTTTATCACGATTCAAATCGCCAAAAGAAATAAGAGAGTCGTTGCAGGCGCTGGCAGAAGGAAACATTGACATTATCATCGGCACTCACCGTTTGTTATCGAAGGATGTGCGGTTCAAAGATATCGGCTTATTGATCATAGATGAAGAGCAGCGTTTTGGCGTTGCGGCAAAAGAAAAATTACGCGCGCTGCGTGTCTCGGTCGATACGCTGACGCTCACTGCAACACCGATACCGCGTACGCTCCACTTTTCATTAATGGGGGCACGTGATTTGTCATTGATCAATACACCGCCGCGAAATCGGCTGCCGATCCATACTGAAATTGCGACGTACGATAAGCGAATTATTCGTGAAGCAGTCATTCACGAGATTCATCGAGGCGGACAAGTCTTTATCGTTAACGATCGTGTGAATAATATAGACATACTTACCGCAACGCTGCAGCAGTATATTCCTGAAGCACGGTTCCGTATTGCGCACGGACAGATGCACGGCCACGAATTGGAAAATGTTATGATCGACTTCCTGCAGAAGAAGTTTGATGTTTTGGTAACGACAAAGATCGTTGAATCGGGTGTTGATATTCCAAGTGTGAATACAATTATCATCGTTCGTGCAGATAAATTTGGTCTGGCCGAATTATACCAATTGCGCGGCAGAGTCGGACGCTCGAATGTACAGGCATTTGCGTATCTTCTCGTTCCGCCGATAGCAACTCTTCCTAAAAATACGTTGCGTAGGTTGCAGGCGATAGAAGAATTTACAGAACTCGGTTCCGGATTCAATCTTGCCATGCGCGATCTCGAAATTCGCGGCGCAGGCAACATGCTCGGCGGCGAACAGAGCGGCTTTATCATGGAAATGGGTTTCGAGATGTACACGAAAATTCTCGAAGAGGCAGTTGGGGAATTGAAAGAACAGGAATTCACCGATGTATTTGCGCGCGAGTTTGCTGCACCGCGCATTCCGGTTGAAACCCAGGTGGATGCAGATCTTGACGCATACATCCCTGAATTGTATGTTGAGAGTGACACCGAGCGGCTCGATATCTATCGTCGGATATATAAAACATCCAACGAACGTGAAGTTGACGACATTCGCTTTGAATTGATTGACCGCTACGGTTCGCCCATGGAAGAGGTCGATCACTTATTTGCGCTTGCAAAATTACGTGTTGCCGCTTCGCAGGCAGGATTCCGCAAAGTAGAATTGAACAAACGGACGCTTCGTCTGTACCTTCCGGGAGAGGAGGAAAAGAAGTTTTACGAAGAAGGATTGTTTCAGGAACTGATGGCAAAGGTCTCTGCCGGTGAAAGTTTCCAACTGAGGCAGGAGGGAAAATATCTTTTTCTCCAGGCATTTATAAAAAATTCCGAAGGGGTAGGCAGGGTCGATGACTCTATCGCTCTCATCGAAAAAACGAAAGTGTAGTTTCAATGAACAAAGAAATCAAAGTCATTCTCTTCGACCTCGGCCGTGTACTGATGCACATCGATTTTGAAGCCTTCCCGAACGGGCTCGGGTTGTTGACGGAAGAGCAGCGCGCTCCATACCAAATCCCGACCGCGAAATTGTGGCGTCTCCATGAAACGGGAAAAATGTCCACCGATGAATTTCTCGATTCGTTATATCACATCTTTAACCGCCAATACTCAAAAGAGCAAATCCTTGAAGCGTGGAATGGGATCATTGTAGGGGATAATGAAGAGATAGTTCCGTTTGTCCGCAAAATTCAGAAACAGTATCGTACTGCAATTCTCAGCAACACAAGTCCCAGCCATTGGGAAAAAGTGATACACATCTCTCCGCTTGTCCGATCAATCCCGCATCATTTCACCTCCTTTGGTATTGGCGCCATGAAGCCCGATCCCGTTGTATATCGGCATGTTGCCGATGCTCTCAATGTTCAAGCTCGTGAAATCTTCTTTATCGACGATCTTAAGGAAAATGTGGAGGGTGCGGTTAAGGTTGGGATGCAAGCAATTGTCTATAAAGGCACCTATTCCCTACCTGACAATATCTTACACACCTAAGTCCTTCAATAAATATCACTTCTTTTCAAGAATTAACTTGACTTTCGCTTGATTTTCCGTAAATTTCGTGTCAATAAGTGGGTAAAAGTGGGTAATTTTTTGCCTTTATTTATTGACTAATTCCCACTCTTCCCAAAATTCACTATTGAAAGACAGTATTGTGTCGTCATTCAAAGGTTCATTTACTTACACAGTAGATAGTAAAGGGCGAATTAACATTCCCGCAAAGATGAGAAAAAATCTTTCGCCGGAAGCAAATAATTCGTTTGTCATTACGCGAGGATTTGAACCATGCATTTTTGTCTATCCGCAGGATGAGTGGATGAAGCGTGAAGCAGAGATCGGAAAATTGCAGCAGACAGATCCGCAGCACCGTTTCTTTACGCGCATGCTGCTGCAGTTTGCAACGGATGCAGAACTGGATGGACAATCACGCATCATTCTCCCAAAAGAATTGATGCACTACGCGAAGATCGAGAATGATGTTTTTATTCTCGGCGCGTTCGACCGCATCGAAGTGTGGAATCCGGACGAATACAAAAAGTATCTTGACGGGCAGCAGGAGGATTATCTGACGGTCGCATCGAAAGTGTTTGAAAAGAAGACCGATTGAACTGCAATGAAAGAATGGCTCGCGACTGAATACGAGCGCGCCTTTGCAGTAAAAAAGAAAAGTGTCGCAACAACCATCATATCATGTTCCGGTGATGCTCAATGAAGTGCTTGCGCATCTTGTAACGACACCGGACGGCATATACGTTGACGGAACATTGGGGGGCGGAGGGCATGCAGAAAAAATCTTGGAACGACTTTCACCACACGGTACGCTCATCGGAATCGACACAGATGCCGATGCCATACAAGAAGCGGGGAGACGATTGAAACACTTTCAATCATCGCTACAACTTGTGCACGACAATACGTCGCACATCGCCGACATACTTCGCTCGAAACAGATCACCGCAATACACGGATTGTTGCTGGACCTCGGGGTATCCTCCTTTCAATTGGACGAAGCGAGCAAAGGATTTTCATTCCGTGGAGACGAACGGCTTGATATGCGTATGGACCGCCGCCAATCGCTTGATGCTCATTCTGTTGTCAATACATACGACGAGGAACATTTTGCAGACATATTGTGGAAGTACGGCGAAGAACAACAATCCCGGCGTATTGCGCGGGCAGTTGCAAGAAAAAGAGAAACCGCTCCAATAGAGACGACGGGTCAACTCGCTTCTATTATAGAATCTGTTGTCGGCGGGCGATTCCTGACAAAGACATTGGCGCGGGTGTTCCAGGCGATACGCATTGAAGTAAATAATGAATTGGAGCGCTTGCAGAACATATTGCACGATTCATTGGATTGTATGGCAACCGGCGGGCGCATTGTCGTGATCTCGTACCATTCATTGGAAGACAGGATCGTGAAAAAATTTTTTGCTTCGAGCGCGGCAACCCATATTCCTTCGGGAAACAAATTTCAACCCGATGCGCCGCGCGTACCCGAGTTAAGGATTATTACGAAAAAACCGATTGAGGCAAGTGAAGAAGAACAGCGGATCAATCCGCGGTCCCGCAGTGCAAAATTACGTGCGGCGGAAAGAGTATGAAGTGATACATGGCTAAAAATTTTCAAAATGCTCCGATTGATGTTGTCCAGATGCCGAAGTTTGACGATCGTCAGATCTATAACAGCGCGATCGCTCTGCCGATGGATCCGCAAGTCGCTGCTCAAGGTTATGCCGCACGGCAGAATGTTCGGACAGTCAAGGCGAGGAAAAAAGCAAAAACATCGAACATTGTCGCCATGTTGTTTCTTGTCGCCATTGTTGCGCTGTTGTACGTCGGCAACGTCATCGCCGTCAACAACCTGGCGAAAGAGGTGAATGATCTGCAGGCGAGATACAACCAGATCATCAGCACAAATGAATTGATCAAGGCAGAGATCAACCGTAAGTCGAGTTTGGAACGGATCAGCTTGATGGCGCAGGAAAAACTCGGGATGACGAATCCCAAAGAAGCGCCGGTCTGGTTTGAGATTGATCCTCAAAAAACGATTGATGTTCAGGAGCAACTGAAAAAATAACATGTGGAATCCATTCACTAAAAAAGCGGAACAGTCGAACGACACTCCTCAACTGAAGGATTACAAACACCGTTTGTTGATCGTGAAGATCATTTTCCTGATGTCATTTGTTGCCGCTGCCGCGCGACTGCTTCAAATTCAGGTGATAGAATCCAGCCGGTATCAGGAAATTGCGCGGAAGCAGTATGAAGCACGGGTACCGCTCGTCGCTCAGCGGGGAAACATCTACGACCGGAACGGGAATATCCTGGTGACGAATTCCGATTTTGTTTCTTTTGCTGCCGATCCGACAATTGCAGGTGATGATGCAAAATTTATTGCACGGGAATTTTCGAAAGTAACCGGAAAACCGGAACGCGAATATATTTCCAAACTTCAGTCGAAAAAAAGATTTGTCTGGCTCGAACGGCACATGCGTCCTGACGTTGGTGAACTCATCCCGTTGAAAAAAATGGGAGGCATCGTAAAGATGAACGAGGCAGTGAGGCTGTATCACCATGATGAAGTTGCCGGACAGGTGCTTGGTGCAACAAATATCGACAATACAGGAGTGAGCGGTATTGAGCAGCAGTTCAATGATGTGCTGCGCGGAAAAGATGGTTATGTTGTGATGCAAAAAGACGGCCTCGGACGGAAACGTCCGTCGGTTGAGTATCCGCGCGAAGAAGCGGTGAACGGACATTCGATTGAATTGACGATTGATCTTCAATATCAATCCATTGCCGACGAAGAATTGAAGAAAGGTGTTGCGCGTGCTCAGGCAGAGGCAGGTTTGGTCGTCATGCTTCGTCCTCAAACAGGGGAAGTATTGGCGATGTCAAACTATCCGCATGTGAATCTTAATAAAGTGACCGATGCCGGTCTTCTGAGAAACCGTGTTGTCTCGGACATGTACGAGCCGGGATCTGTTTTCAAAGTCGTTACCGCGTCTGCTGCACTGCAGCACAATCTTGTAACGCTGGAGAAAAAATTTTATGCAGAAAATGGTAAGTACAGGATTGAGTATCCCGGCAAGCGCGTTCGGTTCATCAACGATACCCACCCGATGCAGAACGTGACGTTTGAAGAGGCAGTCGCGTATTCATCCAACATTGTGATGGCAAAAGTAAGCGACCTGATCGGTCCGGAAAAGCTGTACAAAAAAGCGCGCGACTTTGGGTTCGGGATGCCGACAGGGATCGAACTTCCTGCAGAGATTGGAGGCCAATTGAAGAAAACATCCGAATGGTCTCTTGCATCGCTCAACTCGATTGCGTATGGATATGAAGTCGGTGTGACGCCGCTGCAGATTGTGAGCGCGTACTCTGCGGTAGCCAACGACGGCGTGTTGATGAAACCGTACATTGTGCAACGCGAGCGTGATGAAAACGGACAGGAAGTGTTTGCCGGAGAACCGGTCTTGATTCGCCGAGTAGTGCCAAAAGAGGTGAATGAGCAACTGAAGAAAATCTTCGAAAGCGTTGTAGAGTACGGAACAGGCAGCATGGTAAAAATTCAGGGAGTGCGCATTGCAGGTAAGACCGGCACAGCACGGAAATATGTGGACGGCAAATACGAAGAAGGAAGTTACAACGCTTCATTTGTCGGATTCTTTCCTGTCGAAAAACCTGAGATCGTTTGTCTTGTAATTCTCGAAAAACCGAAAGCCGGTTATACGGGCGCACTTGCAAGTGCGCCTATCTTTAAAGCAATTGCCGACCGGATCATCAATAACAGCGGTTTGCTTGCGAAAACGATGATTGCTGAACAGCGGGTTTATAACAGCGGTGCAGCAAGAACGGTCAGCGAGGCTACTGTTTCAATTCCCGATGTAGCGGAAAAAGATCTGGACGAGGCAATAGAAATTCTGAAACAATCCGGACTTGCAGCAAAGATGATAGGTTCCGGCGACGAGGTCGTGCGGCAGTATCCCCCCGCCGGAAAAAAAGTGGAACGAGGTTCCATTATTCAACTGATGATGAATGAGTTCGAACAGGTTTCTGCCGTGTCGGGGAGTACGATTCCCGATGTCCGCGGTATGAGCGTACGGCGTGCCGTCAATAAACTTGCAGCGGAGCAGCTGAAGGTTTCCATTGTCGGCACAGGGATCGTTGTGAACCAGTTTCCGAGTTCCGGCATGCCGATGAAACCGGGGACGAAGGTTACGATCATGTGCGAACCGAAAATGATTACAACAGCACAATTGTATTGAACAGTATGACGTTATCCGAAGCGCTTAACGGAGTCGCCGTTTCAAAAATATTTCAAACGATGTACGGGAAGATGGTGGTAACGCACGATGTGAAGATCAGCGGCGTGCAGTACGATTCCCGGAAAGTGCAGAGAGAACATCTGTTTGTTGCAATCCGCGGAACAGGGAGCGATGGTCACACATTTTTAAGTTATGCCATCGCCAACGGTGCAAAAGTTGTCGTTGTCGAAGATGACAATGCAATTCCCGATTCGCTCTGTATGCATCAGGGAGTGGTGAAAATTGTTGTGGGAAATACCCGCAAAGCCTTGGCGCAGATTGCTGCGAATTATTTCGGACATCCCGCAAAGAGTATGACAATGATCGGTGTAACAGGAACGAACGGCAAAACGACAACAACGTATTTGATCAAACAGATGCTCGAAGCAAACTCACAAAATAAAGTAGGATTGATCGGAACGGTCGAATATACGATCGGTAATGAAGTGCTGCCTGCAACGCACACAACACCTGAATCGCTTGAACTGCATCAACTGTTTGCGCACATGAAACAGAAAGGATGCACACATGTAGTGATGGAAGTTTCGTCTCATGCACTTCATCAATATCGAGTGTACGGAATTCCGTTTGCCGCGGCTGTCTTTACGAATCTGACGCAAGACCATCTGGATTATCATGGGACCATGGAAGAATATTTCCATGCGAAAAAAATTTTGTTCGACTCTCTTGACGAAAAAGCCGTTGCCGTAACGAATACCGATTCCGAATTTGGAAAAAAAATTGTCGAAGGGTGCAAAGCAAAGGTCATAACGTACGGCGTGAATAATGCCGCAACGGTAAAAGCGGAAAATGTTTCAATAAGTGTGAATGGATTTACTGCAACAATCAACGGTGAATCTGTTTCGACGAAATTAGTCGGCAGATTCAATGTGTATAATTTTCTAGGCGCATATTCGGTGATAACCGGACTCGGCATCACGGTACAAGAAAAAGCAAAAATCTTTTCAAGTTTGATTCCCGCTCCGGGGAGATTCGATCAGATTCAATCGCCCAAAGGATGGACGGCGATTGTTGATTATGCCCATACACCCGATGCATTGGAGAATTGTTTACAAACCATTCATGACGTGCTGCCCGAGAAGAGAACAAACAGAATCATTACGATCTTTGGCGCAGGCGGAGACAGAGACAAGACGAAGCGCCCAAAGATGGGAACGATTGCGGAACGGCTGAGCGATGTCATCATCGTAACATCCGATAATCCGCGGACAGAGGATCCGAATGCAATCATTGACGGCATCTTTGAAGGAATTACAGCGAAAGAAAAAGCGATGAGAGAGCCTGATCGGAAAAAAGCAATCGCTCACGGATTATCAATGGCGAAGCAAGGTGATGTCATTCTTATTGCGGGAAAAGGACACGAGGACTATCAGGTGATCGGAAAAGAGAAGATACATTTTAGTGATAAGGAAGAAGTTCAAAAGTTTATAGGTTGATGTCATTGCGAGGCGATCCTGAGCGAAGTCGAAGGATTGCCGAAGCAATCTTTTTTGATTGAGAAGATTGCTTCGCTCGTAAACGACACTCGCTCGCAACGACATTCATTTTACGATGAAAAAAATCACAGTCAAAGATTTACAGAAATTAACCGGCGCACAGATCATCAACAAGGATCTGCTAAAACGGCGAAGGATTGCGGGTGTTGCGACCGATTCCCGCGCCGTGAAGAAGGATGATCTTTTTTTTGCCCTCAAGGGCGAAAAGTTCGATGCGCACGATTTTATAGATGACGTTGTTCGCAATGAAGCGGCGGCAATTGTCGTGCATCGTGAATGGTCTGTGAAGCATGATCTGTATTTCAGAACGTTTCCGTGCGCGTGTATCATTGTTCCCGATACGACAATTGCGTTCGGAGAATTGGCGCGCACGTACAGAAGAAAGTTTGATATACCAGTCATCGCAATCGGCGGGAGCAACGGAAAGACAACAACGAAAGAGATGATCACGGCTGTCTTGAAATCAAAGTATGATGTTTTGCACACGGAAGGAAATCTGAACAATCACATCGGTGTTCCGCAGACACTGTTTCGATTAACAAATGCCCATGATGTTGCCGTGATTGAACTCGGCACAAATCATTTCGGCGAATTGAAATACCTGTGCGAAATTGCCGAGCCGACACACGGTGTCATTACAAATATCGGCAAAGAACATCTGGAATTTTTCGGTGACGAGAACGGGGTTGCAAAAGAAGAGAAAGAACTCTTCCGCTATCTCGAAGAACGCGACGGATTCGCATTCATCAACGGCGATGATAAACATCTTGAAACGGAACGCTCGGAAATAAAAAAGTCCCTGTCGTACGGAACAACCTCTAAAACCGATATTCGTGCAAAAAAAATCGAGATCAATGAACTCGGACAACCGCACTTTAACGTGGAATGGCATAAAAAAGATATTTCGTTTTCGGTCAAACTTTCCGTGCCGGGAATGCACAACGTCATCAACGCACTTGCGGCAAGCGCTGTCGGATTGAAATTGAAGGTGAAACCGAAAAAGATCGCCGACGCGCTGCGAAAATTCTCGTCGGCGTCGAAACGGATGGAAGTGTTATCACACAACGGCATTGTCATTTTGAATGATACCTACAATTCTAATCCCGATTCGGTTATCGTTGCTTTGAGGACATTGAAATCATTCACGACCAGCGGAAAAAAGATTGTCGTGCTCGGTGACATGCGTGAACTCGGCGATGCATCGAAACGGGAACATACGAACATCGGCGTGGTTGCATCAGAAATGAAATTTGATGCGCTCTTTACATTCGGTCCATTTTCAAAATATACGTGTGAAGCATTTGGTCATTTGTCTGCACGCCATTTTGAATCGAAAGACGTATTAAGCGCCGAACTGAAAAAACTATTGCAGCCCGGCGATGTCGTTCTCGTCAAAGGTTCACGCGGCATGAAAATGGAAGAAGTAGTGCAGCGGTTGACAGTAAGTAATGGACAGGTGAAAGAAAAGCATTGAAGGATTCTGGATGCTTGATGCCGGATGAATATGAAACATGAATTCTGAAACCGACGTACGATAAAAAGAAATGCTCTACCACCTTTTATACTGGATTGAACAAGCATACCATCCGCCGGGATTCGGCGTGGTGAAATATTTGACATTCCGTGCGGCGGCAGCGGCGATCACGGCATTGTTCATCAGTTTCATTATCGGCGGCAAAGTGATCACAATGCTGAAACAGAAAGGGATTGTTACAACATACCGCGAAGGCTCGCCGGAGAAACATAAGTTGAAAGCAGGCACGCCGATGATGGGAGGCATCATCGTTCTCTCGGCAATTTTAATTCCGACGCTGCTGTGGGGAGATCTGACGAACAGATATGTGCAACTGATTCTCATCGTCACCGCGGGCTTGGGTTTCGTCGGATTTATGGATGATTATCTGAAGATCGTGAAGAAGAAAAAAGAAGGATTGATCGGCTGGTACAAAATTGTCGGTCAGGTAACCGTCGGAGGAATCCTCGGTTTTGTTCTCTACACGATGCCTGAGTTGAACGTGATCAATGCGAACACCGTAACAACGGTTCCGTTCTTTAAAAATCTGGAGGTTGATTTCGGGATTTTTTACATCCCTCTCGTCATTTTTATTATCACAGCAACTTCGAACGCAGTGAATCTGACCGACGGACTTGACGGCCTTGCCATCGGAACATCAGGCATCGTGGCAATGACGCTGGGAATTATTGTGTACGTTTCGGGCAACATCGAGTTCAGTAAATATCTCAACATCATTTATTTGCGGGGCAACGGTGAGCTGGTTGTCTTCTGCATTGCGATGGTCGGTGCGGCGCTCGGATTTCTGTGGTACAATTCGTACCCGGCGCAGGTCTTTATGGGAGACACAGGATCGCTCGCACTCGGCGGCGCAATCGGCGCATTGACAGTGATGGCGAAGAAAGAATTGATCCTGCCGATCCTCGGTGGAATATTTTTTATGGAGACCGTCTCGGTTATTGTGCAGCGGCTCTATTTTAAATACACGAAGAAAAAATACGGCGAAGGGCGGCGCATCTTTAAAATGGCGCCGATCCATCATCATTTTGAACTGCTCGGATGGCAGGAGCCGAAGATCGTTACTCGGTTTTACATTCTTGCGATCCTGATGATGATTCTGAGTTTGACAACATTCAAAGTGCGGTAGGAAGAGTTGTGAAAGCAGAGGATGTCATTGGTAAAAAAGTTTCAATCATCGGTGCTGAACGAAGCGGTGTTGCAGTTGCGAGATTGTTGAAGAAAGAAGGGGCGCAGGTGTTTGTCAGCGATTTCGGTAAAAGCGAACGGACGCTGAAGAATATTGAGGAGTTGAAAAAAGCGGAAATCGGATGTGAATTCGGCGGACACAGCGAGCGGGTGTACGATTGTTCCTTGATGGTTATCAGTCCTGGCGTGCCGACAAACGCGCCGGTCGTAGTTGAAGCACAACGACGTGGAATAAAAATTGTCGCGGAAATTGAAGCGGCAAGTTGGTTTTGTAAAGCCCCAATTATTGCGATCACAGGCAGTAACGGAAAAACAACCACCACCACACTGTTAGGGAGGATATTGAGTGATGCAAAGAAAAAACACGTTGTTGCGGGTAACATTGGAACGGCATTCTCATCCGTCGTTCTGGACGCTGATGAAGAGACTGTTGTTATTCTGGAAGTGAGCAGTTTTCAATTGGATTTCATCGACACGTTTCGTCCGAAGATCGCGCTACTTTTGAACATCACGCAGAACCATATGGATCGGTACGACCATTCGATGGAAAAATATGCGTCATCAAAATCGCGGATCTTTAAGAATCAAACAGCAGATGATGTGCTGATAGCGAATGCTGATGATTTTTGGACAATGGAAAAAGTAAAGAGCGCGAAGTCAAAAATTTTGTATTTCAGTACAAAACAGAAAGTTTCCAACGGCGCATGTGTTGAAGAAGATATTGTGAAGACGCATGTGTTGAATACCGATCACTCCATACTGAATATACACGAGATCAGTATTAAAGGGGAGCACAATCTTCAGAATGCGATGGCGGCAACAGTAGCGGCTCAGATTGTAGGAGTCAGTTCGGCATACATTAAAGCGACACTGCGGAATTTTAAGGGTGTTGAGCATCGGCAGGAATTTGTGAGAGAAGTGAACGGGATAAAGTATATCAACAACTCGAAAGCAACGACAGTCGAAGCGGTGGAAATGTCATTGAAAAGTTATGATGAACCGATCGTGCTGATCATGGGTGGGAAAGACAAAGGGAATGATTACACCACCATCTACGATCTGGTGAAGAAAAAAGTGAAAGCAATTGTTGCTACAGGATACTCGGCAGACATAATTGTGAATAATTTTGCAGATAAAGTAAACGTAGTGAAAGTTGCGACGATGGGGGATGCAATTCCGAATGTTGAATCAATGAAAAAAACAATCGAAACGGCAACGCGGCTGGCTGATAAAGGAGATGTTGTGCTGCTCTCGCCTGCGTGCACATCGTTCGATTGGTTTGTTGATTACGAAGAACGAGGAAAAATTTTTAAGCAATTGGTGTATCAATTATCATAAAAGTGACTGTCACCTTTAAGGTGACCGTCACTTGAAAATATGGCAGCAGAAAAAAATCATATCGACCGCATTACGCTTTTTGTCGTCCTCATTTTGATGGTGGCAAGCACCGTTGTGGTGTACAGCGCTTCATCCACATGGGCGCTGCAAAAGATGCAGTCTGCCAGCGGCTTGGTCAATAAGCACATCACGAAAATACTGATTGGTTTGGCTGTGATGTTCTTTGCCATCAATATCGATTACAAAAAATACAAGCCGCTGACGAAATGGGTGTTGATTGCGTCGATCATGTTGTTGGTCTTCACGCGTTTAACCGGCGGAGAAGTAAAAGGTGCTGCGCGATGGCTTTCCATCGGCGGGTTCAGTCTGCAGCCGTCGGAGATCGCAAAGTTTGCTTTGCTGTTTCATCTGGCATTTCTTCTTTCAAACAAACGGGAGAAGCTTGCCGATTTCAAAACGGGATTCATGCCATTACTAATTTGGATCGGGAGTGTTGTAGTATTGGTGATGCTGCAGCCGAATTTCAGCACCGGCGCGATGATCTTCATGCTCGGGATGATGCTGATTTACATCGGCGGCGCGCGGATGAAACATGTGCTGCTTTCATTGAGTGCGCTGATTCCGGCACTGCTTGTCTATATGGTCAGTGCGTCGTACCGCATGAAACGCATTCTTTCATTTGTCGGATTTGGGAGCGATGAAACGGTGACCTCGACTGCAAATTACCAATTGATGCAGGGGATCATCGGTTTCGGCAACGGCGGAATTTTCGGTGTCGGCATGGGAATGAGCAAACAGCGCGATCTGTTTCTGCCGGAATCGTACGGCGATTTTATTTTCTCAATCGTCGGCGAAGAATACGGGCTCATCGGCACGCTGATCTTTATGGGACTGTATCTCACAATTTTATTGCGCGGATTGAAGATCGCAAAATATGCACCGGATGATTTTGGAAAATATCTCGCAATCTGCATTACGTCAACAATCACTCTCTATGCAATTGCGAACGCACTTGTTACGCTCGGTCTTGCGCCGACAACAGGCGTGCCGATGCCGTTCGTCAGTTACGGTGGTACAGCGATTATTTTCTCGTCATTCGCCGTCGGTGTGCTGTTGAATATTTCGTCTCAGACCGATTTACATCCGCGTGAACGGCAATTTGTGCAACCAAGCGGTATAAAACCAGAGCCTGCTGTCGGAAAAATTTATTAACGTAATGCTATGACGATTCTCTTTGCCGCAGGCGGAACAGGAGGTCATTTGTATCCCGCAATCGCCATTGCGGAAGAGATAAAAAAGCGTGAACCGAATGCGAAAATAATTTTTGCAGGTACAAAAGAAAAGATCGAAGCGCGTGTCATACCGCAAAAAAGATTTGAGTTTGTAACAATCTGGATCAGCGGATTCAGCAGAAGATTGAGAATAAGTAATCTTCTTTTTCCGATAAAAGTGATTGTTTCATTGTTTCAATCGTTCTTTGTCATCAGGAAGTCGAAACCAAGCGTTGTGATCGGCACCGGCGGATATGTGTGCGGTCCGGTGTTGTTTGTTGCATCGCTGCTCCGGATACCGACTGTCGTTCACGAAAGCAACAGTTATCCGGGTGTTACAACACGCATGCTTGCCAACAGGGTGACAAAGGTATTCATCACGTTCGAAGCAACAAAAAAATGGATTTCGACGAAAGCAAACATCGAAGTTGTTGGGAATCCGACCCGTGAAGAATTGTCATCGGTAACGAAAGAAGCGGGCTGTAAGTATTTCAATCTCGACCCGAAAAAGAAAACGGTTTTTGCGTTCGGAGGGAGCCTGGGTTCAGCATCGATCAACGCTGTGATGCCGGATGTGATTGATGATGCGATCAAGAACGATTATCAGGTGATCTGGCAGACTGGTGAAAGCAAAGCGGAAACATTGAAAAGCTTTCAAAAGCATGACACGATCAAAGTGCGGCGATATATGGAGAATATTGAATTTGCGTATGCAGCGGCAGATATGGTCGTTTCGAGAGCAGGAGCTACGACACTTGCAGAACTTACACGGCTCGGCAAACCGGCGATTCTTGTTCCGTATCCGTACGCCGCAGCGAATCATCAGGAACTGAATGCGCAGATGATGGTGGATGCAGGTGCGGCATTTATGGTGCGGGACGGACAGCTGCAGGAAAAATTGCTCCCGATGATAAAAGAGTTACTGATGAACGAACAGCTGCTGCGTGAAATGGGAGAGAACAGCATTAAACTTGGCAAGCCGAATGCGGGAAGTGAGATCGCTGAAAAAATTTTTGCAATGAGTCGATGAAACCGGTTCTTTTGCTTGCAATCATCCTGTTGGTGGATGCATGTAAAGTGTATCGAAGAATTCCCGAAAACGGAATTGCATATTCAAAACGATATAATTTTGTTTTTCGCAGTGTATTGGATGTTGAAGATTACTTTGTGAACGGACGACTGAAGCGTTCGGTTGCGTATCATGCGAACGGCAACATTGCAATTGACATGCGTTCGAGCGGTGGAAATTCTGACACAATGTGGACGGTGTACTTCCATCCAAACGGACAAAAAATGCGGGAGATGCTGTCAGTGTTTGATACTTTGAGATGGGAGAACGATTGGTACGATGACGGGATGCAGCGATTGAGTTTTGCGCATGGCGCGAACGATCGTCAAACCGTTCGACGATGGCATGCGAACGGGATTAAAAGTGAAGAATCGGAGTGGCAGGGAAATATGCGTCACGGAAAGTTCATCGAATGGGATTTAAACGGCAGAAGAATACGAAATGAAATGTACCGCAACGGGGTGAAGATCAAATAGCATGCACCACGAATTCAAATACAAACTCGATTTTTATTATCAGCAGTCGTTGATCTACCTGCTGACGCTGATCGTGTACATCGGTATAAAAGGGACGTTCATCGAAGACAATTTCACGCTCGTCTTCCATGATCCGATCATTTATTTCATTGTGTTCTTTGTCCTGCTGTCGTTTGGAACCTTGCTGCTGAACCGTATCCGTGATCGAAAACTGATTGTGACCGATTCAAAAATAACATTCCATCACCGGTTCAATGAACGCTCAATCGACATCAGCGATATCGAATGGGTGCACATTGGCAAAGAACGGATGATAGAGACGGCAGGCAGGTTTCAGGTAATCATCATTAAAACAAAACACCGCCGGCGGGCATTTCGCATCAGATTGGGGAGGTATGAACGGGAGAGAGAATTATTGCGGTTGATCGAACATATTTCGGAAAAAACTCCGAAGAGACAAAAAAGATTTCAGTTTAACAGGAAGAAATAAATGTTTTCATCGATTAAAAAATTACACTTCGTCGGCATTGGCGGCATCGGCATGAGCGGCATCGCCGAGATACTGATCGATCAGGGATTTAAAGTCAGCGGTTCGGACAAAGCGCTGAGCGAAGTGACCGAACGTCTTCAATCACTCGGCGCAACAATTTACGAAGGACATAAAGCAGAAAATATTGCGAGCGATGTTGACACTGTTGTCTATTCATCGGCTGTGGCAGGAGAAAATCCGGAAGTGCAGGAAGCGATACGGCGGAAAATTCCTGTTGTCCGCCGCGCGGAAATGCTTGCTGAAGTGATGCGGTTGAAATACGGCATCGGCATTGCAGGCACACATGGAAAGACAACAACCACATCGATGACCAGTTTGGTATTAATGGAAGGGGGACTTGATCCGACTGTGATCGTCGGCGGAAAGTTGAGCGGACTTGGCGGAACAAACGCGCGTCTTGGCAAAGGGGATTTTATTGTCGTTGAGGCGGACGAATTTGATCGTTCGTTCTTGTCGATCACGCCGACGATTGCAATTCTGACAACGCTTGAAGCGGATCATCTCGATTGTTACCGTGATCTGGAAGATATCAAAGGAGCATTCATTCAATTTGCAAATAAAGTTCCGTTCTATGGATTTGTTGTGTTGAATCTCGATGAACCGTCACTGCAGGATATTCTCCCGCAGTTGAGCAAGAAGAAGATCATCACGTACGGTTTGCATTCGCCGCAGGCAGATTTGCAAGGGGTGGATATTCAACATAAAGAAAACAAAACAACATTTACCATAGCGCGCGGTTATGAGGAACTCGGGCAAGTAACATTGCAAATTCCCGGCAAGCATAACGTGCAGAATGCGCTTGCTGCAATTGCCGTCGGATTGAATCTCGGCGTTCCGTTTGCAAAGGCAAAAGCGGGAATCGAGAAATTCACCGGCGTCTATCGCCGCTGGGAAAAAAAGGGGGAGGCAAACGGAATCACAGTGTACGACGACTACGCGCATCATCCCACGGAGTGCAAAGCAACATTGAGCGGAGTAAAATCGGGATGGAGAAAAAGAGTTGTTTGCGTTTTCCAGCCGCATCTCTACTCTCGCACGCGCGACTTTTATGAAGAGTTTGGGAAAGCATTCTTACTTGCCGATGTACTGGTGGTGACCGATGTGTATCCTGCGCGTGAAGAACCGATTCAAGGTGTAACGGGAGAGTTGATCATCAATGCTGCGAAACAGTACGGACACAAAGGGACACATTACGTGAAAGACAAGAAGGATGTACCGGCGTACCTGAAAAAAATTACAAAGAGCGGCGATATTGTTATCACAATGGGTGCTGGAGACATCTGGAAGTTTGGCGAACAGTTTCTTAAAGAGATAAAATAATTTTTGGAAGACGAACAATTACATATTGATTTTGAAGAACAGCCGCCGGCACATGGGAAGCGTGTGTATGTGTATTTTGGAATCCTTGCCGTCGTCCTTCTCTCCATTTTTTTTGTAAAGGCAAAATGGCAAGATCACGTCATTGTAACACAAGTGTCGGTTGAAGGGACGAGCATTTTGACGAAAGAAGAAGTCGTCAGACTGATGAAACTTCCGCCGCGTGTGTCAATGTATGATCTTGATCTGACGGCACTGCAGAGAAACATACTGTCGAATCCGTTTGTGAAGAATGTAGTCGTTCAACGAGATGCACCGTCACAGTTGAATGTGATCATTGAGGAACGAGTGCCGGCTGCACTGCTTGCAGGGGACGAACTCTACTATATCGATAACGAAGGAGTGGTGCTGCCGTACATCGCCTCGTCGGAGGCATATGACATACCTGTTATCAGCGGGGCGGATTCCATCTCTCACATAACAACCGGTATGAAAATACTCAACAACGATATTCGTGAGGCGCTTGAAATTATTGAAAGTGCAAAAGCAGCGAGCGAGGAAATCTTTCACGCGATCTCAGAAATCAAACTGCGAAAAGGGCATGATATCGTTTGCTACTCGTTTGAATCGGGACTGCCGATCATTTTCGGCAAGGGAGATGTCGTACAAAAAATTGTGAAACTTGATGCATTCTGGCAGAAATTCATGCAGAACAGCGACCCGAGAGGTATTCAATACATTGATATTCGATACGCTGATCAGGTTGTCGTATCGCGAAAGAATTCTTAGAAAAATAAAATGACCGTTACCTTTGAGATGACGGTCATTTGAACAAAAAAGGAAAACAATGAACGAACATATTTACGTGGGACTCGACATCGGCACGACAAAAATTTGCTCCATCGTCGCTTCAGTCAGTTCCAGCAACGAAATCAACATTCTTGGCATCGGAAGAAGTAAATCCGAAGGATTGACTCGTGGTGTCATCACCCATATTGAACGTACCGTTGAATCGATTAAAAATGCTTTGCACGATGCCGAAGCGCAATCCGGCGTGAAGATCCAATCGGTCGTTGCCGGCATCGCAGGCGATCACATTCAGAGTTTCCAAAGCCGTGGTGTTGTCGCAATCAGCGGTGAGGAGATCACGCAGGCGGATGTCAATCGCTTGATCGAAGATACGAAGCGCATTGCGCTCCCCGCCGACAGAAAAATTCTGCATGTCATTCCGCAGGAATTTATCGTTGACGGTCAGGATGGTGTCTATGAACCGGTCGGGATGTCCGGCGTGCGGATGGAAGCAACAGTTCATATTATCACGGGACTTGTTTCTGCAACGCAGAATATTATCCGCTGCGTACAGCGTGCCGGAGTTGCAGTGAGCGATATCGTACTCGAGCCGTTTGCATCCAGCGATGCGGTGCTCGATGGCGAAGAAAAAGAAGTCGGCGTTGTGCTGATCGATATCGGCGGCGGCACAACCGATCTTGCAGTGTTTGCAGACAGAACAATCCGTCACACTGCAGTGATAGGAATTGCGGGAAGCAAAGTAACGGATGACATCCGTCGCGGCTTAGGCGTGCTGACTGCACAGGCGGAAGATCTGAAGATAAAACACGGTCACGCATACATGCCGTCGATTGCAGGGAATGAGCCTATCACTATTCCGGGCATCGGTGGACGCGAACCGATGACGATCGATCAGCAGATGCTCTGTCAAATCATCCAGCCGCGCATGGAAGAGATTCTGGAGATTGCCGCGCTTGAGATCAAACGGTCCGGATATCAAAAGCATTTATCTGCGGGGGTTGTACTGACGGGCGGCGGTTCACTTGTGAAGGGAACTGCAGACATTGCGCGCGAAGTGCTCGGCATGCCGGTGAAGATCGGCATTCCGCGCGGATTCAGAGGAGGATTTGTCCGCGAGATCGAAAACCCGATCTACGCGACTGGTGTCGGTTTGGTGCTGCATGCGATCAGAAACAGGGCGCGCGGCGCCGCCGGAAATGTAGCGGAAGAAAAAGTGAGCGGCAAAAAAGATTCCATTGCGAAACGAATGAAGCGGTGGTTTGATGAGTTGTGAGGGAGAGAAAGATGTTAGACTGATAGATTTTAGATTATTAGACAAAGTGAAAGGATTACCGTATGCACAACTTCCGTAAACTTTTGATTTATCAGAAATCTATAAAGTTTACATCGGCGGCGAGAAGAGTCATGAAAAAGTTTCCGAAAGAAGAAATGTGGGCACTCAGTTCGCAATTTAGAAGAGCAGCGGATTCAATCGCATTAAATATTGCTGAAGGATCCGGAAACGAATCTTCGAAAGAAGCGATAAAATTTCTCAGGTATTCGATTCGTTCTGCTTATGAGTGTTTGTGCTGCATTGATATTGCAGTCGAAAACGAATATCTAAAACCATCAGACAGCAAAACAGTGGAACAGTTTGTTGATGAGATAATAAAAATGCTTGTTGCGTTACAAAAAACAATTTCAAAGAAATCTAATATCTAATACCGATGTCTAAAAGTCTTTTTCAAGAATAAGAATTACACGAGTGTTTGCAAAATTTATTTAACTATCCACCCACTTTAATACAAAGGAGCAATTATGCCAATAGAATTCGACAGTCCTGCTGATCATGGTGCAAAAATTCGCATCGTCGGTGTCGGAGGCGGAGGCACAAACGCAGTTCACAGTATGATTACGCGCGGACTTGCCGGCGTAGATTTTGTCGCGGTCAACACGGATGTGCAGGCATTGGAACGGAATGCTGCATCGGCAAAGATCCGGATCGGAAAAAATCTGACGCGCGGTCTCGGTGCCGGCGCCGATCCAACGATCGGTCAACGGGCTGCCGAGGAAGATAAAGAAGAGATCGCACGTGTGCTGGCAAACAGCGATATGGTCTTCATCACTGCCGGCATGGGCGGTGGTACGGGAACAGGAGGTGCTCCTGTGGTTGCAAATATTGCAAAGAGCCTTGGTGCTCTTGTCGTCGGCATCGTGACACGTCCTTTCACGCACGAAGGGAAGAAACGCGCTGCACAAGCTGAGTACGGTATTGAAGAATTGCGCAAGCATGTCGATACGCTGATTGTTATTCCCAACCAGCGTTTGCTGACCATCGTTGATAAAGCAACGCCGATCACACAAGCGTTTGAGGTCGCTAACAGCGTGCTGTATAATGCAACACGCGGCATTTCGGATATTATCACTGTTCCCGGTTTGGTGAACGTTGATTTTGCAGACGTGCGCCGTGTGATGCGCGAAATGGGTGATGCGTTGATGGGTTCAGGTATGGCAACAGGAGAAAATCGTGCGGTGGAAGCGGCACAGAGCGCCATCTCCAGTCCGCTGCTTGAAGGGGTTGATATCAAGGGTGCGCAGAAAATGCTTGTCAACATCACTGGCGGCAACAATATGTCGATCCAGGAATATGATGAAGCAGTCGGTATCATCCACGAAGCCGCGGGGGGCGACGTGGAAGTGATCGCCGGCGTCGTGATCGATGAGAATATGACGGAAGAAGTGATGGTCACCGTCATCGCGACGGGCTTCAACAAACAATCGGTCGTGAAACAGGCGACGGACAGATATGCATTGTCCGGACAGCGTCCGCGCAGTGTGGTGGATCATATTCCGAGCGGTGTGCGCGACCTGCAAAAGCTCGACACACCGACGTATATGCGCCGCGGCATCGCGATCAATGCAAATATCGCACAGGAAGAGAGCAAGGTACATCCGATTGAACCGCCGCAAGCAGATCTGGATAAGCCGGCGTTTTTGAGAAGGATTATGGACTGATTGGTAGGAACGGATGACAATCCGTTCCAATACGGATGAAAGATCGCCAACCCGCGTAATAAGCGCGGGTTTTTTTTTGCAGTGTGTTGCTTCTCCGCGGATGACTTAATATCTTCACGGTTACAAACGGGGGTTATGGAATTTCATTCTGCAAATATTCCACGGTTGCTCCGCAGGGTTCTTTCCGGTACTGCTTCACTATCCGAGACCAATCATTTAGTCCGTTGTGCCCACCATATTGCGATTATACGTTTGAAACAATTGCTTGGATCCGGCAGATTGCACCTGCAATCGTTCCCTCTCACATTGGAATCGACTGCGATCGATTGCATAGCAGAATTGTTTGAACGAGACAGCGACGGTGTCTTCATTGAGTTGGAACATTTCTTTTGCGTTGAACGGGATCTGACACAATTGTCCGATGACGATGTTGCAGCCTATTTCCGTGCGATTGTTTTTACGAAGCTTCATGACGGTCTGTTTGCATTATACCGGGAAAACGATCCTGTCTTAAGCAAAATTTTGAGGAATGTAAAGGCGGAGATTCAAAAAAACAGTTCTTTTGAGATTATTCAGTCCCTCGGAATATCAATAATTGCATGTCGCACATTGGATGAGCGGTTTCATCTTCAGGAAGTGCAGTTGGAAACCGTTGAACGCCATTTCGGAGATACGGTGCGTGATAGTACGAGTATCGGTGATTACCTCCGTGCGTTCCAACAGATGATGGCGCGGGAAAAGGATATCCGGCCATCGTTTCCTCTCATCGATTTCTGCGTGGCGATCAAGCGACACATGATGCATCGTAAGATTCCATTGACAACAGTACTATCAAGCGACGAATCGACATTCCACCATGATGCGACAATACTTATCGATCAAGCGGTGGCACACATGCGAAAACAGCTGCATGAACGATATGTGAACAAGAACAAGCTCTCCGAACTGCATTTCAACTCATATATGGAAGCAATTTCCAGTTTGGTGTATGACACATTTATACTGAGCGACGGAAGTGAGAAAAAATATGGAGAGTATTTGCAGCAACAACTTCCAACAATAACATATGAAGAGTATCGTTTATATCACCGAAAACAATTTGAGTACATGGCAAAACTCGTAAAAAAAGAGGTGCGTGAACGATTGAGGGAATTGTTGTGAAAATAATTCTGCCAGAGGATTGCATCGACAGGAGTATTCGTATAGAACCTTATGACACATTATTCTGAACATACGTTAGATCTTTACGTCCGCAACAGCGGACAGGTTGAACACGAACGTGCCGTAATAGAATCGCACTTGACGGAGTGTGCCGGGTGCCGGGCAATCGCTGACGATATCCGTGAGTTTTACAATCTTGCCGAGGAGAAAGAGAAATTGTTGCCAGAAAATGCTGAATCACGCGAAGGTATCATCATTAAGCCCGAGTATATACGTTCTCATCCGTTGACCAAGATCCATTTGCAGGATTCATTTCCGGTGCGCGTGCGAAATTTTGTCGTGAAGAGACCGGTGGTTGCATCGTTCTCATCTCTTGGTGTGTTGGCTCTCTTTGTCATTAGTATAGCACGATTGAATTCGCTGAATGATACAAACCCTCATAAATATGTTATCAATACGGAAGCAAATACAATTGAAGTTTTCAATGCGGAGAATGATAAACTGTGGAACCTGATTCTTGTCAACAATTTTCACACACTGCACGGAAACAAGGATGAATACTTCAATGAATACGTGCGGATCAATGACATTGACGGCGATGGAGCGAATGAAGTCATCACGACGCTCTGTACGGAGCATGATCAGACGAACAACGCTTCGGCGGCTCAAGTATTCAACCATGATGGCACGCTGCGATATCGGAAAGAACTTGGAAAAGAGATTACTTATGGATCCTTTCAGTATCCGAATGCTTATACCGCAAAAGGACTGATTGCTCGTGATTTCGACGGAGACGGAAAGAGCGAAATCTATATTGGGCTCACGCATCGAAACTCCCCATACTCTCTGGTAAAACTTGATCATCAGGGGAATGAGACCGGACGATACTGGATGTATGGACACGCATTCGGCATTGATACATTATTGATACAGGGGAGAACATATATCGCACTGATGGGAATTGATGATACACAGGAAGAACGAAAAGCACTTCTCACAATCCTCAATCCGAATGAAATTCATGGTGAAAAGCGGGGAACGCTGTTTAAAGGATATAATTTTTCTTCGTCAAACGCAGAAGAATACGTTGTTAATTTTCCCCGCACCGAACTAGAAGGCGCTTTGGGTGTTCCAAAGCCGAGAGTAACCGGAATTGTCCATCAAAACAGCGAAGGGTTTGCGGTTTGTGTAGGAATACCGTATGGAGAGACACTGCTCGGTATTGTGGATTTTCACTTTTCCAGTGATTTTTATGCTACACAGACAAAACTTATAGATGGGGCTGTTGATCTTCAAAAAAATCTTATTGAAAAGGGAAAAATTCATATTTCCTGGGACGAACGATTTAAGGAATCATTAAAAAAACAGATTCAATATTGGGATGGTCTGAAATGGAGAGATAATCCCGTAAAAGTTGGAGTTTCTATCGCGGGTAAATAAGGTATAATCGAAACAAGCAAATTAGAGCCCGTCGAGATTTATCCATCTCGGGCGGAAAGCGGGTCTCATCTTTCTACACGATGCCCCTTGAAAAAATTTTTTTCAAGGGGCGTTTTTTTTTTTGTGCGGGAAGG
>JBFMFY010000023.1:0-42501 GCA_040751955.1 Bacteroidota bacterium
CCTTTCCTTAGGTTGATTGAAGTTTATAAATATTCTTGATGTAATTTTCTATTTGTTCGCTTGCCATAGTGATCCAATATTTTAAGTTGACCGTCACCTTAACATTGACGGTCATTGTGCATTAATCATGTTCGCAAGTGCATGCATCATTCATTGATTCCGCCTTTTCAAAACACTCACGTCCTTCTTTGACCGAAAAATAAACGAGTCCAACCGCTCCTGCTGCATCGACGTAGGGAATGGAGAATATCTCAAACAAAAAACTTGATGCAAGCAATGTGAGCGACATGTACACGCAAACGACATTGCAATTCGCGTCGGCAATGATCGCTTTTGAATTCAATTGGTTCCCGACGCTCTTTTTGTAATGTATCAGTGCGAGCATACACGCAATCGAGATCAAAGAGATCACGACGCCCCAAAATGTCGATTCCGGCTGCCGTCCGTAGATAACCGAGACGATGGCAGAAAGAAATAATCCAGCAGAAAGTAAATAAAAAGACCAGCCGGTGATTTTCAGTGCGGTTATTTCAAACGGGCTTTTGCTGCTCGTCGGATTATTCGCAATCCGTATCACCATTGCAGCAATGCCTATCCCGGAGATTGTCTCGATGAAACTGTCCACACCGAAACCGAACAATGTCAGTGATTCATCGGAGTAACCGACAATCGTCGAGATTAATCCTTCGGCAATGTTGTATATGATCGTGAAAAGACTTAAATACATTGCAAAATCATATAAACTTTTTTGTTCGTTTATCAGAGAATTTTTAATTGTTTCCACTAATATGGTATCCTGAATATTAAATTTAGGTTCACCTAAATTTAATACAAGAAAAAGGGAAAGTCAAGAGCTCAAAGGAGCTATTTTTCACCAAAGATTTTCAACCACTCGTTGATTTGGGAAGGAGACAGAGGCGTATCGGTTTTTTCTGGCAGTGCATCATCAGATTCTGAAAGAAGATTTGCAAAATGCTTTGATGTGTGTGTTTGGCAGGAACAGACTCGTGCAAAGTTCAGGATCTCTCTATCAGACGAGATGATCACAAGCGATGAACGGTTTTTCGATTGTTCAATTATCTGTTTAATCTTTGCATCGGCAGAATGAGGGAACGAGTACATTACATGCACAGGTGCATGAGGAGATTGTTTGGATGAGTTTGCAGGCGGCGATCCATCGAACACAATCGTGCATCGAAATTTTCGCCGGTGCGTCAACTGTGCGACAGATTGAATGAACAACTCCCGTGCAGTATCTGCATCGTGCGCGAGAGTTTTCTTGAGAGATGGAATTGTGTGAACGACGTTGTATCCGTCGATAATAAAGTGTTGCATTGTTAATTCAATAATCCAGTTTTGGGTGTTTTAAATGATATCCTGTCGCTTCCTGATAATTCTTTGCAACGGCAAGCACGGTTCCCTCATCGAACAGTTTTCCGGTAAATGTAATGCTGACGGGAGTTCCTTTCTCCGTGAACCCGTTCGGTACGGTCACACTCGGATGCCCGGTAAGATTGGTCAAAAGAAGACTGTTACCCTCTAAAGACGGGTTTACATAGATATCTATTGTATCCATCAAACGAGCCATCTCGCGAATAAGTTTTGTTCTCACTCTGCTTGCCTGAATATACTCTACTGCGGGAATGAATCGAGAAGCACGGAATGAATTAGGCCATGCATTCTTGATCTGCCTCACCATCATATCATCTTTGCCGCTGCGTGTAACATCATCGAACGCCGCCGCTGATTCAGCGCTGAGCATGATAACGATATCGTCAACCGGATAGTTCGGCAGTTCGATAGGAATCAGCGACGCACCAAGATGCCGTAATACCTGCAGTGTTGAATCGTTGAACGATTTCCAAAATTTGGCGCTGTCGAAATCTGTTTGTACATATCCGATGCGAAGTTTTTTCAGATCAATTTTCTTTGGTTCATACTTGAAGGGTACATCACACACCGTTTGATCAATACCATCCACACCGTGAATCGCATTGAACACAAGTGCGCAATCTTCAGCAGAACGGCAGATCGGTCCGAGTTTGTCCATCGTCCACGACAACGCCATTGCCCCCGCACGACTCACTCGTCCGTATGTCGGACGCAATCCTGTTGTTCCGCATCGTGTGGAAGGAGAAACGATGGAGCCGTACGTTTCCGATCCGATGGCGAAGGCGACAAGCCCCGCAGCGGTTGCAGAGGCAGAACCGGCTGACGATCCGCTCGAACCTTGCGAAGTGTCCCACGGGCTGCGCGTTTTTCCGCCGAACCAGACATCGCCCCACGCGAGTTCGCCCATCGTCAATTTTGCAACGAGAACAGCACCCGCTTGTTCCAATTTTTTTACGACTGTTGCGTCTTCATCAATCACTTGTCCTTTAAACGGAACGGAACCCCACGTCGTCGGATATTTTTTTGTTGAAAGCAGATCCTTTGCGCCGTATGGAATACCGTGCAACGGTCCACGGTACTTTCCCGCAGCGATTTCTTTATCGGCGCGTGCTGCCTGAGCAAGTGCGAGCGAATCTGTCAGCGTGATGACACAGTGCAGTATTGGTCCGTATTTCTTCAGACGCTCCAAGTATAATTTTGTCAACTGTGTCGAAGTGATCTTCTTCGATTTGATCAATGAGCCGAGTTGTGCAACGGAATAGAACGCAAGATCGTCTAAATTTTTTGGAAGAGGAACACGCTTCGGCGGTTCGAATGCAAAAATATTTTTTCCCTTCGGCAGGTGCATTCCGACAGGGATCGGGTTGAACAGGATAGAAGGGACAACACTGTTCGGCAGATCGACCTTGCGGAGGTTTTCGTAACTCTGTTTCTGTCCCTGCAAATCGCCGAGCATTGAATCGCGTTTGGCATCGTTGAACTGCAGTCCAAACATCTTTTCTGCCGACTGAATGTCGCTCTTCGTGATCGTGTCCTGAGCAACGCATGGTAGAACAACAAGCAAGATCAATCCAAGAATAGTTTTCATACATCTCCTTAAAGTTATCGTAAATCCAATCTCATCGTTTGGATCTTGTCTCTATAAAATCCAATTGAACGGAGAATCTCGGCAACGGGGCTTTCACTCGGTCGCTGACCGTCGCAGTATTCGACAACGATTTCATCCCTGTCGTGGAACGATGAACGAACATGATTGACAAATTGCAGCAATCCGCTTTTTACAATATCAGCCGACGGTTCGGCAATAAAATACATTCTTGCACCGAAGTTTTCCAGCCAAATAATCGGCGTTCCTTTATGGAAAACGATATAGTTTGACGCAAGCCGGGAAACCCTTGGAAGATTAGTTAAAGTAGATCCCATCTGAACGATATCTATTCCGACACCGAAGGGGTTTGCAGGATCGCAGGCGTTGACGACAATCGGTTCTTCCTTGACATCTCGTTCTGCTTTTACGGCTTCCAATATCCTCACGGCATCCTGAATTGCGAACTGCATTCCTGACAATCCTTCGACAAAATATCCGCGGCGTATCTCTCCGCGCATTTCCATCCGTTGGAATTCCATTGCAAGCATTGACCACGGCAGAAGATTCTCTTCACGTTTTGCAATTTCTCTCGCGACGATCCCGTATCTCAATAATAGTTGCTGCGCTTGCCGTTGAATTTTTTCTTCGTCACTCACTTTTGAGCCGAGGATGCTGCGCATGTGCACCAGCGACCAGCGTCCGTGCCAGCCCGGAACATTCTTCAATGCCTGGCGGACGCCTCGCATCGCCACTTTGCTGAACGGATTTCTCCGCGGGTTGACAATCTCGATCCGCTCTTCGGGAATATCACTGTCGGTAGAGCGGTAGCGTTTCATGGACAACACTTCATCAAGAACATCATTCGTGATTAATCCCCGCCAGAACAGATCCGCCAGCGCGCGATTGAGCGCAGCAAGCGAAAGATTTATTCCTTCACGAATGTCCGACAAGAATGATGCGCCATTTTCTTTTATGAACTCGTACACTTTCAACGACGGAGAAGCCAAACCTTCAAGCGATTTCTCTTTTTCATCCACAAAAAAAATACCGTCACCACGGACGATCCATTGGGATTTTCCTCCATTTGTTCCGACTGAAACTATCTCTCCTCGCGAAGCAAGCGAACGGATGATGGAACCATCATAGTGATGAATCCGTGTCCGGAAAATTTCTGCTTCCCATAATTCCGACGGCATTGCGAATCCCTGCATCTTGTCGATAACCGCACGGATCCCTTCTTCATTTTTTTCATGTGTATTCGGATGCCGATGCTGCCATTGCAGCAGCAATTGAGTGAAGTCGGCGATCGTTGCCGGTCTTATTTCTTTCCTGAGAATATTGATCGATGCGCGATGAATTCGCTCAAGGTTTGAACGGAAACACCACTGTTCATATTCGACTCCCTGTGTAAGGAACCCGGAAACAATCCCCTCCAATTTTTTCAGTGACTGAAGAATCTGTTCACACTCGGTCGTTTTCAAATTGTATCGTTTGGCAATTTCTTCCAAAGATAACGGACCGTGAGAGCGAAGCATTCGCAGGATCACATAACGCAGCGCTTCATCTCTTGTCAATGTTCTTTGATCTGTCATTTCTGCGAAAGCAGGAATCCATTCTTTTTGTATTTCCGAAAACGGACGATAGATCGGTACTTCTTCTGTCAGTATGTAAAACCGTTCAGCACCAATCGAAACCAAAACAATAATATTTTTTTCGACCAGTTGATGGATGAACTCTGGCTTTTCGCTTCGTTCATGCAATTCATGTTCAGACAATTCACCAAGTCGTAAAAACACTTCCATCAGTTCCGATGCCGACCGTGCTTTACGCGTTGACGAGGTGAACTGCAATTGTTCCTCCACTTTTGCGATAGCATCATTCCGCACCACAGTCTTCACGTTATCTAACTGAACCACTTCCGAAAGCAATTCGCGATTCAATTGGGTGAACTGCTCTTTGGTTGTTCCTTTTGGATCATCCCACTCGTACATGTAGGTCATTGTGAAATCGAAGAGCAGACTTGATGCGAACGGCGAGGGGAATTCTGTCTGGATTGTGTGAATACGGATGTCACCTTCTTCTATTTTATTCAGCACTTCCTTGAAATGTTTAAAGTCAAGCACATCGTTCAGGCATTCCCGCATCGTTTCGATGACGATGGGAAAATCATTGTACTGCTTCACGATCTGCAGAAGATCGGCTGCCTTTAGTCGCTGGAGAAAGAACGGGCGGCGTTTTCCCGGATTTCCTTTCGGCAGCAGCAATGCGCGCTCGGCATTTTGTCTGAACATTGCGCCGAACAGCGGAGAGGAAGGAAGTTGTTCAAGAATGACCTGCTCGGCAGAATGAAAATCGACGGACGAGAAAATGTCAAGGGGCAATCGCTCAACGTCGGAACACCGAAAGAGGATCCCGTCGTCATTATAGAGCATTTGGACCTCGATACCAAGCCGCTGTTGAAAGTGGTGCAGCAGAATAATTCCGAGCAAACCGTTGACCCCTTTGCCGAAACGGGAATGAACAAGGATGCGTGGATCGCCGATCTCGTCTCGGAATCCCTCCACGACAATTGTTATGTGGGATGGGACGAGTTGTGTTGTTGCTTTCTGTTCAACGATGTATTCGATGATGTTGTGGATGGAATGATCGTCGATGGGGAAGTTTTCTTCGAGCCAATGAGACGACTCCCTCCCTACCCCTCCCCCAGCAAGGGGGAGGGAAGGGTGGGGGTTCAAGAGTTGTTCGGTGAATTCACCAAGTTTCAAACTCAACTCATACGTCCGACCGATCATCTCGCCTCGCCAGAAGGGCATACGGGCGGGATGTCCGGGCGCCGGCTGCACGATCACTTTGTTCGTATCGATGTCGATCATTCGCCATACATTCGTTCCAAGTATGAATGTATCTCCTGTCCTGCTTTCGTAAATGAATTCCTCATCTACCTCGCCGACTTTGGTTTTCAAATCTTCGAGATAGACACCGTAATAACCTCGATCCGGAATTGTCCCGGCGTTTGTCAATGCAAGTGTTGATGATCCGGGAAGCGAGGTTAAGGTGTTGTGGAGTTTATCCCACACAATTCTCGCGCGCAATTCGCGGAATGCTTCATTCGTAAATCGTCCCGCCACCATATCGAGGACCGAATGATAAATATTTTCCGTGAGTGAATGGTAACAGTACGAACGGCGTATCAGATCGAAGAGGTCTTCGACGTTCCATTCTTCCACTCCGACCATCGCAACGATCTGCTGTGCCAATACGTCGAGGCAATTTTCTGGGATGAATGTTTTCTCGATTGCATGTTCGATCATGGCTTTCGCAACCACAGTCGATTCGAGCAAGTCTTCGCGGTGCGTTACGAAAATTCTTCCTTTGCTGTGTGCACTCACCAAATGTCCCGAACGCCCGACGCGCTGCAGACCGCGGGCAATCCCTTTTGGAGATTGGATTTGCACAACGAGGTCAACACTGCCGATATCGATCCCGAGTTCAAGTGCTGAGGTCGTGACAAGTGCGCGCAGTTTTCCTGATTTCAAATCCGATTCCAACTGCTCGCGCACTGTGCGAGACATGCTTCCGTGGTATGCAAAGACTTTGAACGGAGCGGTAACTTTTGTTTTAACATTCTTCTCTGTGAAGACCGGAACCGAATACAGTGCCGTCGTATCGGTTTCTCCATCCAGCATCTCGTTCAATTTTGCGGAAAGACGTTCAGCCAGCCTGCGGTTGTTGACAAAGATCAGTGTTGATTTGTGTTGAAACAGCATCTCTAGCAATTTCGGATAGGTGGAATTCCATACGCTGTCTCTCAGCATGTCGGAGAAGTCGTGAGGCGCACAGATCACCTGCAGATCGACCTTCTTTTTATATCCAGCATCTATTATGTTGACAGGACGAGGAACGAGTTTTTCTTTTTCCCATTCCAGTCCGACTAAAAAATTTGCAACTTCTTCCAGCGGTTTTTGCGTTGCCGAGAGTCCGATACGAACAAATGTTTTAGAATCTTCACCCCGTGATTGTTGTATCAATTCTTCCAATCGTTCCAATGTGATTGAAAGATGCACACCCCGCTTATTATTGCTTATCGCATGTATTTCATCGACGATCACATATTGAACGGAATAAAACATCTTCCGCGCTTTCTCCGACGAGAGCATTAAATAGAGCGATTCCGGTGTGGTGATCAAAATATCCGGCGGGTGTTTCAACATCGACACCCTTTCCGATTGCGTCGTATCGCCGGTGCGCACCGCTTTCTTAATCAGCGGCAGATCAATGCCTTGCAAATGCGCTTCATCGGAAATGCCGTTCAACGGGACTTCAAGATTTCTGTGAATGTCGTTGTTGAGTGCTTTGAGAGGAGAGATGTAGAGGATTTTGACCCCCTCTGTCAGGACTTTCGTCGTGACATCTCTCCCTTGTTGAGGGGGAGAAACAGCGAAGCCGAGAGGGGGTGACGAAAGATTTTCTTCCACCAAATGATTGATGCACCACAAAAACGCAGCAAGTGTTTTTCCCGATCCTGTCGGCGCCACAATGAGTGTGTGATTTCCTTCCGCAATCGAGGGCCAACCTTGTTGCTGCGGGGGAGACGGTTCGCCGAATGTTTTTGTAAACCACGCGCGAACAACAGGATTAAATTTTTCTAAGACTTCGTTCTTCATTGATTAAGAAAGTAAGAAAAGAGCATCCGAAGGGCAAGACGGCGGTGCGTTCGTTGATTTTCACTGAAACAATCACTATACTCTAAAAAAATTATGAGTGCCTAAGACAAACAGTGCGATGACAAAAGCAATACGCATCCTCCTTATCGAAGATCAAGCAGCAGACATCGAAATCTTTAATAGAGAGATTCAAAAATCCGGCATTCAATCAATCCTTGAGACAATCTCCTCGTTCGATCTTCTCCCGGAAATACTGCTGCAGCACAATCCCGAAATTATTGTGTGCGACTACCGCGTTTCACAGCTGAAGCCGGTGGATGCAATCAATGTTTTAAAGAGTCTAGCCAAAGAAGTTCCCTTCATCATTTATTCCGGTGCGCTGGATGAAGAAATTGTCGTTCAATGCATCAAAGCCGGTGCTTCCGATTATATCTTTAAACAGCATCCCGTGCGATTAGGTCCGGCAATTCATAATGTTATTGAAACGAAACGCGTGCAGGAAGAATTACAGCAGAGCAGGGAGCGATTCAACACGCTTGCAAAAGTTTCTACGGTCGGAATTTTTCTTGCGGCTGAAGACGGATTTTATCTGTATGTCAATGAACGATGGTGTTCAATTACCGGATTATCTCCGGAGCAAGCGCTGGGGGATGGATTTTTGCATGCCGTTCATCCCCATGATAAAAAAAGAATTAAAACAGAGTGGCATCGCTGTGTACGCGAGCGGATTCCTTTTCATTCTGAGTACAGAATTTTCCGTGAAAGCGATCAATCGGAGGTATGGGTGCTGGGACATGCATTGCCGGAAATTATGCCCGACGGTTCTGTTGCAGGTTTTGTCGGGACGATCACCGACATTACATACCGCATGCATTCGGAAATCGAGATCGATTCGTCGCGCAAACAACTTCGCGCACTTACCGTTCGTCTTCAATCGGTGCGTGAAGAAGAGCGGACACACATTTCACGCGAAATCCATGACGATCTCGGCCAGGCGTTGACCGGATTGCGCATGGACCTTGTCTGGCTGACAAACAAACTTTCGCACAACGGGGATGCTGTGAACCAGCGCCTGAAATCGATGATGCAATTGACAGATTCAACGATTCACAAAGTGAGGAAGATTGCGACCGATCTCCGTCCCGGAATTTTGGATGACATCGGGCTCGCGGCTGCAATTGAATGGCATGCAAAAGATGTGGGCGAACGATCTGGCATTCAATTTTCATTCGATCTCAACGAAGAAATTCAATTGGACGAACAACGGTCAACGGCATTCTTCAGAATCTTTCAGGAATCGTTGACCAACGTGATGCGGCACGCACAGGCAAAACGCGTTCACGCAACGTTGAAACGGGAAAATAACACGATCGTGATGCTGATCGAGGACGATGGAAGAGGGATCGCTGCCAACGAGTTGTCGAATCCGCGGTCGGTCGGTATTCTCGGCATGAAAGAACGGGCAGCATTTTTCGGCGGAGAGGTGAGCGTGATCGGTGTTCCGAACAAAGGAACCACGGTCCGCGTTCGCATCCCACTGTCAACATCCTGATTCTCACTCTCCATCCTTTGAGTATGGTACGAGTATTGATTGCAGACGATCATACCATCGTTCGGAAAGGATTGAAGCAAATCCTTTCTGAAGGAATCCGCAGCATCGAATTCGGTGATGCATCCAACGCCGCCGAAGCACTTTCCCTCCTTGGAAAGGAATTGTTCGATATCGTCATCCTCGATGTAAGTATGCCCGGTCGCAGCGGGCTCGATCTTCTGAAAGATATCAAAATCAAAAAACCGAAAACGCCGGTGCTTGTATTAAGCATGCATCCCGAAGATCAATACGCTCTGCGGGTGATCAAAGCGGGAGCAATGGGATACATGACGAAAGACAGCGCGCCGGAAGAATTGGTAAAAGCAGTGACAAAAATTTTGAACGGCGGAAAATATGTGAGCGAGACACTCTCCGACCGGCTGTTGGACCTTATGCAGGAACCAAAACAAAGAGAAGCGCACCAACTGCTCTCCGACAGAGAATTTGAAGTGTTTCAATTGATCGCATCCGGAAAAACAGTCTCTGAGATCGGAATAAAACTCTCCCTCAGCGTCAAGACCGTTAGCACGTACCGCACAAGAATTCTCGAGAAACTTCACCTCTCCACCAATGCAGAATTGACTCGATATGCGATGCAGAGGAAATTGGTTGACTGACAGCTGCTTTTTCTTTACAAAGATTGGTTAAGCAAAGTATATAGTCGCCCCTATAGTTGTAGGACAAACACCGACACAATATTCATTTCCCGTCTGATACCTCCCTTTATGTTTGTTCAGTACCATCGTGTCGTATGGAAACGACAACAAACGTACATCTCAAACTCCTGAACGTTTTTATTGTTGACGATTCGCAGATCGTCCGCGATCGTCTCACATCATTGCTCAACGAACTCGGTTCGATCAAGATCGTCGGTTACGCCGATAATCCGCTATCTGCCACCGAGTCCATCGTTGCAACGCAGCCGGATATCATCATCCTCGATATTTTTCTTGTCGGTGGCAGCGGGATCCATGTGTTGAAGAATATCCGCAGCAGGAACATTGCATCCAAAGTTATTGTGCTGACAAATTATGCGCAGGAACAGTACCGGAAAAAATGTTTCGAAGAGGGTGCCGATTTCTTCTTCGACAAGTCAATTGAATTCGATAAGATTGTAGAAGTCATCCAGAAGTTACGGATGGCGGCATAGAGTTTTCAATGAACAATATATTTACTAATTCAACGGAGTTCCTATGAGATTTACATTCTTTCGTCCCGCAGCAATGCTGATGAACAAGATGAATTATCTTTTGAAATTCTTTGTCGTTGCTGCACTGCTGTTGATTCCCCTCGGAATATTGTTGTATATCCTGACGACAAATATTAACAAGACGATCAATTTTTCGTCAAAAGAGTTGACCGGTATATCGTACAATGCTACGCTGCGGCAACTGCTGGAAAAAGTACAACTGCATAGGGAACATTCTCTCCAATTTTTCATGGGCGATTCGTCGGCACAGAATCTCATGATACGGTCGCAGAGAGAAATCGAAAATGCAATTCTCGGTGTAGATTCTGTTGATACGCAGTACGGAGATGCACTTGCAGTAAGGGAACAATGGAAGAACATCAAAATAGATTGGAAGAACTTAAAGAGCCGCGCTTTTACACATAAAATGGAAAAAAGCGATGAACTCCATAATAAACTTGCTTCCGATATACTAGCGCTTGTTATCGATGTTTCGGACAACTCAAATCTGACACTCGATTCAGATATTGAGACATATTACTTGATGCAAATTACCAACTTCAAAGCATTACAATTAACGGAAGCACTCAGCAAGTCAAAAAATTTACTGCGAAAAGCATCGACAACAACCATCCTGCCGCCGGACATGCGAACAGAATTCACCGTATTAACCGGCATTATTCAACCGCTATTAGCGGATATTGCAGATGGCGTTAACCGAATCAATACATACAACCAACCGGTTGCACCGCTTGTAGAGCCCTCGTACGTGGATCTGAAATCTACGACCGATCAATATGTTGAAATTCTTCAATCCGAAATTTTAATCGATAGTCTCCGAAGCAATCGCGGTGACAATCTTCAAATTTTAGAACGGCCGATCAGCGCCGGTTTTGAGGTATTTGACGTACAACTTCCTATTTTGAAAAATCTCGTTGAACAAAGAATTGCACAATTTGAAAATCAGCGGCTCTTCTTCTTTATTGCAACGCCACTCATAATATTCTTGGTGGCATATCTGTTGGGAGGATTTTATTCTTCGGTGATCGGAACGGTGTCCACGCTGGAATCTGTGGCTCACCAACTGGAAGAAGGAAAAATTACCGAGGTGGTTGAAGTGGAAACGAACGACGAACTGGGACGCGTCGGTAAATCGTTTAACCGCATCGCCGTCAGTTTGCTTCAACGTAATAAAGATCTTGAAAACCACAGGGTGCAGCTGGAAACAACAAACAGCCAGTTGCGCGAAACACAGACCGCTCTCGTACAAGGAGAGAAGATGGCGTCACTCGGTCAAATGGTCGCCGGCTTGGCGCACGAAATTAACACGCCGCTCGGGTATGTGAAGAACAACATCGAGATGATGATCAATAACCACATGACGGTAACGGATGCCGTTGAAAAGTACCGTAAACTGCTCGACATGCTCGTGAACGGAGTGGAGGAGGGTTTAGAGGAAACAGTAACGGAACTCGCGAATCTCTCTTCGGAATTAGAAAAGAATACCGTAATGGAAGACGGCAAGACCATGTTATCGCAAGCGCTTGTCGGCACCGAAAGAATTCAGGAGTTGATCAAGAACCTCCGTGAGTTCTCCCGTCTTGATGAAGCCGACCTTTCCAAAGTCGATCTCAATACGGCAGTTGATGCGACGCTTGTCATCGCAAATAACGTTATCAAGAACAAGGCGGTCGTTAAAAAAGATTACCAGCCGAATTTGACGGCGGAATGTTATCCTGCACAATACAACCAGGTCATTCTCAATTTGCTGACCAATGCGGCGCAGGCGATTGAAGGACAGGGTACGATTACAATTCGTACATACAAAGAACCCGGCAATCCCGATATGGCGGTCGTTCGTATCGCCGATACCGGAAAAGGTATTTCCCGTGAACATCTTGGCAAGATTTTCGAACCGTTCTTCACCACAAAGAAGATCGGCGAAGGAACCGGACTCGGACTTTCGATTGCGTACAAGATTATCGAAAAGCACGGCGGTTCGATCAAGGTTGACAGCGAAGTAGGGCGCGGAACAGAATTCACCGTCCGTATTCCGGTCGTGCAGCCTCGTATCGGAAAACAACAGCAATCGCAGGCAGCGCCGGTGATGGCTAACTAATTGAATGTTGTACGATTTATTTTAAAGGAAGTGAACAATGGAAGAAAAAGCGAATATCCTTTTTGTTGACGATGAACCGATGATCCTGTCGTCGCTCAACATGCTGTTCAAAAGCAAATACAAAGTGTATCTTGCCGAGAATGGATTTGATGCGCTCGAGATCATCAAGTCCGTGCAGATTAAAGTAATTGTCAGCGATCAGCGAATGCCGGGTATGCTCGGTCATGAGTTGCTGCGGCAGGTGAAGGAGATCAGCCCGAACACCGTTCGCATGCTGCTTACCGGATACTCAGACCTGGATGCGATCATCGGTTCGGTGAACGCCGGTGAAGTCTTTCGCTTCATCAATAAACCGTGGCAGGGCGAGTTTATGCTCTACGTGGTAAAACTCGGCGTGGAGATCTATGACAAGGTTACCCGTCTGCAGGTGGAAGAGATGCAAAAGCAGGAAGAAACGGTTACGGAAGATCACCCCGTCTCCGATCGTCGCGTGCATATCGAAGTAGAAGAAGAAAACCAAACCGTTATGTTTATCGATTATAGTGCGGAAGAAACCCAGCATCTTGTTGAGAAGTATCAGAGCTCATACAATGTCGTCGGTGTCAATTCTATCGATGCAGCATTCCAGGAAATGGCAAAAAGACCGGTCTCTGTCATCGTCAGCAACATCAACTTTGGCGACGTTGACGGTGTCAGCTTTCTCGATACAATCCGGCGGGAATATCCCAATACCGTTTCCGTGATCCTGACTGAAGTAAAAGATGCTCAACTTGCAATCCGGTCGATCAACGAATTGAATGTCTTCCGGTACCTCGTTAAACCTATGCCGGAGGATCAGATATCGCACACGCTGGAGAAGGCAATCGAACGGAGCAAAGCGTACAAAAAGACGCCGTACAAGAACGTTCTTAAAACGGCGGAAGAGATTGCCCCTGATCGATTTGCAAAGAACGAAGAGAGTACATTACGCCTCAGGCTTCGTGCTGCGCAGGCGTTGCTTGCGAAGAATCGCGGAAAAAATAAATAGAACCAAAAAAGAACCGGAGTTTTCATCATGTTCTGAGCGTACGAACCCCGCATTCATCGGCGGGGTTCTTTGTTCAGTGCTGATATGAAACATTCATTGCATGCACAACTTATCGCAGAAAATAATCGGCGCCGAACACCTCACTGAGGTGATTGCGTTCCTGAAGAACGCGGATAAGAACGTCCGCGAAGGGAATATCCAACTGGCACTGGATGAGATTATGCATGCGCGTGAAAAGAATCCTACCATCATGTATGCACGCGCGTATGAAGAGTACGTGCGTTCAATCCTTCTTAAGGTCCGCCAGCAGAATGATTCCGGTCCTCTAACCCAAGAGTCGTTATCACCGATTATCAACGAATTCCTTCCCACGCTCGACAAGATTCTTGAACTCGCCATCAAAGAAGTGAAACGGAGCGCGGTGACTGCGTACAAACAAAAAGAAATGCTTGCATTGCGCAAGCGGAGAGAAGAAGAAGCACAGCGGGAAGAGGATCTCCGGATAGCAGGGATATCGAACAAGATCACTATGTACATCAACCGTGCGCGGTCGTTACAGGAGAAGAAAGATTTCCACAATGCGTTGAATGAAGTCGCCCGCGCGTTCATGCTGGACCCCACCGATGAACGCATCCAGCAATTGGAAGAGGAGATTAAGCAGCAGCAGGAAGAGTATAAAAAAGAAGAACAGTTGGAAAACGAACGGTACCAGCAGAGCGAACAAAAGCGGCGCCAATTTCTCTTTGAAGAATGGCAGTTTCAGCGGCAAAAGGAAAAAGAACTTCAAAAGAAACAGGAAGAAGAGGCATACAAGCAGGCACGGGCGCAAAAGATCAGGGAGTATTTGCAGGTGGCACGGTCTCTCTTTGCCGAACGGAAACTGGAAGAAGCAATGAGCCAGCTCGCCTTCGTTCTTGTTCTCGATCCGCTCAACGAGGAAGTACTGGGGTTGAACTGGCAGATACGCGAAGAACAGACACAGCGAAACAACGTCCAACTGGCTCAAAGGCAGCAGCAACTCGAACAGGAAAATAAAAAGAAAGCAGCTATTCGGGAAGGGATACGGAAACATCTTCTCCGCGCTGAAAAGTGCCTCGGAGAAAAAAAATTCTCCGATGCGCTTCGCATCATTACACAGGCATACTTTATCGATCCTACCAGTGAAGATGTTGCAGCGGTGGAACGGAAGATTTTGGCGGCAGAGGAGGAAGAATCGCACCGGCAAGAGGAGGAACGGAAGCGAATTGAGGATGAACGCCGCCGCAAGCAGGAATCCGAACTCCACCGGTTGGCGATTGAACAACAAAAGCGCGACCAGCTTAAAGAAAAGATAGACCTTGAGGCAAAGCAGTTGAAAGAACAGGAAGAGGTCTTGCTCTGTCTTTCAAAAGCGCGCGGGTATGTAAGCCAGGGAAAGTATGATGAAGCGCTGTCGCAGGTCGCGCAGGCATTCAAGATCAACCCGTTCGACGAAGAGATAACAAAGCTGCAGCAGGAAATTATCGAAGCAAAACGCAAGGGTAAATACGCTTCCAAACTTGTTCAAGAGCTTGCTCTCGAGAACGATCAGCAGCACGACGAGGAAAAACATTCTGCGATTGAACAATGCATCCTTTCGGCTCAACGTCTGCAGCAACAACATATGTACAAAGAAGCGCTCGATGAGATTGCGCAGGGATACCGGCATGATCCGTTGAATGAAGAATTGTTTGCCCTGGAAGGTGAAATCCAGCAGGAATTTTTGAAGTATGAGGAACGACAACGGATTGAAAAAGAAGCTAACGAACGCAGCATGGCAATCAAAAAGAGCCTGGCAACGGCACGCGAATGCATCTCGCGCGAATCATACGGTGAAGCTCTTGCCTGGGTCGATTATGCACTGAGTTTCGACATGCAGCGGTACGAAACGCTTCAGTTGAAAGACGAAATAGAAAGAGCGCAGCGGCAAATTGATGAGCGGAAATCGAACGAAGACAAAGAACTCGTGATTCAAGTCCACCTAAGCCGAGCAATGGAATATCTTGCAGAAAAGAGGATCTCCGAAGCAACGCTGGAAGTCGATCTTGCGCTTCGTCTCAATCCCTCACACCAGGGAGCGATCAATCTCCGAGCCCGTCTGCGAGATCACTCCGGTGAGTCGGTGCTTCAGAAAGTATGATGTAACCGTCACCGAAGAACAAGAGCAATAAGTTTATTGACAAAAGAGCATATTTTATTTATGATTGTAATATGCGTGCTCATGAGGCTCAATGGCTGAAATAAAAGAAAATCAAAACCTTCCGGCATCCGAACGCTTGAAGGAAGTAGCTCTTCTGCTGAAGCAAGCCGATAAACTTGTCAAAGAAGGGGATCTTGCTTCCGCGTTGGAATTGATCGTCAAGGCACGCTCGTACGATTCACGTCATCTGTATGCACTGGCATACGAAGAACGTGTCCGCACACTGCTGAATGCAAAACAAAAAGAATCGGAGGAGAAGAGCAGCACAGCGGAATCCCCTTCAGAAGAACCTCCCGTCGAAAATAAAGTCAACCCGGCGCTGCAGCATCTTTCAAATCTGGCGATCATTGAAGCGCAGCACAGTGCAACCGTTGCGGCGCAGCAGGAAAAAGCGATCGAACTCCATAAGAAAGAGGAAGAAGAGAAGACCAAGCAGGAAGAACTTCGACGCAATGCCATTGATACGAAAATCGGAACCTTCCTTGCCCGTGCCACCTCGTACATCGATCGTAAAGAGTATAACCGTGCCCTTGATGAGATCGCCCGCGCCTATCTTCTCGATCCTGTCAATGATAAAATCCACGAACTTGAAGAACGGATCCGGAAATCGCTCGATGAAACGAAACGGTTCGAGGAAGAGGAGAAACTAAGGAGACAAGAAGAAGATAAACTCAAAAGAGAAGAATTATTAAAGTCCAAGACAGTTCTCCTGCAAAAAGAAAAAGAAGAGAAACTGAAGAGAGAAGAGGAAGAACGAAAAGCAGCGCAACAAGAGAAAGTGCGCCAGTATCTGCAGCATGTGACCGAACTCTTCCAGGCAGGGAAATTAGATGAAGCACTGAGCGAACTTGCGTTTGTCATTGTCATCGATCCCCTCAACGAAGAAGTGTTGAAGCTCGAACAACTGATTCTTGAAACACAGGAACGGCAGCAGCAACAGCAGCTGGAACTGTACCAAAAGCAGCTGGAAGAACGGCAGAAAAAGCGCGAAGCGATTCTTGCCACAATCAAGAAGCACATCGAAAATGCAGAGCTGCTCGCCAAACAACACAAGTTTACAGAAGCACTCCGCACGATAACACGCGCAACAGTCCTCGATCCCATCAACGATGACCTCCAGCAATGTGAAAGCCGCATCCTTGCAATGCAGGAAGAGCAAATCCGCATCGAGGAGGAACGGAAAAGAGAACTTCACGATCAGATCCGCCGTCAACAGGAAGAAGAACTGCTGCGGCTTGAACGCGCAGACCGTGAGCGTGTGTTGCAGGGTGAATCATCGGAATCACTGGCAAAGAAACAAGCGGATAAGGAAAAGATCGTCAAATATCTCGAACGAGCACGCAAATTCCTTGAGGAGCATCATTTCGAAGTTGCATTGGGTGAAGTTGCACTGGCATTCATCATCAATCCGTTTGATGATGATATCAAGAAAGTAGAACAGGAGATACTGGCGGCGCGGGAGGAGCACCAGAAGAAGAACCGTTCGTCGATCCAGCAAACATTGCAGAACGAACAGACGATGAAGGATGACACCGCCGAACGGATCGTGCAGCATCTGAAGGAATCGGAAAAATTCCGCAGGGAAAAACAGTACAGCAAAGCATTCAACGAAGTGGCAAAGGCTTTCATCCTCGATCCTCTGAACAATGAGATCCAGCAGTATGAACAGGCGCTTCAGGAAGAGTTCGACCGGTTCCTTGCCGATCAGCACAACAAGAAAGAAGAAGAAGAGAAAACCGGCGTCATTCGGCGCCACATCAATCATGCAAACGAATTTCTGCAACGCGATTTGTTTGAAGAAGCGCTTGCCGAAGTCATCGCAGGTTTAACGATTGACGAACAGAACAGCGATTTGTTGGCGTTGAAAGAAACGATTAACGAACGTTCGCGGCGATGGAATGAGCATCAGACAATGGAAGCACGGAATCTGGAGATACAAAAATACCTTGTCTCTGCGCGTGAGTTGCTGACCGTCGGCAAGGTGGACGAAGCAAAACAGGTGATAACCAAAGCAGTACAACTGGATCCTGCCCGTCCTGAAACATTATCGGTTCAGTCTGATATTGATGCAGTCCTGACGCAACTTCAGGAGAACGCTCAATGGGAGCAAAAATCGCAGCGGGTGAAATCGCACATTGCCCAGGCACAAAGTTTTTTGATGGCAAACATGCTGGACAAAGCACTCGTCGAAATTCTTTCGGGGCTTTCTCTCGATCCTTCCAATGACGATTTGTTAAAATTGGAACAGCGTGTCGTGACGCTCCATGACGCGAATAGTGCTTCGTCTCAGAAAAAAACGATCTCCCCCGAAGAGCAGGAACGTTTGATCCGCATGCATATCCGTATGGCGGCGGAATATCTCGGACAAAAAGATTTTGCGAAAGCACTTGACGAGATCGCCCATGGGCTCACGGTCGATCCGTTCAACTATAACTTATTGAAACTCGACAGTGAAATCCGCAAAGAGCAGACCGAACACGACCAGAAAGTATCGCAGGGGCTGAAGCTTATCTATTCCGGCGGGAAGGCGACAGGATAATGCCTTCCGAAGCGCTCGCTGTATTGTTGAGAGAGGCTCAACAAAAAATTCAGACGAATCTTCCTGCCGATGCGTTGCGGCTCATCCGCGAAGCGAAGATCATCGACCTGCACAACCTGTATATCGTAGCACTCGAACATTACATCTCTATCACACCTCTCGAACGTACTTCGGGCGACCATGCATCCGACATCCGCCAGCTCATCAACGTGTTCGTTGAACGCGCTCTTGTTGACAATGAACGAAGGACGATGAAACGAACGGAACAGTACATTCCGCCGGACCAGCAGACTCTGGAGCAGGAAAAAATGAAGAACCTCTATTTTCAGCGGACGGATGAGATGCTGGAAAAAAAAGAGTATGAAAGGGCGCTGGAGGAAGTGCGTCGGGTCTTTGTATTCGATCCGTCAAATATTGTTGCCAAAGAATACGAACACAAGATCAGGCAATTGATCGACTTAAGTACGAAAACCGCCTGATGCTTATTTTGCAATCGACATTAACCGTGCAAGCGTCCGGATTGATTTCGGATCCAGTGTGAACGACTTCACATCATTCTTCTGTACATCGCTTCCCTGCAACTGCCGGTAGTACAATAATCCGCGTACGGAACGAGCTGCGATCATATTTTCAACAATCTGCCTGTTTGCGACAACATAAAATTTCAACACATGACGGATATCGTTCTCATTCCTGAACGATGTCTTCTTGACGGCAAGTTCCGCTGTCGGTTTGCCGTCGATGATGAACTGCATGTGCGTGTTTGCCGGTAACTGCGGTTTCAATGCAGGATCGAACTTTCCTGTCTCCTCGAATTTGAATACAAATAACGGATCGCGTCCCTGGCGGATTTCAAAATCAGGATTGAAGAGCAATCCGTAATCCAAAATTCCCGGTGTTGTCAATTTATGCTGCACATTGAGCTGCGCTGAAAATGTCAGCCATCTGCCCGGACCGTGCTCCTGGATTTCGTAATAATCTGCATCCTGAGACCGCGCCGGGAAAATGAACAATATTGATACGGCTAAGAGGAGTGGGTATTTTTTCATCATAGTGTCTCCGATAGATTTCCTTAAGAAAATAACGAATTCACAGTAGATAGTAAAGGAGGAGTTTTTTTTTAGTCAAAAACTTTATAGTTTGCTCTCGTAACTAACACTTCCATGCGCCGTAAGAATACTACGACGTTTCCCAGAGAACTGTTCATGATCTTCAACTTACGCCAGATACAATTGTCCCGCACGTTGGTGACGCTCTTCGCAGCGATCCTTTTTATTTTCTCGTCGATCACATTCTATCGTTTTATCAGTCTCCCCACCGATGAAAATATTTTCCGTGACGTAGCGTCAAAACTTATGGTGGGAAAAAACTTCCACGGAACAATCGTCGGCAAGAGACCTTCTTTCGGTACCCAACCGCACTCTGTACAGACGTATTTTGATTCGTTGATGGCAGGCGACCTTATTTTGACGATCAACGGCGGCGAAGTAAACACAATCAAAGATGCGTACGGAATGATCTACGGCAGCCCGTCCGATGAAGTGCAGTTCGTCGTCCTGCGCCCGTCGCTCAATTATGAATTGACATTTACCACGCACCGCACAAATATCCCTCAGGATGCATTTGCTCTCTTGCCGAAATTTGTTTTCATCGCTGATGTCACATCCGGAGGCGCTTCCGATCGTGCAGGATTAAAAGTAGGCGATCTCATTATCCGGATCAACAACGAAGAATTTACCAGTGCTGTGGAAGCCGACAGGATTATGCGTCTCGGGCAGATCGGTAAATCGCTGAAGTACGACATTCTTCGGAACAACAGGATCATGGAGGTCAACGTGGTCCTTGCCACGTTCGCAGTGCCGGTTTCCGTTTTGATCTTTTGCCTGAGCGGTTTCGTCTTTATGATCATCGGGTTTTTCATCGCATTCTCGCGTCCCAATATTCTCGGCGCGCGGCTGATTGGACTAGGGTTTCTACTGGTGGGATACTTCATGACCGTTGTGATCGTCAGGCGCGATTTTATCCCTAATGCATTCACTGTTGTCCGAGACATCATGATGGGAGGAGGGTACGTTATTGGACTCGCGTTTCTGTTCCATGCATTTCACTATTTTCCGATTGAACGTCCTGAGCTTACTTCACGAAAGTGGATCGCACGGGGATACTATGTAATGTCCGGATTGTCGGCGGCGATTTCTGTTTGGCTCAACAATCCGTTTCCCTTTTTGTTGCTGCCGTTGTTCGGTCTTTTCATCCTGATCAAATACCGGAAGTACGCATCGGTAGAATACAGACGCCTCAATAAAGTGATTCAATGGTCATCGGCAACAGTCGGTGCAGTCATTATTGTCACGCTTCTCTTCTTTCAAGATCAGCTGGGTGTGTTCGGATCGGGTTTCTACGGGATTTTGTTGCTCATTTTCCCGCTCTCCTATCTCTATACAATTGGCAGGTACCGTCTGCTCGATATCAAATTTCGTGTTCGGCGGAATACACAATACAGCCTGCTGACTGCGGTCTGGTCTGTGATCGTCTTTTATCTTTTAGTATGGATCTTCTTTATGCTGCCGCAGATCGATTTTCCGGATGCGAATATCGTTTTCACCGGCGCGTCGATTGAAGTGAGCGATTCGCCCGAACTTGCATCGCAGCGTGTATCATCGGAGCGTGTTTTGTTGATGCTGCTGGCGATCGCCGTCACATTCGTCTTTATGAAAGTGCGGTTGACTGGACAGCGCTTCATCGACAAAAAATATTTCCGCATGCAGTACGACTACCGGAAAGCGCAGCAGGATCTCGGCGAGATCCTTGCAACGACATTGTCTATGGAAGACCTGTCGAAACGTTTCGTGCAAAAGCTGAGCGAGTTGATGCGGCTGAAAATCGCCGGGGTTGTCTTCTTCCGCGAAGAAAAATGCTGCACCTGCGAAGCGGCGTTCGGCTTTAACGGCGACGTGTGGAAGAATTTCTGCATCAGCAATGAGGCGACAATTATTGCCGCCATAAAACAATTCCATAACGAAATCCGCATCCAGTACCTGCCGACGCCAATGAAAGAAGAATTTCAACGGGAGGGATTCCAGTATCTCATTCCGATCAGATCGAAAGATCGGCTGATCGGTGCGATCCTCGTCGGCGAGAAACAGGCGGAAACGACATTTCAGCAGGAAGATCTTTCATTCCTTTCAACCGCCGCAAAGCAGGCATCGGTAGCGATCGAAAATGCATTCCTGTACGAAGAGCTGGCGGAAAAAGAGAGAATGAAACACGAACTCGATATTGCCCGCCGCATTCAACTCGATTCGTTGCCGCAATCAACGCCGAATGTTGCGGGGCTCGATATCGCGGGAACATCCATCCCTGCCATGGAGGTCGGCGGCGATTTCTACGATTACCTGCAGAATGAAAATTCAAAATTAACAATCGTGATCGGTGATGTGAGCGGGAAAGGGACGTCAGCCGCTCTTTACATGTCTAAAGTGCAGGGAATTCTCCGCTCGCTGCACGGGTTCAATCTTTCTCCGCGCGATCTGTTTACCAGAGCAAATAAACTGCTCTGCCAGGATCTGGAAAAAAGATCGTTTGTCACCGTCCTCGGCGCCGAATTCGACAATCACAATCATACGATGATTGTTGCGCGTGCGGGACATCTGCCTCTGTGGCACTACAATGCAAAAAATGGGACGATTGAAAAAGTGATCCCCAAAGGATTAGGACTCGGCTTGAACGACGCGGGGGTTTTCGTTGATGAAATGGAGGAAAAGAAAGTAATGTACGGAAAAGGAGATATCTTCCTTTTTGCGACAGACGGAGTGACTGATGCCCGTAATGCATCCGGCGAATACGGCGACGAGCGACTGCATGAGGTGCTTACAGCAAACGTAACACGTTCATCAAAAGAAATACAAGAGGCGATTCTTCAATCCATAGCTGTCTTTGTCGGCGGACAAACGCAGTACGACGATCAGACTGTGGTTGTGGTGAAAGTGTTGTAGATACAACAGTTGATCTCAACTTCCCCCTTTATCCAGAACATCCCGTACTTTCCGTAAAAAGTCGGATGCCTCGTACGGTTTTTGTACAAATTCTTTTGCCCCTTGGTTCAGCAGCGATTCTTTGACCGACGGCTCAATATAGCCGGTCGCAAAGATGATCTTCACCGACGGCTCAAGCCGTTTGATCAACTCGTACATCTTTTCGCCGGACATGACCGGCATTCCTACGTCGCTGATAATAAGATCGATGGTATCGCGATGTTTTGCGAAGAGTTGGTATCCTTCTTCGCCGTTTTTTGCCGTGAGGACAGTGTATCCATTGTTCTTTAATGTCATCGTGGCAACATCAATGAGCATCTCTTCATCTTCTACAAAAAGAATTGTTTCGGTTCCTCCTTTTACGTCAGTCTGAACTCTCTCAGAAGTCTCCTCGTGCTGGGTGATAGTGATCGGTATCGGGTAATACAGTGTGAATGTTGATCCCTTTCCCACCTCGCTCTCCACATCCACAAATCCGTTGTGGTTCTGCATGACGCCATAGACAACCGAAAGACCAAGTCCCGTCCCTTTTCCTTTTTCTTTTGTCGTATAGAACGGCTCAAAAATTTTTTCGAGCGAAACTTCGTCGATTCCGCTTCCCGTATCTTTTACCGAAATGGCGACAAAATCTTTGCTTGCAGCGGCAGGAAATTTAGATACAAGTTCTGCGCCGCGCACCAGCCGCGTTGTTATGGTGAGCGAGCCCTGATCATTCATGGCGTCACGGGCGTTGACACACAAGTTCAGGATCGATTGATTGAATTGTGTCGCATCGACCATCAGGATGGGGATTGCTTTCTCCAACTTAAGAGTGATTGAAATTGATTTTGGGAATGTCTCGGTGAGCATTTTTTGCACTTCGCCGACTGCTTTATTGACATTGACGTATTCAAGGTTGGTGCTTGTCTTTCGAGCAAATGTCAGAATCTGCTTTACCAGTGCGGCGCCGCGATTAATGGTCCGTAAGATTGTTTCGGTGCTGTTCAAAAATTTTCCTTCGTCATGCTTCAACCGCTCAAGCACGGAGACATGTGCCATGATGATACCAAGGATGTTGTTGAAATCATGCGCGATGCCGCTTGCCAGCGTGCCGATGCTTTCCAGTTTTTGGATCTGACGTACCTGCTGTTCCAGGTTTTCTTTTTCTTCTTCGGTTTTCAATCGTTTGAGTGTCCCGGCAAAGAGATCGGCAAGAATATGGAGAAGCCGGATTTCGTCGTCCCCCCAGGTCCGTTTAGCTTTTACGGAATCGAATCCGATGAATCCCAGTAACTCACTCGAGTATAGCAGCGGGACGGCGATAAGCGATTGTATCTTCTGCTCGTTGAATATTCTTTTTTCTGCGGTCCATGAATCGGGCAGATCTTCGACCGACGGAATATGGATATTCTCGTGCCTCTTCAGCAATTCCATCCAGTTTGGAAGATGTGCGTCGGAAAAATTCTGTGAGTTCTGAATCTCTGCTGAAATCCCTTCGGCGACCCATTCATGGGTGTTTGAGACGGTGCGGGTTTTCTTATCGTAACGAAAAATGTAAGCCCTGTCCACGCGTGTGAATTTTCCGACACGTTCCAGCACGAAATTAAAAACGGAATCAGAATTCGATTGCTGCAAGTTGACGAAACTTGTCGAAAGATTGACAAGTTCTTTCTCCAGCGCTTCCCGCCGTTCCAGCGCTTCCGTCGCTAATTTCTTTGCAGTGATGTCTTCTTTCAACGCGACATAATTCATCGTTCCGCCGTTCTCGTCGATCAACGGAGTGATCTTAACATCTTCCCAAAAGAGTTCACCGTTCTTCTTCTTGTTCAGCAGTTCTCCGCGCCATGCACGTCCGTTGGAAATGTTTTCCCACATCGTTACATAGGTGTGCCGCGGCGTGCGTCCCGATTGAAGAATTCTCGGGTTGGTGCCGATAACCTCTTCCGGCATGTATCCTGTGACTTCCACAAATTTATTATTGACGTATTCAATGATGCCGTTCTTGTCTGTAATAACAACCGATGCCGGGCTTTGATCAACGACGAGTGAAAAGGTGCGAAGGTATTCTTCCGACTGTTTTCTCCGGGTAACATCCCTGATGAGTGCCACCATTCCTTCGGGATTTCCCTCTGAATCAAGGAGTGGGGCAGCGTTCATCTCGCCGAAAAATTCCGATCCGTCGTCACGCAGCATCTTATATTGATTTACGGGATTCACAACCCCGGCAAAGACATCATGAATTCCTTTGAGTGCTTTTTCTCTGTACTCCGGTGCAATCCATTGCACGATGTTTGTTCCAATGTATGCTTTGTCGTTGGAACCGCCGAAGAGCTCGATCGATCTGCCGGACATGAACAGGATGTTTCCCTTCATATCGGTTATTGCAATGGCATCGGGGGATGTGTCGATCAGTTTTCTGTACCGTTCTTCGCTTGCACGCAAGATCTCGTCTGCGTGTTTGCGATCGGAAATATCTTGTGCAACGGCAATAATGGCGTCGTTGCCGAAGTACGAACCTTTGTATAAACGGACTTCTTTCGGGAAAATTTCACCGTTTGATCGTTTCCCCCAAAATTCAAACTGCTGGGGAGTGCCTTCAAATGCCTTGCGGATCATTCCGGTGATCCGGGCAATGTTGTTTTTATCCGGAGCGCTGAGAAATTCCGGCGTCTTTCCGATAAAATACTCGCGCGGATAGCCGTACATTGCAACAGCACCCTCATTGACATCTAAAAATTTTCCGTCTGCATCCTGAATATAAATAGCGTCTTTCACGCTGTTGAACAATCCGCGGTAGCTTTCCTCGCTACGTTTCAGTGACAATTCCGCAATCTTGCGTTCTGTGATATCCTGAATTACGCCGATCATCTGCGCGGGAGATCCATTATCATCCATGATTAATCCGCCGAGACCGAGTACCCATCGCTCTTGCTTGTCGGATGCCCTGATGATGCGGTACTCTTTGTTGAATTCCCCCCGGGCACCGATTACTTCTTCGGTCAAATACTTCAGCATCATTGCACGATCATCAGGATGGATTAAGTTCGACCATCCCTCCACCGATTTGACATATGATTCGGTAATACCGAAGATATCGTTCAGTGTTTCCGTAGATGTCCAGTTATCTGCTTTAATGTCGAATTCGTACGAACCGATCTTAGCTATTTTCTGAGAGACACGGAGGAACGATTCGCTCTTGGCGAGGGATCCTTCCACTTTTATTCGCTGAGAAATATCCCTGATTGCCGCAACATGCACTGATTTTCCCTGCAAGAAGAAGAATCTCCCTGTTATCTCGACAGGAAATCGTGTCCCATCTTTTTTCTTGTGAAATCGGAGCGGGATAAGCACGACTCGCTTTTTATCGGGAATAGTCGTTTGAGTAATGCGCTGTGTCTGTTCCGGCTCTGCCGAGAGATCGCTGTTTTTCTTGCCGAGCAACTCTTCGCGCGTATATTGGTAGAGCGTGCATGCAGCTTCATTCGCTTCCAGAATTTTTCCGGTTGCATTGTCAACGAGAACGATGGCATCCGACTCCGCTTCAAACAACTGTTTGAACTTCTCTTCACTTTCGATGAGCGCTCGCTGCGCACGCCGTTCTTCCGTTTGGTCTCGAAAGACCAAAACGACGCCGATGATTTTTTTTGTTGTTGAATCAAAAATCGGTGCGCCACTGTCAGCGATCGGGTGCTGTTTTCCATCCCGCGAGACAAGCACCGTATGGTTCGCCAACCCGACAACGGATCCTTCTTGAAGAACACGCTGTACCGGATTGACAGCCGGGGCGCCGGTCTCTTCATTGTGGATTACAAACACAGTTTCGATCGGGATATCAACCGCCTGGGATTCTTTCCAACCGGTCAATTGCTCTGCAACGGTGTTCATTTGGCGTATCTTTCCATCCGTATCGGTCGTGATGACGCCGTCTCCGATGCTGTATAATGTAGTCCGAAATTCCTCCTGCGCTTCGCGAAGTTCCGCTTCAGCACGGAATCGTTCTCTGTACAAATTTCGCTGACGGTAATAGAGTATGAAGCCGATTGAGGAAGATGCTGCAATAATAAGGAGAGCAAACAATATGATGTCCATTGTACCGCGATACCGTAACTCTTCGAACACTTCATCAACATTCATTTTGGCGATAAGGTACCACGGTGAATCGGGAATGCGGTGAATGCTTGCCAGCACCGGAACTCCGCGGTAATCTTTTCCTTCGAATGCACCTTCGTGTCCAAGAATTGCATTGACTGCGGGAATGGTTGTATCGGCAAGGGAAAGGCGTAAGAGGGGTTTATTCTTTTGTTGTGATTGTGCAGTGCTGAGAAATTCCACACTGTCACCTTCTCTTCGCACAATAAGTGTTTCATGCGATTTGCTCACCAGCGGCCACCACTGAATAAGAGGGAAGAGATCGCGGTCGGGATTGATTCGCAGGATTAGTGCCGCTATGGGATGTTGCGGATCGAATCCAATCGGGACAACTATATCCATTCTGATGAACCCGCTTGCAGAGTCATGCACAAAATCACATACACAAATGGACCGCTGAGCAATCGCATTTGCAACTTCACGCACCGTTTCGTTATCGATTGCGGTCGTTGCGGAATCAACCGAGATTATAACGGCACCCGTCTGCGAAACAAGGATTACATTTTCGTATTTATGATTTCTTTTTGTTACGGATAATCGGGAGATCATTTGAGACCGAAGAGATTTGCTTGAAGGATTCTGCAGCAAATTTCTGACCGCCTGATTGAAAAGAGGACTTTCATAATGAAAGAGAGCATCGGCATACCGGTCTGCTCGCCAGTGTGTTATCTGTTCTGTCTTTATCAATGCGATAGAAGAGAGTTCCTCGTACTTTTGCTTCCGAATTTCTGATTCTTCGGTCACATAGAACCAATATCCTCCTGCAGCAATGGTTATGCTGATTGAGCCGACAATCAACAGCCAAAATTTTCTATTCGTTTTTGGTATCAATGTTCTGGTCATGAGTTTTATCCCCCCTAGAAGCAAAGTGTCCGCATTCAATAAATATTCAGGCTGTACAGTGTTTGGCAAAGCCCGTACCACCAAATATATAATCAAAGTAATGAAAATTTGACCAAATAAAGTGAATTACGGACGCTGTATTCTTGTTTTCGGGAAGAGAAACCCAATTTTGAAGAAAGTAGAAAGAGGATTGTACGTAAAAAAAGCCGGATCAATGAACCCGACCTTTTACTGTAGCGCGTACAGGAATCCCTGTCCGCCGCAGGCGGAGAACCGTATTTCCGCCCCCATTTTAAAACAAAAAGATCGAACAAAGTTCGACCATGTATTGTAGCGCGTACGGGAATCGAACCCGTATTTAAGCCTTGAGAGGGCTCCGTCCTAACCGTTAGACGAACGCGCCGGTTTTTCTGATGCAATCTACTGAAATAAGATTTCAACATCAACCGTTCTGAGAGTAATTTAATCCCGGCCGAATTCAGGACAAATCACTCTTGTTTGCAGACACATTTGTGAGATGAATTCTTTCAATCACTTGTGATTTTTAGTACCATAACTTATATAACTCATGTTACGCAGAGTATATTTTTTTAAGGATAAACCTTCTTACCACAAAGCCAATGTAGGCACAGATGAACATCCGTGCCAATATTTAAGTTTGAAACGGTCGAAAGACCGTTCCTACATCATGTTTGCTTTGAGTACGGTTCATGAAACAGACAGCACATCGGGTATTTATATTTTTTCTCCTATTGTTTGGACTGACGACGACAGCATTTATTCTCGTCCGTAACTTCGATTACTACATTCTCCCATTGGAAGAACGTCCATTCCACGCACGCTACGAAGAATTAAAACCGTCGGGAGTTGAAACACACGGGTACGGCATCATCGGCACGGCGATGATCATATTCGGTGCGACGATGTATTCGTCACGCAAAAGAATCCGCGCACTCTCGCAAGTTGGAAAAATAAAATATTTTCTGGAGTTCCATATTTTTCTGTGTCTCCTGGGTCCGGTATTGATTCTGTACCACACAACATTCAAGTTCGGCGGATTGGTCGCAGTCAGCTTTTGGAGCATGTCGGCAGTGGTGGCGAGCGGGATCGTCGGGAGGTACCTGTATGTGCAGATACCGAAAGGGATTCACGGCGACGAACTTTCCGTTAAAGAATTGGATTCGCACAGCGAACGTTTGCACAGGTCACTAATCGATCATTACGGATTGGACGAGGTCGATATCCGGAAACTGGATGCGCTGGCAAAGCCGGCACACGAACGGCGTTCGATACTTGCGCTGCTCATGTTCTTTCTCTTCAGCGATATGACACGACGCGCGCGCGTGCATTCGATCATTCGTCATTTACACACAAAAGAAGTGGATCGTCGCACCGTGCATGCCGTTGCAAAGCTCGCGAATGAGCGAATCCAATTGCTGCAGCGGATCCGTTTCCTGGAAGAGTTGAAGAATATTTTCCACTACTGGCATGTGATCCATCTTCCGTTCACGATCATCATGTTCGTTATCCTCGTTATCCACGTCGGCGTGGCGATTGCATTCGGCTATACGTGGATTTTTTGAAGGACCAATCATGAAGAAACTCCTGATTCCGGTTTTGATCGTCGTGAGCATCGTTGTTGTCCTTTTTTTCAGGTCGGGACCACGAAAGGTGGAAACTGTTGCGTCATCAGATGCAATTCAAAATCCCGAAATAAGTATTGCGCCTTCGAAAGAAAATGTAACGAAGTCGTTTACCGATCATGTCGAGATGCTCAAGAAAAAAATTGCACGCAACCCAAACGATATTCAAACGCTGAAAACTCTCGCGCAATGGCTGATGGATGCCCACAAAACGGAAGAGGCGATCGGTTATTTTGAACGAGGAGTGAAATTGCAGCCGGGGAACGACTCGCTGCTGCTCGATCTTTCGGTCTGCTATTTTCAGATCCGGCAATATGACATGGCAATGAAAACCACCGATCGTATATTGCGGTTGTATCCGGATCATCCCCGTGCGTTGCTGAATAAAGGAGCTATTTATGCTTCTCAAAATAAACCAGATACCGCTGCTGCAATTTGGAATCGTTTAATACAGCGCTCGCCCGAAACGGAGGAAGCAGAACAGGCAAAGCATTATCTTGCGCAATTGAGGAGACAATGAACAGCGTGTTCCGATTCGTCGCGGTGCTGTTCTTTGTCAAGTCGGGATTTTTATCAGCCCAGATTTCTCCCGGAGAATTATCGAACGCACACAAGAATCTCGAAGGGATCGACAACTGCACCAAATGCCATACAATCGGGAAATCGCTTTCGAATGATAATTGTTTGAATTGCCACGGTGAGATCCGCTCGAGAATCCAATCCAAAAAAGGATACCATGCAACCGTCGCTACGAAGCAATGCGTTGACTGTCATAAAGAGCATCACGGAAGGAATTTTTCCATCATCCATTTTAACAAAGCGGCATTCGATCACGCACAAGTCGGATTCGTTTTGGAGAACAAACATGCATCGTTACAATGCGAGCAATGCCACACAAGCACAAAGATCATTGCAAAAGATATCCGTGCGCTGTCGGCAGAACGAAAAATGACAACGATGCTCGGTCTGTCGAACGAATGCAGCTCGTGCCATACGGATGAACATAAAGGGCAATTTACTGCATCGTGCGATCAATGCCACGGTACAAAAGAGTGGAAACATGCGTTAAAATTTTCGCACGATAAAGCGCGGTTTCAATTAATAGGCGCTCATACTCGCGTGGAATGTCTGCAATGTCACAAGCGAACATGGGCAAATGAAACGGCAATACAATTTGTAAAGATGGAATTCGGCTCCTGCGCGTCGTGCCATGCCGATCCGCATAAAGGGAAATTCAAGCAGGAGTGTTCGCAATGCCACACACCAGCCTCGTGGCAGCAGATCAAAGGGAAAAAGTTCAACCACGCGTTGACGCAGTTTCCGTTAAAGGGGAAACATGCCGCGCTGAAATGCGAGCAGTGTCATGCAAAGAATAAAAAAGAAAAAAATATTGCGGGAGAGATCGGATTCAAGATCACGCAATTCAAGGAATGCCGGAATTGCCACTCCGATGCGCATGCGAAGCAATTTGATCATCGTTCCGATACAGGACGATGCGAATCGTGTCATACAGAGAACGGATTTGTTCCGGCGACATTTTCAATTGCCGAGCATCAAAAGTCCCGATTTGTTTTAAATGGTGCGCATGGCGCAGTTCCCTGTACCAAATGTCATCTCGATGGACAAGTGAACGCGAAGAGCACAAAGATATTTCATTGGACTGAAATGCCTGCGTGTACAACATGCCACGTTGATATTCACAAGGGGCAGTTTGCATTGAGAATGACAAACGGCTGCGAGACATGTCACACCACATCGTCATGGCAAGAGTTATTATTCACACATGAGAAGACAGGTTTTCCTTTGCGTGCGAAACATGCCGTGATTCGATGTTCACAATGCCACACATTGAACAACGGCGTGGTGCAATATTCAGGCATCAAGAAGGAATGCAATGCATGTCATACTGATCAACATGCCGGACAGTTTGCTGCGAAGGGCAAAACAGAGTGTGAATTGTGCCACTCGGAAAAAAGCTGGCGTCCGGCACAATTCGATCATAACACACGGTCGCGCTTTGCGCTGACCGGAAAACATGCGGTACTTCCATGCAATCAATGCCATAAACAAGGAACAGTGAACGGGCAACTCACAATTATTTACAAACCGTTAGGAACAACATGCGTAGATTGTCATCCGACTCAATAAAGGGGATCGTACAAACGAGCGTCATGTTTATTTTTTTGGCGAACGTGCTTTCCGCACAAACGTCTCCGCACGGACCGTTGAAGAATGCCTGCAGCGACTGCCACTCCACCGAATCGTGGAAAGAACTCATCACACCGATGAAGTTCAATCATACGACAACCGGATTTTCGCTGCAAGGAATGCACGCGAATGTTTCTTGCGTTCAATGCCATACGACAAAGCGATTCACCGGAACACCGATGGAATGTTTTTCATGCCATCAGGACGATTTTACAAAAGCGTTGGCACCCAATCATCAGCTGGGAAAATTTTCGCACGATTGTCTTTCCTGTCATGCGATGACAGGATGGAAACCGTCGATCTTCCAGCATTCGAAAACGAATTTCCAATTAACAGGCGCTCATCTTTCGGTTGATTGCGCATCGTGCCATGTGAATAACCGTTTTGCCGGATTATCGAGCGATTGTTTCGCCTGCCATCAAAAGGAATATGCGCAGATGAAAACTCCGAACCATGCTGCCGCTCAATTCTCGCGCGACTGCCTGACATGCCATACGATGAATGGCTGGATTCCCTCGACATTCAATCACAACAAGACTAATTTTATGCTCGTGGGTGTCCACGCGACGATGGAATGTTCTTCATGCCATAAGAACGGTCGGTTTCGCGGTACTGCCGCCGACTGCTACAGTTGCCATCAAGAACAGTATGTAAAGACGGTGAGTCCAAACCACGCTGCGGCGCAGTTCAATCATGATTGCTCGACATGCCACACGTCGGTTAGTTGGACGCCGTCAACATTCGACCATGGCAGAACAAATTTTCAATTGCTCGGTGCACACAAAACGACGGAATGCTCATCGTGCCACACGAACGGTCAATTTAAAGGATTGCCGACTGAATGCTATCCGTGTCATCAAACACAATTTGCAAAAACCGTCAATCCGAATCATGTCACCGGACAATTCTCGCAGCTCTGTATGGATTGCCACACACTCACGGCGTGGAAACCATCCACATTCAATCACAGTGCAACGAATTTCCCGCTGACCGGTGCACACCTCACCACCGATTGTCTCTTTTGCCACAAGAACGGGCAGTATAAAGGGACGGCAAGCGATTGCTATTCGTGTCATCAAACTGATTTCGCAGGTGTGACCGATCCAAACCACGTGTCGGGAAATTTCGATCACAATTGTTCCGTTTGCCACTCGACGTCGGCGTGGAGTCCGGCAACGTTTGACCACAACAAAACGAATTTCAAATTGACCGGCGCTCATCTTACTGCAGAGTGCAGCCGCTGCCACGCCGGAGGAAAGTACACCGGAACATCGTCCGATTGCTACACATGTCATCAGCAGGATTACAATTCGTCAGTCAATCCCGCGCACGCCACAGCACATTATCCCACAACATGTACCACCTGCCATACTACTACGGCATGGAAACCGTCAACGTTCGATCACACACCGTTCTTCCCGATTACAAGCGGCAGCAAACATCGCCCGGGGCGCTGGACGACATGCCAGGATTGCCACACGAACACGTCGAACTACACAGTATTTTCATGCATCACATGCCACGAGCATAACAAGACGGAGATGGATGACAAACACCAGGGGAGAACGGGATATGCGTACGAAAGCGGCGCTTGTTATCGCTGTCATCCGAGAGGGGAATCAGATTAATTGAAGTCTGTTTTTAAAATAATATGCTTCCTGCTTTGTGTACTGTCGGGATTGTTTGCTCAGCAGAAACAAACAATCCGTTGTACGGTGTCGTACGTCGCTGCATCGGTCATTTATTTTGATGCGGGAAGAGAAAGCGGTATTGCCGTCGGTGATACGGTGAATGTTGCGCGAAACGGATCGATTATCGGGAATGTTGTCATAACCGCAGTCTCAAAACGGTCAAGTGCAGCGCAAATTATTGCGCAAAAAATTCCGATTCAGGTCGGCGATGTGGGATCCGTAGAAAAAGAAATCCATGGAGCAACGCCCGCACTCCCGATCGACTCAGTGCGGACAACCGCATCGGTCGGCGTCCAAACGGTTGAACCGAAGAAAGGATTCAGTGAACCTCCAAATGAAAATATCATCTCGGGGAGAGTCGGCGTTCAGTACTCGGGTGTGTTGACAAACGACAGCAGGTTCAACCTGAGCCAGCCGTCCGTCGTTTTTCGGATGGATGTGCGGCGGCTCTTTGGTACGGCGATGGCTATTACAATGTACACCAGAAATTATTACGACCTTTCTCAGAATTATTCCCGGTACGGCAGTGCAACACGGTTGAAAAATCGGCTTTATGAATTTGTGCTGCACAGTGACGATCCGTCATCGTCGTTTGGGTACGGAATGGGGAGAATGACCTCGCGCTACGTCGGCGGGCTCGGCACATTCGACGGCGGTCAGTTATTTTATCGTACGGGAACAGTGACATCCGGTGTCATTGTCGGTGCGAAAGTGGATAATCTTTCGTACGATCTGAACAGCAGCGACAATAAAGGAGCTCTGTTCGTCAACTACCAATACAATTCAGATTTCATCACGCATTACGACGGAACATTTGCGTACGGACAGCAATTGATAAAAGGAAAACTGGACCGCGAGTTTGTCTATCTTCAAAATTTCATGTCGCTTGGTTCCGACTTGTCGATCTACGAAAGCACCGAACTCGAACTGAACGACATCACCAACGGTGTGCGGAAACGGTCGTTGACACTCTCGAACACATATCTTTCCATCAACTATTATCCGTACTCGTGGTTGTCGGGTTACATAGGGTACGACGGCTCGCGCAGTGTCTATCTTTTTGAAAGCATGAAATCTATTTCTGATACCCTGTTCGACAAGAATTTACTGCAGGGATACAGGGCAGGTGCGACAGTACGACTGCCGTATTTTATTTCGATCTCCGGTAATCTTTCGTACCGGACGAAGAAGGGTGATGCCCGCGATGCCCGCACGTTCAGCGGCACTGTGCGAAGCGCCGATCTGCTGGGAACAGAAGTGGGAGCAAGCGTCCGATATGCGGATATTGTCGGCGTCTATTCAAACGGAACAAACGTTACGGTCGATATCGACCGGACGTTCTTCTATCGACTTTCGTTGACACTGCGGTACGATTACTATGTGTACACGATTGTATCGAACGCATCATCGTACACTACCCACACGTACACATTGAGCGGAAATTATCGCATCACAAAAATGCTGTATGCGGCGTTGAATGCGGACAGGGTGAACGATTCAATGATGAACAGTTACCGGCTTTTTGTTGAGGCGGGGATCAGGTTTTAATCTCTTGGGGGTCTAATTCCCCGCCGCTTGCGGCGTCATTCCGGCGAATGCCGGAATCCAGAGAATGGATGCCAGCGTACGCTGGCATGACAAATACCTCGCGGCTTGCCGCGAGGAAATTTATTTCTTAAGAGCAGGCATTTTAAAATGCCCAAATCGCCATTCCCGAATGTTGTTGTCGGGAATCTCTAAAGTGGATGCCCGCTGAAAACATGAGGACATGACAAGAAATATATGGACGAAACAATTCTCACCATACTGATCACGATCGTACTTGTTGCAGCAACGGTCATCCCGTATGCCCGCCGCTTTAAAAAGAAAGAAGTGAAAGCGCGCGAAAAATTTCAACAGATGAAAATTTCCGGCTTGCATGAGGCATCGGCGATGCATCCGCAAATTGATGCACTGCAATGCATCGGCTGCGCGGCGTGTGTGCGCGCCTGTCCCGAAGGAGATGTTCTCGGTATCATTGAAGGACAAGCGACGCTCATTCACGGCGCAAAGTGCGTCGGTCACGGACTCTGTGCTGAAGCGTGTCCTGTTGGCGCGATCAATCTGTTAATGGCGAAACCTGGACGGAGCGCAGACTTACCGATGATCGACGAACGATATGAAACGAGCGTGAAAGGAATATTCATCGTCGGCGAGCTCGGCGGACTCGGATTGATCAAGAATGCCATCACGCAAGGAGCAGCGGTTGTCCGGCACATTTCATCGTTGCCGCACTCTGCCGATGACGATGCATACGATATTGCAATCATCGGTGCCGGTCCGGCAGGATTCGCTGCGGGACTCACGGCACTCGAAAACAATCTTCGCTATGTCATCCTTGAACAGAACGATATCGGTGGAACCGTACTGCAATATCCAAGGGCGAAGATTGTGATGACCTCTCCCGTTGAACTGCCACTGTGGGGAAAAATAAAACTGACTGAGACACGAAAAGAAGCGTTGCTCGAGTTGTGGCAGGCGGTCATCAAGAAGACCGGAATCAAAATTCACACCGGTGTAAAAGTAGAAAATATTTTTTCAGAGAACGGCCATTTTGCCGTTCATTCGTCAACACAGCAATGGAAATCCAAGTACGTCGTTCTCGCACTTGGTCGGCGAGGCACGCCGAGAAAATTGGGAGTGCCGGGAGAGCAGCTTTCAAAAGTAACGTACCGGTTGATTGACGCTGCGTCGTACCAGAACTCACATGTACTTGTCGTTGGCGGCGGAGATTCGGCAATCGAAGCGGCGATCGGATTGGCATCGCAAAAAGGGAATACGGTGACATTGTCGTACAGGAAGAATGAATTTACTCGCATCAAAGAGCGGAACAGAACACACATCGACGATTTTGTTGCACGGAAGAAGATTTCAATAGAATTCAATTCGGAAGTAAAAGAAATTCATGAAGAAAAAGCGTTATTGCAGACGCAGCAAGGGCTGATCGAACTTCGCAACGATTTTGTGTTCATCTTTGCGGGTGGAGAGTTACCGAACGAATTTCTGAAAAAGATCGGGATACAAATGCAGGTGCAGGTGATGAAGTAATTGTCGGCGCGGCTGCTGACATTAACTGCGGGTTAATGGTAGAAAATAATCTTTGCAATCTTCTCCACCACCGATGCAGGTGTAATCATTGTTCCTCTCGATCTCATCTTTGCGAGAGAGATCTCAAATCGCATTATTTCTTTCCAAACTTCTTTTGCCTCGTCGTTCAAATCAGTCTGAACTAACGTTGCAGTAATGGTCCTTGTGTAACGATCATACCTGCTGAACCACGGCAGCGAGGTTACTATGACGAGGAATTCGTACATCCGTTCAATAGTCCGTTGTTTGGCATTCGGTCCGTCCCAACGCAATTGTTGCTCAACGGGGAGGATAACATCGAACGATAATGTTGAGGTGTTCCCATCAATAATCATTGTATTCATCAGAGGAATGTACGGATGCGCTTTGTTTCCCATCAGTTCCAGCCGGAATGCTTCTGTTACGTCCGCCTGTTTGCCCGCAGCAAGTTCCCGAATATTGAGATCGTGCAAATGGAGCGATACTTTTTGTTCCGGTACATGATCCTTTGAAAGAGGCGGTGAGTAGTAATCATACGCTGTTGCCGTGACATCGGATGCCGGCTCAACACCGGTTACTTCTTTATAGATGCGCCTCGTCTCGTGACGGTCCAACTCTTCGCGCAGTTCATAATCTTTTTTCCGGACATAATTCCCGAATGTCAGCGCGTCGCGCAGAAAATTTTTCATCTCTCCGAGTTCCATATTGTCTTCATAATAGACATACAGCCGTATGACGACAATCAGAATGATCAGCTGGAAGACAATCTCATATCCCGCACCTGCATCACCGGTAAAAAATGCCGTTGCCAGAACAATTAATGATGCGCCGTAGATCGCTGCCGCTGCTGTCAGCCCCCAGGCGACGATGCCGACGACAAAACGAAGTATGAACGAATGAGAGGGATGTTGTTCCAGTGAACGGCGGGTGAAAAACAATACGGTGTAGAGACCGAAGAATGCGACAAGTGAAAGAAAAGGATATTCCATACCGGTGAAATTTTCGGCAATATACCGTCGGACAGAATGAGAAGCAACCATAGTGGCATACAATTATTTTCTTTGTATATTTGCGATGGAAGGAATGTGCTATGCCTATCTCATCGAAGAAAAAAGTGATCCTTGTCGGTGACCGCATATTGATCGAACCGGACAGAGATCAGGAAAAAACTCCGCATGGACTCTATCTTCCTCCCGGCGTGAAAGAAAAAGAAAAAGTGCAGGCGGGATATATCGTGAAAGTCGGTCCCGGATATCCTGTCGTGAATCCGAATTTCATCGATCAGGAACCGTGGTCCACAACTCCAAAAGATCCGGTGAAGTATATTCCACTGCAGGCGGAAGAGGGGGACTATGCATTATTTCTGCGCGACAATGCAATTGAAATAGAATTTGAAGGGAAGCAATATCTGATTATTCAGCAATCGCACCTGCTGATGATCATCCGTCCCGACACACTTTCTCAACTGGGGTTGACGTAAAGAATGAACGACGATCTTTTTCTCTTCAACGAAGCGCATCTGCACCAGCAGTTGGAAACGGCGCCGTTCACGCAGGGATTTTATACCGTGCAATTCTATACAACTCCGGATGGGTTGCTGGCGAAATCGAAAACAGAGACGATCTCGGAATTTTACCTCTATCCGTCCGGCGGAACGTTGCGCGACAGAAATTTCAATCTGGTCTTTTACGATTCGCAGTTCGACACGTATCGCGGATTTGTTCCTCCGCACCTGAAACGAAAAAAAGAATCTTGATGCTGGATACTTGATACCGGATGCCGGAAAAAGAGACCTGAATTGTGAAATATAATTCACCTAAATCGTTGAAGGATATGGAAGACGAAACTATAAACAGGATTTTATCAAATATTTACACTACGCTATTGCATCAAACGATGAAAAAACAGAACTCTGTTTGACACAAAATCGCTCACGGATGAACAACTGTATAACACTATAAAAGACAAACTTGAGATTCTTGGCAAGAAATTAAATCACCAAGCATCAAGAATCCAGAACCCAGCATCCAAAATCAGTCTCCCTAAAAAATGAACTACACCCCTCTCAACCCCGAAGCGATCCTTGAAAGCATCAGCGGCGGATTCTTTGCTCTCGACAAGGATTTCAAATTCACCTACTGGAACAAAGCGGCAGCAGAAGGGACACGATTGAAGCGCGAAGAAGTGATCGGGAAAAGCGTGTTCGAGGTTTTTCCGAACGTGGAAAAATCAGCGCTGGGGGAGAAGTACCGCAGAGCATTCGAGACGAAAACATTCCAATCGTTCGTCAGCTGGTACCGCGACGAGCAGATGGAAAAATGGTTCGAGTTCCGCATCTATCCGAATGTGGAAGGGTTATCGGTCTTTCTGCAGGACATCACCGAACAGAAACGGCAGGAACGCCAGCGTGAAACGCTCCTCCGTATTTCCCATGCGATCAATTCTGCAACACAGCTGGAAGATCTGTGTGCCGAGGTTGTCTATATAATCGCCAAGAATTACGAACTGCCGCAGCAGAATGTGCTTCTCTATTTCCATCGCCCGCATGATGAACAATTGATTTTGCTCGCTCCCGAATTGCCGCTGACAGACCTGCAGCGGAATCTGTACGCCGTTTCCATTGCCAGCGCCGCCGATTTTGCAAGCGTTGAATCATTCAAGACCGGCAGCAAGATCGTTACAACAGACATTGCACGCAGCGTTCTCTTTACCTTTGCACCGGAAAAAGTTGTCTCAACATCCGCGGTTACACTTTTGACTCTCCCTCTCCGGGTAGAACGGGAGCGGCTTGGTGTGTTGGAAGTGCTGCTGAATCAAGGAAAAGAAATTTCGGAACACGAAGCGGCGTTCCTCTCCCTTGTGGCGAGCGAAGTTGCGGTCGGTATCAGCCGCCGCGGATTGATCGACGAACTGCGGGTGAAGAATGTCGATCTTGAGATCCAGCGAGCGCAAACGCAGGAGGCGCACGACAAACTGAAACGGTTCCTCGCTTTCTTCAGCCACGAACTGCGTGCGCCGCTCAATTCCATCATCGGATTCTCCGATCTTATCAATGAAGATATCGCGTCGATGGACCGGGAAAAGTTGATGGAATACAATGCGGCGATCAAATCGAGCGGTACGCACCTGCTCCATCTCATCAACGACATACTCGACCTGTCGAAAATCGAAGCGGGAAAAATGGAACTGCATTACGCACCGACGAGCATCCGGATGATGTTCGATTCGGTGAAGCAAACCGTACAACCGCTGGTTGATACCAAGAAGGTTCATCTCGAAATCCATGTCGATGACGAATTGGATGAAGTCATTGCCGACGGTGTGCGGCTGAAACAGGTGCTGATCAACCTGACTACGAATGCAATCAAGTTTAGCCATGCGGATGGGAAAGTGATCCTGAACGCGAAACGGACGAAAAATGAAATTGAAATTTCGGTTCAAGACTTCGGTGTCGGCATTAAAAAGGAAGAGATCCAGTCTCTCTTCCAGCCGTTCCAGCAGACTGCGGACGGTGCAAAGAAAACAGAAGGAACGGGACTCGGACTTGCAATCACGAAGAAAATTGTGGAGCTGCACGGCGGTTCGCTTTTTGTCGTAAGCGAATTCGGAGAAGGAAGTACATTCATTGCGCGCCTCCCCATTCTTGTGCAGGTGGAGAACGAAGCGGAGACAGTGCTTAAAAAGATTTCGGATGTTACCGACGGCGGGCGGCAGAAACGCGTTCTGATCGTAGAAGATAAACCGCATGCGCGCACACTGCTCCACACCTATCTGACCGAAGCAGGATACATAACAGAAATTGCAGCGAACGGCGTTGAAGCGTTGGAGAAAGCAAAACTGTGGAAACCCGACGTTATTACGCTCGATATATTGCTGCCGGTAAAAGACGGCTGGCAGGTACTGCGCGAGTTGAAAGATCATCCCCTCTGCAAAGATATTCCGGTCATCATCATCTCCATGGTGGATGAACGAAACGTCGGGTTCGGTCTCGGCGCCGTGGAATATTTCGTGAAGCCGGTACAGAAGAACGAACTGCTTGCCGCTATCAAAAAGGTTGAAGAGACACAGGCACGGAAGTCGGCGAAGATTCTCGTCATTGATGATGACAAATCCGTCACCGATCTTATTCAGGTGATTCTTGAATCGGAAGGATGTGTCGTTCTGAAAGCGCACAATGGAAAAGAGGGATTGGTGCTTGCGGAGAGAGAGAAGCCCGATCTTATCATTCTTGATCTTGTGATGCCGGAACTTTCCGGATTCAATGTTGCATATCAGTTGAAACACAATCCCGCCACCTATACCATTCCGGTGATGATTATGACCTCGATGGAGATCGACGATGAGACGCGCGAGCAGCTCCAGGGATTCGTCGTCAGCCTGATGCGCAAGTCGGGCTTCACCAAGCGCGACCTGCTGAACGAAATCGCTTCGATTGAAGGGAAGAAGCAGTAGAGAGCTCACACAAAGACACAAAGAAATGAAAGCACAATAGTCATCCTGCCTACGGCTCGTAGAGAGCAAGCGAGTGTTGTCTGCGAGCGCGCCGAAGGATACAGGAAGAAAAAATCTGTCCCGATTTCAGCGGGAATCCGTATTGAAAGAATGCAAAAAAAGTTATAGATTTCTTCAGATCGTTCTTTGACAATGTACGTTCCCTTTGAAAATTACAATCGATGATTGACGATGCGTCGTATTCGTCCTGAGCAAGTCCCGATGGTTTTTATCGGGACTTGGCGAAGGATGAATCAGGTTGTGATTTGATTTCAAAGGTAGGTTTTCGACAGTTCGTTTCATACTATTCTCCTTCCGTAAATAGTTGTGATTTGATTTCAAAGGTAGGTTTTCGACAGTTTCAAATTTAGAGATAAAATCCGAGACCGGTTGTGATTTGATTTCAAAGGTAGGTTTTCGACAGTATTCAGTTATGACGGAACCACGTTCAACGCGTTGTGATTTGATTTCAAAGGTAGGTTTTCGACAGTAGGAGTCGATGTAATCGTACATCGCATCGTGTTGTGATTTGATTTCAAAGGTAGGTTTTCGACAGTCACTCAATCAACCATATTCGAGTTACACTAGTTGTGATTTGATTTCAAAGGTAGGTTTTCGACAGTTCACCAAGCCCGACGTCAGTAATTTTGTTCGTTGTGATTTGATTTCAAAGGTAGGTTTTCGACAGTATTTGCTTTGTCGGCATAACCGGTGAATGCGTTGTGATTTGATTTCAAAGGTAGGTTTTCGACAGTTTCAAATTCCTTCACCTGTTGCCGCGCCGTGTTGTGATTTGATTTCAAAGGTAGGTTTTCGACAGTGCGTGTCTGGTGAATAACTGGGCACGTTCTGTTGTGATTTGATTTCAAAGGTAGGTTTTCGACAGTACCCTCAAAACATACAGACCGTTGCCAATGTTGTGATTTGATTTCAAAGGTAGGTTTTCGACAGTCAAAGAAGATTGGAAAAAGCGCAGAGACCCGTTGTGATTTGATTTCAAAGGTAGGTTTTCGACAGTTTAAGAACAAAATAATTTGTTTGTAATGGCGTTGTGATTTGATTTCAAAGGTAGGTTTTCGACAGTGAGCGGGCATAATGAAGGGAGTCGATTCGTGTTGTGATTTGATTTCAAAGGTAGGTTTTCGACAGTATCTATCATAATATCTATGGCTTAGGTATCGTTGTGATTTGATTTCAAAGGTAGGTTTTCGACAGTAATCAAGAATTTCTTTGGAGCAGTTAATACGTTGTGATTTGATTTCAAAGGTAGGTTTTCGACAGTTTCCCGGTCTGCAGCAAAATGTTGACATCCGTTGTGATTTGATTTCAAAGGTAGGTTTTCGACAGTAATGCTGCTCAAATAATGGAGGTTGCATGAGTTGTGATTTGATTTCAAAGGTAGGTTTTCGACAGTTTAAGGGCGTGCAAGGTGGGTGTTACCCTTGTTGTGATTTGATTTCAAAGGTAGGTTTTCGACAGTGCATTGACGTGATGCTTGTGTACAGTGTGAGTTGTGATTTGATTTCAAAGGTAGGTTTTCGACAGTATCTGTTGTTTTTTTATCGTCGCGCTCATGGTTGTGATTTGATTTCAAAGGTAGGTTTTCGACAGTCATTGCTTGTGTACACTACCGCCACAAAGTTGTGATTTGATTTCAAAGGTAGGTTTTCGACAGTACAGTGTGAAGCCGGAGAATGATGTGGTTGGTTGTGATTTGATTTCAAAGGTAGGTTTTCGACAGTAATGTTGCTTTCTTCTCGCTCGCACTCAGCGTTGTGATTTGATTTCAAAGGTAGGTTTTCGACAGTAATCCAGCACCTACTCACGCATCAACGCATGTTGTGATTTGATTTCAAAGGTAGGTTTTCGACAGTTCACACTCAACAGCTGTGCACCCATCAACAGTTGTGATTTGATTTCAAAGGTAGGTTTTCGACAGTATGACATACACGCGCTGTGGAATAGCGGCAGTTGTGATTTGATTTCAAAGGTAGGTTTTCGACAGTAGTTGATCTATAATCTTCTATTTGT
>JBFMFY010000024.1:0-41498 GCA_040751955.1 Bacteroidota bacterium
ATTAATTTTATTAAAATCACAAACCCCAAAAAAATTTTAGATGAATCTTTTTATGACTTTGAGATATTTGATAAAACAATTGTTACAAAAAATGTTCTACGAAAGAAAAGCCAAATAAATGATAGGTATGAGTGGGTGGGGAAGGGAGAAAATAATGAAACGATAATTTTATCTGTAGGAGTAAATGGTGTTACCGGTACTATCCGCGATGGCTCCGAACTTTATAAAATTGAACCTCTTGAAGGCGATGTTCATGTTTTGATAAAAATTAATGAAGGAGCATACCCTCCTGAACACCCGATCGATCGTGATGATGGAGTCCTTGGCAAGGATAATTTACTGAAAGGAAAAAACAATGAAAATCAAGAGAGAATAAGCGAACCCAATTTAATAACTTCAGACGAGGAAGACGAATATGTTATTGACTTGCTCGTTGCTTATACCCCGGCTGCTGCAAGTGCTCATGGCGATATATTAGGACTAATTCAAACAGCAGTTACAGAAACAAACCAATCTTACGAAAATAGTGGCATGTCGCTTCGTGTGAATCTTGTTCGAACAATTTCAGTAAGTTATACTGAATCCGGAGATTATGATACTGATCTTTCGCGATTTCAAGGAACTTCTGACGGATACATGGATGAAATACATAATATTCGGAATCGTTATGGTGCAGATGTTTGTGTTTTAATTTTTAATAACGATGATTACTGTGGTATGGCATCGCGGATAGCTCCAGTCAATGATGCAAACACAGCATTTTGCGAAGTTTATTATGATTGTGCGACAGGATATTATTCTTTCGCTCATGAAATAGGTCATTTACAAGGGGCGCGCCACAATTTAGGAGCAGATCCAACTCTTACACCTTACCAATATGGACATGGTTATGTTTATCCAAGTGGTGGGTGGAGGACAATAATGGCGTACAATGCGAGCAATTGCTTAAATGGTTATTGTACAAGACTTCAATATTGGTCGAATCCTGATATTTTGTACAACGGTATACCAATGGGTGGTGCTACTTATGAGGATAATTCTAGGTTGTTGGACGAAACCTCCAATATCGTTGCTGGTTTGAAACCAACAAACAATAACCTTTATGTCCCAGAACAGTACTCCACTCTTTCCTCCGCACTTTCATCAGCACAATCAGGTCAAACGGTTATTGTAACAGGAACTCAAACAGTCAGTGGTTATTTTCAAGTCAACGCTGGAATTACACTTCAATTAGATCCTGGTAGTTCACTTCTTTTTAATTCTTCAAGCACAAGATTACTTGTTTACGGAAATCTAAATGTGCTTGGGAATTCGTCCTCACGCGTGACAATTGATGGTCAAGGCTATTCACGTAGTTCAATGACTATGGCAACTATTGTCGTAGCGTCAGGTGGTTCTGCGAATATTCAATATGCTGATTTTAAAAATGCTGCCTATGAATTGACTCTCTGGTACAATACTGGCACGGTTACGGCACAAAACTGTACATTTACAAATTTTGGATATACTACTTCTGCTCAAGCAATTTCCATCTATTCAAAAACAACCGGTACTGCAACAATATCTTCAACTGCTATTACAGGTTCAAATTCGCAGGGAATAGGAATTTATTCTTACAACACAGGTACAAACATCGCTATTTCCAATAATACAATCTCGTCAGCTGGAACAGGGATCTGCGTTTATTCATCCAATGCATTCATTACTAGTAATGTTATTAGCAATAATATAAGTTATGGAATACAGGCGGACAATGTTTCAACTGCAGTGCAATATCAAGGTAATGATATTAAGCAGAACGGTTACGGTATTTCTCTTAATTCTTCTTCGCCGTGGATAATGAGCAACATCATTCGATCTAACGGTCTTAATGTATTAATCAATTCAAGCAGTCCAAATTTTGCAACTTCCACGGAAGTTTGGCAAGGTTATAATACAATAGCGTATGCTGGTGCTCCTTTGTTACGCGCTCAGTATTCTTCTCATCCTTACCTCGGATACGATTTTGACGGTGGTTACAACAGCATTTTCATGTGTGATCTACCCCATTTATGGGTAACTAATAATTCTGGTGTATATGCCGCAAACAATTATTGGGGAGAGGAGGGACCATCTTACTATGCCGACGGTACTTCGTGGGCACTGGTGACAGATCCTTTGAATGAAAATCCAAATCCGGACCCGGGCTACGCATATAAGTTGGGTTTTGTGCCAACAAATCTGAAAATGACTTCTTCAGTAGATACTAGTGAGGATAAAAAAACATTTCAAAATGCACTGAGATTGGCATTTCATGGTGATTTTATAAATGGGAAACAAGATTTGTTGACACTCATTGATAAGAGCACCTCAAAATATGCTGTACATTCTTTGATGATGTATTATGATTTGACAAAACTTGAATTGAGTTTGCAAACCTCAGAACGGTCGCCCGAAACTATCTCATCAGAATTGACAACCCTTCTAACCACATTCCAAAATAAGCAAACCCACCATTTGTTGCGGCCGTTTGCTCTTCGGCTGCTCGCTCGTCATGCAGCTTGGACGAATGACTTAACAACTGCAAACAATTTTTACTCAGAGTTGATACAAAAATATCCTAATACTGAACACGAATTGACTTCTCTTCATGACCAAGTTGCTTATTATGTTGAAGTTGAACAGGATATAAAAAAGGCGAATGATTTGTTGAATAGGATGAAAGAAGCATATCCAGATGATAGGTTGACAATAATGGCAAGGATTCGCTTAGGTGAGAAAATATCATTGAAGGAACTTGAAGAAAACAAGCAAATTCCAACCGAAAGCAAAGAAGAAGTCACGAGATTTGAACTTTCTTCGGCTTATCCGAATCCTTTTAACCCAGTAACAACAATTTCATTTGAACTTCCTTCAGACGGTCATGTCAGTTTAGTGGTATATGATATGCTCGGTCGTGAAGTTGCACAACTTGTAAATGGAAACAAAGAATCTGGAAAACACACCGTAACGTTCAATGGCAATGCACTTTCTTCAGGAGTTTATTTTTATCGTCTTGAATCTCAAAAGAGTGTTGTTGTCAAGAAAATGATTTTAACAAAATAATTATGTCTGAAACAATTCTTAATAATCTCAATTTCATCCTTCCGGAATTGGTGCTGACGGCGACTGTGTTGGTGGTTGTGGTTGCGTACCTCGTGAACCGCAAGGATGAAACGATCGTTTACTATCTCTCACTCGTCGGTCTGGTGATCACGATGTATGCATTGACCGGAAAGGTCGGAGAGAACTTCTCTGCATTCGACGGAATGCTCTCAATCGATCCTTTCTCTCTCTTCTTCAAGATCGTCATAGTCTTCTCAGCCATCGTCGTCGTGATCATGTCCCGGCACTCTGATGAAGTGAAGAATGAAAAGAATCTGCAGGGTGAATATTATTTTCTCGTTCTTTCAATGGCGATCGGAATGATGTTCATGGTTGGCGCATCGAATCTGCTGATGATGTATCTGGCGTTGGAATTCTCATCACTCACGTCGTACGTTGCATCGGGATTCACGCGCAAAGCGAAAGATTCATCCGAAGCTTCGTTGAAGTATCTGCTCTACGGCGCATTCTCTTCCGGCGTGATGTTGTACGGCATTTCAATTCTGTATGGACTAACGGGAACGCTGAGCATCGCCGGAATCAATCAGGTGTTGATGCAGGGGAGCGTGAACAGTCTCGCGCTGCTTATCTCGTCGCTGTTTATTCTCGTCGGATTTGCGTACAAGATATCTGCAGTGCCGTTCCATTACTGGACACCCGACGTGTATGAAGGTGCGCCGATAACGATCACCGCATTCCTCTCCGTCGCTTCCAAAGCAGCAGGATTTGCAATGATGATGCGCGCGTTCAAAGTGATGTTTGTAGATTCTTCGTTGGTGACATTGCCCGTTGGCGCATGGGGATTTGTCAATGGAATTCATCTGCAACAAGTGCTGATCATTCTCTCTGTCTTGACGATGACATTGGGAAATCTTGTCGCACTCTGGCAGGATAATTTGAAACGGATGCTTGCATACTCAAGCATTGCTCAAGCAGGATATATGCTTCTCGGTGTGCTTGTACTCGGCAACGACGGCACGGCGGCGGTGATGATCTACTTCGTTGTTTATTTGTTCATGAATCTTGGTGCGTTCTACGTTGTGATGCTTTTTGCCAACAAGATTGGGAGCGAGCATATCGATTCGTACAAAGGATTGGGCAGGAAATCGCCGCTTCTTTCGGTCGCGCTTGCTGTATTTCTTATTTCGCTCACCGGACTGCCGCCCACGGCAGGTTTTGTCGGGAAGTGGATGATCTTCCTATCGCTTATCAATGCAAAGATGATCGGTGTTGCGGTGATTGGCGTTATCAATAGCGTCATCTCTCTGTACTACTATGTGCGTGTGATCCGTAATATGTTCTTGCGTGATGAAGAGCGTGCAACGGAAGGTTCGTTCAAATTCCCACTCGCACAGCAGATTCTGCTTGTCTCGCTGCTCATTCCGACCCTCTATTTTGGGTTGTTCTTTAATGAACTGGTTGAGTTTGCACAGTTTTCGGTAGCGATGTTCGGTGTGAAATAATATCTCACACAAAGACACAAAGGAAATAAAAAAATCCCGCAGAGCGGGATTTTTTATTTTGAGTCAGGAAAACCGCCGTCTTTGACGGCGGTTATGAGCGGTTGGCTTGCCGGTAAATCAAGCAATCAGAAATGGATGATGAAATCCATGCACAAGCCGAACAAAAAAATTTGCGGTGGTAAAGCCATCCATGGGGCGTAAACCACCGCCTGTGGCGGCGGATAGTTTGATGTGAGCAAATTTTTGCTTTTAGTTATGACCTTCTCCGCCACCAACTTGCCAGCGCCGGTCCACTGATGTTGTGCCATATACTAAAAATTGCCGAAGGAAGTGCAACTGCCGAATCAGCAAAATGTTTTACAGCAAGCGCCGCGCCCAAGCCGGAATTTTGCATCCCAACTTCAATTGCGATGGTGCGGCATTCTTTTTCTGTCAATCGAAACTTTCGCGCACTCCAGTATCCTATCAAATAACCCAATCCATTGTGCAGTACAACTGCCGCTATCACTACGATTCCTGATTGAAGAATCAAGGAACGATTCAATCCCACAATACAGGAAACGATAAGAATGATTATGAGAACTGACAGTGGGGCAAAGTAGGGTGTGATACGATGTGACATCTTTGCGGCATATCTGTTTATCGCTACGCCAGTAATCACGGGAACTGCAATAACTTGGAGAATAGTCAGAAACAATCCGAGCGCATCAACAGCAACATATGTTCCGGCAAACAGCCAAATAAATAATGGCGTCAGGAAAACAGCAAGGAGCGTTGTGATTGAAGTAAGCGTGACAGACAATGCAACATCCGCCTTCGCCAAATATGCGATGAGGTTTGATGCCGTTCCACCAGGACACGAACCGACAACGATAATGCCTACGCTTAATGCGGGATCAAGTTGAAAAATTTTTATGAGGAGAAAAGCCAGCGTCGGCATAATAAGAAACTGTGCGCTAATTCCAACAGCAACCGCATGGAGACGTTTGAACACTTGGGCAAAATCATCTATTGTCAGCGTCATGCCCATGCCGAGCATAATGGCGCCGAGTCCGAGTGTAATATAATCGCGAAACCAAATGAAGGCAGAAGGGAAAGTGAGCGAAAAGGTCGAGAAAACAAAAACCCAAAGGACGAACGGACGGACAATCAATCGGTCGAGCATCGTAAGTTATTTTTTCCTTTTATTCATCTTTTCCACTCTCTCAACAATCAACCGAATCCCATCGAGTACAAGTGTTGGTTCGTGCTTGTTGATCACTTTCGATTGACGCTTCATCATTTCCGAAAAACCTCCGGTGGCAATCACAGTCGGATAATCATCGAGTTCCTTCGAGATACGTCGGATCATCGTTTCCATTGAATCGAGTGCGCCGTACATTATTCCTGCCTGCATGCTTTCAACGGTGTTTTTTCCAATAATTTTGTCTGGAAATTTGAGATCGATCTTCGGTAATTTTGCAGCTCGGCGATGCAATTCGCCCGATGTCGTTTCCACTCCCGCTGTAATCACACCGCCCAGATATTCACCATTCTTTGAGACAACATCGAATGTTGTTGCTGTGCCGAAATCTACAATAACGACCGGACCTTTGTATTTAGCAAATCCTGCAACAGCATTGCAGAGTCTGTCAGCACCGACAGCGCGAGGATCGTCATACAATACTTTTATTCCAAGATCGAGATCGGAAGAGACGACGATCGGGTCGATCATAAAATATTTCTGCGCCATACGAACGCAGACATCCGTCAGGTTGGGGACTACTGACGAGATACCGATAGATGTGATCTTTTTCAACGGTACCTTTGCATCGTCACAGAATTGTTTCACGAGCATTCCGAATTCATCTTCCGTTCTTGTGACGAAACTGGTCACGCGCCAGTCTCCGAGCAGTTTGCCGCCATTGAATATTCCGATGACCGTATGAGTATTGCCGATATCAATTGCGAGGATCATTTTTTAGTTTCCTTTTGAACCAACCCTAAATACCCCCCCCTTGTCAAGGAGGGGGACTGGTGGTGGTTATATTAATTATACGACAGATTTACATCGCCGGCGAAAATATTTTTTTTCTGCCCATCTTCTGTTTGAATAATAAGACTGCCATCTTCCGCAACATCAATTGCAGTAGCTGTGAAACTGAATTCGCTTTCCAATACAGTGATCTTTTTCCCGAAAAGCAAGGCTTTCATTCTCCAATCATGCAACAGTTGCTGCGGCGGGAACAACGAGAGTTGATCATACCTATTCTCCAACTCCTCCAAAATCTTTCGAAGTAATCGAACTCGATCGACCTCGATTCCGCTTTCATTCTTCAATGACGACGCCTTGTATCTCAACTCTTCCGGAAAATCTTCCTGATTGACATTGACGCCGATTCCCAGAATAATTTTAGGCGTGGGCGAACCGCCGGTGGATGTTTCCAATAACATTCCGCACACTTTTTTGCTGTTGATCATTACATCATTCGGCCATTTACATGTTGCAGATAATGCGGTCACGGTCTCAATCGCATCTGTTACAGCCAGCGCTCCGGCAAACGGAAGCAATGAGACTTTCTCCACTCCAAATTCAGGGTAGAGGATGAGTGTGAAAAGAAGATTTTTTCCTTTTGTCGAAATCCACTCTCTTTGCATTCTGCCTCTCCCTGCCGTTTGTTCGTTCGCGATGATAATGGTTCCATGCGGTGCTTTATGCTGAGGCAGCGACTTGGCAAATGTGTTCGTGGAGTCAATCGTCTCAAATGAATAGATGTTCTTTCCAAACAGCTTTGTCCCGAGATTTTCAACTATTTCATTTTTTGTTATCATCATTTTGAACCGTCAATGTAACAATTCATTCCTCCGTAAGTCAAGAAAAACTCTCCTCTTACGACATTATGGAGATAGAACGCATCAGGATTCGTGTTTTCTCCGGCTGATGACGATACCGCCGATTCCGATAACAAACATGATGGAAGATTGAACCAGTGTTTTGTATGAGATGGTTTCTCCGCTGACCGACGAAACAAAGAAGTAACCGCCGATTACAATGACGAGCGTGTACACACCCATCATCACCGTTCGTGCACGTGCGTTCGTTTCCGGCGTATCGGCAGAGAAGAGTTTGTTGTAAAGAAGAAGTCCGAGAGCAGCACAAATTCCCAGCACGGCAAAGATGAGCCAAAATGTTCTTGTTGTTCCTTCGATGCCCGTCTGCCCGATCAACGGCTTCAACATCGCTTCGTACATCGCGCCGCCGAGATTCGATCCGACCAGGCTGCCGATGACGCCGTAAAGAAAAGCATATCCCATATACGTAGCTTTTTTCTCAGATGGTGCGACAAGCCCGACATAGCTGTAATATTTCGGATGAGCTGTCATTTCACCGATGGAAAAGACCGCAATACCCAGAATAAGCAGCCATGCGTTTGATGCGAAGGCGAGGCAGATGAATCCGAGCACGCCGAATCCGATGCCGCTCACCATCGTCAGCAGCGGTTTTGTATCTTTCACGATGCGGCTGATGACGACCTGCAGCAGAATAATAGTACCGGCATTGATGACCGTGACATGTTCAGCATCGAATTTCAACGGGATGCCAATTGATGCGAAAAACGCATCCACCGGAGCTGTGTTGACAAAATCGCGGAGGAACCATAAGACGGAGCCGAAGTTCTGGAAATAAAGTATCCAGAAGAATGAATAGACAAAGATCATCAGCATGAACCGCGCATCGCCGAGCACCATAGCAGCGCCGTTCAACACCTCTTTCAATGTTTTTGTGCTCTCCGGTTTCGGCGGATCTTTGAAAATGAACAGCGTCGGTAGCAGCATCAATCCGCAATATAATGATGATGCGATGAAGACATAACTCCAGGAAAATCCCTTTAAATAACTCACAAGGAGCGGAGCAAGGAACGCACCCATGTTGATCATCCAATAGTAAACCCCGAATCCGAATCCGGAATTCGATTCATTTGTTGAACGCGCAATCGTCCCTGTGATGATCGGCTTGAACAAGCCCGAGCCTGTTGCCATGATCAGCAAACTTGCAAAGACAGCGCCGTACGCACTCATTTGCCCGGCGAGAAAATACCCTGTCGCAAGAAATGAAAATGCGATCAACAGCATCTTGCGGTAGCCGTACCTGTCCGCCAGTGCACCGCCGAGGATCGGAATAACATACGTACAGGCGTAGATGAGGCTTTGCAGGAATCCGACCGACTGTTCGGAGAATCCGAGACCGCCGTCGATTATCGTATTTGTCAAATACACGGCGAGGACGGAATTCATTCCGTAGTACGCACCCCGCTCGAACAGTTCCATCACATTGGCAGTCCAGAATACTTTTGGGAATGACGAGAGCACAGATCCGGATTGTTGGTTTGCCATAAATCTCCTGATTGAGTTGGAAAGTTAACTGGAAAATTTAAACGTCACCCCGAGCATTTGTCCGCCGTCTTCTTTGGCGGAAGTTCCGATTTGTATCGGGACGAGTCGAAAAATCTGAGACACCTGAAAAATGCAACATCATCGTCATTCCGAGGAGCGTAGCGACGAAGAATCTGAGAAATTCTTTCAAAATCGTCAACCAGATTCCTCGCTTCGCTCGAAATGACTAGGTGAAATGAATATTTCAGAAGTTTCAATCTCTTATTTTAACGACCGCTTTCGCAGCACTTCGTACATCACCAATGCGCCGGCTACCGATGCATTGAGCGAATCGAAATTTCCCTTCATTGGGATCTTCACGAGGAAATCGCATTTCTCTTTCACCAGCCGCCGCATTCCTTTTCCCTCGTTGCCGATGACGATAGCGACGGGGATCGTATAATCGACTTCGGTAAAATTCTTTTCGGCGGTCATCTCCGTTCCCACGATCCAGACTCCGTTCTCTTTGAGTTCATCGATCGTTTGGGCGACATTTGTCACGCGCGCCATCGGGAATTGCATACTTGCACCGGCAGATGTTTTGACCACGGTTTCATTCACCGGTGCGTTGTGATGCTTCGGCACGATGCCTCCGTGTGCACCGACGCAGACTGCCGTACGGATCAGAGCGCCGAGGTTGTGGACATCCTCGATCTCATCGAAGATAAGGAAGAACGGTTTTTCGTTCTTTGCTTTGGCGATATCCAGCAATTCTGTAATGTCTGAAAATTCTTTTGAACCAATGAATGCGATGATCCCCTGCGTGTTCTGATCGCGGGCTGTTTTTGCGATTTGATCGGCAGGGGAGAATTTGTAAGGAATATTTTTTTGACGGAGAAGTTTTACAATATCGTCTATAACATCTCCATGAGCGTTGGATGAGATCATCACCTTGTCGATGGGTGAATTCGACTTGAGGGCTTCGAAGACAGGTTTTCTTCCGATGATGATGTTCATTACGTCTGTATTTTTGATTCACGCTTTAACGAGTACAATCCGATTGCTCCTATCGCAATAAGAATAGCTGCTATAATTTGCGCCTCGCTTAATCCAAACAGCAATCTCGGATTCAACCGGAGGAACTCGACGCTGAACCGTTCAAGACCGGCAAAAACGAGGTACGTGTAGAACATCTGTCCGTCAGTCTTCCATTTCTCTTTGTTCTTCCACATGATCCAAAAAAGTCCGGCACAAATGAGGGTCTCATAAATTGGAGTTGGATGGCACAATGTGTTGTCGGGAACGACGCCGTTCACCCCGTACTTGCCAACGATTTCCGGAAAATTTCTGAATGCTGCGGAGGGTGGGTACGTTCCGTTCGAATAGTCTGTAGCCCAGGGAAGGTCTGTCGGATACCCGTAATCGCCGTCGCCTGCAAGGTGGCAGCCGATGCGTGCAATGCCGTATGCAAGCAACAATGCCGGTGCAATCGAATCGGCAATCTGGATGAACTTGATCCCATTCTTTCTTGCGTAGAAATAGATTGATGCTGTTGCGAGAATAAATCCGCCGTAGAATGTCAATCCGCCCGGAGAGAAGGTCATGCCGAACGGGTCGGCGAGGAATTCGGAAAAATTTTCGATGAGGTAGAGTATTTTCGATCCGGCAACACCGGCGACAAGGGCGATCAACGTAATGGTTGATGCGAGTTCGGGATTGAGTTTTTTGCGCTTGAATTCTTTTGTCAGCAGCAAGTTGGCAATGATGAAGGAGATACCCATCATCAATCCGAAACTGTAGATCTTAACGGGTCCGAGTTCGAACAGTACTGGATGCATTATTCGTTCTTTTTCTTTTGTGGTGTGGTATGATGGTCAACAGTGGTGCGGTGGAGATCCGGTTTGTATTCCGGCGGCTCCGTATCGTTCATTCTGTTGTTTTCAAATTCTTGACGATGAGTATAGATCTTGAGAAAATTCGGATGTGGATCTGATACCGTGATTGAACTCTTTAAAATTTTGATCCCGGTGGATGCCTGTACCTTTTCTTTCTTATGAAGAATAAAGGTAATCGATTTCGGCAGATCGAAATACACTTTCGAGAATTGCGCCGTTCCGGTCTCCGGCATATTCATGGAAGGGGCGCGCAGTCCGTGCAAACTCCAATGAATCGTGGTACCCTCCATCATTTCCTTCACATCAATTTGGTAGGAAAAATTTGTAAACTGCATTGTTGTTTCCAGCAGGAACAGGACCCCCTCTTTTTTGAGCGTCTCATCGTATGTATGTTCGAGCAACAACCGATATTCTGTATGCAGTTTACGTTTTGTTGGTGCCATCGTTCCGGATATATTGATGAAGATCAGCCAGCGTCACCTCGCGTTGGGAATGATCTGATAGATGCTTCAACAATCCCTTTCCTTTCTCAAGTTCCGTCGTACCGATGACAATGGCGTACGTTGAGCCCTGCCTATCAGCCTCCTTCATCTGTGCTTTCAGACTCCTGCGCAGCAGATCTGTTTCCGCAGCGATGCCGAGCGAACGGAGTTCCATCGTTTTCTTCAACACCCAATCGCGTGCCGAATCTTCTGCGACGGCAATGAAGATCATCGGATGCGGTTCGGGTGCAGCAAACCCTTTCTTCTCAAGGATCATCATCAACCGTTCCATTCCCGCGGCAAACCCGACGCTGGGAGTTTTCTTTCCGCCGAGCTCTTCAATAAGAAGATCGTACCTGCCGCCGCCGGCGAGTGCGTCTTGCGAGCCGAGTTCGGTGCTTGTTATTTCAAAAGCGGTCTTCGTGTAGTAATCAAGACCCCGTACCAAGCGCCCGTTGACGGTGAATGGGATTCCGTATTCCGTCAGTAATTTTTTAACCCGTTCAAAATGTTCGGCGCATTCTTCATTCAGATAGTCCGTAATCAACGGCATCGCTGCGGTTAATGCTTTGTCGTTCTCATCCTTCGAGTCGAGCACACGCATCGGATTCTGATCGATTCGTTTTTGACTTTCAGGAGAAAGTTTGTCGGCAATCTTGCGCAACTCTGTCTTTAGAATTTCCTTGTATTTCGGACGGCATTCTTCGTCTCCGACCGAGTTGATCTGAAGAGAATAATTCGTAATGCCAAGCTGCTTGTAAATTTCCAGTGCAAGTGCGATGATCTCGACATCCGTCTCCGGAGTAGGAGAGCCGGTTGCTTCGGCGCCGAATTGATGGAACTGACGCAATCGTCCTGCCTGCGGACGCTCCTGCCGGAACATCGGTCCGATATAGTACACTTTGGCAAGCGGTTGTTCCTGACCGAGATTGTTCTGAATGTATGAGCGCATTACCGAAGCAGTCCCTTCGGGACGGAGCGTGATACTTTCTTCACTCCTGTCAACGAATGTGTACATCTCTTTGCCGACAATGTCGGTCAATTCGCCGATGCTTCGGGCGAAGAGAGAGGTCTGCTCGAAGACCGGTGTGCGGATCTCTTTGTAGTTGAATCGGTGGAAGACATCACGGATCGTCTGTTCGACAAACTGCCAGCGTGGTGTTTCGGAAGGGAGAATATCTTTTGTGCCTTTGATTGCCCGGTAGTTCACTCTTCACACTTTAAATGACGTACGAATGGATTGTGATCGATGGTAAACAAACTGTCTGGAAATGAGCTGTCAATTCTCGAAGTACTGAGATTCTTCAGATTTGAAGATCTCGATTACTTGCTTCGGAGTGGTTGCGCCCAATAATTTTGTGCGGAACTCTTCTTTGTTCATCAGTCTCGAGATCCTGCTCAACAATTTAATATGAGGTCCGACCATGCTGTCTTTCCCGACCAGCAGGAAGATCAATCGCACGGGCTGCTCATCGAGCGATTCGTAATCGATCGGTTCTTCAGTAATTGCAAATGCCGCAACGATATCGAGCACTGCGTCCGTTTTTCCGTGCGGTATCGCAAATCCGTTGCCGACACCGGTGGACATGATCTTTTCCCGTTCAAAGATTGCTTCCCGTACTTTTTCTATATCCAAAATTTTATTTGAGTGATTGACTATGGCAATCATCTCATTGATGACTTCGTCTTTCGATTTTCCTTTTAAGTTGACTCGAACCACTGATTCATCCAATATGTCGCTTATTCTCATATCTGTAAGAGTGCTCCCGATGTCCAAAAAATGTTACCAAATATACGACTTTTGTAAAGCAAAGGGAATAAATTTTTAGAGAGTCAGTCCCTCATGTCCCTCCATTCGACTATTTTTTCCTCATATTGAGCCGCCAGCATATCCGCCAGTTCCTTCTCTGCAGACTCTGCGTGTAAATGGAATGTCGGTTTTGCCCGATCGGGCCAGAGTAATACCGAGGTTGACGCTTTTTGATCGAGCACTACTTTCACACCATCCAGCAAGATTCGTTGAGGCTGGTTGTCGGTCTCCTTCATCAGATAGCGCATCACTTTTCCTTTTTTATCCCACGGAACGTGCACAACCTTTTTGTTCAGGTGAAGCTTTGGAACCTGTTGATCAAGTTTTCCAAATCTCGTATTCGTCAGCGCCATCATTTCGAGAATCTTTGCGACGGAGTACATGCCGTCGCTTGCAAAGAGGAAGTCGGTGAAGATGAATCCACCTTTGGTCCCGCCGACAAATTTGATGTCATCGCGCGTCGCCGTCTCCATCAACGAGAGATGGCTGTCCCGTGTTTTAACGACCTCCACCCCCATATGTTTGGCGATAAGATCGATCTCGGCAGATGCCGTTACGGGAACCGCGATCTTCTTCACGTCGGGATATGCACTAAGGAAGAGATATGTCACCAGCGTGAGCAGTCTGTCATTATTGATGAACTTCCCGTTCTCATCAACGACGAAACATTTTTCAGCGCCGGCATCCAGCAGGAAACCGACATCGTATCCGAGAGAGGTTACAATATGTGAAAGTTGTTCAACCGCGGTGTTGTACTCCTCTTCATTTCGTGTCAATTTTTTTGCATCGAGGTACGCGTTTTGCGACAGCACCTGTGCATGCAGCGATCCGAGTATGTTCGGGAAGATCGATGATGCGATTCCGCTGGAGTAATCAACAACAAGCTTGAATTTTGCCTGTGTGATTGCTTCCACGTTGATCGTCGAGAGAAATTTTTCCGTGTAGCTTTCCTGTGCCCGTTCGGGGAACGTAACGCCTCCTACCTCGTCTTGTTTGACACGCGGAAAATCTTCTCCGAAGAACAATCGTTCGAGCGACTTTGTCTTTCCCGTGGGAAGGTCTTTTCCTTTTGCGTCAAAGAAAATTATATCGGTTAACGATTTGTCGAACGGCGATTTGCGTACATGGATTCCGCCTGCATGTTTTCCGTTTCGCAATTCCTGCCGCAAGATCGGTATCGATACAGCACGCAGGTCTCCCGCATCAACTCCGGCTGACATCAGTCCGCACATGATTGCGCGGTTCATCATGCGTGAGACATTGTCGGTGTCACGGCTCATCAGTATTGTTTTTCCTTTTCCTACAAGCGCGCCGAATGCAGCGCCGATTTTCGCGCCGAATTCGGGATTCATTTCAATGTTGGAGAGCCCCGTTATCCGTGCGTCCGTGAAGAGATCTTTCAGCCACTTGTCTTCCCATACAAGCGAACGTGTAAGGATGGCGCCGTCTTCTACTTCTTTTTCGGGCCACAGCTTAATGTTCGGTGCAAGTTTGCTTTCATTGCCGATGATGCATTTGTCCGAGATAAAGACGTTGTCGCTGATTGTTGCATAGTTGCCGATCGATCCCCATTTGCCGATGACGCATGAAGTGAGTTCCGCCCCTTTTCCGATCTTCGTATCCGACCAGATGACCGAATTCCGAATGAGAGCGCCGTCGTCGATCACGCAATCGTTTCCGATCACCGATTTTATGATCTTCACATTCTTGCCGATCTTACAATTCCTGCCGATCAGTACTTTGCCTTGCAGGTTTTCAATGGCGGTATCGATGATGGTATTTGATCCAACAAAAGCGCTGCCGACTCTGTTGCCTTCTGTGAGTAATTTTACTTTGTCGTCGAGTGCGTCAAGATGTGCTTCCTGATATTCATTCAAGTTTCCGACATCGCGCCAGTATCCCTCTGCAATGTATCCGTACAATCCCATATCCTGTTCGAGCATTGCAGGAAAAAGATTTTTACTGAAATCGAATTCCTTTTGGTACGGCACCAGTTGAAGCACATCCGGCTCAATGATGTAGATACCGGTATTAATGGTATCGCTGAAGACTTCTCCCCATGTCGGTTTCTCAAGAAAACGGGTGATTTTTCCGTTGTTGTCGGTGATGACGACTCCAAACGCGAGAGGATTTGTTGCGCGTGTGAGCACGAGTGTTGCCTTCGCTTTTTTCTTTTCATGAAACTCGATCGCTTTTGAAAGATCGAAATCGGTCAGCACATCGCCGCTGATAATGATGAACCGCTCATCGAGAAAATCTGCTGCATTGCGTACGCTTCCTGCTGTTCCATAATCTGCTTCCGCTTTGCGATACTGCATATGTACGTCGAATTTCGATCCGTCGCCAAAATACCCGGTGATGATCTCCGGTTGATAGAATAATGTTGAAACGATCTGGTTGATACCGAGTTTTTTTATCAACTCGACGATATGCTGCATCATCGGTTTGTTCATCATCGGTACCATCGGCTTAGGGATATTGCAGGTGAGCGGACGGAGACGTGTTCCAAATCCGCCGGACATGATGACTGCTTTCATAGCGTTTACTCGGCTGGTCGTTGAATGAGGGATTCTCTGATGAGTGTAAACAAAAATTGAAACTCGTGCAACATGCAAAAAGAAAAAAAATGTTATGAAATTTCGACGATACAGACCGCTAGGGGAGTGAAATCTTCGTTGACTTTCCAGCGGATTTTCGATAAATTTGCATGGCTTATTAGCGATTTCACGTCTGCCAAAGGCGGACAAGTAATAAGGACTCATGAATGCCAGAAAATCAGCAGGAAATCGCCCGTTTTCATGTTAAGAAAGATTTTTTGGAAGTGGGCGTACTCGCTGGCGTAGGAGTCCTTCTTGTTTTTTTGGGGGTGTTCAGCAAAGTGCCGTTGACCAACATTGTGGCAGTTGGGATCGGCGCTTTTCTTTTCTACACGGCGGTAGAGATATACCGCGAAAAAAATCCACAGCAGGTCAAGGAAGAGGATCCAGAAACCGAAGAACCGGCGGACGAAACTGCAAGACCTGATGAGTACTTCGAACCGAAGGAATATGAGCCGTTACGATTTCAGGAGCGGATGGAACTCAACCCCAATGAACAAGTCATACACAAATTTAAAGCGGAAGATTTTGTTGAAGAGAAACCGAAGATAACAATGAGCACCAATGAACCGCAGAGTGAGTTTAACAATCTGCTTCTCAAAGTACTGACGGCGTTAAAAGATGTCTGTTTTGCACATACCGTAGCATTTTTCTGGGTCAATCACGAATCCAAGCAGCTTGTTCTTGAAGGGAAGGTGACCGACAGCGGATCATTTACTGCCGATCGAAAGATTCCGCTCGCATCCGATGTTGTAAGCACAATCGGCTTGACCGGTGAGCCGAAAATTGTGAACAGTATTCTTGCTGAAACCGAACAGAACATTTTATGTTACTACAAGAGTCTTCAGGATGTGAAATCGTTCATCGGCGTGCCGGTATTTTATGCGAGTGATGCAGCTGCTGCAAAACCGACAGGCGTGATTGCAGTGGACAGCAAAGCGGAAGATGCATACGGTGATGAAACATTTTCCGTCTTGTCGCATTTTTCAAAACTGATTTCCGCATTGCTCATCAGTTATACAGAAAAGTACGATCTTTTTGCAGATGTAAAACTTGTCGAGTCGGATTGGAAATTGAAGCGGAAGGTCTGCGCGAAGCCGTCGATCCCGTTTGTGGTGAACAGTTTGTTGGAAGAGCTGGAAAATGTTATTTCCTGGGATTCGGTGAGTGTCGTCCTTTTTGACGAATCACAGCGCGGATGGTCGCTCGCATCGGTCCGCGTCCGTGCGAATGAAAAATTTGTTTCTCCGAAGCAATTGATCGATTTCGACAATAGTGTCGTCGGGAAAGCGATCCGGACGAATACCGCGCAGACGGTGCATTTGTCCCAGAACAGCCAAATCATTTTTCATGAAGGGGAACGTTCGTTCGACCTCCTCAGGCAGGGAGAACTGTTTATTGCGCCGTTCTCGGCTGACGGGAAATGTTACGGTGCCGTCGTAGTTACGAATAGAAAGCCGAACGCATTTTCAAAGAAGGATCTCTTTGCCGTTGAATATCTTGCATGTACGGTTGCACCCTCCTTTGAAACGGCTGAACTCAGTTCCATATTAACCGAGCACCTGGCTGTTGATGAACAGACCGGAACGTGGTCAAAAAAATTTTTTGTGCAGCGGCTGAATGAAGAATTACAGCGTGCGAACGACCGTGGCGAAGATTGTACGATGGTGCTTGTGTCACTGTCAAATGTAATCGATATCGAACAGCGGTATGGTGTTGAAGGGAAAGACGCAGCACTCGTTAACATTGCGAATCACCTCCGCGCGAATGTCCGCCCGTACGATGTTATCGCACGTTTTGATCCAACAACGTTTGCCGTCGTTCTTGCCGATACGATTGCCAGTGACGCGTACCTGTGGGCTGAGAAACTGCGCACGGCGATCGCATCGAGCATCGTTACAGTTGAACGGAGAAGTTTTTCTATTTCAGTTACCATCGGTGTCAGCGGAGCGGCTGCAAAGATGACATCTGATGATCTCATAAAGAATACATACCTTGTGCTTGACCAGGCAAAGAAAGCCGGGGGAAATATTGTTCGTGTGTTTTAATTGTCTTCCCGCGGCAACATAGTATGCATTGTTCTTGACGGTGTCGGCATCGGCGCAGCGCCGGACGCTCATCTGTATCACGATGAGCATGCAAACACTCTCTGCAACACGGCGGCATCGGTCGGCGGATTGAATCTGCCGAACATGCAGAAACTGGGTCTGGGCAACATTGCATCAATCAACGGGGTTGCGCCGGTAAAGAATGCCGACGGATGTTTCGGGAAGATGCAGGAGGTATCCAAAGGGAAAGACAGTACGACGGGACATTGGGAATTTTCCGGATTGATTCTTGAAAAAGATTTTCCGTACTACCCAAACGGGTTCCCCAAGGATGTAGTCGAAAAATTCTGTTCATTGACAGGTTCAAAAGGAGTGCTCGGAAACAAAGCGGCTTCCGGCACTGCGATCATCGAAGAATTCGGCGAGCAGCACATGAAGAGCGGTATGCCGATCATCTACACGTCGGCGGATTCTGTGTTTCAAATTGCGGTTCATGAAGATGTTATTCCCCTTCAGAAGATGTACGATATATGCACGGTCGCGCGAAATGAGGTATTGATCGGTCAACACGCCGTAGGCAGAGTGATCGCGCGTCCGTTCGTCGGTACGCCGGGCAATTTTAAGCGGACGGCGAACCGCCGGGATTTTTCACTCGTTCCCCCGGGTACAACAATGCTCGACATTCTGATGCGTCATAATGTTCCAACGATCGCTATCGGAAAGATTGACGACTTATTTGCGGGAAGAGGTTTGAAAGAAAAGATCCACACACAATCCAATCAAGAAGGGATCAACGAGACCATAGCGTGGATGGAGAAAACGAAGAACGGATTTATTTTCACCAACCTTGTTGATTTCGATCAGTTGTTCGGACATCGGCAGGATCCGAAAGGAATGAAAGACGCGCTTGAACATTTTGATGCACATCTTCCCGCAATCATTGAAGCGCTGCATGACGGCGATATTCTCATGATCACGGCAGATCACGGCAATGATCCGACCGATACCAGCACGGACCATAGCCGCGAGTACGTTCCGTTGTTGACGTACACACCCAAAGGGAAACATGGAATTGATCTCGGCACGCGGAAAACATTTGCCGATCTCGGAAACACCGTTGTTGATTATTTCGGTTTTGATACGAAGGAAATAAAAGGAAACAGTTTCCTGAATTTGATCGTCTAATGAAATGCATACGGATTTTCCAAATCTCTGAGATTTGGAAAATCTTCATTGAGAGCAAGAATGGAAAAACCGAAACACAGCATTCAATTTGAAGCAGAAGTTGACAGCGAAGGGAAGGTCTCCATTTCAAAATCTGTCGGAGACCTTCAATTGAAACCGGGTGCGAAAGTGACGATCAATATTTTCGGCGGGGTCATCTCGGATCGATTGACTGCACTGGGAGTGACAGAAAAAGAGATCGAGCGTATCGGCAATGTGCAACTGGAAGACCGCGGGCATGTGATGACGTTCCTCGCATCGCAAGGTGCCTTGAAAAAAAACCTGATCAAAAAACGGCTGGTGCGTGCGTGAGCGTCAGGAAGATCGTTGTTGATTCTGACATTATTCTCGATCATCTCGTAACAACCGACGATGTTTCGGTGTTGCGGCGATTGATGGGTAGATATTTTTGTTACACAACGGTTTTCAACGCCATTGAATTATTTGCTGCGGCACGCACGAAGGGCGAAGTGCAAGCGATCGACGATGCGATGTACGCGATGAAGGTGCTCGGCGTGAACTCTAAAAGCGCAAAGAATATTGCAAAACCATTTTCGTCTTCTAAAAAAGTGTTGACCGGATTGATTGCCGGCGTCTGCATTGAAAGCAGACTGCCGATCGTGACATTGGATCCGAAGCGGTATAAAAAAATTCCATCGCTGGAAGTTATCCCGGCGCTTTCATTACTTAACGAGAGCTCAAATCTATGATTCTTGGAAAAGTGATAGGTACCGTTTGGGCGACGCGCAAGGACGAAAATCTTGTCGGCGCATCATTGCAGATCGTCAAGCATGTCGATCTCGACTACAAAGTGAAAGACCAGTTTGTCGTTGCGATGAACACCGTGCAGGCGGGTGTCGGCGATATCGTGCTGGTCGCGACGGGAAGTTCTGCCCGGCAAACAGCGCAGACGAAGAACAAACCGGTCGATGCCGTAATCATGGCTGTGGTCGATAAACTGGATGTGAGCTGATCCATGTTCCTTGCAAAAGTGATCGGCACTGTCTGGGCGACACGCAAAGATGAACATCTGCAAAGTTTTAAGATGCAGTTCATTCAGCCGATCGATGCGCAGAAAAAGAGTGTCGGCTCGCCTATTGTTGCTGTTGATACGGTGGGAGCGGGAAAAGGAGAAATTGTGTTTTACATAACGGCGTCGGAAGCTGTCATCCCCCTCCCGGTCGATATGGCGCCAGTTGATGCGAGCATCGTCGGGATTGTTGATAGAATTGATGTATCATAGGTTCATTTAAAAACAGGTGAAGTCTTAATGGTTAAAATTACAAAACAGTACACGAATAGAGAAAGTCAATCGCTCGATAAATATCTTCAGGAGATCGGCAAAGTCGATCTGTTGACTCCGGATGAAGAAATTACGCTTGCGAAGGAGATCAAAAAAGGGAACCAACGGTCGCTGGAAAAATTGACGAAGGCGAATCTTCGTTTTGTAGTGAGTGTTGCAAAGCAGTACCAGAATCAGGGTTTGTCGCTCGGCGACCTGATCAATGAAGGGAACCTCGGGCTTATCAAAGCGGCAAAACGATTCGATGAAACGCGCGGATTCAAATTTATCTCCTACGCCGTATGGTGGATCCGTCAATCAATCTTACAGGCGCTCGCGGAACAGTCTCGCATCGTCCGACTGCCGTTGAACCGCGTCGGCGCGTTGAACAAGATCGGCAAAGCATTCAGCCAGTTGGAACAGGAATTCGAGCGCGAACCGAGCGCGAGCGAATTGGCGGAAGAACTCGATATGTCGGTGTTTGAAGTTGCCGACACGCTGAAAATTTCCGGGCGTCACTTGTCCGTCGATGCGCCGTTTGCGCAAGGCGAGGACAACCGTCTGCTCGATGTTATTCAGGACGAACGTCAGCCGTCGCCCGATTCCATTTTGATGGATGAATCGTTGAAGGAAGAAGTGAAGCGTGCACTCGCGACGTTGAGCGAACGCGAAGCGGAGGTGATCCGTCTCTACTTCGGCTTGCAGAAAGAACATTCGTTGACGCTGGAAGAGATCGGAGAGAAATTTAATCTCACGCGTGAACGCGTCCGCCAGATCAAGGAAAAAGCGATCCGCCGGCTCCGTCATGCATCGCGCAGCAAAAATCTCCGTGCGTATCTTGGGTAAAATGCCCTTCAGAATCTGAATTCTAAGGAAAATGAACAAACCGTCTAATCTTACTGACTCGGAATATCGTGTTCTTTCTGACCTTCGACGGGTGCTTGGTGAGAAATTACAACATCGTACTTTTCGAATGGTGCTGTTCGGTTCAAAGGCGCGCGGAGACAACGATGCTCAGTCTGATATTGACATTGCAATCATCGTTGACAGTCTGGATCGTTCACTGAAAAATGAAATACTTGATATCGTTTCAGATATTGAATTCGAATATTTGCAACCGCTTTCAGTATTAGTTTTCTCCACTCAGGAGTATGAACACCTGTTATTGCGAGAACGTAGAATAGCATATGATATTGAACGGGAAGGCATCCTCATTTGACGATCGAGAATCAAAAAAACAATATACGGGAAGAACTCGCTCGTGCACATGAGGCGTTGCGGGCGGCTGAATTGTTATTTGAAAAGCACTTATTGAATGACGGTGTATCCCGCCTTTATTATTACGCTTTTCATGTGGTTAAGGCGTTGTTGTTGTCAAAAGGATTGGAGCCAAAGAGCCATGAAGGATCGCTGCAACAGCTGGGAATGCATTTTGTAAAAACCGGAATCTTACTACCTGCTGATTCTCATGTCTTCAGTCGTCTCATGAAGTATCGACAGGAGGCTGATTATAATCCTTCGTATTCTTTTACTGAACAGGACACGCACCAATTCAAAAAAGAAGCAATAGAGTTCGAAAGAAAAATTTTAGAGTACTTGAAAAGCGTTCACTTCATAGAATGAAATTGGAATTGTTTTTTAATGTTCATTGCCCGTTCGACAACGGGCTTTTTTCGTTTCTGTAAGAGACGAATTTTTAGTAGATTCATTTAATGAAAATTATTGTTTTTCTCCTTACCGTTTCATTACTCATCGGATGCGGCGCTTCTTCTCCTCGGTTTGCCGGTGAAAAAAAGACGGAGGATAAACAGTATCAAAAAAGGAAAAGCGCGATCCGGTTTTCTTCCAAGGTAAAGGAAGAAGAGATGCGTGAAGATGACCGGAAGGTAGATGTTAAAGATGTGAAAGCGCGTTTCAGCAGCGCAAAAAATGTTCCTCCGGTTGAAAAGAAAAACATCGGCAAGGACGAAATTAAAAAATCTGAACCTGTTGCTCCGACACAGACATCGGCGGCAGGATTTGAACGGCAGAAGATGATGGATGCTATCCTTGCATGGATGGGGACGCCGTACGACTATGGCGGCGAAAGCAAATCGGGGACAGACTGTTCAGGATTCACTATGCAGATCTTTAAAGAGAGTGCAGGAATAGACTTGCCGCGGACAACAGAAGATCAGGTAAAATTGGGATTTGCTGTTGCAAAAGAAGACTTGAAATTTGGAGACCTGATTTTCTTCAATACAACTGGCGAGAATCCATCACACGTCGGTATTTATATCGGAGACGATATGTTCGCTCATGCGAGTGTCAGTTTTGGAGTTACACTCTCTTCTATGTATTCATCCTATTATAAAAAACGCTATACAGAAGCGAGAAGAGTTATTCAATAAAAAGTTTAAAAGTTGATCTGTTGAAAAGGTTATTTGTCCAAAACTTTCTACCATTCAATCATAGAAAATCATGTCCACACTACCGGTCTATCTGTACGGCAACGAAGTACTGAAGAAAAAAGCAAAGATTGTCTCCGGGATTTCCGACACAGAGATCAAACTGATCCAGGATATGTTCGATACCATGCACCATGCAAACGGGATCGGTCTTGCCGCAAATCAGATCGGAGAATTGAAACAGATTCTTGTTGTCGATATCTCCGATATGGAAGCAGGAAAAGGGACAAAACCGCTTGTTGTGATCAATCCCGAAATCATCGCGGAAAGCGATAACGAGACTGAATATGAAGAAGGATGCCTGAGTATTCCCGATGTGCGGGAAAAAGTATGGCGCCCGGAGAAGATCACGCTCAAATACAACGACGTTAACATGAAGGAGATTGTGCTGGATGCCGAAGGATTGCTCGCACGCGTTCTGCAGCATGAGATCGATCATCTCAACGGCATATTATTCCTCGATTATCTCAGTTCTACAAGCCGGACTCTTTTGCGCGGTAAACTCTCGAAGATTTCCAAAGGAGAGATTGAAACGCAGTATGAGGTAGTTGCTGCAAGCACCAAGTCAAAAGTGAAAAGTTCGAAATCGAAAAAATGATGATAACCACTTTGTTGCTTTTGATTTGTAACTTTTGATTTGAATATGAATATCGTTTTTATGGGAACACCGGACTTTGCCGTACCGAGTCTGGAAATTCTCCTCTCTCACGGATACACAATCTCCGCAGTCGTTACCGCGCCGGACAAACCCCGCGGAAGAGGGCAGCAAGTGAGCGTAACTCCTGTGAAAGAAGCGGCGCTGAAACATTCGCTTCCTGTGCTGCAGCCGGATTCTCTCAAAGACGAACGATTCATAGATGAGCTGAAAAATCTTCATGCTGATCTTTTTGTTATTGTCGCCTTTCGCATCCTTCCCAAAGAAGTGTACACTATTCCGCCCAAAGGGGCATTCAATCTGCACGCATCGCTGCTTCCAAAATATCGGGGCGCCGCACCGATCAATTGGGCGATCATCAACGGAGAAAAAGAAACAGGGGTAACATCGTTCTTTCTGCAGGATAAAGTGGATACCGGGAATATTATTTTATCGGCACGGACAACAATCCGTGATGACATGAACGCCGGCGAATTGCACGATGTCCTTTCCGAAATCGGGGCTGAGATCGTTTTGCAGACAGTACGGCTGATTGAACTCGGCAAAGCCCAGCCGCGTCCGCAGGATAATTCGATCGCGACTCCGGCTCCGAAAATCTTCAGAGAAACATGCCGCATCAATTGGGACCAGCCATCCAAAAAGATTTATGACTTCATCCGTGGATTTTCGCCATACCCGGCGGCGTGGACGATACATAACGGAAAAGTAATTAAAATTTTTAGGAGTCGTCTGAAATCAGATGTCGGAAGTCAGAAGTCAGAAAGCGGTAAGATTGCCGTTGATCAAGGGAAGTTATTTGTATCTGCTGTTGATGGGATGCTGGAAATTCTTGAACTTCAACAGGAAGGGCATAAGAGAATGTTCACTTCAGAGTTCCTACGCGGATACAAATTGAAAAACGGTGATTTGTTTCGGTGATCATTTTCCGCTCGTATACTTCCTCACATCCACCTTTTCTACCGTTACCATCGCACCGCAATGTGCTTCTTCGATCATCATGTCTATTTCAGGCAGCAGTACTTCGATCTTTTCTTCAGTATCCACAATCTCGACGACGATCGGAAGGTCTTCCGAGAGATCGATAAAACTTGTTTTGTGAATGTGGCTGTGTGCCCCATATCCTTCGATACCGCGCAGTACCGTTGCTCCGGCAATTCCCTTTTCGCGCGCATGCAAGATAATCGCTTCAGATAGTTGTTTCCCCCGGTATCGATCGTTTTCTCCGATGAAAATGCGGAGCAGTTTACCCTTTCCTGTTAATCGCATAGCAACCTCAGATAATATATTTACCGATCATGTATCCGCACCACGTTGCAGCAAGACAGCCGGCAACATTATACGCGGCGTTGAAGAAAGCGGCGGTCACGCTGCCGGCGCGCATTAGTTCAAACGTCTCGTAACTGAATGACGAGAATGTCGTGAAGCCGCCGAGGAATCCGATGACAATTAAAAAACGGATGTTGCTGTTGACCGCCAATCGTTCCTGCATGAAGGACATCAGCAGCCCGATGAAGAAGCATCCAATAATGTTGACCGCAAGAGTACCGTAGGGGAATGACTCGCCGGCTGCGTGATATACAAGGCGGGAAACGACATACCGCGAAATACTGCCTATCCCGCCGCCTAAACCTATAAGTAAGTACTTCTCCATAAATGCTTATGCCTTCATGCAAAGAATTGCATCACGAAACGAAATGAAGTATATTGATGCAAGTTAATAGAATTTTCTTAGCGTTCAAGTATATTTCTGATGGGAAAAGTTATTTCCGTAGCAAATCAAAAAGGGGGTGTGGGAAAAACCACCACGGCGGTGAACCTCGCCGCTTCACTGGCAGCAGCCGAACATGAAACATTGCTCATCGATATCGATCCTCAGGCAAATGCAACGAGCGGAGTCGGTATTGACAGCCGGACATTGGACAAAACGACGTACGAAGTGATGTTCGGCAACATCACTGCTGCGGAGGCAATTCAGAAAACGAATATGCCCTTTCTTTCCGTGCTGCCATCCCATATCAACATGGTCGGTCTTGAAGTGGAACTGGTGAACGAAAATGACCGTGAGAGGAAACTTCGCAGTGCTGTAGAATCGATCAAAGAAAATTATGAGTATGTCATTATCGATTGTCCCCCCTCCCTCAGTTTGATAACGTTGAATGCGCTCACTGCGTCGGATTCCGTGTTAATACCCGTTCAATGCGAATACTTTGCGCTGGAAGGACTCGGACAATTGCTGAACACCATCAACATGGTGAAAAAATCGCTGAATCCTGCTCTGGATATTGAAGGCGTATTGATGACAATGTTCGACTCGCGACTGCGTCTTTCAAACCAGATTGTCGATGAAGTGAAAAAATATTTCGGAGAAAAAGTGTTCAGAGTCATCGTCACCAGGAATGTTCGGTTGAGCGAGGCGCCCAGCTTCGGTAAACCGATATTGTTGTACGATGCAATGTCCAGCGGCAGCAAGAATTACATGGATCTTGCGCAGGAAATTTTAGGGAACAATCAGCGCAAGAGTGCGTTGCAGCGCAACGCCGCTTCGGCATAACAGAGGAAAAAGATATCATGACAGACGTTCGGTCAAAATCTGTGTTGGGAAAAGGTTTGAGCGCACTTATTCCCCGAGTACCGGAAAAGCATGAATTAGCTTCGATTGCGCCGTTACCGAAAGATGCCGGTCAAACCAATGCGACCATTGATATAGAATTATCCCGAGTCTCACCGAATCCGTTCCAACCTCGTTTGGATTTTGACCAGCGCACCCTCGACGAATTGAAACAATCGATCAAGCAGAACGGCATCATCCAACCGATCACGGTGCGTCGCTTGGTGAACGGCACATTCGAATTGATCTCCGGCGAGCGGCGCGTTCGTGCCTCGCAGGAATTGGGATTGAAAACGATCCCCGCGTACGTCATGAACGTAGCTGGCGATGCGGAGATGCTGGAACTGGGATTGATCGAGAATCTTCAACGCGAAGATCTCAACCCGATCGAAGTGGCGCTGTCGTTCAAACGGCTTATTGACGAATGCCAGTTAACGCAGGATGAAGTTGCAGAAAAGGTGGGGAAAGAACGTTCGACAGTGACGAATTTCCTGCGACTGTTGAAACTTCCGGAAAAAATCCAAAAAGCAGTGCGTGACGACAAGATATCGATGGGACATGCACGCGCGTTGATTTCTGTTGGTGATGAGAAGAAGCAATTGAAACTTTTCACAAAGATCGTCGAGGAAGGGTGGTCTGTCCGCAAGATCGAAGAAGCGGTGAAGGGGAAGGAACCTGGAACGAAGAAGAAATCTTCAATCGGCCGTTCGTCATCGCTGCGGGGTGATTCGGCATTTCAATCGGTCGAAACGCAGCTACGGCACAAGTTCGGAACGAAAGTGACGATCCGGAAGAACAGTTCCGGTGGGGGCGAGATCGGGATCGAATATTACAATGCCGATGATCTCGAGCGGTTGCTAGAATTGCTGGAAGAGTAAAATGAACGTAGGCGGATCTATGAGAACGATCATCGGTTTGCTCTTTATTTTATCGCTGATGCTTCTTTCACAATCTTCAATTCATTCTAAAGACACCTCTATGAAAACAATCATCAATACAGACAAAGCACCTCTCCCAATCGGTCCATATAATCAGGCAATTGCCGTTCAAGGTCAACTCCTGTACACTGCAGGACAAATAGCGCTCGATCCGGAAACAGGTGCATTGGTCGGAACAACGATTCAGGAACAGACAAAGCAGGTGTGCGAAAATCTGAAGGCTGTTCTCATTGCATCGCATACAGATCTGAAACACGTCATCAAGACGACTGTTTTCTTGAAAAACTTCAATGACTTTGCAGCGATGAACGAAGTGTACGGTCAATACTTCGGCGAGTCCGCTCCTGCACGTTCGACGGTCGAAGTAGCGCGTTTACCTAAAGACGCACTTGTCGAAATTGAGGTTGTAGCGCTGATCCCGTAAATGAAAAATTCATCCCGTGCCGCTGCGTTGATTCTATTTCTCGCATTCTGTGCCTACACCATATCAGCCCAGACAGTCTTAAAATACGAGCAGCCGATTCCGACGCCGATTTTTTTCGTTGCTTCTCAGGACACTTTTGTGAACCTTAATGAGGATTCACTCATTGCCGCGTCATTATCCCCCGTCGATACGACAATCCGTGAAGGTAAGAACACGACCATCGCAACGCTTGCTTCTATGATCGCTCCCGGCACAGGTCAGATCTACAACGAATCGTATTGGAAGGCACCCGTTGTTTGGGGATTTGGATATTACTTTTATTCTGTCTATCAAAATCAAGATGGTCTGTACAAAAAATACCGTGCGCAATATGATACATCCATCACTGCGGCAAATCCGGCGGGTGACTCTCAACTGAGAGGACTGCGTGATTTTTACAAGAATCAGAGGAATGAATTCGGCTGGTATCTCGTCATCACCTATCTGGTGAATGTGCTCGACGCCTATGTTGATGCGGCATTGTTCAATTTTGAAGTGAGTCCCAACTTGCAAGGGACAAATCAATGGAGAGTGAGGATGAAGATCCCCATCAATTGAGAGCTACATGGTACTCCCCTCTTTTATATTGCCACAATGTTTCTCCAGAAGTTTTTTTACCCACAAGACGTATACAATCTTCCACAAATTCGAATGACAATGAGGTGACTTATGAAAATACGACCCGAAGATGCGCTGGAATATCACAGTTCCGGACGCAAAGGGAAAATAGAAATCTCTCTTACAAAACCGTGCGCCACGCAGCGTGACCTGTCGCTGGCATACACGCCGGGAGTTGCAGTTCCATGCTTGGAGATCGAAAAGAACGTTGAAGATGTTTACAAGTACACCGCAAAAGGAAATCTTGTCGCAGTCGTTTCTAACGGAACGGCAGTTCTCGGACTCGGCGACATCGGTCCGGAAGCAGGCAAGCCCGTGATGGAAGGAAAGGGATTGCTCTTTAAACGATTTGCCGATATTGATGTGTTCGATATTGAACTGCGTGGAAAAGAACCAAAAGATATCATCAAATGTGTGCAGATGCTCGAACCGACATTCGGCGGCATTAATTTAGAAGATATCAAGGCGCCGGAATGTTTTGAAATCGAACAGGAATTGAGAAAGACAATGAACATCCCTGTCTTTCATGATGATCAACACGGTACGGCGATTATCTCCGCCGCAGGATTATTAAACGCGCTGGAAATTGTTGGCAAAGACATTTCGAAAGTGAAGGTGGTGTACAACGGCGCCGGTGCTTCTGCCATGGCGTGCTGCAAACTGCACATGTTGTTTGGCGTAAAAAAAGAGAATGTCATTATGGTTGACAGCAAAGGTGTTCTGTATAAAGGACGTACCAATGCAATGAATAAGTACAAGGAAGAATTTGTCGCCGACACAAAAGCGCGAACGCTCGCCGATGCGATGGTCGGTGCTGATGTTTTTTTTGGTCTTTCTGTTAAGGACAGTGTCACCAAAGAAATGGTGAAGTCAATGGCACCGAACGCGATCATCTTTGCCATGGCGAATCCTGATCCGGAAATCTCGCCGGAAGATGCGCTGAGCGTCCGGAGTGACATCATTATGGCGACGGGGCGTTCCGATTATCCCAACCAGGTGAACAACGTACTCGGATTCCCGTTCATCTTTCGCGGTGCACTTGACGTGCGCGCGACGACGATCAATGAAGAGATGAAACTTGCCGCTGCCCGTGCTCTGGCTAATCTTGCAAAGGAAGATGTGCCCGATTCTGTCATCAAAGCGTACGGTGGCGATCCGATTCGGTTCGGAAAGGATTATATCATTCCCAAGCCGCTTGATCCCCGTGTGCTTCGATGGGTAGCTCCCGCGGTTGCGAAGGCGGCAATGGATTCCGGTGTTGCCCGCACCCCGATCACCGATTGGGAAAAATACGCTGATCAGTTGGAAGAACGGCTCGGCAGGTCGAAGCAATTCATGAATTTCATCTTCCATAAAGTACGGCAGAAGAAGCAGCGAATCGTCTTCCCCGAAGGAGAAGAAGTGAAGATTTTGAGAGCGGCGCAAATACTAATTGACGAAGATCTTGCCAAGCCAATTCTTATCGGAGCGAAGGAGAGAATTGAAAAAGTTATTGCAGAACATCATCTCGACTTTGAAGGGAAAGCGGAGATCATCGATCCGAAATCGTTCCGCGACCACGATAAATTTGCTGCCGAGTATTACAAAATTAGACAGCGAAAAGGGGCAACAAAATTCTACGCCGATAAGACGATGAATCTTCGTTTTTATTTTTCGATGATGATGGTTCGCCTTGGCTACGCGGATGGAGTGATCGGCGGATTGACGACCACATATCCCGATACGATACGTCCTGCGCTACAGGTGATCGGTATGAAACGAGGAGTGAAGAGCGTTGCCGGAATGTATGCGGTGATGGCGAAAAAGGGGACATACTTTTTTGCCGACACTACCGTCAATATTAATCCCGACGCCGAAACATTGGTTGAGATTGCGCAACTTGCATCCAGCATTGTGAAGCGGCTCGACATTGAACCCCGCATTGCAATGCTTTCGTTCAGTAATTTCGGCAGTACCAAACATCCGGAAGCGGAAAAAATGCGGGTAGCAGTTGATCTGTTCAGAAAACGTAATCCCGACATTCTCATTGACGGCGAAATGCAAGCTGATGTTGCCGTAAGTCCCGATCTTCTGGAGAAAGAATATTCCTTCAGCACATTGAAACAGGGTGCAAACATTCTCATCTTTCCTGATCTCAATGCTGCCAATACTGCGTACAAGCTGATGGGAAAGATAGGTGAAGCGGAGGTCATCGGACCGATCCTCATGGGAATGGCAAAACCTGTCCATGTGCTTCAGCATTTTGCGGAAGTAACCGATATCGTGAACATGGCTGCCATCTGTGCCGCCGATGCAATTGACAGCAAATCATAAATACTCGCCGGAACGATGGTCTTTCGTTCCGGCGTTTTCTTCGGAACACATCAATCCCTTCTTAAGTCTATGTGAGAGGTGCTGCTAAACTTCGCACTGTTGAAGTGTGTCTAAAATCCGGTATAATCACTATTTTAGGTTTACATGAAAAAGAAAGTCATATTTTCAATCATTGGCGCTATCATAATCCTTGCTCTTTCCGGTTACTATTATATATCCAACGGCAAAAGTGATGAAATTCAGTACCGCATCGAAAAAGTGACACGGGGCGATATTCAGGTCGTCGTCACCGCCACAGGCACGTTGAGTGCCGTAACAACGGTGCAGGTTGGCTCGCAGGTGTCCGGAACACTGGCAAAGATCTATGTTGACTTCAACGACAAAGTGAAGAAGGGGCAGATCATTGCACAGATCGATCCGACATTTCTGGAGGCGAGCGTGCGAGATGCGGAAGCGAGTCTGCAGCGCACAACGGCGCAATACAATGAAGCGAAAAGGAATTTTGACCGAGTCAAAATTCTGCTGGAAAAAAATCTCGCTTCGCAAGCAGACTACGATGCCGCACTGACCCAGTACGAGTCCAACAACGCGGCGCGCAAGCAGACCGAAGCGCAATTGGAGAGGGCAAAAATTAATCTGCGCTATGCAACGATCAAATCGCCGATTGACGGCGTCGTAATCTCCCGCGCAGTCGATGTCGGGCAGACCGTTGCTGCTAGTCTTTCCGCACCGACGCTGTTCACAATCGCAAACGATCTTACAAAGATGCAGGTGCAGGCAAGCGTAGATGAAGCGGATATCGGGAAAGTGGAAAAAGATCAGGAAGTGACGTTCACTGTCGATGCATATCCTGAACAGACCTTTCACGGAAAAGTGCGGCAGGTTCGTCTTTCGCCGAAAGTGGAGCAGAATGTTGTCAACTACACCGTGATCATCGATGTGCCGAATGACGATATGAAACTGATGCCCGGCATGACCGCAACGGTGACAATTCTTGTGACGAAAAAAGAATCAGTTTTGAAAGTGCCTACGCTTGCATTACGTTTTAACCCTCCGGAAGATCAAATTGAAATGAGAACCGATTCACTCCGACAAGAATCGCGGGGAGAAGATTCCGCACGTTCAGAACGGCGAAGAATCATGCGCGAGCGATTCGCACAAGGAGGAGGGAATTTTGACCCGCAGGCATTTCAACAGCGCATGGCATCGCGAGGTATCGGGAGAATCTGGGTGCTGAATGAACGGAAGAAACTCGAACCGATTATAGTGCGCACAGGCTTGAGCGACGGAACATTCACTGAAATTGTCCGCGGCAAAATTGAAGAGGGTCAGGAAATTGTTGTCAGTACTTTCAGTCAACGCACAAACACCACGCAAACAACAAATCCTTTTAACACGCAGCAGCGCAATCCCGGCGGTATGCCGCGCAGATTCTGATTTTGGAAAAATGAAAATGTTTCAAGATTCACGATTATTTTTTCAATCACAGTCGCAGCCTTCACTCTGCGTTTATGAGTTAAATTCAACAGCACGGCACCATGGGAATTTTAGACATACTTGAAGTCGCATTGGTCTCCCTCTCCCGCAACAAAATGCGTTCTTTCTTGACGATGCTTGGCATCATCATAGGCGTCGGCGCTGTGATTGCGATGATGGCTGTAGGGAACGGTGCACAGCAAAGCATTAAAGACCAGATTGCATCGCTCGGTACGAATATCATATTGATCTTTCCCGGTTCAACCAATCAACAAGGTGTCAGAACAGGCGGTGGTTCTGCAACCACTCTTACCGATGAAGATATCGAGGCGATCAGGACGCAATGTCCCTCTGTTGCACTAATTACACCATCGCTTCGTACAGGCGCACAAATTGTCTATCAGGAAATGAACTGGCGTGCCGGAGTGATGGGGGTGACGCCGGAGTATTTCGAGATACGCAGTTGGCCCGTGTCGAGCGGACAATATTTTACCGACGCAGATGTCCGCGGTGCGACAAAGGTATGCGTTGTCGGTCAGACCATCGTTGATAATCTTTTTAAAGGTGACGATCCTATCGGGAAGATCATTCGTATAAAAAAAATGCCGTTCAAAGTGGTCGGCGTGCTGGAAGTGAAAGGACAATCGGCGCAGGGAAACGATCAGGATGATATCATCATCGCACCTGCGACCACCGTCCAAAGAAAATTGATGGGGCAGCACTTTTTCGGAAGTGTGCTCGCATCGGCGGTGAGCGAGGATCGGATGAATGATGCGATTCAACAAATTACCGAAGTGCTTCGTGTGCAGCATAAATTGCAGCCGTGGGAGGAAAATGATTTTACTGTTCGCAGTCAGACAGAAATCGCAAATGCGGCACAGTCAACATCGCAGGTGCTGACTGTTTTGCTTGCATCTATCGCTTCTATTTCGCTTATTGTCGGCGGCATCGGCATTATGAACATTATGCTGGTGTCGGTCACAGAACGAACAAAAGAGATAGGACTTCGTATGTCAGTGGGGGCAACCGGTAGAATCATTCTTGCTCAATTCCTTTTTGAAGCGATCGTCCTCAGCCTGCTCGGCGGTCTGATTGGCGTGATGCTGGGCATCCTTTCATCAAGTCTCATCTCGAAATTTGCGGGATGGACAACGCTTGTTTCACCTGAATCGATTGCATTGGCGTTTCTCTTTTCAGCGGCAGTCGGCGTCTTTTTCGGTTTTTACCCCGCACGCAAAGCGGCACAACTCAATCCCATCGAAGCGTTGAGATACGAGTAATGCCGCCAACCCATTACGTTACCTTCATCGTCAACCCGGCTGCTGGCAGAGGCAGGTCAAAACATCTTGCACAACAACTCATTGCTTATCTCTGGGATAATGCCATTCCACACGCGATTATTTCTACGGAACGCCGCGGACACGGAACAGAACTTGCACGTGAAGCGTCTAAAACGAGCGACTACGTTGTTGCTGTCGGAGGGGACGGAACGGTGAACGAAGTCGCTGCGGGGCTTGTGAACTCCGCGGCAACTCTTGCCGTGATGAGCGAAGGATCCGGAAATGATTTTGCACGGCTGGTGAATGCACCGTCAAAACTGGAACATGTGATCGAATTGTTCCTTTCGTCGGAGCGGAAAAAGTTCGACTCGGGGAAAGCAGTCATTACCCATGCCGACGGCAGAAAGAGTGAACGGTACTTTTTCAATTCGCTCGGCGCCGGATTTGACGCCGCCGTTGCGCAGCACGTCGAGCAGATCACCCGGCTGCGGGGAATTCCGTTGTACGCCACCGCGTTAGTACAAACGTTGATAGGGTATCATCCGCACCGGTTCACTGTTACGGCGCAAGAATATTCAAAGCAGGATGATTACTTCCTTGTCTGTGTCGGCAACGGAAAATGGGAAGGGGGTGGATTCAAATTGACGCCGGACGGCGTACCATACGACGGAAAATTTCAGGTCTGTTGCGTGAGGGGAAAATCGGTTGCAGCAGTTCTTCCGATTCTTCCATCGACTATGATCGGCGCGCATATAAAGAAAAAAATTGTGGATTCATTCGACACTGCGTCAATCGTGATCGAGTGCGAGAAACCGTTTCCCGTTCACGGCGATGGGGAAATATTCGGGCTGGATATCATAAAGATTGAGATTTCGGTGATTCCGCAGAGTTTGAACGTTGTTGTAACTCACAGGTAGGGTATCTGTGCTAATTATCTCTTGCCTTCGTCATTAAATAGTCTATATTGCACGCAAACATTATGCGTATGCCACCTCCGACAAAACATGGTCCAAATTACAATGAAGATATGCGCAAGTATATCTATCAACGGGATAAGATGTGCTGCCAATGGCCCGGCTGCGGAAGCACGTTGAACGTGGATGTGCTCTTCATTGTAGAAACCGATAATGGCGGACAGACCAACTCGCCGTTCTATAAAAACGGGATCACACTCTGTCCGAAACATTTGGAGATCGTCAATCTTCATGACAAAGCATTTGGTCCGCTTGTTTACGATCTTATTCAACTCGTTGAGTTTGAAAACGATCTGAAAGCAACCGAAAAAATGTATAAGGATCTGCTGAAGTAACGATAGTAAGTTGAATTTTTAAATGTTGCTAATTAGATTACGCTATGACAGGAAAGTGGATAGAAATAGTTAGTCTCAAACTCACTGGTGATCGTTTTAATGATCACTCTGTGACACTTGATTCGTTATCTACTCTCATAGAGTATCAAACGTTGGTTTCGGAAACGGCAAAATCACTATACAAGAAAAAATTCCCTAATCGGGAAAGGCTACCTAAAAATTTTGAAGAAAAAACAATACTGCGATTTAACAGGATAGAAGACGGCAGTGCATCTGTTCCTCTTGAAGCTTATTTTGAAGAAAGCGAACAAGATGATTTCTTCATTGAAAAGCCCATTATAGAAGCAGTAGATATTACTAAGAAGGCGATAGCTGGTATTAAAAGCGATAAGCCTTTTCCTGAAGATTTGCCAAAAAACATTATCCCATTTATTGCAAAATTGGGATCAAGTCTTAAAGAAAATGAATCGATTAAAATTCAGGTTAAAAATCAACCAGAAGTAAATTATACCTCTGAAGAGAGAGATAAGATTATTAAGTTTATAGATCGCGGTTATGAAGATGCAGTAGAAATTTCTGGCAAGGTTGGTGAGGTTAACGTAGTTAAACAAAGTTTTCAATTGTATGTTAACGAAAAAGAAAATTACACAATTGCTTACTCAAGTGAATTAGAGGATCTAATTACGAGTGCCTTAAAAGAGCATCGTTCAAAGAAAGTCAAAATTAAAGGAAGGGGAGAATATAATATCCAAGGAGTGTTGAAAAAAATTTTGCAATTAGATGATGTTATTGAGGTTAAAAAAGAGGACACAGAAAATCAAATTCTTTATCCTTCAATAGTAGATGAGTTGCTTTCAATTATTAAAGATGCCCCCCCAGAGGAAATAGAGAAGCTTCCTTCTGATTTTGCATCCAACCACGACCGGTATCTATACAAAATTAGCCTTCAATGAGAGATGTCTTCGCTGATACAGTATACTGGGTAGCGATATTAAATCCTAAAGATCAATTTCATATTTCTGCTATAGAATCAAGTAAAACAATCGGTTCATCATTAATTTATACAACAGATTCAGTATTGACTGAAGTGTTAAACGAGTTTTCAGGTAAGGGAGATTTTTGGAGGAACAAGGCTTCTGAAGCTGTAAAAAGAATTATGCAAAATCCGAATGTAAAAGTTATTCCTCAGACGCGAGAAATCTTTGCAAAGGGATTAGGTCTCTACAATTCAAGACCTGACAAAGAATACAGTTTAGTAGATTGTATTTCGATGGTATTAATGAAGGAAAATCAAATGACAGAAATATTGACAGATGATAAACATTTCGAACAAGAAGGATACGTGTTGTTGCTTAAGCAAACTTAGTTTGATACTCAACTTGGTTTTAAGTATAATATCCCATCACAACGATGGGATTTTTATTTTTCTGAGGTTTGAATGCACATCGCAGAAGTATTGAAGCAACCCGGTCCGCACATTAGTTTTGAATTCTTTCCGCCGAAAACGGAAGAAGCTTCGAAAACATTGTTCGAATCGATCAAAGAACTGACTTCGTTGAAGCCGTCATATGTCAGTGTGACGTACGGCGCCGGCGGATCGACGCGGCAATTGACGCATGATCTTGTTGTGCGCTTGCATAAAGAAACCGATCTCACTATTGTTTCGCATTTGACCTGCGTCGGTTCGAGCAAGGATGAGATTAAACAGATCCTTACAAAATATTTTGAGAGCGGCATTCAGAATATTATGGCACTCCGTGGCGACCCGCCCAAAGGACAAACCGGTTTCCAGCAGCATCCTGACGGATTCGCAAATGCCGGTGAGTTGGTGGGCTTCATTAAAAAAAATTTTCCGAAGATGGGGATCGGCGTTGCCGGATTTCCCGAAGGACACCCTGATACGCCGAACCGATTGAAAGAGATCGATTACTTAAAAGCAAAGATTGACGCAGGTGCGGATTATATTTGCACACAGCTCTTTTTCGAGAACAGAGATTTTTACGACTTTTGCGAGCGCTGTGAAATCGCGGGGATCAAAGTCCCGATTATAGCCGGAATCATGCCGGTGACGAGCAGAAAGGGATTAGCACGTATGGCTGAGCTCGCCCTCGGAGCGCGCTTTCCTGCAAAATTACTTCGCGCTGTTTCACGTGCCGAGAGCGACGAGTACGTTGAAAAAGTCGGAGTGCATTGGGCAACGCAGCAAGTGATGGATCTTCTCGACCACAAAGTGGCAGGGGTGCATTTCTATACATTGAACAAATCAAAATCAGCCGTTCGAATTTACGAATCACTTGGAGTGCAGAGTTCCGAAGGATTGAGGAAAGCGGCGACTCCTCTCACGTAATGTCCGATCATGCCGACATAGCGCAGGCGATCATTAATGTGTGCAGAAAAGCGGAGCAGAAAGGTTTTGTTGCGGCAACGGACGGGAATATCAGCGTGCGGTTACTGAATGGGAATATCCTTGCAACGCCGACAGCGGTGAACAAGGGATTGGTCGAGATCGGTGACCTTGTTGAAACATCGATTGAAGGAAAACAGATTTCTGGGGTTCGAAGACCGTCCACCGAGATGTTGATGCATCTCTTCATTTATCAACACAGAACGGATGTGAACGCCGTTGTTCACTGTCATCCCGTGTATGCGACCGGATTTGCGACTGCTGGTATTCCGTTGAAGAAGAATATATTTCCTGAAGTGATCGTACAGTTCGGAGAAATTCCTCTCGCAGAGTATGCTACTCCTTCAACGCCAGAGCTGGGGAAATCTCTCGAACCGTTTATCAAAGATCATGATGCTGTTCTTCTTGCCAATCATGGCGTGGTAACGTATGGGAAGGATCTGTGGGATGCATATTTCAAGATGGAAAAAGTGGAACAGATTGCCCATACGCTGTTTGTTGCCGAATCGCTCGGCGGCGCACGCCAATTGAGCGATCAGCAAGTTTTGCAACTCAAAGCGCTGGCGATGAGTGTTTATAAAAGAGATTAATCACATGAAGAAAATATTCTTTACGATTTTGTTTCTAACGCTGGCAAACGCCCAAACCGAAACAGGATTTCCTAAAACCAGTCCGGATAAAATACTTACAAAAAAATTATTGGAACTGGTGAAAGATTTCAAGGGAGAGTACGGGATATACGTCCGCCATCTGAAGAGCGGAAAAACAGTCGAGATCAATGCCGATACACTCTTCCCGACCGCAAGCATGATTAAGGTGCCGATCATGGTGGGGATTTTTGACAAAGTGGAAAAGGGGGAGCTGCAGTACGATTCAGTACTTATCTATCGCGATTCGCTGTTTTACGACGGCGAAGATATCGTCGGCACATTGAAAGATTCGGGTCGCATTGCGCTGAGTAAAGTTGTGATGCTGATGATAACGACGAGCGACAACACCGGAAGTTTGTGGTGCCAATATCTTGCCGGAACCGGAACACGCATCAATGAATTGATGGAAGAAAACGGATTTCACCAGACACGCGTCAATTCGCGTACGCCGGGAAGAAGGGAGATTTGGGAGCGCTACGGCTGGGGAATGACAACGCCGCGCGAAATGTCCGAACTTCTGGTGAGGATTCGTGAAGGAAAGATTATCTCACCCTGGGCAAGCGAACGGATGTACAGAAATCTTGCCCGCATCTATTGGGACGGGGAAGCACTCTCGGAAATTCCTCCGTATGTTCACGCAGCATCCAAACAAGGGGCGGTGAACAGATCACGCTCGGAAGTTGTTCTGGTAAACGCACCATCCGGCGATTATGTCTTTTGCGTTATTACAAAAAATCAACAAGATGAAAGTTGGCTTGCCGGCAATGAAGGATACGTTCTCATCCGCAATGTATCACGAACACTGTGGCAGTATTTTGAGCCGAAAGACAAATGGAAATCATTACCAGAATCCATGAAGTATCATTGACCACGTAAACACTAAAGCACAAAAATTCAATGAACCAAAAAATAAAAGTTGGTGTATTATTCGGCGGGCGCTCCGCAGAACATGAAGTATCGCTCGTTTCTGCGGCATCGATCATTCACGCACTCGACAAGAACAAGTACGACATCTTGCCGATCGGGATAACAAAAGACGGACGTTGGCTGAGCGAGGTGAATGCAATTCAATTATTGAGGGACCACGCCTCTCTCGATACGCTGCCCGAGCATGTTCTCCTGCCGGATCCGCGAAAGCAATCGCTGGTCAATGTCAGCACTGCATTTCCACAAGCAGCCCAGCACATTGATGTCATTTTCCCGGTGATACACGGGACATTCGGTGAGGATGGTACGATTCAAGGGTTGTTTGAATTGGCGGATATTCCGTATGTCGGTGCGGGAGTGCTCGGCTCTGCAGTCGGCATGGATAAGATCGTCGCAAAACAATTGCTGGAGCGGGCAAATATTCCAGTGACAAAAAGTATCTGGTTCTTTTTTAGTGAGTACAAAAAGAATTCGAAAAAGTACGTTGCTGACGTAGAAAAGAAACTGAAGTATCCCTGTTTCATTAAACCGCCGAATCAAGGATCAAGCGTGGGAATATCAAAGGCGCACAGCAGGAAGGAACTTCTTGCGGCAATAGACCTGGCGGGACAGTACGATAGGAAAATTCTAGTTGAGAAGGCTGTTGTCAAACCGCGCGAGATTGAAGTGAGCGTGTTGGGCAATAATGAACCGATCGTTTCGATCCCGGGTGAGATCATTCCTTCAAATGAATTTTACGACTACGATGCAAAATACGTCGACGGGAAATCGACGGCAGTGATTCCCGCAAAACTCCCGAAGAATGTCATAAAGAAAATTCAGCAGTATGCAATCGAGGCATTCAAGGTGCTGGATTGCGAAGGGATGGCGCGGATAGATTTTCTTGTGCAGAAGGATGGAAAAATTTTTCTCAATGAGATCAACACGATTCCCGGCTTTACATCCATTAGCATGTACCCGAAATTATGGGAAGCGTCGGGGATCAAATATAGCGAACTGCTGGACAGGCTCATTCAACTTGCCATTGACCGCCACAATCAGAAAAAGCAATTGAAGACATTCTATACACCAAAAACGGATTGGTACAAGGGGTGAATGAAATGATCTTTGTGGCACCGTTAATTTCAAGACACCAAACCACTGTACCATCCGTCACTTTATAATTTCTTCTCTTGCAAATTACTGACAAACGTTTTATACTCCTCAAGCACAGGTAACAACAATTCCAATGCCTATCTTGAAGGGGACCCAGACGTGCAAAACAAAACAAAACAAAACAAAACAAAAATTTTCATAGAATAGCATTTATACTTATCTCAATTCTTCTCACCTCGAATGGTTCACAATCGCAAATCGTCATTAAAGATTCGATCGCAATCACACCGACACTGCTATTGCCGGAAAAGGAGATGCAGTCATCACCCGCACAAACCTGCTACAACATTATCTATGAACTCAATGCCACAGCGGTAAAAACACCCCGCCCCCGGATCATTTTTATCACCGACGCGCGAACCGATACATTGGTGTACTGCACATCGGTATTCAATTGCGGCGTGTCGGGATTGTTTGATAATTCTACGTATCCAATCGGTCCGGTTACGACTCTTTACGGGCGACTCGATATTACATATAAAGAGGGGGCAAATGCCAGCGGCACGGTTGTATCGTATCCGGCGGTCGAGATTCGTCCTACCACTACACACCGATTTGACGTTAAAACGCTGGAAGTGATCTTGCATTACGATCCGGTCTATTATGTTCCCGCGGATATCGTGTTCGGGTATGTACATTTTCGCATTGCGCCGGTGACTCCTCCGACAATAAGTATTACATTCCCAGGAGAGGATACGACCATTGTCGTTACTGATGAGTATCTTCCGACGATTGTGTTGAAAGAGACACACACTCCCGCCGATGCGGTTGTAACATGGACTCCATCGAACAGCATTGCCGCAGCAGATCACATAACGCCTCTTGTATCGGAGGCGACGGTGACGGTGAATGCGACGGCAACACGAGAGTGTGGCGGCGAACAGACGGTGGCAAGGAAGATTACGTTTAGGAAAAATAATGTAAATAAATCTCCACTCATTACAAAAATAAATTATACGCCCAATCGCCGATACTTCGCTTATAACGATATTGTTACAGTGACCGCTGAAGCTACTGATCCAGACGGCGATGCTGTTAGTATAAAATATGAACCTGAACAGGAATTTATCCTCAATCAAATAGGTGAATTTATTGTCAAGATAACCGCGATCGATTCAAAAGGTGCAACTACAGTAAAAGAGGACAAAATTTACGCGGTTGGTGTTACAATTACACCATCAAAAGGAATCGTCAAAGATGGTGATAACATAGATTTTCAAGTTGATATATATCCAAAGTCAATCAGTGCAAGCTCGTTTGAATGGAGTTGGGAACCGGAAAATCCCAATGGGGGAAATAATCCGTTTGTGAATTTCATTCCGGATAATGCTCATCAATCAGTGATTGTGAGTAATGCAAAGTGGTATGCGGACCCGGATAGAGAATGCCCACCATGCAGTCAAACATCTTCCTACAATCTAGGAGCTATTCTTTACATTGGAGGCGATAAATTTGAAACAAAAGGGAAAATGGGTGTATTCTTACCAGTGCCTGGCGGAAAAACAATACATGATTTAAGGATTGTTGGTGAACCTGACTTTGTGCCAGTATTTGATAAAAAGGGGAATATCCTGAGATACAAAGTTGATGGAATAAGTAAAATGAAAAGAATTGATAATCCAACAGTAAAAATCTTTGTTTCAGGTAATAGCCGGTTTTATGATAAAGTTTTAGCTCATGAAAATGTACATAAAGAAGAATTACTGACGGGAGTTGGGAAAGACATCGCTTCTCTTGATAAGTTATACAAGAAAATAAAAAATCTTACTGCGAATAGCTTTATTGAGATTCGTCGAGAATATTTCTCTATTCTGAATGAATTTATTTTGAATGAGATAAATTAGGTGAAGATTTGTTAGGCAATGAAGAAATAGCGGCTTATACGGTATCAGATCCTATTGCACCAAAGTATTTTTATCAAAGATGTAGTAGAACTAAACATGATTTTTAATGAGAACCGGAAATATTTTATCTGTAT
>JBFMFY010000025.1:0-40603 GCA_040751955.1 Bacteroidota bacterium
GTCATGGCTGAGAATACTGCCTGCATTGCCGCCAGTTATGAAGCAAAAAAGTTCGGCATCAAAACCGGGACATCTGCAAAAGATGCAAGGAAACTTTGTCCCGATATAACCATTCTCGAAGCCCGCCCGCCTCTCTATGTAAAGTACCACAATGAACTCATCGCCGCCGTTGAATCGTGCATTCCTGTCCTGCAGGTAAAATCGATTGATGAAATGGCGTGCGAACTAAGCGGCAGTCAGAAGAAGAAAGAGAATGCAATCGAACTGGCGAAGGAGATCAAAACGACGATCGCAAAAAAAGTCGGCGAGTATATGCGCTGTTCAATTGGCATCGCACCGAATATCTTTCTCGCCAAGACAGGATCGGACATGCAGAAGCCGAACGGACTTGTGGTGATCGAGGAAAAAGATCTGCCACAGATACTTTTTAAGTTGGAACTGCAGGACCTGACCGGCATCGGCAGAAACATGGCAAAAAGGCTGAATCGTAAGGGTATTTATACGGTTGAGGAGTTGTGTAATGCTGACAAGGATGCACTACGAACTGTTTGGGGCGGGGTTGAAGGGGAGAGAATGTATGAACGTTTACGCGGGATTGAACCGCCGCTGCCGCCAACGCACAAATCGACTGTGGGGCATTCGCATGTGCTTCCGCCTCAGCATCGCAATGAGAAAGATGCCATCGCTGTGATGCACCGTATGCTGCAGAAAGCGGCGATGCGGCTGCGGAAGATGAAGTATCGGACTCGTGCAATGCAGGTGGGGATTGGCTTTTTCGACAACAAGAGTTGGAGCGACGATATCTCTTTCTCCGAGACATCCGACACGCTCATATTGACCGAAGCATTGCAGAAAGTGCTCGAGCGAAAGCCGCGAATGAAAGAGACGCCGCTGCGTGTGTCGGTCACATTGTTCCATTTGGTTCCTGAAGAAGAACACACCGGCTCGTTATTTGAGAATGAGGAAAAATCTGCAGCATTGTTATCGGCGATCGATGAATTGAACCTGCGGTTCGGCAAGAGTGCGCTTTATTTTGGCGGCGCACATTCAGCACTGGAATCTTCTCCCGCACGTATTGCATTCAACCACATTCCGGATATTGAAATTGAGGATGGAAGAGGTGGAAGGCAGAAGAAGAAACAACCAAAGATCGAGCCGAAAGAATTTGATGATGAAAGAGAGTACTAACAAAGAGCCGAATCGAAGATTCGGCTCTTATCCAACAATCCAACCTCTCACCATCTATCAATCTTGCTACTTCTCCCTCTCCATCACAAAATCGACGAACATTTCGAGAGATTTTTTTGATTCCGAATCGGGGAACGGCTTCAGGCATTCGCGAGCTGCATTTCCGAAATCATGTGCGCGCTGTTCGGCATATTGAATGCCGCCGTTCTGGTGGACGAAGTCAACGACGTATTCAACATCCTTTCCCTTCGCGCCGTTCTTGATCGTCTTCAGCACACGTTTCGCATCCTGCTTTGAAGAGTGTTTCAATGCATGGATCAACGGGAGAGTAATTTTCTTCTCTTTCATATCGCCTCCGATCGGCTTGCCGAGAATGCTTTTGCGAGATGTGAAATCGAGTATATCATCCCTGATCTGAAATGCCATCCCGACATTCTCCCCGAAGTCTTTCATCAGTTTTCGCTGTCTGGGATCTTCCGTGGTGCTTGCTGCGCCGATCTCCGAACAGGTGGAAAGGAGAGAGGCGGTCTTGTTGGAGATGATCTTGAGATATGTCTCTTCGTCGATATCCAGTTCGCGGCTTTTCTGTATCTGCAGAATTTCGCCTTCGCTCATCCTGCGGACCGAGTCGGAAACTGTCTTTAAAAAATAGACATCGTTGTGCTTCAGTGAGATCATCAATCCCGTTGAGAGAAGATAATCCCCCATCAGCACGGCGACTTTGTTCTTCCAAACCGCATTGATCGACGCAAGTCCGCGTCTCGTATCAGAATCATCCACCACATCGTCATGCACGAGCGTGGCTGTGTGAAGTATCTCGACGAGCGTTGCTCCTCTGAATGTGCTTTCGTTGATGGTGCCGCATGTCTTTGCAGTGAGGAAGACAACGATCGGACGGATACGTTTTCCTTTCTGCTTTACGATATATCGAGCAATCGTATCGACCAACGTAACGCTTGAGCGCATCGACTGCTTGAAGAACGAGGTGAACGATTTCAGTTCGTTCTCTACCGGTGCTTTAATTTCGTCTAATGTATTTGTAACGATCAATCCCATATATGATTGCGCGGATCGCGCAGATTGTTTTGCAGATTATGAACCGGACTTTTTTTGTGCGAATTTTGATATGAAAATGCTTATTTCGTATAACAGTATCATCGGCGCTGCCAGCAGGCTTTGTGTTAATATATCCGGTGTTGGCGTTACGATTGCCGAGATAATCAGTATTACCACGATTGCATGCCGTCTGTATTTTCTCATGAATGCCGGGTTCAGCAAGCCGATCTTCGTAAGGAAGTAGGTGATCATTGGCAATTCAAACACAAGCCCGGCGCCTAAAATTAAACTCAGCATGAAGCTGATGTACTCGTTGATCGCAATGTTCAATTCGAAGATATCAGTGCCAAACGTTGAGAAGAATTTCAGTGCTGTCGGAACAAGGATAAAGTATGCGAACGCAATTCCTGCAAGGAAACAGAACGAAGTAAAAAAAACGATCCACCATGCGTATTTCCGCTCATTCGGCAGGAGTCCCGGCGCCACGAATTGCCACACCTGATAGAGAAGGACCGGCATTGCTCCGATAATTCCCGCCACTATAACGACTTGCATGTAGGTGAGCACGATGCCGTACGGCGTAAGTACTTGTGCTTTTAATCCTACCGCCAGCAGCGGTCCGAGTACCACTTGCTTGACAAGGAACTCTGAAAAGAACGCTGCAACAATCGAGCAGACCAGCACCGAGAGAACCGCTTTAAGAATGCGCCAGCGTAATTCCTCAAGGTGGTCGAGGAATCCCATTTCCCGTTCGTCGGTGTGTTTTTGGTCGTTGGGCATTCTTGTTTTGATTCAGCGCGTTCTAGAGGTTGCAGCCACCGTTTTATTGCATCTCTTTATACAGCGGAAATCCTGAACAAAGATCAATCACTTTCTTCTGCACCGATTCGTACACACTCTTGTTTCCGATATTCCGGATCACTTCGTCTATCAGATCGCCGACGACTTTCATTTCATTCTCTTTCATACCGCGAGTGGTGAGCGCCGGCGTGCCGATGCGGATGCCGCTGGTGATCAACGGTGACTTATCGTCGAAAGGTACGGCGTTCTTGTTGGTTGTAATTCCCGCTTCATCGAGTGCTTCCTGTGCTTCTTTGCCGGTGACATTCTTAGTACGAAGATCGATCAACATCAAATGATTATCCGTTCCGCCGGAAATGATATTGTATCCTTTACTCACGAGATGTGATGCAAGCGTTTGCGCATTCTTAATGATCTGCTGTGCATAGGTTTTGAACTCAGGCTGCAATGCTTCTTTGAATGCAACTGCCTTTGCGGAAATAATGTGCATTAACGGTCCCCCTTGAATGCCGGGAATGACCATCGAGTCGAGCAGTTCCGATATCATTTTCGTTCTGCCCGATTTTGGCGCTTTCAATCCCCACGTATTCTCAAAATCTTTTCCAACGAGAATAAGTCCGCCGCGAGGTCCGCGCAATGTTTTATGTGTTGTTGATGTAACAACATGGCAATGGGGAAGCGGGTCGTTCAATAATTTAGAAGCGATCAATCCCGCAGGATGAGCGATGTCGGCAAACAGGAATGCACCAACTTTATCTGCAATCTCTCTGAATTTTTTGTAGTCGATATTCCGGGAATATGCGCTCGCGCCGACCGTGATCAATTTCGGACGCTCCCGTTTCGCGACATCTTCCACTTCGTTGTAATCAATGTAGCCGGTCTCTTTCGAGACGCCGAAGGCGGAGAAGTTGTACATCTGTCCCGAAAAATTCACCGGTGAACCGTGTGTTAGATGCCCGCCGTGGGACAGATTCATTCCAAGTACTTTGTCACCCGGTTTGATGAATGTGAAATAGACCGCCATGTTTGCTTGCGAACCGGAATGGGGTTGCACATTAGCATATTCAGCGCCAAAGAGTTGTTTAACGCGGTCGCGCGCAAGTTCTTCAACCACATCGACAAATTCACAGCCGCCGTAGTATCGTTTACCCGGATATCCTTCCGCATATTTGTTTGTCAATACAGTCCCTGCTGCTTCGAGCACTGCAGTGGAAACAAAATTCTCAGATGCGATCAATTCCAGTTTCGTATTCTGGCGGTGTTGTTCGTTCTTGATTGCCTGGTAAATTTCGGGATCGAATTGTTGGATATGATTCATGGTTTACTCGCAGTGGGATTATTATCGGCCAGTCAGCAAATGAATTTTTTCAACGCGTCGCGTGTGACGTCCCGCTTCAAAATTTGTCGTCAAAAATGTTTTGATCATATCTTCTGCAACGCCCCAGCCGACAAGCCGCTCGCCGAGGCAGAGAATATTTGCATTGTTATGTCTGCGAGCAAGCGATGCCGCCGTGACAGACTCGCACGCTGCCGCTCGAACCCCTTTATGTTTATTTGCAACGATTGAAACTCCAATGCCTGTGCCGCAGACAATAATTCCCCATTCGCATTCACCTTTGGATACAGCTTCGGCAGCTGCGTGTGCAAAATCGGGATAGTCAACTGAATCTGCAGAATAGGTTCCAAGGTCTTTGAATTCGAATTTCAATTCTGTGAGAAGTACTTTCGACTTCTCTTTGTATTGAAATCCGGCATGGTCGCTGGCGAGTGCTATCATAAGGTTTGAAGTGTTTAGTCAATCGGCGGGGGAATGAACATCAATTCCGACGCCGTAAGCGAAACGGTGAATCGAATGATGGTATCTTTGATCAACGATGATGAGGTCGTTCCTCTGATTCCGTACTCCAATCCGATATTCAGACGGGAGTCGAAGCTTAACGGCAATCCGATCCCTCCCGATGCAAACATTTCATCGATCGATGTGCCGTTCACTTTTGTGTTTGTGATGCGGTAATATCCGCCGACCCGGTACGATATTCTGTCCCAAAATGACTCAACAAAGTTATCCGACGGCAGAAACTCAATTCCTGCTCCTGCCCGTACGCTGTTCTGAATTTCCGTCGGTTTGATGCCGTTGACTTTGTAGGTATCCCAATTTTGAAAATCAAAGTCGGCAGCATAGATCACTTTGTTGCGGGAATATGACAGCCCGAAAGAAAAGCCGAAGGGAAGGCTCATAGTTTTGTTATTTGCTGCCATGGTGTCCTGATTTGACGAAAAATTACGGAGAATCTCATCGTCAAAATCCAATGAGGAGCCGCTGAAAAATGCTGCGCCGAGATTCACATTTCCGTTCGTCGAAATTCCGAGCGCTTTGTCGATCCCTGCATACAATCCTCCAAGTGTTAGACCGAAGCCGCTCAATGAAAGAGTTTGATTGTACGATCCGCCGAAGAATTCGGACGACGAAAAATGAATGGAATGGTCTTGATAGATTGCGCCGAAAAGGTAATGAGCGGTAAGCCCCACAGTAATATCGGACGTTGCGGAGTAACTCAAACTCAGCTGTGCTGAATTCAATCCGCCTCGTCCTTCAAACTGTTGAATGATATTGGCGCTGTCACTTCCGACTTGTTGAGTTGCCTCCTGCTGGTATCCGACAGAGGAGAAGGGAAGGACACCAAGTGATAACACAATTTTTTTCGGTAAATAGATCGGTATTGCAAGTCCGAACTCGCTGATGTTTCCTGTTCCGACTACACTTGTTCCCGATGCATCTTCGGAATTGTAATTCCGGTATTGATATCCCGCGTTGACCAGCGTACGGGTGATGCCTGCGAGTCCTGCAGGGTTGGCAAAGTTTATGAACGTTTCTCCGAACATCCCTACGCCGACACTTCCCATCGCAATATTTTTTCCGCGAGATGCGAGATGGATTTCTCCAATTCCGTATCTCGAATACACCGATCCTTCACCGGCAAGAGCGAGTGAACAGAGTGCAAATGTAACTGCAAGAAACTGTTTCATTGGTTTTTCTCTGAATAAAGAATTTTCAATTTCGGACGTTTGGTAGAATCGGGTGCAGAGTGCGGGAAGAATACGATTCTGTCGCCGGAGCTGTTTTCTGCTGCCCAGCGGACTGTTACCCCTTCGTTTACACTGAGATTATTGATCCAGCGTTGCGATATTTCAGTAATAGAAAATTCATACACCGGATTTGACCCTGCTGCCGATTTTTTAGTTCCGTAGGCGAAGTATTCTGTGTTTGAAGTGTCAATATTTGGTCCGGGTAATGCGAGTACTGCGACAAGAGAATCATGTGTGTATCCGGAATACACGCTCAGTGCTGTATCGACCGTAAGAGTCATCACTGCCCTGGCTACAATCGGGTTTCCCGTGAAGGAACTTACATCAAACTTCAATTTTGAACGTACACCAACGCCGCCGCGAACTTCAAGATCGGCAAACCCTGGCGGCGTCGCATATATTCCGACGTAGGTATCCTGCCCCGATGTAAATTTGAGTGAGTCCAGATTTCCGTTTTTTGTGTATTTAATGACCAACACGGGAGTGACATTTGAAAGGACGCTAAACGGAGCGAAACCGATCACTCCCGAATTTGTCAGCATCTTGACAGCAAATCCGTGAAAATCCGGTTTCGAAGTGTCGAGGTAGTCGTCTGCCCAACGGCGTGCAACTGCAGTATCCAAGCGGGCAAACACCGTTTGAGAATAATTCATCGAATCAGAAAATGTCCCCAACGATACTGCTCCGATTGTTGACGTTTGTAATGTGTCCGAAGTAAAGGTTCCTTCGGAGAATGATTGAAGCACTTCGTACACATTCAGCGCTATGGGAGGAGAAGCAGGGAGCAGTCTGTAATTCACCGTTAATCGTATTTCAACAGTATCGATCTTCGCCCCTTTGAGTGAATCTACGCTGGATGTGCGGTAAAAATCAAGCAATGTAATGTACTCTTCGCCGGTGGGCAGTTTGCCGACAAGTGTGCTGAGAGCATATCCATTGACGATCGGTGTTCTGTATGTCGTATCCGAAGACGACGTTACGGTTGATTCTTTGAATGTATCTCCGGGGAGGATGAGGTCTTTGCCTATAGATTTCGGTTTGTCTGCACATCCGATAAGAACAACCGATAGTGCGAAGAAGAATACTGTGAGTACGTGCTTCATTGGTTTGGTTCTAGTTTCTTTTTGATGAATTGGACTGCGTCGAACAAGTCGGTTGCATAATAATCCCGTATGCTGTTACACGTTTCTTTGTCATTCGTTCCGTACCCTGTGGATACCTGAATAGCCGTCGCGCCGACTGTTTTTCCTGTTTGAACATCGATGCATTTATCTCCGATGACAAACGAGCGTGTCAGATCGAACCCGTGCTTTGCCTGTGCCTGATACAGCATTCCCGGTTTCGGTTTGCGGCACTGACAATCAACACGATACTCGGGAAGCCCCTCATCCGGGTGATGGGGACAATAGAAATAATCGAGTACGGATGCGTTGTGTTTCTTTAACTCCTCATCCATTGCGCTGTGTACGATCCGCAGGTCATTCTCGGAATACAATCCGCGCGCGATACCCGATTGATTCGTGATGACGACAACCGGAATGCCAAGCTCGTTGAGTATTCGGATTGCATCTGCGCTGCGCGGAATGAGTTGGAGTTGGCTCGGCGACGAGAGGAAATCAACATCTACGTTGATCGTTCCGTCCCTATCGACAAACACGGCAAATTTTGATTGCACCGCCGCTCCGTTACTTCAATAAACTGCGATAGAGATTGATGTACTTCTTTGCGGACGATTCCCATGAAAAATCTTTAGCCATTCCGTTGCGCATGATCTTCTGCCACGTTTTCTGATCGCCGTACGTTTTCACGGCACGCTGGATAGTCTTGAGCAATTCCTTGCTGTCATACTTGTTAAATTTGAAACCGGTGCCGTTCCCGCCCGTACCGACATCCTGAATTGTATCATCCAATCCGCCCGTCGCGCGGACGATCGGCACTGTTCCGTACTTGAGACTGTACAATTGATTCAATCCGCACGGTTCGTAGCGTGACGGCATCAGGTACATATCGGCGCCCGCTTCGATCATATGTGCAATCTCTTCGTTCATGCCGAACATGATGCCAGCTTTTTTGTGATGCTTCTTTTTGAACGATTCGAAATATTCATGGTACCGCTTTTCGCCGATGCCGATCATAACGAACTGGATGTCGAGCTTCATCATATCGTCCGCGATCTCTTTAATGAGATCGATTCCCTTTTGGTCCACAAGTCTTGTAATACATCCGATGACAGGGACTCCTTCTTTATATTCCAGTCCGAACTTCTTGCAAAGAGCAATCTTGTTCTGTTCTTTCCCTTCGAGCGATTTTATGTCGTACCGCTGATCGACATTCGGGTCGATTTCGGGATTCCAGATATTGTAATCTATGCCATTGATGATTCCGTGCAGATCTTTCTTTCGCTTCTTCAGTATCCCTTCGAGTCCTGCTCCGTACTCTTCCGAGGTCGTGATCTCCCGCGCATACTTTTCACTCACTGTCGTGATGACATCAGCATAGACGAGTCCAGCCTTCATGAAGTTCAATTTTCCGTAAAACTCGACGCCATTCATGTTGAATTCAGATTCCGGCATGCCGGTTTTCTTGAACGATTCTGCGGGAAACTGCCCTTGATATCCAAGGTTATGGATTGTAAAGATGGTCTTGATATTCTTGAAGAGCGGTTCGTCTTTATAGACGGTCTTCATATAGGCAGGAATAAGTCCCGTTTGCCAGTCATTGCAATGAATGATGTCCGGCTGCCAGCCGAGTTTCTTTAATGTTTCAAGAACGCCTCGGCAGAAAAAGATGAATCGGATATCGTTGTCGTGATAATCCTTTTTTGACTCCGGGTTGATATAAAGCCCCGCACGGTTAAACATCTCCTGATTTGCAAGAAAATAGACCTGTACTTTCGCTTTCAGGCTTGAGATAAAGGATGAATTCACATGCCCGGTTTTCATTTCATCGCCAACAGGGACGGAGATTTCCCGCAATCTGATCACATCATGCAGCTTGAATTTTCGTTCGCTGATGGTGCCGTACCGTGGCATCATGATGCGGATTTCATGCCCGAGTTCTTTGATGGTTTGTGGGAGAGCCCCTGATACGTCCGCTAATCCGCCTGTTTTTGCAAAAGGTTCCGCTTCGCTCGTTACGAAGAGGATATTGAGAGGTTTCGACATACAACCTTTATTTAGTGGAGAGTATTTCCATAACTGAACAAAGGTACGAAAAATTTGCGGAATTTACAACGATTAGCATAGCAGATGCTGTCTAAATTTTGATAATATGTCAAGCAGAACTTGTTTCGGCATTTGTATTTTAACAAAGATGCTGACACTCGTCAGCATGACGTGATATTAATTCTTAAGTTAAGATACTACGGCGTTGTAAGTTAGTACGGGGTTTTTAACCATCCTTCATAGATATTTTTCTGCACATTCGATGGTGTTGATACCTTTTTTACAGAATAGGCGGCAAAGCCGAAATATTCCAGCCGAACCTTGATCTCCTTCAATTTATCATTTCTAAACAGCGCCAGAACAATCTGATTTCCTTCACCAAGCGAAGAAATTCTTTCATTCAAATCCGTGGTTCGCACACGGTAGCCGTTGAGAGCGATGATTTCATCGTTTATTTCAATACCTGATCGTTCAGCGGGAGAGTTTGGCATCACTCCGGTTACCTTGATCTTGTCGCCGACATCCTGCGTGGTGATGCCCAGATTTATTTTTTTTGCGGTATCTTTTACGGAAACTTCCAATCCCGCGTACGTCAGGATATTTTCCCAAGGAAGCGGCGCTGTACCGTACAAATAGTTGTTGAAAAATTCTTTCATCCTGCCTCCCGCAAAGTCTTCACAGACGCTGATGAAGTCGGTATTTGTAAATCCTTTCGTCAGAGGGAAGCGTCGATACATTGTTCTCATCACATCGTCGAGTGATGATGCATTGTTCGATCTATGCCGGATCTCAAGATCGAGCAGCAGACTGACATGCGATCCTTTGCCGTAATAATCGCTCTCTGCCTTGTAAGAATTTTGCTGCCGCTTCCAATATTTTATCCACGCATCAAAGCTCGCCTGGCTTAAAGGCTGAATGCTGTTGCCGGGGCGTGAACGATCTGACGAAATCATTTGGGCGATTACATCTAGATACTCATTTGCCTGTCGGTAACCGGTACGGACTAAAATCAAGTCATCATAGTACGATGTTGTTCCTTCGCTGATCCATAATTCTTCAGTATAACTTTCTTTAGACAAATCGTATGGTGCAAACGCTTTCGGGCGGAGCTGTTTGACATTCCACGTATGGAAATATTCATGTGAAACCAATCCAAGAAATCCGTTGTATGCGGCGGGATTCGAAAAAATGAAAGGACGGGCTCCCATAATGGTGGAATTAATATGCTCCGTTCCGCCCCCTGCATTTGGCTGGCAATGAATAAAGAAGATATATTTCTTGTACGGAAGATCGCCCCAGAACTCTTTGTTGGCAAGAATGATCTTTGTGAAATCGCGTATGAGAGTATCTGCGTTCCAATTTCCTTCGCCATAGATGCTGATGATATGGCTCTTTCCGTCAACGAGGAATTCGAAATCGTGCTGGTTGCCGATCTCGATGGGGGAGTCGGCAAAATATTCGAATGATGGAGCAGTGTAAGTGAATTTTTTTCCTTCAACTTCATCAAGTCCTGTTGTAACATGCCAGTCGCCGTACGGATGTATTGAAATTTCAATAGGGAATGTTTTCAATTCGTCAACGTACATGAATACAGCCGCAGGATCCACGAATGCATGTTCGCCGTTCAACTCCCTTGTTCGTTGGTTGAATTCATTTGCATACACTTTATATCGCACCGTGACTGTTTTTGCACCGTCACGTTCAATGCGCCAGGTGTCTTTGTCGATTTTCTTCCATGGCAGAAGTGTGCCGTTGTCATCGATTGCTGAAAATTCCTGCACGCCTCCGGAAAAATCGAAAATAAAATATCTGCCGGTCCTCCATGCGGGCATATGGAGATCGAGGGCTTTTGATTTCACCTCTTCGACTCTGATTTGTACCTCAAGCAGGTGAGTTGAAGGATGTGACATTCCTAGGGTGTAATGGACAGTAGGCTGAGTGTGTACCATGGCGGTCATTATGATGAATGAAAGTACGAATCGAAACATTGAATGCTCTTGAAAATTGTCATGAATGAATTTCCGATGCGGTCAATCTAACGATAATTCTCTGTCTCAGGCAAGATTCAGGCAGAAAAAAGGTGTTGACAAAAGAGCAATGCTTGTCTATATTTATCACAGAAATAACCAATGAACAAGGAGCAACGAGTATAGATTTTTTGTTAAAGGTTTAGTATCTGTTCGTACTACTGCAGACACCTTTAACGTTTATACTGGTTGCTTTTTTGCATACCGAACGTTTGAAGGTTCAACCAATTCAACGTTCGGTTTTTTTGTTTATATGAAAATGTTCAAGTACATCCTGATTCTCTCTTGCTGTTTATGTGCGCTGTTGAATGCGCAGAGTTCTGATCTTTATCCCGACGTGAAGGTCATTACATCGGATGATAACGGCATGACAATTGAATTTCGTCCGTTGTATTTTCCGGATCAGACAATTGTCACTGATGAAGGAGAGTATCACCTTCCGCAATTTAAATACGGTTTTCGCCCCATGAATGATGCCGTGGGAAGTGAAGATCTGCGTGCGCGTGTGATTTCACTTGCAGTACCGGGACATTCGGGAAATAGTGCGACAATTGTAGCCGCTGATTTTGAAACGGTGCAAGGATTCATCATCGCGCCGGTTCCTCAAATCATTCCTAAAGATAATATGGGTGCGGTAGAACGAAAGTATATTCCAAAATTTTTATCACAACAGGAATTTTTTCCCTCAACAGTTGCTTCATTGCAACACGTCGGTATGGTAAAAGGATGGAATACCGCTAATCTTGTGATCACTCCGTTCCAATATTTATCTTCAACAAAAACATTGCGAAAGTATTCCCGCATTGTTGTCAGAATTGATTACGGTAAGAACGATGGCACCTTTAACACTTCTGGGAACGATGAATGGGCGAAGGCAGCATTGATAAATTATCCGGCTGGTAAGCGCTGGGGTTCAACGACCCAATTTAAAAAATCTGTCGCAGTTAATGCACTCTTGGCGTCCGGAACGTGGATTAAAATGGAAGTGGTTGAAGATGGAATGTATAAGATTGATGCCACATACCTTCGCTCTCTTGGGATTGAACCTTCAACGCTTTCGTCAATTACCGACGTAAAGATATTCGGCAGCGACGGTAGGAACTTGCCCGAGAATCTTTCTACTCCGCGACCGGCAGATCTTCCTCAGGTTGCCGTACACTATGTCTTTGGCAATAACGCGCAGTCGAACGATGACGATTATATACTCTTTTATGGACAGGGAACACGAGGATGGCTCTATGATCCCGTCCAAAAAAAATTCGGACACTATATCAATATATATTCCAACAGTAATTATTATTTCCTTTCAATCGGTGCGTCTGCTCCTGTGAAAAGTATGCAGCAAACGTCCTATTCGGTTGGGAGCGGTGCAAAAGTAACCCGTGTGTTGGGTAAGACCTTCTTCAAGGAAGAAAAATTCAATTTCAACCTTTCCGGACAGAATTGGGTAAGTGCTCCGCTGAATCAGAATGAATCGAGAGTGGTCAGCACTAAATTGGACGGCTGGATTCCCGGAACATCCGTCCGATATGAGTATTATCTTTTTTCTCGTGCAAATGTTGATGCAACCTTTGTCGTGGAAGAATCCGGTTCAACAATCGCTTCTCTCTTCCTTCAGGGCATGACGGATGATTCACTTGAAAATCCGGCTGCCGATTATGCGCGCGAAGGGACCTCCGGCGTTACGGCGGCGGTCAATCTTACCGACAGTCGTAGCAATCTGAAATTTACCTACAAGGCGAATGGTTCAGTTGCATCCGGATTTATCGATTGGGTCAGATTATATTATCAACAGCAATTGACGGCGCAGAATGATCAATTGATGTTCCACACTCCCGACACTTCCGGGTTTGTCGATTTCCAGGTGAACGGCTTCACTTCCAACGATATTTCCGTCTTTGAGATCACGGATGTTGCCGCCGTAAAAAAAGTGCAACACCAGATGGAACAACAGATGGGAATGGTATCGTTTAGAGATTCGTGCAGATTAAATTCAGTAAAACGGTACTGGATCGGTACCTCATCGGCATTCAAATACCCGAAGTCGTTCGTCAAACTTCCGAATTCAAACTTGCACGGTTTCAATGGCGCTGAATTTATCATTATCACTGCCGGGGAATTTAAATCTGAAGCAGTGCGATTGAAGAATCACAAAGAGTCTTTCTCTACACCGATCTCAACTGTTGTTGTCGATGTGGATACATTGTTCAATGAGTTCGGGCTTGGGTTACCTGACCCGACTGCAATGCGGGATTTTCTAAAGTACGCCACTGTCAACTGGAATATAAAACCACAATATGTCTTGTTCTTCGGAGATGCGAGTGCTGATCACAAGCTGATTTTGGGTAACGATCGATGGTGGGTGCCGACCATTCAAACGGCAGAGTCCAATAATAAGATCTATTCGTATAACTATGAAGATTATTTCGCATATCTCGATCCGAACAATTCAACAACTGTTTCAATTGCCCACGGGCGGCTTTGTCCCCGTTCAATAGATCAGGCAAGAGCATGTGTTGACAGGATTATTAAGTACGAAACACAATCCTTCAAATCACCCTGGAAAAACACAATTACAATTGTTGCTGACGATCTTTGGTCCACAGATAATCCCGGGGGTGAAGTATTTAATACAAGCGACTCTGAGATACTTGCAAGCAGCAGCACACCGGACGACTTTGAGGTGAAACGAATTTATACAGAGGAATATCCATTGATACTGGCTTCGTCCGGACGGCGACGTCCCGAAGCAAGACAGGCAATCATCGATCAAGTAAATAACGGCACCCTTATCTTGAATTATGCTGGACATGGAAATCCGAAGGTGTGGGCGCACGAAGCGATATTGACATATGATGATACCAGGACGCAATTTTTCAATAACGACCGATTGACGTTTATTGTTGCTGCGACGTGCGATTGGGGGAGATTTGATGAACCGGGTGAGCAAAGTTCTGCGGAAGAAGTTATGGTTGCGACGAACGGCGGTGCTATCGGCGTTCTGAGTGCTACTCGTGCTGTCTATGCAGATGCAAATGCAGCAACAAATCAATCGTTTTATTCATATATGTTGAAAGCAAATCCCATCATGCGGTTGGGTGATGCAACGATGTTGACGAAAAACGATTTAGGTAATTTACAGAATAAACAGAAATATTTTCTCCTTGGTGATCCAACATTACGACTTGTTTCTCCCATAGGCGTTGTTACTATTGATACGATTAACGGGAAGCCTGTCGCCGCGCTTGATACCCTCCGCGCTCTGGCAAGGGTTAGTGTGAAAGGTTCTGTCCGCGATACAGCGGGCGCAAAAATGACAAACTTTAACGGTACCGCACTGATTACCGTTTTTGATGCAGAGCGCACGAGAACGATTCCCCAAATCCCTTCAGTACCAATATCTGAAAACGGCGCTGTCATTTATAAGGGCGAAGCATCAATCAAAAATGGCGAAATAGATGCGACGTTCATCATTCCCAAAGATATTGCGTACGAAAATAAGAAAGGGAGGATGTCTCTTTACTTCTCGAATGCCGCAGTGGACGGACGTGGATACACGACAAACTTCATCGTCGGCGGGACAAACCCGAACACTGTGCCCGATTCCATTGGTCCGACGATTTCGATTTATTTCGATAACGCATCATTTCGTTCGGGCGATGTTGTAAAGAGTAATCCTACGCTTATTGTTGAATTGCAAGACAGTTCCGGAATAAACTCGTCTGCTAATTCGATCGGTCATCGGCTGGAAGCATGGATCGATGGAAGCTCAAAATCGATTGATCTTACGGAATATTACAAAGGGCATATTGACAGTTACCAATCGGGTGCCGCTGAGTATCGTTTATCGAATCTGTCACCGGGTGAACACACAATACAGGTTCGGGCATGGGATGTGTACAATAATTCTGCAACAGCCGAAACACGGTTTGTCGTCTCTGCCGATGAACGGTTGTCAATATACAATCTCTTTAATTTTCCGAATCCGGTGAAACGATCAACGACATTTACGTTCCAGCACAATCAGTTGTCGAGTATTGATGTTGCAGTTAAAATTTATACTGTTGCAGGGAGACTCATTCGTACCATCGAGCAACCCGGTTATAATGGCAGGTTCTTTAGTGCGGACTGGGATACTCGGGACAATGATGGAGATCTTGTCGGTAACGGCATATACCTTTACAGAGTGACAGCAAAAACAGCAGATGGAAAATATGCGAGTGAGGCTACAGGGACGATGTCCATCGTGCGGTAACGCACATCTGGTATCAGAAGAGTTTATTAACTATATTTAAACGTAATAAAGTGAGGAGTACAGTTCCATGAAACAGATGATAGGAGTGGCAGCAATTGCTGTCGTGTTGCTGGGAGTTGCACAATCAGTCTATGCACAAGCAGGGGCTTCAGCAGTTCCGTTTTTAATGATCTCGCCGAACTCACGCGCCAGCGGAATGGGAGAAGGGGGAACAGGGCTTGCCGACGATGCTGCTTCGATGCATTGGAATCCGGCAGGGCTGGCATTTCAAACAGGAGGAGAAGTGAGCATTACTCATGCTAACTGGCTTCCGCAATTTGGTCTTTCCGATCTCTTCTATGATTATTTTAATGTCAAACAAGAGATGCCGGAGTACGGCGGAACGCTTGGCGCCAGTGTTACATATTTGAATCTGGGAAAATTCATCGTCACTTCCGAAAAAAGCCCCGATCCCATCGGAGAGTTCAAAGGGTTTGAGTTTGCCGTTACTCTTGGATTCGGTACACAGGTCACCGATGATTTTGCACTCGGGACAAATCTACGGTACATCAACAGCAGTCTTTCACCGTTCGGAACGGGAAAAGAGCAAGGTTCGGGCATTGCCAACACGTTCAGTTTTGATCTCGGATTTCTGTACAAACCGAAATCGCTTGTTATCCCCTTTGTGGATGAAGATATTGGCGAGGCGTTCAGTGTCGGCGTGAATGTTTCGAACATCGGTCCGAAGGTGACGTACATCGATGCAGCTCAGGCAGATCCGCTGCCGACACAATTACGGCTGGGATTCGGTATCGTTCCGATGAAGGATGAATATAACAGTCTAACCATTTCACTCGATTTCAGCAAACTTTTGGTTTACCGCGATTCATCCGGTTCGCATGAACTTCCGAAAGCGATCTGGACGTCATTCACAAAAAATTCATTCAACCGAAATCTGCGGTTGATCAATACGTCGGTCGGGCTGGAATACTGGTACGACAAGAAAGTGGCGATCCGCTGGGGACATTTCTTTGAAGATCCGATCAACGGCAATCGCAACTTCATGACATTCGGCGCCGGACTCCGCTACGATATCTACGGACTTGATTTCAGTTACATTTCGGCAGAGGAAGATCACCCGCTTTCCGATACTCTCCGTTTCACATTCCTCATCCTGTGGGGGGGAATATTGTAACTGTCCTTTCGATACATGCCGGTTGTCCATAATTGATGCAAAGGTTCGTGTATCGCTTCACCATTCGTCAACAGGGATATCTTCCGATATCCCTGCGTGATCATTCACTATGAAAAAAATTGTCGTACTGCTTCTCATCGCCCATTCTTTTTTGTTCTCGCAACGTTTCTCGCATTCTCTTCATGCCGCTGGTCCACAGTATCGCTCGTTGGCAGCCGGCGATACGTTGAACATCCTTGCTGTGATGGTGCAGTTTCAAACAGATACCGATGATCGTTCATCGGGAAACGGTCAGTTCGATCTCGGCGCTTCGTCCGCACCAATCATTGATGCGCCTCCGCACGATTCCGCATACTTTGCCGATCACTTTCTCTTTGCACAGAACTATTTCAGAAAAGCATCGAACGGAAAACAACACATCAAAGCAGCCGTTCTTGGTACTGTGATCACACTGCCAAAACAAATGAAAGAGTATGCACCGATCAACGGAAATCTACCCCTCGCAAAAATGATAGAGGATGTGTGGAAGAAAGCCGACACACTCTATCCCGGATTTCCATTTGCAACGTACGATCTGTTTGTCGTGTTCCACGCCGGAGTCGGGAAAGATGTTGATCTGCGCGCTGCGCTTGGATACGATCCGACACCGTATGATTTGCCGTCGTTGTATTTCAATTTGACCGCTTTCAAGAATGTGTTTGGTACGTCGTTCGACGGTATTCCCGTTCAGAATTCAAATTTCAAAATACCAAACAGCATCGTTCTTCCCGAAACCGAAGTGAGAAAAATTCCCTCTGTCGGCGGCGATATTGTGCTTAAACTCGGGATGAACGGTTTGCTTGTTGCGAGCATCGCCAGCCATCTTGGATTGCCGGATCTTTTTGATACGGAGACAGGGAGAACGGCAATCGGCAGGTTTGGATTGATGGATGGACAATCGATCTTCAGCTTCTCCGGCATCTGTCCGCCAGAACCGAGCGCATGGGAAAAATCATATATGGGATGGACAACGCCGATTGAAGTGTACGGAAATAAAACGCTCAGCCTCCCCGCCGTGAGTTTATACGAAACAGGAAGCGATACAATCTATAAGATACCAATCAGTGCCAAGGAATATTTTCTCGTTGAAAACCGTCAGCGGGACGCAAATAAAAATAGTCAAACTGTTACGATGAAATGGAACGGTCAGATCGCCACGAAGACGTTTTCGCGGGATGAGGATTTTTATTCCAATACAAATATCGACTCGATCTATGGCGTGGTGCTGGATGTTGATGAATTGGATTGGAGTCTGCCAGGATTGATCAATGCTAATAATGATTACCACGGCGGAATTCTTGTGTGGCACATTGATGAAACCATCATCGAAAAGAATCTTGCATCGAACAGCATCAATGCCGATCCGGTGAAACGAGGTGTTGATGTGGAAGAAGCGGACGGTTCGCAGGATATCGGACAAACATATGATTTCGTCAGCCCCGGTTCGGGAAGCGAAGACGGCTCGCCGATTGATTATTGGTTTTCAGGAAATCCTTCGCCAGTCTATAAAAATGAATTCTCCGAGACTACCAACCCGAACTCCCTCAGCAACTCATTTGCGAAATCGCATATCACGCTTAAGAATTTTTCTGCTTCGTTGCCGCGGATGACATTTGAAGCGAATGTCGGAAGCGCGAACATTCAATTGCTGAAAGTAATCAAACGGAGCAATCTGAAATTGGATAATAACGACGCACCGATTGCAGCTGATCTTAATGGCGACGGGAAGGAAGAGTTGATTTATACTTCGGGTGATTCGATTTATGTGTTGAAGGATGATTTAACGCCGTACTTGAATAATGCAACAGGGCTATTCTATCCCAAGGGAGGGCAGTTTCAACCAGCGTTTTTTGCTTCATCAATCACTGGAAACCCCTTTCGTCGAGGAATTATCGGTGTAAGTGATAGCACAATCTATCTATTGACTCTTGAAGATACCAATCTTGATTCAGTTGCAGATATTTATAGATCTATTAACGTCGGTGATATGATAACAACGCCGGTGACTGCACGTGAGATTGAATCAATGGGCCAATTTATGGTTGGCACTAAGAGTGGGAAGTACGTTGTAGTCGACACGACAACGGTTGTTAGTCAGTTATTTTCTTCGCCGATAGTTTCGGTAAGTTCAATTGCAATTGCAAGTAGTGATTCATTATATCTTCAAGGAACATATTTGAACAGTGAGAGGCCAATTCAATCTGTCGTATCGGCTGGATTTGTCGCATCGAATAAATTTTATTTTATTGTTCAAACAGGATCAACAATTGCAACATACGATTTCAATACTCAACAAAAAGTAGGTGAATTTTTTCTCCCTATCCGACCGACAACAACGTTAACTCCTACCTATCTTAATAACGATGGTAGCGTCGATATAATTCTTGGGAGTGGTGACAAACTGTTTGCATACAATGTGAATGGATCGGTGATCGATAACTTTCCCTTCACTGTTCATAACGACTCAATTTTTGGCGGCATCATTGTTGTCGACGACGCAATAGTGTTTGGAACGGTGAAAGGTCTGTTCTATGCGTTAGATTATTCTGGGAAAACGTTGCCAGGTTTCCCATTTCAAACTGGCGGAATGGTAAGTGCTCCTTTTGTGACATCAGATCGTATAATAGTAGCTTCTACAGATACATCGCTATCGGTTTGGAAACATTCAAATATCCTTGCTACACAGAACACGCGTTGGTTGACTTTCCTTGGTAGCGTCAGTCATAATGCAGGTATTGTAACCGAAGGAAGGATTAAGTTCAAATCTTCCGAACTTCTCCCCAAATCATTTGCCTACAACTGGCCCAACCCTGTCTATGACAACAAAACAAATATTCGGTACTTTCTCGGCAAATCGGCGACGGTGAAAATCAAGATTATCAACATGGCTGGAGAGTTGGTTGATGAGTTGACAGGTACGAATTTTGTCGGCTTGGATAATGAAGTGCAATGGGATGTCTCGAAGATACAGAGTGGAATTTATTTTGCACAAATAACTGCAAGCGGCAGCGGAGGTGAACAAAGCCAGATCATTAAAATTGCGGTGGTGAAGTAGTGGATAGTCAGATGTCAGAGGTCAGAAGTCGGAGATCAGTAGCTAGTAACTGGTTATTTGTTCTTCGTTATCAATTGCTAGTGACCAATAACCAGTTACCAATAACCAGAATCCAGCATCGAGCATCAAGAATCTTTGTAAAATTCTCATTTCACAGTGTAGTAATCTTTCTATTTTCATTCTCATCACTTTTTGCCCAAGACGAACACCACTTCAACCACGGCGAACTGAACTGGCAAACCCTTGAGACGAAACATTTCTTTGTCCACTTCCATAACGGAGCGGAGCGTACTGCCCGCACCATAGCCAACATTGCAGAAGATATCTACGGACCGGTCACTACTCTTTACCAGCATGAACCGGAACACAAAGTCAGCTTCATTATCAAGGATTTCGACGATTACTCAAACGGCGCCGCGTACTTTTACGACAACAAGATCGAAATATGGGCTCCTGCGTTGGATTTTGATCTTCGCGGGACCCATAACTGGCTTCGCAACGTCATCACGCACGAGTTCACACACATTGTTCAGATACAGACCTCGATGAAATTCGGGCGTCGGTTCCCCGGATTCTACCTCCAATGGCTGAACTACGAAGAAGAACGGCGGCAGGATGTCCTGTACGGTTATCCGAATACGATCGTCTCGTACCCGATCTCCGGATTCGTCATCCCCAGTTGGTTTGCAGAAGGTGTGGCGCAGTATAATCGTCCTGAACTGAGTTACGATTTTTGGGATTCGCACCGTGATATGATCCTTCGTTCGTACGTGCTGGACAGCAATATGCTGTCATGGAGCGAAATGAGCGTGTTCGGTAAAACTTCGCTCGGAAATGAATCGTCATACAATGCCGGCTTTGCTTTGACGCGATATATTTCTGAAACATATGGACGCGATGCGATCCCGAATATCGCAAAGAACCTCTCACTGCTGAATATGGTGACCATTGATCAGGCAATTGAGCGGTCAATTGGCAAGGATGGCAAAGCATTGTACGGCGAGTGGAAAGATCACATCACGGAAGATTACAAACGCCGTGTTGCGCCAATTTATACCCAAAGAATAGAAGGAGAACGAATTGCCGATGTTGGTTTCGGTAATTTTTCTCCGACATTCTCTCCTGATGGAAGAAAAATCGCCTACACATCGAACAAACAGGCGGACTATTTCGGTATCTCGTCGATTTATGTGTATGACGTTGCAACAAAAGAAGAGAAAGAAATTATCGGCGGAGTTCGTTCATCCTTAGCGTGGTCGCGAGACGGGAAAAAAATCTATTATTCCAAGATCACGCATGAGAATCCGAACGGCTCGCAGGTTTCCGACCTGTATGTATTCGACCTTGAATCCAAAGACGAAACACGATTGACATACGGTCTGCGCGCACAGAATCCCTCGTTGTCCTTTGACGGTTCGCGGCTTTGTTTTGTTATCGGCAGCGATGGAACAATGAACATCGCTGTTTCAGACACGCTCGGCAACAACATCCGGAAGGTAACGCACTACACCAACGGCGAGCAAGTATATCTCCCGAAATGGTCGCCGTACGGCAGAACAATTACGTTCGGCTATTCAATAAAGGATGGACAGAATATCGGTGTGGTGGACATTGAAACCGGACGCACCTGGTTCGTGCTGGATACGGAAGCCGACGAGCGGAATCCTTTCTACAGTGCCGACGGTCTTTACATTTATTTCTCAAGCGATGTGTACGGGATATTCAACATCTTCCGGTACAATATCCAAACAAAGATCGCCGAACAGTTGACGAACGTTATCGGCGGCGCATTCATGCCTTCGGTCAGCAGCGGCGGAGATGTGGTTTTCTCTTACTACACATCAACGGGATATAAAATCAATTACCTCAAGAAACCTGAACTTGTCGATTTCTCATACGCACATTATCTGGAACCGGAACGCATACGCCGTCCTTCACTGAACATTGATACGGCTGATACCGGGAAGGAACAATTCAATTGGCTTTCGCTGCGAAATTACGATGATACAAAAACTTTCGGTGGTGAGAGCCGGACGTACAAGAATATTTTCAGCTCTGTTTCTTTGATTCCGTTTCTCCGCATCGACAATTACAATACGAAGAGCAGCGGACTCGATTTCCTAAAGCCGGGATTGTATTTCATTTCGTCCGATATGCTGGAGAAATTCAACATGTTCGGCGGAGCCGCACTTAATCATATTTTCGAGCGCGATCTCTTCTTGATCTTTGAATATCGGGACCGAGTACTCGGCTTCCATCACCTCGGCATTCATCCGACTTTCTCGCTGGAACTATACAACATCACGCGGAAAAGTACGGCACGATTCGGCCTTGGGTTGGATACTGTATCGACCGGGACGACATTATCTTTGTTCGAAGTCGATCTCTTCATAAAGAATCATATTTTTTCGGAGTTCGACGTATTGACCCTTGGCTTGACGCACAGCAGATATTCCTCCGGATTTGATTTCTTCGTGCTTCCCGGCGATGCGAGCCATCCTCCCACACCGGCAGCAGCATCCAGTGAGGATTATTTCATCGGCAATAATATTTCACTTCACTGGAAATTTGACATGATCGTCCCTTCGCGGACACGGGAGATCAATCCCGTCGGCAGGTCGTTCTCATTTCGTCTTGACAACGAATTCAACAATTTCACGAAAGAAGATTCCAACGGGTACTCGGAAGTAGAAGTAACGGGCAGCGGAGTAAAGTTGAAACTTTTTCCGTATCACTTTCAGCGTCTTGAAGCACGATACACCGAACACATCAAACTCCCTGCATGGAAACATACACTCTCATTCACGCTCCGCGGCGGAACGATCCTTGGTCCCGAAGTGCCGGACTTTTTCGATTTCTACGCCGGCGGATTGATCGGGATGAAAGGATATCCGTTCTATTCCATCGGCGGAAATGAAATTGCAGCACTCAATGTTGCGTACCGCTATCCGATCTGGGAAAACATCGATTTCAGAATCTTCCAATTGTACTTCGATCGGTTGTACGGGGAATTTCACGCCGATATGGGAAATGCATGGAACGGATTACCGAACATCCGCGATTTCAAAAAGGATGTCGGTTTTGAATTGCGGTTAGAGGCATTCTCGTGGTACGCATATCCGACACGTATCTTTTTTAACGGCACGTATGGGTTGGACAAATTTTCTTTAACAAAAGGGGGTGCCGCTGTGACGTACGGAAATGAGTGGCGTTTCTATTTCGGCATTCTCTTCGGATTCGATTTCAGCAACGATATTACACGAATGTTGAGGGATCCCAGTCATGAATAAATATATTGGAATACTTCTCCTAGTATTTGCTTTCGCCTACTCAGGAGAGAAAAAAATCACCGGCAACATCGAGTGGGATTTAAAGAATGTTGCGCAGGATTCGGTCGTTCAGCAAAGCGTAGTCCCGGTATATAACGAGCAGCACCAGAACCCGTTTTACAACAGTTTGTTTTCACTCGTCATACCCGGGACGGGACAGTATCATTCCGAGAGGTACACGAAAGCGGCGATCTTTTTCGGTGCAGAAGTTGCGCTGATTGCCTATGCATTTATCAGTGAGAATAGTGGAGATAAGAAGACTGAAGAATTTCAAAAATATGCTGAAGCACACTGGAGTGCCGAACGGTATGCACGTTGGATTGAAGCCCACGGGAAAGCGGATTATGGTCCAACATCAGTCACTTTTACGGAGAGCGATTTTGCTGCAATCAGAAACAATCATGATTTTTCTAAAATCAATGAATGGGAACAAGGAATGCACAGCGAAGGTTTTTCGCACCAGCTCCCTAGATTCAGAGAACAACAATACTATGAGTTGATAGGAAAGTATCGTCAATTCAAGTTCGGATGGGATCAGTATCCTGATGCCAATAACGACGGGATTCCGGATTCTGACGGTAAACAGTATGACAATCTTTTTACAGCCGACGACCAAATTACGTCCTATGCTGCCGAACGCGCGCGTGCTAACGACTATTACTACGCCGCCAGTTTTGCCGCCAGCGCCATCGTTATCAATCACGTCCTCAGCGCGCTTGATGCGTACGTCTCGACAAAATCATTTAACAACGAAGTTTCCGCGACGTTGGGTTTGAAACCTGTCGATTCGTACGAAGGGAAGAGGTTGTTGTCGGAGTTGAGGATTAGAGTAGGATTCTAGGTCTATTTGGAAAGCATGGATATCAATATGCTTGTTGAGTGATACTGGATTCTGGACGCTGGATGAAACGAACCATCTAAGATTTTTTCTGCATCCGGTATCGAGCACCCAGCATTCATATCTACTTTTCCACTCTGAAAATATTCACCACACCTGCGCTGAAGAAAATCAAATTCGCCAGCCACGCAGTCAGCAGCGGATTCAAATCGCCGTTGTAACCGAACACTTCGCTGATTTTCATAAACGCAAGATAGATAAAACAGATCGCCACCGATATACCGAACTGCAATGCCAAGCCGCTTCGGCGCTTACCGAACGAAAATGGGACGCCGAATAACACAACGATAACACTGGCGAACGGAAATGCAATCTTCCCGTGAAAATCAACCATCCATCTCGCTACATCGTTGCCGCTTTGCTGCTGTCGATTGATAAATTCCCGCAATTCGGTATAATTCATCTCTGCCGGCTTTTCTACTTTTTTGATCAGGTCCTTCGGAGAGAAGGTGAGATCCGAGAAAGTGAATTCTGCAAATGGAGTTGTTTGCTCTCCGTTGGAATGAATCACCCGATGTTTGCCGTTCTTTATCGTCCATTTTCTCGAAGTGCTGTCCCAAAGGATCGACGTGCCGTCCCATCGCTGAGAAATTGTGAGCAATCGTTCGTCACTGAATTCCTGGATCGAAACACGCGATCCGGTGTTGGATTGTCCTTCAAAAAATGAAATGTATATGATCCGCCGCGGACCATCCTGCAAATAGATATTCGTCCGTGCGATCGACTCAATTCCTTTGTGCAGGTATGTCCGTTCGATACCGAATTTCTGCTGATTCGCGTACGGCACAACCCATCCGTTGAAATAGACCGAAATGAGACTCACAAGAAGTGCAACACCCAGTAATGGAGTCATATACCGATAGATACTCATCCCTCCGGCTTTCATTGCTGTCAGTTCATTGTTCGATGAAAGTTTTCCCGTCGTGAAGAGGCTCGACAACAGGATCGCCACCGGCGTCATCAATTTGATGATCTCAGGTGTAAACGAAATGTAGTATTGGATAATGATCGCCGTTTCAACATTGTTGTCGAGAAAATCGTCGAGATTCTCCATCAGGTCGATAATGACAAAGATAGTTGTGAATGCGAGCAAGCCGAACAACGTTGTGAGAATGAACTGCTTCAATATGTAGCGGTCAAGAATTTTCATTACTGTGTCGTTTCGGTATCGCTGAAGAGTGTCGTCTGAAGTTTTTTGGGAATGAACTTCTTCCACCAGGTAAAATTCAATTCGATATTCTCTTTACCGATTTTGTATGTCAGGAATATTCCTAATGAGCCGATGACCATATTGGCGATCCACATGCCGATCCACGGTTCAATAATCTGCCGGTCGGCAAGTTTTTCTCCGCCAATAAGCGACGCCCAGTACAGCAGAAAGAATCCGAGGCTCAGCGACGCCGCAATTCCAAATCCCCCTCTTCGCGCCATCACTCCCAGCGGTGCGCCGACGAGGATAAAAACAAAACAGGCAACGGGAATTGAATATTTTTTGTGGATCTCAACCAAATATTCACGGACTTGTTTTTTCTGGTACTCGAGGTTCGAAATTTCCGAATCAATATTGTTCCTGTAAAACATCAATTGGCTGTTGATATTTGTGTACTGTTCAACGTTTCGCCAAAAATCTTTTTGGGGCGATGTACCTGAAACGGATCCCGTAAATAATTTTTCATGCAGTCCTTGCGTATATCCGTTGAATCGATTCTCTATTTCTTCAATGATTCCTTGCAGACTGTCAACCATGTACCTCATTTCACCGGAACTCAGCTCCCTGTCTCCGCGGGTGAATGCATTAACGGCTGACCGCTCAAAGTCAAATCCTTCAGCACGGGTGGTTAATCGCTGCCGTTCGAACTTGACAATGCGGTACAAGTTCGGTTTTGTGTGGTCTATCTCATGAATCTCACCGTCGTAAAGGTCCATGATGAGCTTCTGATAGTCACCCGAAAAAGAAAGTGAACCATGCTTTGCAGTGATCACTGTATTCTTGTTCGGGTCGGCATGATTGTAAATCGTCACCCCTTCGAAGTTGTTTGACTCTTCAAATGTTTTTCGAACAAGCATACTGTATCCGGGCATGTCTTGATTGAAGAGTCCCGGAATGAGCGTCAAAGTCGGTTTCTTACGCCGGATGTCGATTGTGAGCGTCTTTGAACGATGATTCGCTTCGGGCAGTACTTTGTTATTGAATTCGATCATGGCATATGTTACCAGGAGAGACATTGCAATCACCGGGGACATCATTCTGAACAAGCTCATGCCGCCTGCTTTCATTGCCGTAATTTCGTTGGTCGAAGCCATGCCGCCAAACGCCATCAATGTTGCAACAAGTACCGCCATCGGTACCGCAAGCACAACCATCCATGCCAGATTGAGCATCATCAGCTCGGCGATTACCGCACCGCTCAATCCTTTTCCCACCAATTGATCCATGAATTTCATGATGAATTGAAGGATGAAGAGGAACATTAATATGAGAAATGAGCCTATAAAAGGGGCGGCATGTGCTTTTGCTATGTACAGCGACAGTTTCATACTGTAAGATACCGCTCATTCGGCTTGACAATCAAGGCGAAATTTATTTTTTTGTAGCGCACTTTATCACCAAAAAAGGAGGAACAATGAAGAAAGCACTCAAAATTGTCGCTTTCGTTGTAGGAGGAATAGTTGTACTTGTGTTAATCGGGTTGCTGTATCTCACCACAGCATTTCCCAAAGTCAGTCCGCCGCAGGAGCTGACGATTAACGCAACGCCGGAGATGATTGAACACGGCAAATATCTTGCACATCACGTCGCGGGATGTATCGATTGTCATTCCACACGCGACTGGACGAAATTTGCCGGACCGGTTGTACCGGGTACCGAAGGCAAAGGAGGGGATAAGTTTGACGAAGCAACCGCCGGAATGCCGGGAACGTTGTACGCTCAGAACATTACACCCACGTACCTTAAGCAATATACCGATGGTGAACTCTATCGTTTGATCACAACCGGTGTAACGAAGGATGGTAGAGCACTTTTTCCGATGATGCCGTACCTCGCGTATAGCAATATGGATCCGGAAGATGTGAAATCAATTATTTCATACATTCGAACCTTGGAGCCGAAAGAAGGTTCATATCCTGCGGCTGATTTGAATTTTCCGCTAAATCTGATCGTTCCGACAATTCCGCATGATCCGACTCCGATGGCAAAACCGGATCCCGAAGATACATTACAGTACGGGAAGTACATGTTCACCATTGCCGGATGTGGTGACTGCCACACAAAACGTGAAAAAGGTGAACCGGTTCCGGGCATGTACCTGGCAGGAGGATTTGAATTCCAATCGCCGCTTACGGGCGATGTCGTCCGTTCGGCAAACATCACACAAGATCATGAAACGGGGATCGGGCTCTGGACAGAAGATGTATTCTTTGGAAAATTCACGGCATATCGTGACTCGTCATGGAGAAACAAACCTGTGAAAGCGGGAGAGTTCAATACCGCCATGCCGTGGCTGCTGTATGCAGGAATGAAAGATGGCGATATCAAATCAATCTTCAGGTTCTTGAAGACCATTCCGCCGGTGACGAACAAAGTAGAAAAGTTTACCGCGAAACAATAATCATTGGTCATCCGATGAGTTTGACGAGTCCATTTGCAAAGGGATAAATCAGTCCGGCTTTAATATGGTGACTCATCGGATGACTGCAATTTAAAAGCGAGGCTTGCTATGCCTCGCTTTTTTGTTGATATTCGATTGCGTTGCAAAAGGTATTTTATGAAAAAAATCCGTTACGGCATCATCGGCTTTGGGGCTTTTGCCGAGCGTGCAATCATGCCAGCGATCAGGAAGTGTGAAAATTCCGAACTGGTCGCCATTCAAAAGCGATCATTGGATATGGCGAAATGGAAAGCGGAGGAACACAGGATTCCGCTTTATTTTGATTCGGTCGATCGTTTGGTTGCATCGCCGGATGTTGATGCTGTTTTCATTGTCTCTGCGAACGCTCAACATCATCCCGAAACATTGCTTGCCGCGAAAGCAAAAAAACATGTGCTTGTTGAAAAACCGATGGCGTTGAATGCTGTACAGGGGAAGGAGATGATTGATGCATGCAATCGTGCGAATGTAAAGTTCATGGTCGGGCATATGCTCCGCTTTTCGCCGTTGATCCGACGAATGAAAGAGATCGTTCAATCCGGACAGATCGGAGAAATTTCATTTACCCGCTCTGAATTTGTGTACGATGCCGGAATGTCCCGGCGAGACTGGCTGTGGGATAAACATGCGGCGGGAGGGGGACCATTGTTCGACATCGGTGTCCATTGCCTTGATTCAATACGGTGCGTTCTGGATGATTCCGTTGCTTCCGTTCAAAGCATGATGAGGCATGCCGACGGAGCAAACAAAGTAGAAAAGACACACGTCATGACGCTGCGGTTTTCCAAAGGAACGCTTGCAACTGTTTATTCTTCATTTGAGTCGTCATATCGCCAGACATTCATCGAATTTGTCGGCTCGAAAGGTTCCATCTCGGCATTTTATTTTACACCGAGTAATACTCCTACGACACTTGAAATTAAAATCGGCTCGCAGGGAAATCTTGCCGATGTAAAAAAGGAAGAAATTTTTGTCCCCGATCTTTATCAATTGGAAGTGACACATTTTTCCGATTGCATCCTTAACAATTCACAGCCGTTGATCACGGCGGAAGTTGCACTGCACAATCAGGAAGTCCTCGATTTAGCTCTCAAAAATAGCGAATAAAATCGCTTTTACTAATTCTCATTTTTTCTTACATTGCATTCGCATTAGTAATTCATTACGAATGAACTAACAAAAAAGAATGAACAGTAAAAAGGTAAAACGAATTGGAATTTTAACCGGCGGCGGCGATTGTCCCGGATTGAATGCGGTGATCCGTGGCGTTGCCAAGCCTGCGATGAACGATCATGGCTTAACCGTGGTAGGCATTGAGGATGGCTTTGAGGGATTTGTGGAAGGACGGATGCGTGAATTAACACGTGATGATATTGCAGGAATAATTGGACTCGGCGGTACCATTCTTGGTACCTCGAACAAAGGGGACCCATATCATTATCCTGTAGAAGGACTGAACGGTATTGAGATCGTTGATGCTTCTACTCGGGTCGCGAAGCATTACAAAGGATGGGGTTTGGATTGTATTATTGCTATTGGCGGTGACGGCACAATGCATATTTCGAACAAGCTTGCGGAGATGGGGATCAATATCATCGGCGTACCGAAGACGATCGATAATGATCTCGATGCAACCGATCAGACGTTCGGATTCGATACGGCTCTCTCTATCGCAACCGAAGCGATTGACCGATTACACACAACAGCATCGGCTCACCATAGAGTTATGGTGATCGAAGTGATGGGACGATATGCCGGATGGATCGCACTGCAGGCAGGGCTTGCCGGCGGCGCCGATGTTATCCTCATTCCTGAAATTCCGTTTAAGTGGGATGTTGTCATGAGGCGGGTGATTGAACGCAGCACACGCGGCAACCGCTACAGTATCGTCTGTGTTGCTGAGGGAGCGAAAGCAGCTGACGAAGAAATTGTTATTAAAGAAACCGATATCAAGAGAACTGATCCGATTCGTTTTGGCGGAATTGGCGAACACATCAGCCGTCGTATTACGCAGGAAACCGGCTTAGAGACGCGCACGACGATTCTTGGGCATTTGCAACGAGGCGGAAGTCCTACAGCGTATGACCGTGTCCTGGCAACCCGGTACGGCACGAAAGCAGTGGAACTCGCCGTCAAAGGTGAATTCGGACGGATGGTGAGTCTCAAAGGGGTGCATGTGACGAGTGTGGCGATCAAAGATGCCATCTCGAAACAGCGTTTAGTCCCCGTGACCGGTGAAATTATCACGTCTGCACGAAATGTTGGTACGAATTTCGGCGACGAATAGTACAGGATGTTGAATAGTTATCTTCGATGCCGGGTTCTTCATGCTGTGCGGAAGGCTCGGCATTAAATTTTTAGCGCCGTGAGAATTTTCGCAAAGACACCGGATGGAAAAAAATATATCGACAGTGAATTTCTGTTGAATGCCTATTGCAACGGATTTTTTCCGATGGCGGATGGCAGCGAAGGAGAGATTCATTGGTTTGCCCCCGAACGGCGGGGGATCATTCCACTCGACGGACTGAAAATCTCCCGTTCACTTCGTCAGACACTCAAGAAGAATATTTTTGAGCTCCGTATCAATACAGATTTTGAGGCGGTGATTCGCTCCTGTGCCGAGAGAGAAGACGTCTGGATATCCGAATCGATTGTTGAAAGTTATCTCCGTCTTTTCCGGCTCGGTTATGCACATTCTGTTGAAAGCTGGAGTAACGGGAAGTTGGCAGGCGGATTGTATGGTGTCGCGATCAACGGCGCATTCTTCGGCGAGTCGATGTTCAGCCGAAAAACGGATGCATCGAAAGTTGCTCTGGTTCACCTCGTTGAGCGTTTGAATGAACGAGGGTATTCGTTACTGGATACTCAATATGTCAACCCGCATCTTTCAACGCTCGGGTGTATTGAAATTTCAAAACAAGACTATCTTGCACGTCTTACTTCGGCATTGAAGCAAGAGTGCTCATTCAGATAATACGATGAATGTTCTGATCGAAACAAAGTTTCCGACATTGAAATTCCTTAAACGCGGAAAAGTTCGCGACATCTATGATGTCGGTGAGTACCTCTTGTTTGTCGCAACGGACCGTCTCTCGGCGTTCGACGTGGTGATGCCGCAGGGGATTCCGTACAAAGGGAAAGTATTAACGCAAATTTCCGCATTCTGGTTTGAACAGATGAAACAGATCATCCGCAACCATGTCGTCTCGACGAATGTCGATGAGTTTCCCCAAGAATGTGCGCCGTACAAAGAAGAGTTACGCGGCAGAAGTATGCTGGTCAAAAAGACTAAACCTCTTTCTGTGGAATGTATCGTTCGCGGATATATTTCGGGGTCAGGTTGGCAGGATTACAAGGCGAACGGCTCTATCTGCGGTATTCAATTACCCGCAGGACTGGTTGAGAGCCAGAAACTTCCTCAGCCGATCTTCACTCCATCCACAAAAGCGGAGATAGGAATTCACGACGAAAATATTTCGTTCGATACGATGGTGCAGCGCGAAGGGAAAGAGGTTGCTGAAAAGGTCCGGTCGGCTGCGATTGCGGTCTTCAACCGCGCTTCCGAAATTGCCGAAGCGAAAGGGATTATTATTGCTGACACAAAAATGGAATTTGGATTGAGCAGCGGGGAGTTGATACTTATCGACGAACTGTTGACGCCCGATTCTTCCCGCTTCTGGCCTAAAGAAACGTACCAGCCGGGCAGGGCACAGAACAGCTATGACAAGCAGTATGTGCGGGATTATCTTCTTTCAATCAACTTCAACAAAAAACCTCCCGGACCGTTAATGCCCGATGAGGTCATTTCGAAAACAACTGATCTATATAAAAAAGCATTGTTTCAATTGACGGGAAAACATGTAGAATGAAAGCGTTGTTTTTTTCCTTTGTGCTGTTGGCGCAGACCGCTCTCTCACAATTCGGATACCAGACAAATCAACTTCCGCTCGATACACTCGCAACGGTGGGAGCGAGCGTGATCACAGCAAAGGATTTCCTTGAACGGTTTGAACTTATGCCGTGGCCAAGGAAGGATGTGAAGTCGCGTATCGAATTCACAAAACTGGAATTCCTCTATTCTCTCGTTGCCGAAAAACTGATGGCATTGGAGGCGGCTGCGCAGCAAATCGGGTTCGATTCTGCAACGCAAAGTGTGCAGTATAATCTCGAACGACTCTTTGTACGGGATGAATTATACAAACGGGAAGTGCTGCCGAAGATAGAAATATCCAACAGCGAAATCCAACAAGGATTATCCCGGTATGCATTCGAACTCGAAGTGGAAGTGCTGGGCATACTATCGAAACAGGAGGGGGAACTGCTGTATAAAAAGTACAAGCAATCGAAAAACAAACAGGCGACTCTGAAATTTTTTTATGATTCTCTCTATGTTCCGATAGATACTGTCCGGTTGTCGTTTGGTTCTGCAGATCTGGCGCTGGAAGAGGGAGCATTTGCAATTGATAAAGACAGCCTTTCAAAACCGATCGAGTCACAAATCTACGGAACTGTGATGCTGCGGCTGTTGAAACGATATACCAATCCTGAGTATGCAAAATTCAACCGGCAGGATCAAGTGCACAAAGTCCGGAATATCATTAAAGGAAGGAAAGAAGATTCGCTGGCAGTGAAAGCTTTCGTATCGGTCACAGCATCGCAGCGCGCCGAAGCAAATCATGATCTCTTTTTTATGCTGGCAGATACGATCCATGCATTGATGAGCCTCGATTCAAATGCGTACAGAACGAAAAACGTGTATATGCTTTCCGGCAGTTTGTTGGATGACATTCAAAAGCGCTTGGGATCATATCTTCAAAAAGAATTTGTTACCTTTGCATCCGGCGGTGAACCGATGACATTCGGAGAAGTTCTCTTGGGATTAAGCAACAATTACGTTGTTTTCCCCAACCTCCAAAAACAATATGTGCAATGGGTGTTGAACAATAATATTAAGACAGTGATCCAGAATGAATTACTGACGCGCGATGGATTGCGGAAGAATCTCCATCAATCAGAAAACGTTCGTCACGACCTTTCCACCTGGATGGATAACCGCCGCAGTGCACTGCTGCTTCGCAAGATCGTTGATACGATCAATGTTTCCGAATCGGAAATCGAAGAAGAGTATCAAAAAAATCCTGCACTCTATGGCGCTACAGTTCTTGTGAAGGTCCGTGAAGTATTGGTGGACAGCATGTCACTGGCAAAAGAGTTAAGAGAAAGGCTCAAGCGCGGTGAAGATCTTGCAGCATTGGCGAGAAAATATTCCAAACGGAAAGAATGGGTGAAGAACGGAGGAGAGTCTGACTTGACGGACATTAAAAATCTCGGCGACCTGGGAGTGTTCGCAGCTGGGGCAAATGTGGGTGATATCGAAGGACCGTTGAAGATCAAAGAAGGGCTGACGATTTTCACCGTGCTTGAACGCAAAATCATCGACGATTCGCTTCGAATGAATTTTGCTGTTACAAAGCGCACCATTGAACAGAAACTATTGGGAATAAAACGTCAGAAAACACTCGACCGTTTCATCGGAACCCTCGCCAAAAAGTACGGTGTTACAATGAACGAATCAAATCTGCGCAAAACATCCACATCGACAAGCAGCATGTTCACATGGCGGCATATCGGATTCGGCGGGAGAATTGTTGCCGTTCCGCAGGTAATCCGTCAGGCAGAATGGGTGTATGAATGGCTCCGCCAGGAAAATCTGAATCAATAAATTTTGTATATTACAAGAAAGAACTTATGGCATCATTGACAATCGAAAATATTCTGAATGCACTCCGTGCAGTGAAAGATCCCGATCTCCACAGAGATATCGTTACCTTAAATTTTGTGAAGGATGTCGTAATTAAAGGATCCGATGTATCATTCACAATTGAACTGACCACACCTGCATGTCCCGTTAAAGACGATATGAAAGCGCAGGCGGAACAGATCATTCGTTCGAATTTTCCGGATGTAAAAAATGTAACGGTGATGATGACGGCAAGCGTAACGCAGCGATCAAGCGTGCAGCAAGCGCCAATACTCAAAGGAGTGAAGAATACGATCGCTGTGGCGAGCGGAAAGGGAGGGGTAGGAAAATCCACCGTGGCAGTAAATCTTGCGGTTGCTCTGGCGCGCGAAGGAGCGAAAGTCGGTTTGATCGACTGCGATATTTACGGACCGAGTATTCCGTTGATGTTCAACATCAACGAGAAGCCGATGATGCATAATCAAAAACTGGTGCCGCTGGAAAAATACGGCGTGAAAGTGATGTCGATCGGGTTTCTCATCGATTCCACACAGGCAGTGATCTGGCGCGGACCGATGGCAAGCGGTGCTGTGAAACAATTCCTTACGGATGTCAATTGGGGCGAGCTCGATTATCTTGTATTCGATCTTCCTCCCGGTACAGGCGATATTCAATTAACGCTGGTACAGCAAATTCCACTGTCCGGCGCAGTGATTGTGACGACGCCACAGGAGATGTCGCTTGCCGATGCGCGGCGTGGGATGGCGATGTTTCAAAAAGTAAATGTACCGATTCTCGGCGTTGTGGAAAATATGAGTTACTTTATCAGTTCGAACGGCGAACGGGAGAACATTTTTGACAACGGCGGAGGGAAGCGGGTTGCGGAGCAATTCAAAGTGCCGTTTCTCGGCGAGATACCGATTTACACTAAGATTCGTGTCGGCAGCGATTCCGGCAGACCGATCGTCGATTCGGAACCGACAAGCGACCCGGCGAAAATATTTTTGACGATAGCCAAGAATCTTGCAGCGCAGATTAGTATCAGTAATCTATCGTCAAAATCGGCGCCGATAGAAATTTCGATCGGGACGAACAATTGATCTATGGAACATTCGATAACAGACCGGGTTCAATCATCACTTGATTCAATCCGTCATTATCTTCAGGCAGACGGCGGCGATGTTGAATTAGTCCGTATCACCGACGACGGATTCGTTGAAGTGAAATTGACCGGCGCATGCGTCAATTGTCCCATGTCCCGTATGACACTCCGCGCCGGCATCGAACGGCGTTTACTCCGCGACATCCCCGAAATAAAACGAGTTGAACAGGTGATGTGCTGATGGTTTCAGACGAATTCATTGGTAAATGAATGCAACTTTATCACACAGCGTTCTACATTTTTATCGCTTACAATCTGGTACGTACGATGTTACGAAGAGTCTATCGATTTTGAGGTAATGTGAAACAGGCTATAATAGATTATTACAATTTAACTCTTCAACTGCACTTCACGTACGGTTCGCTCTTTGATCTGAAGAATTCTTCCTTGAGATTTGCGCACAAGATCGTAATTATGTGTGGTCATTAATACTGCTGTTCCTTTGTGATTGATGTCGAGCAGGAGTTTAAGAATTTCGAGCGATGTACCGGGATCGAGATTGCCGGTCGGTTCGTCTGCTAAAATCAGGAATGGTTCGTTGACAAGTGCTCGCGCAATGCAGACGCGCTGCTGTTCGCCGCCGGAGAGTTGATGCGGCATGGCATTGCGTTTATGACCCAAACCGACTTGCGTCAACACGGTCAGCACCTTCTTTTTTATTTCGTCAGATGTTGCGCCAGTGACATGGAGCGCAAATGCAACGTTATCGTACACATTTCTGTCTTCCAGCAATTTGAAATCCTGAAAGATAATGCCGAGTTTTCTTCGCAGCATCGGTACTTCATTTGTTTTTATTGTCTTTGAAGTGTACTCGCCGATGTGAACAATGCCGCGGGATGGTTTCAAATCCATGTAGAGGAGCCGCAGGAGGCTGCTTTTTCCGGATCCCGATTCGCCAACCAATGAGACAAATTCTCCACGTTCAATAAAAAAATTTACTCCCATCAAAATCGTATGATGGTCGTGGGCGACATAGACATCTTCGAGATTGACGAGCATTATTTTTTCCGCCGTTGTACTATTGATGATGCGAGGTGTATCGCCGAGATCATGCTGCCGGGATTAGCAATACCTTTCCCTGCAATATCAAACGCAGTTCCGTGATCGGGCGAGGTGCGAATGATCTTTAATCCTGCCGAAAAATTCACCCCTTCATCAAATCCGCTCATCTTCAACGGAATCAACCCCTGATCATGGTACATAGCCAATATTGCATCATAGCTTTTATACGCGCCGGAGGCAAAGAATCCGTCTGCCGGGAACGGTCCCGTTGTGTTGATTCCTTTCTCCACTGCTTTTTTAATCGCAGGAATGATCACCTCTTTCTCCTCCATTCCAATCGCACCGTTCTCCCCGGCATGAGGATTCAATCCGAGTACAGCAATTGTCGGAGACGCAACACCGAGATCGTTTTTTAACGATACATTCACCGTTTCCACTTTTTCAACGAGTCGATCGAGAAAAATATTTTCCGGCACTTTCTTGAGAGGGACATGAACGGTAGCCAGTGCGACACGCATCGTCTTTGTCAGGAGCATCATGGTTACTCGTTCGGAGCGGGTGAGCATGGCGAGCATCTCTGTCTGTCCGGGAAAGTTGTAACCGGCAAAATGGAGCGCCTCTTTGGAGACGGGAGCGGTGACCATTGCATCCGCTTCCTTTTCAAGACAGAGCTTGATTGCTTTCTCGATGGCGTTCCCTGCACAAACACCGGCATCAGGGGCGTTCATGCCGATTTGCAACTGTTTGACGGATACCTTCTGAGCGTCGATAACTGGAACGGTTCCGTTTTCGAATTTTATTTTTTGCCCTTCAACGTTCGTGAAGCGAATATCGATCTTCAACAATTTTGCATAATGCTCGAAGATATTGAGAGAGCCGACGAGGATGGGTTGGATTTCTTTTTTGATTGAGGTGTGTGTGATGCTTTTAAGGATTATTTCCGGACCGACTCCGTTGAAGTCTCCGATGGTGATTGCAATTTTCGGTTTCATTTACTTTCAGCGAGTTTATAGTTTCCTTGTTTGCTCTGATCTTCAAAAACAAATGTCTTTTTCAAGCTCTCATACTTCCACACTTCTTTCGGGGTGCTGTTTGGATACAATGAGCGTTCCGTCGAAGTCGGTTTGCCGTACAAAATATAGATTTTTCCTCTGTCCGTCAGCGAACCGTTCGGTTCTTTTAACGTCCGGAATGCGCCGATTGCATGATCAACACGGCGGTAAAATTCCGTCATCATCTCGTTCATCGCCGTTGAAGGTGTCGGATCTTTCTTCTTCCAGAACTCTTCAAATTTTTGAATCCGTGTTTCCCTCGAACCTCGGCGGAGCGTCGAATAATCCTCTTCGGTGAGTAAATATTGAAGCGGATATGTGGCAATGTCCAGGTCTGTCAGCGAAACAGGCATTTCGAGCCATCGAGTGGCAAATGTAATTTTTGAGGGGGAAAGAGAATCAATGGCAACGTTCATTTCGTATCGCCCCTGCCTCAGTTGTTCCCCGTTGACAGGGAAAAAGTACACTGTACTCTTCGCGTTCGGAAGTACATGCGCAATAACCCGGTCGGATAGTTTTTGAAAACCGAGCGTTGACGTCTCATATCGTACGGGTTGGACAGTGGTATCAATTACAGTCTGCTGTTTATCATTTTCATCACCTGCAACACGCAGAATTGAAAATCGTACTGTATGAAGATATTTCTTCTCCGAAACAAAAAGGAATCCGAAGTTTTTCGAGAACTGTACATCCCCGCTAAGATTGAACAGTGTAAAACTGTGCGCCTCGTTGTGATCAATATGTACCGGAATAAATGTAGAATGAACTTTATCGGCATTGTGTGGTATCAATAAGGGGCGATTGACATCGGGCGAACTTCTTTTGGATTCTTTGTCTTCAACACGAAACAGAACAGTAAATTTTCCGTGCGGCAGACGGAACATCATCAGTCCCTGAGTATAAATTTTACGAAGATCTGCAGCCGCATTCGTTTCTGAAGTGAGATCGATGTGATCAATGTTTCTGGCAATCGAGTTGCCGGCGGAATCGAGTATTTCTACAACAGCGTCGGCATTTGCCGTGAACAGATCTGTGATAGAACCGAGAGAGCGGGTGAATACGAAAAAATCATTCCGTATGCGGTACGGGACGATTACTGTATGCGAATCTGAAGCGGAAACAATGTAGTGCGCTTCGACAAAAATTACTTCCCCCCCAGTACGCTCGCGGACGATCGACTCCTGTGCACGTGCAACATTCCCTGCGGAGAAGAGAATCGACACAAGCAATAGTATTCTTTTCATATTCCGAATGCTCCTCATTTCAAGTGTAAGATAACAAAAATGGGGGAAAGGATGAAGGGGATTTTTTCCTGCAATTATTCGAAGAGAGTGATCTGTTTTCCGATCTCTGCTCCGTGTACTCTGATATGAGGAAACCGTTTCAGGATCGAGAATCCCATCCAATCGACCGATGTGTTCTCTCCGTGGACAAGGATGACAGTTCCGGGGTTTAATTGCTCGACGATTGAAAGTAAACCGCCGCGCGTACTGTGCGCCGAGAATCTGAACCGGTCGATACTGCATCGAACAGTTTGTGGTTCCGCAGAGTTTGTTAATTGAATGAGGTCACCCTTGGCTGCGTGCCTGATCCGAAACCCCGGCGTCTCCGGATCCATATAACCGACGGTGAATATCGAACTCTTGGCATCGTACAGCCATCGCTGTGCAAGTTTGAACGACATTGTCCGCTCGATCATCATGCCGCTGCCGGCAAGTACAATACAATGTTTCCGGGAAAGATCTTCAATCTGTTCTACGTCGTACAGATCTTTTTGCGGTACGTCGTCGAGAACGAATTCTGGATCGTTATACGGGACAACAAAACGATTCCTGTCGTACACTTTACAGATTTTTTTCCCGACGCCGCCGGTGTAGATGTCGGCACGTGAGAGCGTTCCCTTTATCATTTGCCTCCAGAGAATCGTCAGCATCTCCTGCATCTTGCCCAAGGCAAAAACTGGAATCAGTATTGATCCGTCATTCTCAAGAATTTTATTTGCAGTTCTCGCAAGATTCTGTTCTTCTTCGGCGCGGAGAGGGAATAGAGAGTCTTCCGTTGCGCCATGCGTGCATTCCAAAATCAACACGTCAACTTTTCTGTCGGGAAGCATGGCACCGGGGAAAATTGCCTGGCGTTCAAGATTGATATCGCCTGTATAAAAGATCGATCTGCCTCCGTGTTCAACGAGTATTCCCCCTGAACCGAGAATATGACCTGCGTCGTGGAACGATGCTGTTACAGAATCCTGGCTGTGATGTCTGTACCCGTTGATGACAAATTGTTCGTTATATGCGTGCCACTCGATGCTTTGAATAAGCAGGTCGATCTCATCATGCGTGTACGCCCGTAATTCAGGATGATCTTTCAACTGCTCAGAGAGAATATTGACGGTATTGTGAAGGGTTAATTCTGCAACTGCGCGGGTCTGAGGTGTAGTAGCAATCCGAATGTACGGATGATGCTGCACAAGGTACGGCAGTGAATCAATATGATCCTGATGCGCGTGCGTGATTAGAGCAACATCGACATTCTTATCGCGGATGAGATCAAAATGAGGGAGTGAGTCGAGCCCGTTTTTGCGGGGGTGCGTTCCGCAGTCGAGGATGATGCCCGTCCCTTCGACATCGAGGTAGTAGCACGAAGCGCCGATATCGTTTGCACCGCCAAGAGGAAGAAATGTGATCATGAATTCAATTTATTGTTTCTTCGCTACTTCCTCAACGACTTTTTTGAATTCGGCAAAAGAGTGCTTCCCTCGTAAGAATTTTTTAAGTGTGCCGTTACCGGTATAAATGAAGGTTGCCGGTATTTCTCCACCCCACGCTTTATCGAACATCGAAAAGAATTCATCCTGTGTGTTGAAAGATGCAACATAGACTTTGAACGGAACATTCATCGTTTTAAGGAATGGGATGATTTTGCTTTCTGTTTCATCCGGATAATCTGCACTGATCGCGACCACATCAATCTCTGTATGTTTGCGGGAAAGCCGGATGATATCGGGAAACTCTTCCAGGCACGGTGTACACCATGTTGCCCAGATGTTGAGGAAAAGCGGTCTGCCGTGTCGTTCAGTAATAAGCGTTTGAAGTCGATCCTTATCAATGGGCTCAACTGTTTGTGCTGTGAGGTGTGGCGAATAAATCAGCGTGAAGAACATAAGAACGCCTAACAACGTCCGGCGTTGTTTGTATAAACGCGATAGCATTAGTTGATTCGCTTGATTGTGCATCCGAATGCTTTTGTTTCCTTTACTGTGACCGGTTTTCCGGCGAGAATCTCGTCAAGTGCCGAGCGCAAATCTTTGGATTTGATATTTGTTTCACGCTGTGAATCGTCGATACGACCGTGATACAGTACCTCCAGTGTTGTCGGGTGCACAACATAGATCTCAGGTGTTCTCTGAGCATCCAACTTATCGGCAATGATGTTGTTGATATCTTTCAGAATAGTGAACTTGAATTTGTTATCAGAAGCGTGTTCTTTGATTTCATCAATCGATTCCTGCTTGTTGGAGTTGATCCCGACAAACGCAACATTCTTGCCGGAATAGTCATTGTACAATCCGTTGTACCGCTCATTGTAAGCGTTGGAAACTGGACATTGTGTCGCAATGAACATCAAGACGATCGCTTTCGAATCTTTGTAATCAGAAAGAGAAATCTTTTTACCATTGTAATCGTTGAGCGAAAAATTTTCAACTTTTGCAGGCGTTCCTGCATGTAGAAGTACTGTGAGTGCAAAGAGTGCGATTGGAAGACGTTTCATTGCTATGCTCCTCTTTATTGGTTAGAGGTTGAGTGACAAATAAAAGGAGACCACCCTTTTAGTGATAAAATTGGTATAATTGTTCATTGACATAATAGCGATTCATAGAAAGCTCACGATAGAACAAAATGGGTGTTGCTATGCGTAAACGGG
>JBFMFY010000026.1:0-40471 GCA_040751955.1 Bacteroidota bacterium
TTCAGATAAAGATTTGTATTATGAAATAAATGAAAATGGATTTGTATTACATCTCCATAGCATTAATTTTGAAGAGTTTAAAAAAAGTGTACAAAAAGCAACAACCGATGGGTTAAAAGATACAAAATCAGCGAAGTTACTTTCTGAAATAGTAACTAAAATTGGTTTAATAAAGAGTTATGGTATAAAAGGAAATAAACGTATTTATGTTGGTTATAATAAAGAAAGAAAAGTAAAGGATAGGCAAAAAAAAGTAATAAATAGACAGCAGTACTTTTATGCTTTAGATAACAATTTTTCAACCACCAACAATACACTTCCCAGTGAATATACAAATAAAATAATTTGTGACGATAGCAAACAGGTGCTTGAAAAACTTCCAAGTAACTCGGTTGATTTAATCTTTACATCTCCACCGTATAATTTTGGATTAGATTATTCATCAAACGAGGACCAACATCGTTGGGAAAAATATTTTAGTCAATTATTCGAAATATTTGATGAATGTGTTAGAGTGCTAAAATACGGTGGTAGAATTATTGTTAACATACAACCGCTCTTTTCTGACTACATACCTAGTCACCATCTAGTCAGTAATTATTTTATCGAAAAGAAGTTAATATGGAAAGGTGAAATTCTTTGGGAAAAAAATAATTATAATTGTAAATATACTGCGTGGGGAAGCTGGAAGAGTCCAAGTAATCCTTATTTAAAATATACATGGGAATTTTTAGAAATTTTTTCCAAGGGCACATTAAAAAAAGAAGGGAAACAAAAAAACGCTGATATATCAGGAGATGAATTCAAGAAATGGGTCGTTGCTAAGTGGAGCATAGCTCCAGAGAGGAAGATGAAAGAGTTTGACCATCCCGCAATGTTCCCAGAAGAATTAGTAGCGCGTGTAATTAAACTATTTAGTTTTGAAAATGATGTAGTATTAGATCCGTTTAATGGAGTAGGTACAACAACTTTTGTTGCAAAAAAATTAAACAGAAATTATTTGGGAATAGACATTTCTGATAAGTACTGCAAAACTGCAACACAAAGATTACATTCAATTTTGCTATGAAGATAAAGAAACATACAAAAAAGAAAAAGGGCAAAAAGAAAATGGAATATGCAAACGAAGAAATTAATTCTCTTGTCGCAGCTTATAATTTATTGGTCGGTGGCATTGACAATCGAGCACATGAAAGTGAAGATAGAGCATATGGCGGGATTGTTAGAGCGGGTAAAGGGCTTCTTGTAGAAAGTATAGCAAAAAATATGATTGAAATTGCTTGGAAAAGATTAGGTGGGACATCTCGTCGTTTATCATTAAATAAAATAACCGTAAAAATACCTATCAATCCTGAATACATCAATAGTTTAAAAAGTGAAGAAGTTAAAAAGTATATTAAAGAGAATATTAGGAATTATTATTACACCTTAAAAACAGATGTACATGTTTATGTGGATGAAAAATTTGTGATGGGTATTGAGTGTAAGGCGTACACTGAGAATGCTATGCTTAAAAGGATTTTGGTAGACTTTACTCTTTTCAAGAAGAAATTTCCCAAACTAAATTGTGTATTACTTCAATTAGAAAGTCAACTCGGTGGCGATTTTTCAGTGTTGAATAAACCAATTTCATTCGGTAGTCCTTCAACACATACATTATTATCTTACTTTGATATTGATTTAAATATAATAACTCTTCTTGAAGGAGAGAGAAAAGTTGACAAACCCATTCATAAATCCGGTCACTTCAAAGAACTCAAAACAAATAACATAAAGAAGGCAATTGATGTACTCAGCAATCTACTAAAGCCGTATTTATAAGGCATGTTTTTCACAAATATTTCTTATCTTGAAGCACCGCTGACAATTCGGCAAACACCCTCTCTTCCATAACCACACAAAACATCTTGTTTTCAATTAATTTTCATTAATATAAAGACATTTCATTGTCCAAATGTCAGGCTTTCGGTATTTTTGTATCACAAAGTATGAGTGAGAATCGGAAAAAAATATACGTTGAGACGTACGGCTGCCAGATGAACGTTGCCGATACTGAAGTTGTACTCGGTGTGATGGACGGTGTCGGATATTCTCCGACTAATGTAGCGGCAGAGGCAGACTTGATACTTGTAAACACATGCAGCGTAAGAGATAACGCCGAACAGCGTGCACACCAGCGTGTTTCCGAATTGAAGGAACACAAAAGGAGAAATCCCGAAGTATTGATCGGCGTGCTCGGATGTATGGCAGAACGACTTCGCACCACGTTGATGGAAAAAAACAATCTGGTCGATCTCGTCGTCGGTCCGGATGAGTACAGAAAGCTTCCAAAGTTAGTTGAAGATGCGTACGCAGGTCAGCGCGGCATAGCCGTAAAACTCTCCCGTGTTGAAAATTATGACGACATTACGCCGCTGCGGACAGAAGGGATCAGCGCATGGATTTCGGTGATGAGAGGCTGCGACAAGTTTTGCACATTCTGCGTTGTGCCGTTCACACGCGGACGCGAACGGAGCAGGACATTAAAAAGCGTCGTGGATGAAGTTCGCTCATTGAGCGAACAGGGATTTAAAGAAGTGACGCTGCTCGGACAGAATGTGAATTCGTACCACGACGGCGAGAACGATTTCGCCGATCTACTGCGAAACGTTGCCGAAGTTGATCGTACGATGCGTATCCGATATACTACTTCCCATCCGAAAGATATGAGCGACAAACTGATCGAGACAATGGCGACACACGACAATATCTGCAAGTACGTTCACCTCCCTGTGCAATCAGGTTCAAACAGAGTATTGAAACTGATGAATCGCACGTACACAATCGAGCATTATCTGGGATTGATGGAGAAGATACGCACAGCGATGCCTGGAGTAAGCTTCTCCACAGATATCATCGCCGGTTTCCCGACCGAAACTGCGGAAGATCACCAAATGACGCTCGATATCTTACAATCGGTGAAGTACGACGGTGCGTTCATGTTCAAATATTCTCCGCGTGAAAATACAAAAGCGTGGGATATGGGAGATGACGTACCGGACGAAGTCAAAACAGAACGATTGAACGAAATCATCAAAGTACAGGAAGAAATTTCTTTTGCGTTGAATGAACAGTTAATCGGTGAAACGGTGGAAGTGCTTGTCGAGCGCGACAGCTCCCGCTCGTCAAACGATCTGCTGGGACGAACAGACACAAATAAGAAAACACTTTTTCCGCGTGAAGATGCAAAGGTGGGCGAATACCGCAAAGTGAAGGTAGAACGCACAAATGCACATACATTATTTGGAAAACTTATCCCGGGGGTGAATTGACCATGAAAAATATGACATCACTCCTTTTCTTCCTTCTTTCCCTTCCGCTCGTGGCGCAATTGAGCGAGCAGGATGTCCGTAACCGTCTTGAATTGATCCACGCGGGTAAAGCGGAGCAGGTTCGCGCTGAACTCCCGATACTGCTTCGTCAATATCCGAATGATCCCGGGGTGAAATACCTTGAAGCCTATCTGACTGCAAACGGCGACCAGGCAGTAAAGAAATATCAATCCATCGTCGATCAGCATCCAAAGAGCGAATGGGCTGATGATGCGCTGTATAAAGTGTATCAATACTATTACGCAGTCGGATTGTATAAAACAGCCGATGCGAAAATGTCGCAACTGAACGAGCAGTATCCGGAATCGATCTACGCGAAACGTGAAACGAAGCCGGAGGAAACAGTCGCTCCGCCGTTTGTCGAGAAACAGGAAACGAAACCCGAACAACAAACAACGGCACCAAAAGAAGAAACCGTTCCGGCACCGACAACCACAGGAAAATTTATCGTGCAGGTCGGCGTTTTTTCCCAGGAAAACACCTCCTTGCGTGAAGCGGAACGATATTCGACGGTGGTCGGTAAAACGGCGATTGTGTTTCCCAAGCAGAGCGGCGGACGGACTGTGTACGCAATCGGGTTTGAAGGATTTGAAACCGAACAACTGGCGCGTGATTTCGGCACGGAACTGAAATCGAAATACAACATTGAATCATTCATTGTAAAGCGATAGTACCAATTGAGTATGGACCGGAGAGCATTTCAACAACAGTTTGGCATTGTCGGCGAGTCGCTGGAAATGCAGGAAATTGTGCAGGTCATCCAGCATGTTGCTCCGACCGATATTACCGTGTTGATCACCGGCGAAAGCGGAACGGGTAAAGAAGTGATCGCTCACGCGATCCACGGTGCAAGCAGCAGGGCAAAGAAACCGATGGTGACCGTGAACTGCGGAGCAATTCCCGAAGGTATCATTGAGTCGGAATTGTTCGGGCATGAGAAAGGATCGTTCACCGGAGCGAGCAGCGAGAGGAAAGGATACTTTGAACTTGCCGACGGCGGGACAATTTTTCTCGATGAGATAGGCGAACTGCCGATTGCTACTCAGGTGAAGTTCCTCCGCATCCTTGAGAACGGCGAATTCCTTCGCGTCGGCTCTTCCATTGCACGAAAAGTGGATGTTCGTGTGATCGCGGCTACGAACAAGAATCTCGAGCAAGAAGTGCACAACGGGCATTTCAGGCAGGATCTGTTCTATCGGCTCAGATCGGTGAACATCCGTATTCCCGCATTGCGGGAGAGGAAAGAAGATATTCACCTTCTCTTCGAAAAATTCGTGAAAGAATTTGCTGAAAAGAACGGTGTGCAGTTCAACGGAATCACGCCGGACGCAGCAGAATATCTGAAAAATTATTACTGGCACGGCAACGTGCGCGAACTGCGCAACGTGGTGGAAAGCATGCTGGTGATCGAGCGGGGAAAGAAACTCGATTTGGACGACGTGAAAAAATATCTCCGTCATTCCGTTGAAGAACGAAGCCTTCCGATGCTGATGCCGACACAAAGTGCGTTGGATGAACGGCAGTTGTTGTACAGAGCATTGATCGAACTAAAAAACGACATGCTCGAAGTGAAGAATCTCCTGAAAAGTGCCATAGGCACAAATGGAACACAAACAGACCGCGGACAAGTGAACAGCGTGCAGGAACATTTGTCGCTGGAGGAGATGGAGCGGAGAATGATCGAATCATCGCTCAAAAAATATCACGGTAACAGACGGCTGGCGGCAGATGAGTTGAAGATTTCGGAACGGACGCTCTACCGGAAAATAAAAGAATACGGATTATGAGAAGTTCCAAATTCCAAATTGCAAATAACAAATTGAATGTACCGCTGTATATCGTATTGTTATTTGGAATTTGTTGTTTGGTATTTGCCGCAGGTTGCTATTCCTTCACCGGCGCTTCGGTTCCTGCGCATCTAAAGACCGTAGCGATTCCGTTGGCGGAAGATGTGAGCGGATTCGGCGAAGCGGGGTTGCGGGAGAAGTTCACACAGAAGTTGATCGAACTGTTCCGCAACGACAACAATCTTGAGATCGGCGAACGGCTCACCGCCGATTCGATCGTTGAAGGAACCATCGTACAGGTAACCGATGCTCCACAAGTAATCAGCGGAAACGACATCGTCAGCACCCGACGCATAACGATAACGGTACGGGCTTCGTTCACCGACATGAAACTCCGCAAAAAAGTGTGGGAACGCGATTTTTCGAACTGGGGCGAATACACGCAAGGACAGCAAACGCGCGACATTGCATTGACCGATGCGGTCAATAAAGTCGCGGAAGATATCCTGCTCGAGACGGTCTCGGGCTGGTAACAAATTATATTCAACATATTACAACACAACTTCTTACTTACTATGGAACAATTTATACTCATCGCTTACATTGCCTGCTTAAGCATTCTCTTTATCTACGGTGCGCATGGGTTCGTGATGGTCTATCATTATCATAAACACAGGAACGAGGTGGATGGCGACTTACCTCTGAATGAAACACCGATGGTGACGATCCAGCTTCCTCTCTATAACGAAATGTATGTCGTCCGCCGTTTGATTGAAGCGTCGTGCAGTATCGAGTACCCTAAAGATAAACTTGAAATTCAGGTGCTCGATGATTCAACGGACGAAACGGTTGACCTTGTTGCGAGTATTGTACGCGAAAAAAAGGAACAGGGGTACATCATTCACCATGTTCGTCGTGCAAACCGGCAAGGATTTAAAGCAGGGGCATTGAAAGAAGGATTGAAGACGGCTGCAGGAGAATTTGTTGCCGTATTTGACGCGGATTTTATTCCTAAACCGGAATTTTTGAAAAAGACGATCCCCTATTTCTATGCCGACAATAAGATCGGTATGGTGCAGACGCGATGGGAACATTTGAATGGGGAATATTCGCTGATGACGCGTACGCAAGCAATGGCGCTCGACGGACATTTTGTGATCGAACAGAACATCCGCAACCGTGCCGGATATTTCATCCAGTTCAACGGCACCGGCGGTGTCTGGAGAAAGACATGCATTGTCGATGCAGGCAACTGGCAGGCAGATACGCTAACGGAAGATCTCGATTTAAGTTACCGTGCACAACTGCGCGGTTGGAAATTCAAATTTCTCCGCGATGTGACATCGCCGGCGGAACTCCCGGCAGAGATCAATGCATTGAAGTCGCAGCAATTCCGCTGGACAAAAGGGGCGATCGAAACGGCGCGGAAACTTCTTTCCATGGTGTGGGGTTCTAACATTCCGTTCCGCATTAAATTCCACAGCACGTTCCATCTGACGAGCAATATCGTTTTTCCGTTCATTGTCATTGCCAGCATTTTGAACGTGCCCCTCACATTCATCAAGCATGGCGGTGAATTCAATTCCTATTTCGATTTTATGTCTGTCTTCGTCCTTGCATTCGTCGGATCGTTCCTGTTTTATCTCTATGCGCAAAAAGATGTCTATCTGGATTGGCGCCGAAGGATTTTCCTTTTTCCGATCTTTATGGCAGGCAGTATGGGGCTTGCGGTGAACAACAGCAAAGCGGTGCTGGAAGGATTGTTTAAGCGAAAAAGCGAATTCGTCCGAACGCCGAAGTACGGTATTGAAGGAAAGAAACAGTCGTGGCAGGACAAGAAATATGTTCCGGTGAAATTCAGCTGGACGGTGATCATTGAAATTGCATTGGCAGCATATTGCTTCTTCGGTGTGTTATCATCTTTGTATTATCTTGAGATTGCCGCCGTTCCATTCCAATTGCTCTTTACGATGGGGTATGGATTTGTCGCCTATCTTTCTGTACAGCAAGCGCTTGAAGCGCGGCGCGTATTGCTGGCACGGAGGAATTTGGTAATAGAACCGTTAGCTGCGTAAATACTGACTCGAAGCCATCTCAAAAATGAAACTGTGGTCATTCTGAGCGCAGCGAAGAATCTGCCTGCGGCGTTAGGCACTATACAACTGCCGACATTCAAACCAGATTCTTCACTTCGTCCCGAAAAGAACACTCGCCTGCGAAAGCGTAGCGACGGGCAGGTCGGAACTTCGTTCAGAATAACACATACTTGTATTTTTGAGATAGGTTCTATTTATTAATAGAAAAGCCATCATCTGCATGACGGCTTTTTTGTTTATAGTCACATCCTATTTCTTGCAATTCAATCCGAAGTCTCCTATTTTACCGTCACGATAGCATTGTAACTATGGACACATCAGAATTTGACATAGAGTTTCTTACGCAGAAACTTTCGGAGAACCCGCAATCGCCGTTGTTTGCCCGTCTTGCCGATCTCTACATTGCAAAAGAGCAGACCGTTGAAGCGTTACAATTGTGCGAGGAAGGGATAAAAACATATCCGCAGTACTATGCGGGATATGTTGTGCTTGGGAAAACACACCTTGCGTTGAAAGAATATTCAAAAGCACGGTCGGCATTTGAGCGGGCACACGATCTTTCTCCGTTCAATCATGCGATTACGCAACTGATTGCTTCAATTCCCGACAAGCCGGATGAATCGACCCGCACGACCGATGAGAATTATTTTACTCCTTCAACAGAACAGCAGCAACAAGTGGAAGAATCTCTACCGGTGACTCAGGTTCAGGAACAAGTAGAAACAGTTCAACCGGCTCCGGAACTGCAATTTGAATCGCCGACGGCAGAAGAGATGGGATTCACCCAATCGGCGGAAGAGATCGATACAGCCGCTTTGGCGGAGCAGCAAATTCCCGCTCCACAGACCGGAAATAAATTTCCGCCATTTGATGAGTACTTCGCTCAGAACCAATCACAAGTTACCGCCGGACCGGTGAGCACGTTAGATGAATATCTTGGAGGGTCAACATCCCCTTCGGTACAACAAACCGAATTTGTTTCCGAATCATCCGCAACGATCGAACCGGTTTCACTTCCTGATGAAAATATTACTCCGCAAACACATGAAGAACCGGAGGCTGTCTTTTCATCGCCGGAACAAGCACAGCTTTTTGCTGAAATGATGGGAGAACAAACAGCCGGAGAAACATCGCCGGAGTCTTCTCCGGATATCGGCGACCTGGCGGAGAAGCTGCAGAACGTTGAGCGTATTGTCCCCGAAGAGAATTACCAATCACAACTGCCCCAGAACGAAGAGACACAATCGTATGAATCGGAGATGGTGACGCCGACACTGGCGGAGATCTATGCATCGCAGGGGGAATACAATGCGGCGATCCAGGCGTACGAGATCCTGATGTTCTCACAACCGGCGAAGGCTCCCGAATTCCAGCGACGGATTCAGGAATTGCAGCGAAAGCAGATGGAAAAAGAGGGTTTGATTTAAAATAAAAAAGGCGACAGAGAGTCGCCTTTTTTATGGTGCATCTGCACATGCTATTTTAAAGCGTTCACCAGTTTTGTTAATTTCGATTTCTGATTGGATGCTTTGTTCGGATGGATCACTCGCTTGCCCGCAAGTTTATCCAGCAATGAAACAGTCTCTTTCAACACCGCTTCCGCTGTTGCTTTATCTTTCATCGAACGAACCTTTTTGATCATAGTTTTTACTGCGGACTGTTGTTCGGTGTTTTTCTTTGCCCGCCGCGCCGTCGAGCGGATTCTCTTCTCTGCAGATTTATGTTGTGCCATTGTATCCCTTCATGGTAAATAGTGTAAACTTGTGTTAATATAAAAAAAATCGGTTTGAGTTACAATTTCTTTTCCCAGTAGATGGTCTTCCGTAAATCCTCGACCCACTGTTGATAGTTATTCGCCAATTTAAATTGAAGCGCCAGCTGTTCCAATCGTTTGTAATCATCGCTTAAATTGATGGAATGTTCGGGGGTGATCGACCGGACGAAGATGATATGGTATCCATATTTATTCGCCACCGGAATCCTGCGCGGTTCGCTGATATCTCCCGCTTTTGCCGACGTGACAAAGTCCGAATATGCTGGATCTAATTGGTCCATTGCCACTCTTCCAAGATCTCCACCCACATCCTTGGTATCATTATCCTCCGAATATCGCCGGGCAAGCACACCGAAATTTTCACCGGCAAGCGCCAGAGTGCGGATTCTGTTCAACTGTGCAACGGCTGTGTCGTCGTTTGCCTTCGACATTTCGATAGGAAAGAGAATGTGCCGTGTCCGTACGGCATCGCCGCGCCGTTCCATCAATTGGATGATGTGGTAGCCGAACTGTGTGCGGACAGGTTTTGAAATCTCATTTTCACGAAGGGCGAAAGCGATTTCCTCAAATTCTTTCACGAATGAACCGCGCCGCGCAAAACCGAGATCGCCCCCGTTCGATGCGGAACCATCCGATGAATACCGTTTTGCAAAGTCCGCGAAATCGCCTCCCGCCTTAATGCTGTCGGCGATTTTCTGTGCCTTGTCGCTCAACGAGCGGAGAACGGAGGAATCCGGTTTCGGTTCGATGTAGATGTGGCTCAATTCGAATTCGGTCGGCACGTTCGGGATGCTGTCTTTGTATGTGGCATAGAACTCTTCCACCTCACGCCGCGAAACGGTCAGCGCCATTTGACGCTGCTGCTGGATCTTCTGGACAAGCATCTGCTTGCGGATCATTTCCCGGAATTGATACTCCCGCTTCATCCTGCTGACGCTCATCCCGTAAATTTTTTCAAGCTGTTCCTGCCCTCCTGCTTGGTACGTCAAGCGCTGAATCTGCTGCTCCAGCCGTTCAGTCACTTCTTCATCGGTTACAATAATACTGTCTTCTATCGCCTGTGCGAGAACAAGTTTGTCGTTGATCATTCCATCGAGGACCTGATCTCGCAGAGCTGGCGAGGTCGGGTCTATTCTGTTTTGCAATGCAACCTGCTGAATGGTAAAATTGAGATCGGTAAGGCTGATGACTTCACGGTCCACAACCGCAACAATTTTATCGAGCGTAGTTTGCGCCGCTGCCGATAAAAAAATGACAAGTAAGAAGAATGAATAACGGATCGTCTTCATATCTATTCGCCTCCAAACGCGGATGAATCTGATTGTGACAACATAAACTGTACTGTGTGCTTCGTTCGTAATTGCTGGATAAATTCCTGGTATTTCTCCCGACGGCGTTCCATCGCAAGGCGCTGGTGTATCTCCCCTTCTACGTATGGCAGCGGCGCGGTAGTCCCTCTTTTATGCTGACCGAGCAGCCGGATCACAAAAAAACCGGCGCTTGTTTTCACGGGAAATGAAACTTCGTATTGCCCGAGAATAGATGCAACCTTCCATAATTCCGAGGGATAGAGGGTCGATTGAGTAAAAAAAAGTGAGTCAGAATAGGAGATCATACCCTTGGTTACATCGGAACGAAATGCGGCAACTGCTTCCTGCCAGCCTTGCGGACCCAGTGCAATGGCGCGAAATTGCGTTGCAACATCGTTCCGGTTGAAGACGGCGATTGAGAGCCGAACGAGATCGTCGTTCACCGTGAATTCACCAATGTGGGATTGATAGTACGCCATCACATCGCTTGAGGTAATACTTTTCTCCGCAAGATCGTACACTTCCTTTTCAAGCAATTCTGCGATTGAGAGCTGCTTATGCGCTTCCTTTACTTTCGTCCGGATCTCATCCGAAGCGTCATACCCTTTTTGCAGCGCCTCCTGAAAGAGGAGTTCATTAGTGACCCACCGATTGACATACTGGCGTAATTCATCGCTACTCGGTTTGCGTGATGTATCGCTTTGTGCTTCAATCATCTCAAGCGTCAACACCTGATCGTTGACACGGGCAACAACACGTCCGTTCGGACGTTGCTCTCCACAGCCGAACATGATCACGCATGACACGCCAAGAAAAAAGAAAGGAAAGCGTTGCAGTACGCTTTCCTTTATGTGAGTCCATCGCTTCATTTACTGAGGCTGCTGCGCAGCGGCCGGTTTTGAAAAGGTCACTTTCAGTCCTTCCGGATTCAATGTTACCGGATATTTTTTCTTCAACGATTCATACCACTCATCGCCGATCCGTTTTGTTTCATACTCCTGGAATGCACCGGAGACCTCTGATTGTGCCTCTTCAAATGTCTTCTCCCGTGCGGGATCTTTTTGAAGCACTTTGACAAACGAAAAACCGTTCTCGTACGGCGAATAGGTGAGGCTATCCTTTGCCTCAATGCTCCATGCTCGTTGTGTCAATGCATTTGTTGTAACCGGCTGCAAACTCCACACCCCCCGCTGCTCTGTCAGGTTGCTCCGTTTGCTGAAGAGAACCGCTGCAGAATCAAACGAAATGGGAGCCACAGCGATCTTCAGGGTATCGTACACAATCTTCTTGCTTCTGCCTTTGGCTTTTTTAGCAACAAGGGAATCGATTGTATATCCCGTCATCGCTCTTTGCACAACTTTAGCGATGCTGTCGGTTGTGACGTAAATTTCCTGGAAACTGACGCGGTCAGGCCATTTGTAATTTGCACTATGCTGTGCATGATATATTCTCAGCAGCGAATCGGATAAAACAACTCTGTTCCAAACATTCTCCTGTTCCGCTTTGAAGAGAAGAATTCCTTCTTCATACTCTTTCATCGTGCGTGCAAAATCGGGGAATTTGTTTTCCAATTGTGCGGCATGGTATTCCGCAACAAGGCTGATGCCGGTTTTTTTCAACACAGTTGCAAAGTTGCCTGTATATCCTACAGCCATCGATTGATATTCAGGATGCACACGCGCGAGCGCAATAAAATCACCCAGCGTCACTTTCTGATTTCCATATGTGAAAACAACCCGCTGCTGTAGCGACGGGGTGAGCACGCTGTCCCAGACGGCGTCGCCGAATGTTGCGCCGGAATCGACAACGGCAAGTACCGCAGGAATCACGGTTTCATCGGCGGTGAAGTTGTACATCTTTTTGATCTTTTCGATCATGCGATCGTAGTCGTATTGAAAACGATACGACTGATATTGATTTTTCAACTGCTGTTCAACTTCTTTATACGGTTTTATTCCCTGCGACTCGAACCGTTTGATAAGATGCAAGCCGAACTGTGTTTGAACAATGCCCGAAAGTTCGCCGTCTTTCAGCTGGTGCATGGCGTGATCGAATTCACGCACGGTGCGCCCGCGTTCAATGAAACCGAGATCCCCATCCCGCTGCCCGCTGAATGTATCGTCGGAACTGTTGCGTGCAAATTCAGCAAAACTGCCTCCGTGCAACAGAGAATCGCGGATCGCAAGTAATTCATTTGCCGCTTTCGTTGAATCTTCCGCTGTGGGATTGGGAGAGAGGCGCTTCATAATGTGTCCCGCGCGTATCGCTCCTTGGTTCGGCTTACTGTCGGTCACTTTAATAATGTGGTAACCGAATTGTGTCCGAACCGGTACCTGGGAAAATTCACCAACATTTAATGCATAGACGGCATCTTCAAACGAGGGCACCATTGCCCCGACAGAAAAATAATAGAGATCGCCGTTATTGTATTGCACTGATGGGTCTTCGGAATTGTTATGGGCGAGCGTTTCAAACGGGATGCCTTTCTTCAAAGAATCGATAACCGCTAACGCTTTTGCGTACGCTTTTGCTGTATCTTCAGGGGACGAGGTTTCGCTCACGCGGAACATGATGTGGCTTGCACGGATCTCTTTCAATTTTCTCTGATACATCTGCTCGAGTGCAGGCTTGGTAATTTCCTGTTCAAGCATGTACGACACTGCAAGATTCTTTCTATAATCTGCAAGTTCCCTTCGCAGTTCAGGATCCTTATCGTATCCTTTTGCATATGCTTCTTTCACTTTTAATTTAAATTTTACATAAAGATCCAGAAACTTTTGTTTGTCATCCATGGATGTTTTCGATGCCGCTTCCCATCCGCCGTTATTTTTGGCATAGACTTGCTCAAATTCTTCGGCTGTAATCTTGTCGCCGGCAATATCGGCAACATACGCGCCGCTGCAACCGATCATACCGATCGCAAAACCTAATGCAAACACCGATCTGAAAAAGCTGTTCAAACGCATACAACAAACCTCCTTGAAAATGATAACATTAAGATTGTGGATGATGAAAATTCCTTGTAAGTATAAGAAAATACAGAAATTAGGGAAGACAAGCAATGTTTTCCGATGACAGATTATTGAATGGAATCTGGTTTTTCGACGCTCCCTTTCCTATTTTGTTCCATGGATTTCACAGGGAGATTTTATTGCTCATATTGTGGAGAAGAGAACGAAATATTCGTTGAACCCGAAGGAGGGGAAGAGCAAACGATAACAGAAGACTGCTCTGTTTGCTGCAGGCCGAACGTGCTGCATATACAAATCATCAACAATCAGATCCATATCAATTCAGAATTTGAAGGGTAACTATGACTCCACTCCAGTTTGTTTCCTACGCAGAACAGATGCTTGCACCGACAATTCCGCTGTTTCAACTTGTTCCTGCCGATAAGATCGATTGGAAACCGACGGAGGGCTCATTCACCTGCGGACAATTGATGCACCACATGGCGGGGGCGCTCCGGTTTAACGCGGATGGGATCAGGGAGAACAAATGGGCAATGCCGAGTCTTCGTCATATTTTTCTTGCTAATCGAAGAGAACAATCATCGACCGTTGAAGAAGCTGTGCAATTGTACAATGAAACTTCAAAAGAATTCTTCGATACGTTCCGCACCATGCCGGAAACGGAATTTCTCACTGCGATGGTCAACACGCCGCAGTTCGGTCCGCAGGAAAAATGGCGGTACGCGCTATTCGCCGTCTCTCACCACCTGAACCACAAAACAGAACTGTTCATGTATTTGAAAACGATGGGACTAAAAGTGGGTTCGAGAGAGTTGTACGGTGGCTGAATGATTGAAATTAAATTGCCTTTTTGAGTGTTTGCACTGCAACATTAAATCCCGCAACAAGAAACAACGCAAATCCGATCGACTCCATCATCACAACGGATGGGTCACCTATCCCAATTGTACAATACCGCAGTACATCGGTATGCCAGGTGACTGGATTAAGATACGCGGCGTACTTCAGCCATACAGGGACTGAATCGAGCGGATAGAACATGCTGCTGACGAACATCAATACGAAGTACAGTACGTTGATGAACGTGTTGAACGTATCATTGCGGTGAATTCGGAATGCAAAGATCGAGAGCGCAAAGAACCATCCTGCAATACCAACCACAACTGCAATGATTGTAAACGGGAGAAAATCTATCCTGACCGGAACGCGCAATAAAACGATGGCAGCGATCAGCGTCAATACCGCCTGCACGACGGACATCAAACATTGGAAGATCACTTTTCCCAATAAGTACTGTCCGCGCGTCATCGGATAGGTGAGGAATTCGTAAAAGATTCCCGTTTCACGGTCATGAAAGAATCCGTACGCCTGATTGATTGCGCTGCCGAAGCAGGACATTGCAAGCACGCCGGCGAGAAAAAATTCGTTGTAACCGACGGAGGTTCCCGATGTCACCACCCCCATTCCCACCGCCTTATCAAAGCCGACGCCGAACATCAATAGATAGAGAAGCGGAACGGCAAGATCAAAGAAGAACCAGGTCAAACTGGTCAGTCTGATCAGTGAATCGCGGTACAAAACAGCCAGGATTTGATTCATTGGATTTCTTTATCTGTACATCTTGTGAATATTTTTAGGTAATTAGGTACGAACGTCATCCTTCGACGCGCGCCGCAAACGTTATTCATCCTGAGTAAGTCTTGATGTTAATCAATTGAGACACGTCGAAGGATGCTCCTCTTGAGCGGCGCTTGCTCAGGATGACTGATGCGTTGTATATTTCTTTATGTCCGGTCGAGCAGTGCTACAAAAACATCTTCGAGCGATGCGGAGGACATTTCGAAATTCAACAATAGTCCGCGTGATTGCAGGATCGAAAGAATTTTCAGTGCCGTATCGTGATCGCGAATCGTCAATTCGATGTCTAAAGGATGCTTCGCATCGCTCTCTTTTGTTTCCATCTTTACCGGTTGGTGCTGTTTGAGTTCTTCTTCCAGCTCTTTTGTCATCTCTTTCACTTTTAGAGAAAGATAGAACATCTCCAGCCCCATTTTCTTCACCTCGCCGGTTGTACCGCTTGCAACGATCTTGCCGTGATTAATGATTGCGATGGCATCGCACAGTTCTTCTGCTTCGTCCAGCATGTGCGTTGTCAGCACGATCGTTCTTCCCTGCTTTGATTCTGCTTTGATCGCAGCGATTGTTGCGCGTTTATTAAACGTATCCATTCCCGTGGTCGCTTCGTCGAGAAAAACGACCGGCTTGTCGATGAGGAACATCTTTGCAACCTGTACGCGGCGCTTCATGCCGCCGCTCAGGTCCATGGCGCGCTGGTTCAAGACATCCTTCAATCCGAACAGTTCAATGACACGCTGTGCGCGCGCCTCGATCTCTTTCCGTGTCAATCCATGAAATTTTCCGAACGTCAAAAAGTTATTTTTTACCGTGAGGTACGTGTCCACGGCATTTTCCTGGATCACGACGCAGATGTTCTTCCGTACATCGATGGATTGTTTGACGACGTCGAATCCATTGACGAATGCAGTGCCGGATGTCGGCTGAATGAGCGTTGTTAAAATTTTTATCGTCGTTGATTTTCCTGCACCATTGGGTCCGAGCAGACCGAAGATTTGTCCTTTAGCAACATTAAACGAGATATCATCAACGGCACGGAATGGTTGTTTGCCGTTCCGGCTGTATTCTTTAATGAGGTTCTGTATTGAAATTGCGGACGGTTCCATTGATGACAAAGATAGGAATTATTTTCTTTGTTTGCTGAACGCTTTATTAAGCAAGAAGATCTGTGAATTGTTTTATGATATGCGCCGTTGCTCCCCACACAGGTTCTTTCCAAACATCATACACGTACACCTGACGATCTTCTCCTTTCAAAAATCGAATCTCTGTGCGACGCAGCGACGGATCAAAAAATTTTGACAGTGGAATGAGAAGAATTTCATCGACTTCATCATTTTTCATGTGGACGTCGATTGGATGATTAATGAATCCGACAAGAGGTGTAACAATAAATCCGGTTGGGATATGAAAATCATCCAGTTGTCCTATGATTGTGACGGATGAAGAAGGAATGCCAAGTTCTTCTTCCAGTTCTCGAAGCGCCGTGTGTTCAGGGGATTTGTCACTTTCGTCAACAACACCGCCGGGGAATGAAATTTGTCCTTTGTGGTGCTCCACTCGATCCGTTCGTTTTGTGAGAAGAAGGTGAAGCGATTGTTCGTGAGAAACTAACGACACCAGCACGCATGCGTACCGCGATGATGAATCGATGATGCGCACCGGTGCATGAGATGCAACGCGCTGCTTGATATGTTCAAAATCTGCTTGCATCGCGCCCGAAGATAAGTGCTTTTGTCCAATCGAAAACAACGAGGATCTTATTTTTCCATCGGACAAGTTTTGTGAGATACGCCGAGCGCCAGAAGAGCCAGGTAGAAAATCCCTTCCCTTTCACCTGAGGAAGATCAGCGAGTGCTTTGTTGCTGCCAATGTATGCGAGCATACCATAATGTTTGTATTTGAATGGCAGTACCGGTTTGTTTTTTCCGATCGCATTCAGTGAGCGGGCGAGGTAGTATCCCTCCTGCTGCGCCACTTGCGATGTTGCCGGCAGCGCATGACCTTCGATCGTTGCGCAATCACCGAATGCATACATATGATTGAATCCTTTCAGATGAAAATATGCATCGGTGACCAAGCGGGAGGCACGGTCCTTTTCAAACAGCAGCGATTTGACCAGCGGTGTTTGCGTATTCCCTGTTGACCACACAAGCAATCCGTACGGCACACGCGATCCGTCTTTCAGGATCAACACTTTCTCTTCGACCTTTGCTACCTGCGACTGCAACCGTACGGAAATTTTCTGACGCTGAAAATTCTTTACTGTGTATTCACTTAATGCTGCGTCGAACGTGTTCAAAATTTGATCTCCCGCTTCAAGCAGTGTTATGTCCACATCCGGCACTATTGCGGGATATGAGTCGACAAGGTCTTCAGTGAGAAAATCATGCAGCTCTGCCGCAAATTCCACTCCTGTTGGTCCGCCGCCGACCACGACAAAATGCAGCAGCCGTTTTCGTTCTTCAAATTGCAGTCCCGGAGTGCTTGCTCGCTCAAAATTTTCGATGATGCGCTGGCGAATTGCCCGTGCGTCCGATAATTCTTTCAACGGAAGCGCGAACTTTTCCACTCCTTCAATACCGTACGTATTGCTGATTGCTCCTACGCCGATGACAAGAATGTCGAACGGAAGTGTAAACTCGTTCCCATCCAGCGCATTTTTACAAGTGATCACATTGTGTTCGTGATTGATGTGGGTGCAGAAGGCATGGTAGAACGTGATATTATCTTTTGCCGTACGCACCGGTTCGATGATGGAGCGGAATTCGATAGTGCCGACAGTTGTACTCGGCAATAACGGTGTAAAAAGAAAATGATTTCTTGGGCTGACGACAATGACATCATAAAATTCTGTATTAATATTTTTCAGAAGACTGAAGGAAGCAAATCCGCTTCCCAAGATCACTAATCGTTGTTTTTGTGGCTTCATAATTCGAATTCCATTCTTAAATCAGAGTAAAGATACTGATTTTTTGCAGAATCCAACAGGCTACTGTTGTGCCAATGCTCACACCAAACGTTAAACTTTCTTTTTATGATAGTGTCAGATTGGGGTGCGAAGCAACAATTCAATGTTTTCTCGTGGTATCCATATTCTTCACTGTTGGTACCAGCCAAACCGCTGATCGTGCTGAACGTGAAGCGGCTCGGATCAAAGCATAGATCGAGTCCATGGAAAAGAGAGAGACCGAGATTGAGAAAATTTTATCGAACAAAAACGAAAATTCGATCAATAATAAGGAGGAACGCCGAAAAGAAATGAGAGAAAGAATGAAAGAACGACAACTTTAACTATTTTTTCTCACATTATCTTAAGGAGTTAGTATGAAACAGTCACAGCAATTCATTCTTGTCATTTTGCTTGCAGGCATATTCGCCGCCGGCTGCCAGAAGGATGACCCCGTATCGACAGCATTATCAGAAGCGGTGTACGAAGATGCATCATATACAATATCAGGCGCAGTTGGCGATGAAAGCGGCGGTGCGACTGAAAGCATGGGCGATTTACTGACATTCCAATCGCAGGGACAATTAAACATGACTACCCCGCTCGCCGACGGAGGATTTGAAACGACAACCTCCGACAGCGGCACGTATGATCCGGCAACAGGATGGTGGACGGTCAGCTTCAACAAAACCAGATCGAACATGCGTGTGACGGCTTCCATTACCCGCACGTATCAATTCCGTTTCTGGAAAAACGAAACACAGCATCAGGCGTTCTACATTGTGAATGGCGATACTGCGGTGAAGATGGAATTGAACATCCTAAACGGGACAGGATATTTCAAGAATAAGATTGTCACACATCATCTTACACAATTGCAGGGTTCATGGCTTGCAACGGATATTAATAAGGATACAGTGACAATTACGCTGCAGCAAAATTATATTCGCAAGGGTGTCGATTCAGTCGTCACGCCCCGCGCATCGCGTATTTTCGATCATACACTCACGCTCACATCGGTCAACGTGAAGACACTGCGGTTTAAGCCAACCGTTGCAAAACCTTTCGCACAATGGCGTGAGAATCTTGCGAATGCCGTCAGCGGAACTATCACAGGGAATATCACGGCAACTGCCACTATTATTCGGGGCGAGAATGACAAGGTAACAAGCATTAACAAAGATTTTGTGATCACTGTTGGCGGTGGAGAAGGATCCATTGACATTGAAGGAAGAAAGTTCAAAGGAAACATGAAGTACGGAGATCGTCCGTAAGTTTTGGAGCATCGAATAAAAAGGCGGGCAATTGAGCCCGCCTTTTTTTATTTTATGCGGAGAGTATGCTTTCTTCCGGAGTAGATATGAAATATATTTTTCTACTGATATTTCCTTTCACGCAAATGTTTTCACAGACATTGAACCTTCCGGTACGTCCGTCATCGGCTCCCAATGGGAGCGAATTCTATTCCATTATTGCTTCACTTTCCCGGCAAGCAAGAGAAGACACAATCTTCAAACATGTTGTTGCTGGGAATATCCCCAATTTTCTGCGCTCGCTTGATACCATTACGACGGCAAAAACGATCGGCAGTACTCTCTACACGTTGGAATACTACGCGACACCAGATTATTTGGCAATCGGCTCGGACGACGATTATTTTTTAATGCCGATGACGCCGATCCTCGCACAGAAGATCGCCAACTATCTCAACTGTACTTTGCCTACAAAGATGATGGTGGATCAAATCTACTCGAAAGCGCAGGTGAAACTCCGTCCGCAGCCGATACCGCCCGATGCCGATATGATGAATGCGCCAAGGTTCTGGCAGCATAATGACTCGGTAAAGGCGTTGCGCACCCCGTTGCTGGGAACATATCCGCTCGGTTCGCTTGTTGGAGGAACAAAGAAAGATGTCATCATTGATAAGAAAATTTATTCGTGGTTGAAATCAAGCGTGCCGAAACCGGTGGTGATTTATGGATGGCATCAGTTGAACGGCTCGCCGATCCAGCCGACCTACAACGGACATGGTGAAACGTACGCAGATTACAGTCATGGCGTGCGGCTTGTGCAAAGGATGGCGAAGATCAACGGTGCCGAAATTTCGTTGATTGATATTGTGAAAGACCCGACGTACTATCCTTTAATAGCCGATACAATTCTTGTAAAACCATATTATGGAACCTTGACATCGGTTGATGAAGAGATGGGAACAGCGCCGACGCACGATGAACTCTTTCAGAATTATCCGAATCCGTTCAATCCGACGACGAATATCGGATTCAAGATTCAGACTTCAGGATTCACATCGCTTAAAATTTATGATATGATCGGGAAAGAAATCTTCACGCTGCTTGACGAGGAATTGGATCCCGGAGAATACAGGTATCAGTTTTCGGCTGCGCACCTTCCGAGCGGCGTTTATTTTTATCGGTTGACAACATCCACGTTTTCACGAACCAACAAAATGGCATACATTAGATGAAGTCGATGTTTATTTTTTTCGTTGTTATCCTTTTTTCGACCTGTTCCTCACAGTCGTTACCTCATGCTATAAAAATGACTCCTGTCGGCGATCTGGCATTGCAATCAAGTAAAGTACTTGTGCCGGAAAAGTACAAAGGAGAAATTTCTGAAAATCTGTTTCTCTCGTTGCCTTATGGATACAGCGCAAAGATTTTTCACGCCGGCGGTCTATCCAAGCCCCGCTTCTTTGCGTGGAGTCCGGAGAGCGTTTTACATGTCGCCGATAAATCACGCGGAGAGATCATTGCGCTCCCCGACAAAGATTATGATGGTGTTGCCGACAGGGCAATTGTTGTGGCATCCGGATTCCGCAAGCCGCATGATCTCAAATTCTACAACGGTGCGATGTATGTTGCCGAGGAGACGCAGGTATCAAAGTGTATAGACACAGATGGCGACGGGATGTATGAACAGCGATCTACATTTATCACAATGGTGACCGGCGGGCAACAAGGGGGCGGCGGACACGACACGCGCACAATTGTTTTTGATCCTGTGAAAAAGAAAATGTATCTCTCCATCGGTTCCCTCTGCAACGCATGCCGCGAAGACTCGCGCGCGATCATTGAAGAATGGAATGATGACGGTACCGGTCGTCGTGTGTTTGCCACCGGCTGCCGCAACGCGATAGGAATGGCAATGCACAACGGAAAATTATGGGCAACCAACAACGGGATTGACTGGCAGGGAGACGACATTCCCCCTGAATGGATCGACATTGTCCGCGACGGGGGGTTCTACGGTTATCCGTACGCGTATGCACACGGCGTGTGGGTTAACTTCACACAAGCGGGCGGATTTGCCGATCTCCTTCCGATAACGGCATCGGACAGCGCAAAAGTACGGTCGATGATGCAGCCCGCAGCACTCGTGCAGGCACACAGTGCGCCGATGGCGATAGAATTTTCCAATCCCTCATTCCCGATGCAATTTCGTAACGGCGCATTCGTTGCCTATCGGGGATCGTGGAATAGAAGTGAAGCAACCGGTTTCAAAGTGGTTTATCTTGATTTTGACAACGAACGTGATACAACGGCAAATTCTGTTGCAGATTTTGTCGGCGGATTTTTGAGGGGTACATCCGGACGAAGTGCCTGGGGAAGGCCTGTTGGATTGGAAACGGATACACGAGGCAACCTCTATATATCATCCGACGATATTACGGAATGCATTATCGTTGTGTCGTCCGTGAAAAAATGAGTAACCTTATCAAGGTTGCATTCGTTCTACGGAAAACCTTGACAAGGTTTTTTGTATGGATGCGAAATCAGATTCCTGCATTCACCCCGACGATGAAATTCCTTCCAGGTGCGCTGATGCCTGATGAATATGTGCGGTACCGCGTATCAAAAATGTTTTCCATTCCCGCAGTCAATTGAATGGTGCCGCTTACTTGATACATTCCTTTGAGATTCAGCGTGTACCACGATGGAGAATACGGTTTACCGCTGTCATCAATGGGAAACGTATTCAAATCTTCCAACGAAGGTGACAAATCTGCATTTGTAATCTCTCCGTTATACATCAAAGAACCAATTACTGAAAACTTCCCATACTGATAAGTACACTCAATACTTCCAAACAACGGCGCAACATGCCGCATCGGAACGTACCTGTTTGCTGCATTGTCCAACTCGCGTCCGTGTTGCCAGTTCACATCTGTACGAAGCGAAAAATGTTCTGACGCATTGAAATGCAGCGATGTATTGATACCGTACACATACGCATCGCTTGTATTTTGCAATGCACGTACACGGCTCATTACCCCGTCAAAAATAATGCTGTCCTGCCCGTTCAATCGAAAATCGCGTACGACGATCGCATCGTTCAGGATCGTGTAGAAACCCGTGACGTCTATTTTCACTTTGTTATCGATCACGCCTATAATGCGAAGGTCTGCGTTGTACGCGTATTCTGCACTCAATTCAGGATTCGGCACGATCAATGTTCCCGGCGTTGATTCAAAGATCTTTCCCAGGTCATCAATGTTCGGTGCCCGGAATCCGGTTGAAACATTCAGATGTGTTTGCCAGTTCTCACTTACTTTGTACACACCGCCAAGACTTCCGGTGAGTGCACCCGGTGCAATATCGACGGCAGGAAATGGAAAATGTAAAAACGATGAATCAAACGATGCGGCAATCGCTACGGCATTGTATCGTACTCCCGCCGAAATTTTCGACCGCTCGCTGAGCGACATATTCATCATCGCATATGCAGCGTATGAATTCCACGATGAGCCGTCAGGATATCGCGAAATCGTGGGTGAAAGAGTTTTGGACTTAATACTCTCACTTTGCGCAGTTGAACTGATATTGTTTGCAACAATTTCAGAACCGTAGTATAACTCTTTAGCATCGTCAAATATTTTTTCTGCGTCGAGATTCACAGAATATGCGATTACCCGTTCGTATTGATGACGAAGATTCTGGTTCCGGTACACGCGGTCATGACGGCTCTCCTGAAATTCCTGATGTGCAGCGGTCAGTTTTATTCTGTCGAAGACAAGCGTTGAGCGAATAAACTGTACATTCAGCGAATTCATCATCCATCGCTGTGGACCGTAATACCATTCGGCATACCGCAATACGCCGTTCCGGTACTGTGTCAGGCGGTCGTACCGCGGCACATCCGATGTCGCTGAATAGTGGAAATTGTAGCCGATCTCCCACTCTGGTGATGGAATGAAACGGAATTTCTGCATCATATTATATTGATTGTACCTCGATTCGACCTGCTCATTCCTGTCGGGATTTTGCACCACGCTGTCGATACCGTTGAACGTGGTGACATACTCTTTTCGTTCGTGCCACGGATCGCCATTCGATCCGATCTGTAGATTCCCAAATTTTGAGTATGAAACGCTTGTTGCCGACGAAAAGTTTGATTGCCCGAACATAAAATCTATATGTCCTGTTCGTTCGTTGTTTGCGTTTGAATATCGAACCAATGCATTTGTAGCAACAGATACTTGTTCTGAAATTTTCGGTTCAAGCGTTTGAAAACTCATCACGCCACCGAGTGCATCGCTTCCGTACACGACCGAACCAGGACCAAACAGAACTTCGGCATGGTCAACGGCATTGGCGTCGATGGAAATGACATTGTGCAAATTTCCTGCGCGAAAGATCGCGTTATTCATCCGCACGCCGTCAACGACTAAGAGCACGCGGTTTGTTGCGAACCCACGTATCATCGGACTCCCGCCTCCCATCTGACTTTTCTGGACAAACACCTGCCGCGAGAGTGCAAGCAGATCGGCTGCGGTTTGCGGATTGTTCACCATAACATCGTGCGGAGTAATACTCGTGATCTTCTGTGGAATTTCATCTGTCCTCTGATCCCATCTGCTCGAAGAGACGACTACCTCATTGACGAGAAAGCCGGTTGATTTCAACGAGACTCTGTAATTCATCCTTGCGAGGTCGCTCATCAATATCGACATTGGTTCATATCCAAACAGTGAAAAGAAAATGCTGTCTGCATACCGGATTGGAGAGATGTCTGCAACACCGCGCGCTGAAGTACGGATGACAATTCCGGAAATGGTATTTGAGGTAATGGAAACAAATTCAAGTGGATGAGATGTTGCCTCGTCTACAAGAGTGACTGATTGAGCAGACAGTTGTGTGCAAAAGAGAAACAGAATGGAAAAATAAAGCAGGTTTTTCATTCGTATCGTTGAATGGTTCACATGGTGCATCCAATGTAAATGTACATTCATCTGAAATCAAGGAGCAGAACTGTTGACGGTTGTCAAAATTATTTTATTATCTTTTCACACTTTTCAATATTCGTTGTATATTGTCCCAATATCCCTTGGAGAGACGATGAAAACATTCCTCGTTGTATTGTCCATTCTGACAATCGTTTCAGCCCAGCAGAACGAATCGCTGAAATACTTGCAGTATGATACTGATGTTATATCACCGGCAGCGTATAAAACACGCCGCGATTCCGTCATGAGTATGATCGGTCAGGATGCAGTCGCGGTTTTTTATGCCGCTCCAGAAAGGATGAGGAACGCCGACGTTGATTTCTTGTATCGTCAGGCAGATAATTTTTTCTATCTCACCGGATTCACCGAACCGAACGCGCTGCTGATTCTTGTGCCGAAAGGAACAACGGTGAAGATCAACGATTCGACGTCGCAAACGGTGAACGAGATCCTCTTCGTGCAAAACCGCAATCCTCTTGCCGAATCATGGACAGGGCGGAGATATGGCACTGAAGGAGCAATACAATTGCTCGGGATGCAATCCGCGCTGACAAATGACAAGTTCAAACAAACATTTCAACGTATTCTTTTTTCCGGTATTAAATATCTGTACGCTCAGCCGGTAACCTCAGATGTCACCGGTGAATTGCGCGAACTGGTGCAGCCGATTCAATCGTTTGTCGATAACGTGAAAGTGCACAATTCTAAAATTGAACTGCGCGATCCGAATGCGATGATCCACACGATGCGTGTCATTAAATCTCCTGAAGAGATCGCGATGCTGCGGAAAGCAACCGAGATCAGCGTTGTTGCACACAACCAGGCGATGATGTCCGTTGAACCGGGAATGTACGAGTACGAATTGCAAGGATTGTATCAATATGTTTTTCAGCGGATGGGAGCAGAATATTACGGCTATCCCTGCATCAACGGTGCGGGAGAAAATTCGGTTATACTGCATTACAACACGAACAGGAAAAAAATAAACAACGGCGATATTGTTCTCTCCGATTGCGCAGCAGAGTACCGCGGTTATTCCAGCGATGTAACGCGGAGTTATCCCGCTAACGGCAAGTTTACAAAAGAGCAAAAAGAAATTTATCAGATCGTCCTGAACGCGCAGAAAGCAGGGATCGCAGCAATAAAACCGGGAGCGAAATGGAGCGATGTTTCTGCCGCTGCCGATTCGGTGATTGCCGATGGATTGTTTACACTGGGAATTACAAAAACCAAAACGGGAATGGGATTTAAAAAATTTTACAACCACGGGCTTGGTCATCCGGTGGGGCTGAATGTACACGATGTGGGACAGGGAACGCTTGTAACGGGTATGCTCTATACGGTCGAACCTGGAATTTACATTCCCGAAAACAGCGACGGCGTCGATCCGAAATATTGGAACATCGGCGTGCGCATTGAAGATGTCATTCTTGTGACAGAAACTGGAAATGAAAATCTCTCCGCCGGCTCGCTGCGCGAAATTGCGGAGATTGAATCATTGATGAAAAAGAAAGGAATCGGCAATCAGCCGTTGAAATGATGAAAAATAAATCTGTGGTCATTCTGAGGAAGTCACGTTTTTTGTGACGACCGAAGAATCTGCTTTCAGCGTTGGGCACCCAACTGCGCTAACCAGATTCTTCACTGCGTCCCGACAGACAACGTCTGAACTCCGTTCAGAATGACGCAGGTAATTTTTTTACACTACTTCCAACTCTTTCGATGTAATGTCAAACATTTTCCGTTCCGCCTCCACATGGTCAAGCGCCTGCGTGATATCCCAAATTAAATCTTCATAATGTTCAACGCCGATTGACAGTCGGATAAGTTTATTGCTGATGTTTAATTCTTTTTTTTCGGCGTCCGGCACATCGCAGTGAGTCATCGTTGCCGGGTGCTCGGCGAGCGACTCCGTGCTGCCGAGGCTTACGGCAAGTTTGATCAATTTTAGATTATTCAGAAATTGAAATGCCTCTTTTTCTCCACCGCGAATGTCGAACGACAGCATCGCTCCTGCCGAAAGACATTGCTTCTTGAAAATTTCGTACTGTTTCGGGTTGCTTTCGTTAAGAAAACCGAGATAGTACACTTTCTCCACTTTCGGATGCTGCTGCAGAAACTCGGCAACATGTTTTGCGTTGCGCGCCTGCGTTTCCATCCTCGGTTTTAGCGTTTCAAGACTGCGCAGCAGCAGCCATCCCGTCCATGGTCCGGCCATTGATCCCAAAAATGTGCGGAGTGTCTTGATTCGTTTGATGATCTCTTTTGTGCCGAGCACCGCGCCGGCAATCACATCGCTGTGCCCGCCGATATATTTTGTTGCCGAGTACAGAACAATATCCGCCCCGAGTTTCAACGGATGCTGCCACAACGGTCCGAAGTATGTGTTATCGACGGCGACGAGCACATTGTTCTCCCCTGTGGAAAATTCTTTTGCAAGCTTCGAACAGCATTCGATGTCGATCAGATCGTTCGTCGGATTTGCCGGCGTTTCGATATAGATCATTTTCAACCTGTCTGCATGTCCGGAATCACGGATGATTTGGGCGAGTTCTTTGTGCGACTGTCCTGTTTTAAAATGAACGATGTTGATGCCGAATCTTGTCAGCACCGTTTCGATGAAATGTTCGGTGCCGCCGTACAGCGGAAGAGAATACAGCAACAGATCGCCCGGTTTTAAAAATTCCAGCAGCGTTGTGGAAATTGCCGACATGCCGCTCTCGAACACGGCGCAATCTTCCGCGCCGTCCCACAACGTGAGGCGGTTTTCAAGAATTTCCAGATCGGGATTGTTGATGCGGCTGTAGATGAGCCCGAGTTTTTCGTTCGGCATCTGTTCGCGTCTGCCGTACGCCACTTCAAAGAATGCTTTTCCTTCTTCGGCAGTTTTAAAAACGAATGTTGATGTTTGGAAGATCGGGCATTTGATCGCTCCTTCGGACCATACGGGATTGTACCCGTACGACATCATGAGCGATTCGGGATGGAGAGATTTATTGTCCATTGGTTACCTCGCTTTCGTCACACTGAGCAAGTCCCGATGCTTTTTATCGGGACGCGTCGAAGTGTGTTCTTTGTACCGCAAAGAAATGCAGCGGTGTTATTGAATAGCGGGTGACCCCAAGTCTTGTGTGCCCGCCGCAGCGTGCAGCGGGGATGTGAATTACGATATCAAAGTACGCCGACAATGGAATGGAAGCAAGGGAAGAAAAACTTTTCCGCCGCCAAATAAGACCAAAGAGTGCGATTAAAGAATCTTTGCTTCTCCACAATCATTTGGTTACTTTTACCAAAATTAAATTTCAACAGACTATGGCAACCACTACTATCATTACCCGCAAAATACAATTGGATATTGTTGAAGAAGACAAACAAAAGAAAATGAAATTTGGTCTTACCTTCGCAAATTGAGTAATGATACCTATCGTGCAGCAAACCTTATAGTGAGCAATCAATTTTTTAACGATTCTTTCCGGCAGCGTATCATGCTCACAGATGAAGAGTTAAGCCAACAAAACGAAAAACTCAAAAAAGAGATTGACAAACTTTATACTACGTTGCGAATAACAAGTGATGATACTGTAAGAGCAACAATAGAAGCAAAGGTTCAAAAGAAGCAGGAAGCACGCAATAACGTAAGTGCAAAAGCACGTAAACAGGCAGAAGCGTACTACGCTACAGGAGAAAAAAATTCTACCTATCAATTGTTCGAGCGTGAATTTCCCGATATGCCTTCATATATCCAAGCTTCTTTGAATAACGTGGTTGTGAATAAATATAAAAGGGAATTAAAAGAGGTATGGCAAGGCAAACGTGCCATCAGTTCTTTCAAGAAAGGGATGCCTATTCCCTTTATGAAGTCCTGCTTACGCTTTCGAAAAGAAGAAAATAATATTTACCTGTATTGGATAAACGATATTAAATTTTTTCTTCATTTCGGCAAAGACCCCAGCAACAACAGAGCTATTGTTGAAAGAGTTCTTACTAATCAATATCACATTGGCGATTCATCAATACAGGTAGCGGAGAAGAAAATTTTTTTTCTGCTTGTTGTAAAAATACCGGATGAAGAAAAGCAGCGCGATGCATCACTTTCTGTTGGTGTTGACCTTGGTATCAATGTTCCGGCATATTGTGCACTTTCTGAAGGATATGGACGGCTGGCAATTGGCAACAGAGATGATTTTTTGCGGGTAAGACTTGCGATGCAGAGACGTAGGAAAGAAGTTCAACGCTCGCTGGTTGTCACTGCCGGCGGTAAAGGGAGAACGAAAAAACTAAAAGCGTTGGAGCGTTTCAAAGATCAGGAACGTCATTTTGTTCGAACATATAACCACACTGTTGCCCGCCGTATAGTAGATTTTGCCGTGCGATACAATGCCGGTGTTATTAAATTGGAATTGCTTGAAGGATACGGAAAAGACGAAAATGGGAAACTCTTAAAGGGTAATTTTATTCTGCGCAACTGGTCTTATTTTGAATTGCAAACATTGATTAAAGAAAAAGCCAAACGGGAAGGGATTCAGGTTGTGTTTATTGACCCGTACCATACAAGCCAAACGTGTGCCCAATGCGGACATTACGAAGAAGGGCAAAGAATTTCACAGCAAGAATTTGTCTGTAAGAATCCTGATTGCAAAAATTATAATGAAACAGTTCATGCAGACTATAATGCCGCACGGAATATTGCCTGCAACACGAAAGTTGTAACAAAAAAAGAAGAGTGTGAATTCTATTCACATACAGAAAAACAATAACTTGTTCAGCGTTGATGAACAACTCTACAAAATTGTAGACGGTACGGGTGGTTTCATTGCGCTTCCGTTAACAGTGCAAATCATTTCTTTTAAGGAATGGTCATCCGAAGGGTGAGCTTCTGTATGGAGACTCACCAATTCCAAGTAAAATGGATTTTTATTTCCAACAAGTGCCGAAATTTTTTTGAGTGAAATTCGGATAACTTCTTTTCAGAGTTGGAGTTTCTAAAATTATGTTGTTGGAGTATTCCATTTGAAAGGAAGTTGAAACATCTTGAGTAACCGACATCCTCTGTTTCGCGTTGTTGGAGTATTCCATTTGAAAGGAAGTTGAAACACATTCCATAGAGTTGTTCGGATGTTGGAAGTTGTTGGAGTATTCCATTTGAAAGGAAGTTGAAACTGCATCAAAGTTGAAATGGGTGAAGGAGAAGTTGTTGGAGTATTCCATTTGAAAGGAAGTTGAAACCGCCCTAACCAATCACTGCACTTGACGTAGGTTGTTGGAGTATTCCATTTGAAAGGAAGTTGAAACGCGTAAAATACTCATCGAAGTATATAACCAGTTGTTGGAGTATTCCATTTGAAAGGAAGTTGAAACGCAACTCGATCCAAGTTTTTTCTTGAGATAGTTGTTGGAGTATTCCATTTGAAAGGAAGTTGAAACAGTATGCTGGACAATTGTAAATGTGAGACTGTTGTTGGAGTATTCCATTTGAAAGGAAGTTGAAACGGCGGACAAAAATGTCCATTCTATCTAACTCCATCCTCGATCGAAAAACAAGAGCAACGATAGTGCATTTTGTGTGCGCAGAGTTGGTGAAGTAAACTGCATATAACACACTTGAACATGGGCGATAATCTTATGTAATGGTCATGTAAGAATACAATCAAAGTCTACGAAAAATCAATGAAATGAAGAATTTTTATGTAGTGCTTATGTATGTTTTTTTGCCCCGTTTTAGCCATTATCACTGTCAAAATTTGTGTAAAGTAAAAACCGTTTTGCTTTACTCAAAATAATTTGTGTATATTCTACTTACCACAAAAAAATAGACTAAACATTGCACAATGCAGCCATATATCCCTCAAAAATTACCTATTTCTGAAATTCTCTGGGAGAGTTTGATTCCTCTTATTGGGAAAGCCAACCGTTCCCTTGCATACTATGATGGGATATTACAGAGCATTGTCAATCCGGCGCTTCTTCTTTCCCCGCTCACAACGCAGGAAGCAGTACTCTCTTCCAAAATAGAAGGGACGCAAGCAACGTTAGGTGATGTTCTGAAATTTGAAGCGGGAGAGAATCCTGCTAAAGAAGAACGCAAAGTTGATATTCAGGAGATTATGAACTATCGCCGTGCGTTATTGATGGCAGAAAAAGCGCTCAAGGCAAAACCGTTTCATCTGAACTTTATGAAGGAGTTACACCGCACTCTTCTGGACAGTGTGCGCGGCACGAATAAATCCCCGGGCGAATTCAGGGAAATTCAAAACTGGATCGGGAACCCGGGAACACCGATTGAACAAGCGGAGTATGTTCCTCCTTCACCGGCAGTAATAATGGAATACCTGGATAATTGGGAAAAATATTACCATCTCGACCGTCCTGACCCTGTTGTGCAGTTGGCAATTCTTCATGCACAATTCGAGATCATTCATCCATTCTTGGACGGGAACGGCAGATTGGGACGGATGATTATCCCAATCTTCCTGTTCGAAAAAAACATTTTAAGCCGCCCGACGTTTTATCTTTCAAAATATCTTGAAGCACACCGTGACGAATACGTGAGCCGGTTGAAAGCGTTAAGCGGGCAGGCTCCCCAATGGAATGAGTGGATAGCTTTTTTTCTTCAGGGTGTTGATGAGCAGGCAAAAGAAAGTGCTACGACTGTACAAAAGATTCTGTCGCTGTATGAGAACCTGAAAGAACGCTGCATTGCATTGACCCATTCTCAATTTGCCGTTCCGCTGCTCGACCAGATTTTTAAGAAGCCGATTTTTCAAAGTTCCCATCTCTTCGGAAAAAAAGGATTGCCGAGCAAACCGATGATGATAACGCTGCTGACGAAACTGCGTGGGGCAGGCATTCTGAAAGTTCTCAGTAAGGGAAGTGGGAGGCGCCCGCAGGTGCTCGTGCTGCCGGAGTTAATCAATATTACCGAAGGTAAAAAAGTTTTTTAACTGCAATTGTAAAAAACAATAAGTGTTGCTGTACAGATTCATTCCTCCCCGTGTTTCAGTCCACAATGCACAACGTTGAACTATCTAAAGTCTGAAATATTTTTATAAGCATTCTATACTTATTTAGCAGTAAACATGTTAAATTTTTTCAAACTGTTTAGCGCTAATTCCTGTCTCGTTTTGTGCCTTATTCCCAATCTTCATCTTCAATTTCACATAAAACGGATTCCAGGTCGTTAAATGTAATCTCTTCGGGTTTGAGTGGAAGAATTGGAAAATCAAATTCTGTGACCGGTCCTTTGATAAGATAGCGAAGGCGTGCAAACTTGTTTTCTCCAAAAGTTATCAGGAAAGGAACGTACATCTGAAAATTATCCGGTACGTTCGCTTGTTTTACAATACAATGTACTTTGTATTTTCCGGTTGGAAGATGTTCAAGTTTGTACGAAATCGTGTACGTGGGAATTTCGGTATTGTACACCCATTGATCGAAGAACCACTGCATGCTTGTTCCAAAGTACTTTTCTGTCACTTTTTGAAAATCTTCCGTTGAAGCATTCCTTCCGTTGTACGTCCGATAAAATTCTTTCAACATGTTTTGAAAAACATCTTCCTTCATTATTTTCAAATCAATTGCCATATTCCTGAGCATGTGAAGGATCCACGCTCCTTTTTTGTACACGATCAAGTCATAATCGCCAGCGGTGTTGCTTGACTGTGTCCTCGAACCGAGCCACACTGGTCCCGATTCCTGTCCGGACGACAGCAGATATTTTCTTGCTCCTAATATTGCTTTTTTGTAATTGTTGAGTCTTTCGAAGAACGTTTCATTATCGCGAAGTACGGTTTGCATGTACCACATACCTGAGTATTCCGCAAAAGCTTCGCTCAGCCAGTAGTCATGGTACGATTTCCAGGATATCCCCAATCCCCACCACATATGTGCTACTTCATGGGCACGAAATGCTTGATCGACACCTTTGTCTTTTTCCAATCGGTTCTGGAATGTGTACCATGACAAATGAAGCAGGTCAGGAAACGCTTGCCCATGACCGCCGGCGATTTCAACCGCCTTCAGTTCATTGATAGGCGGCGGACCGAAAATGTGCGTAAAGAAACGAAGGCTATTTTTGAGATCGTGCGCCAAGCTCTTTTCTATGTCGCCAGCAAGCAAGGACGAATGCTGGTAGTTCTTTGAAGTATAAAACACAATCGGCAATTGATCGGTCGAATCTACAGTATACTCTTCAAAAGTTCCGACGGCGAAACTGGCGTGGACTGTTGGTCTTTCAACTTTCCAGAGTGATGTTGTTATGTCACCCGTGGTTTCGTTTCGTATTCGCTTTCCCGAGGAGACGAGATTGAGGTTTGACGGGTGCTGGAATGTCAGATCAAATGTATACCGATCAATACCAATGTTGCGGATATATGGATACCACCCGTTGGATTGTTTGAGTTCACGCCAAAAATCGATTTGCGTTATTATTTCTCCGTGATAGTAAAAGGTAAAGGAAAGAGTATCGGTCGTAGAGAATGTCTGTGGATCGTGCAGCCACAATACTGGTGATTGTTTTTCTTTGTGTGATGGAATTCTTTTTCCATCGCGGGATAATACGGAGTCAATTATCAGATCGCGGAGAATCGTGAAATCGAGCCAGTCGGTTTGGTAGCGAAGATTTTTTCCAATGATGTCACATCGGATATCGGCTTCGAGATTCTTATTCAATCGCACGTCAATTTTATAATGGATGGGAGTAAAGGTTGATTTATATTCGTCATTTAAGGATTCGGGCGAAAGATATTCCGACTGTTTATGAAAAGAATTGATTGTTTCGCGAAAGTATGGTGATATTCTGCCGCGATACGATCCCGGTTTGTGACTGAGTGTCACTTCTTCTACTTCCATATCGTCGATTTCGTAAAATAACGATCCGTCTTCCTCTGTCTCAATCTGTGCATAAAACCAGTTGTAATCCTGGCGTGGAAGAAATGCTCTCAAAATGTCAAAATCATAATGTGTGAGTTCGTCATTTTGTAAGTATTTTTGTGCTTCCGAAAGCAATGTAATGGCTGATGCAGGGACTGGAGACGGAATAAATGTACAGTTTCTCGACAGTTCTTTGAATGTTGAATCGGTAAACAGCAGAAAGAGATATTTGAATTCTTCATTCAACTGTTTCTTTTCGAGAAACCGATTGAGATGTTTTTGTTCGATATCTGTGGGCGGAATAAAGGTGAAAGTTCCATTTCCGACAAAAAGAAGAGCGGCAACGGAATTATCGACGAGGGAGAGTGTATAAAAAAAACCGTCATGGAATGTGAAAGTCCCGACATCTCTCGTCAGTGTAACATTGGAAACGCGGAAGACGGAATCCTTGAGGACGGACAAATTTTTTAATTGACTCTGTATGTAATCATACCGTTCGATTTCCGATGACAGCAGCAAGGAGGAACAAACGAATGTGCACACAGCGAAAAAACGTAAGATTATCATTGAAGCATCCTCCTGTAGTTTATTTCAACCCTCCCGGCATCCTCGGCGATGACAGCAGATCGGTGAACACGTTCCACCGTTTTGCCGCCGTCGGTTTCTTTCCCGATTTCTTTTCCACATAGTTCTTCACCAGATCCTGCCCGTAATTGTAATTGATGACGTAGCTGCGGTATTTTTCGATGAAGCGGAGCCGCTGTTCGGCGCGCGCAGGTTCAAACAATGCATACTTCACCAGCCAATCGACCGCTTCTTCTTTTGTGATCGCACCGTTCAGATAATTGCGCGCTGCTTCGTTCCCCGCGTAATTCAATTGTGCTACGAGTGACTGTATCATGTAATACTGATCAACTTTTCCGGCATCGAGTCCGGCGAGCGGGAAAAGAATCTCTTTTTCAAATTTCGTTCTTTCATCGCCCGGAAGAACGACGTCGATCCCGTAATTCGCGCTCCCTTCGGCGATGAGCGATTGCGGGCTGTAGAGCGGATAGATGCAGAATTCGATCCAGCCGTTCTTCTTCAGCAGTTCCGATTCGAGCAGCACATTATAGACATGGTGACCGGGATATCCTTCGTGTGCCGCAAGATCGACCGCGCGGTCAATGAAAATCGGGAAATCTGTATTGACTTGAATAACACTGTGCGCATTCCCTTTGTACCAATTGTAGCCGCTCCATGGTTTGTCATTTACATATTCAACGACAAAACTCTCGTTCTCCGGCAGCGTGACGAATTTCTTCGTCCGTACCCTGCACTCGTTAATTGCCGCGGTAAAGACTGTGTCCAATTTTTCTTTCGGGATGACGAACTGATTTCTAAACGCCTGATACCGCTGGTTTATCGTTCCGGTATCACCGGGGAGCGCTTTGTCGAGAGCATCGAGCACTTTCTTGAAATGAGATTCGGAATATTTCGGCGGAACAACGTCGTACAATTTTTTCGCTTCGTCGTCGAATGTGAATTTCTTTCCGTTCAGCATCTCAATCCGTGCGTGTGCGGCAGTGAGCTGTTTTGTAAGATATATTTTCCGGAGAGTCGATTTCTTATCCTTCGACGGTACACGGATCCGTTTCGCGCGGGCGAGGAATGCTTCTGCGCGGTCCCGTAATGCTGTCGGCTGATATTTCATCTTTTTCGCTTCGTCCTGCCAGCCGCTTGGTCCGTAGTACGCATCCACGTAATCGGGATCGATCTGACCGATATCGAGCACCAGCCGGACATAATCTTCGGCGAGTTCATTCAACATTGTCGTATAATCTTTTTTCTTTTGAGAGAGGGACGCGTTGAAAACGAGCAGTATCATGGCAGATAACAGGAATAGTTTCATCTTTACTCCGTGGATATTGTTAATTCGTTATAAAAGTCAACTCAAAAATACCACATCAGTGTCATTGCGAGCCGTTCTTTGGTGAAGCAATCTCGTTTTTTGTATTAATCTCTGAGATTGCTTCGGTCGCTTCGCTCTCTCGCAATGACAGTCCATTTTTGAGTGAGTCTCAGTAATTGTCAATTGTTTTTCCTGTTCACCATCGTTGGCGATGCCTGATCGACCGGCATCAGTACGATCTCGTTGATGTTCACATGGGCGGGACGGGTCGCTGCCCATACGATAGCATCGGCAATATCGTCGGGGGTCAGCGGTGTGATTCCTTTATACACATTCGATGCCCGCTCCTTGTCGCCGTGAAAACGGACAATGCTGAATTCCGTCTCCACCAATCCCGGATCGACCGTCGTGACGCGGATCGGTGTGCCGAGCAGGTCCATTTTCATCCCTTCATTCAACGCGCGCACGGCAAACTTCGACGCGTTGTACACATTTCCTTTCGGGTACACCATTCTTCCCGCAACGGAACCAAGATTGATAATGTGCCCTTCTTTCCGTTCAATCATTCCAGGCAGCACCGCTCGCGTTACATACAATAATCCTTTTACATTCGTATCGATCATTGCTTCCCAGTCTTCAATTGATCCTTCCTGGATCGTATCGAATCCGCTGGAAAGGCCGGCGTTATTGACGAGGAGGGAAATATTTTTCCATTCTGCAGGCAATTCGTTCAGTAATCGCTTGACTTGGTGATGATCGCGAACATCCATCTGAAAGGAATGCACTTTTACTTTGAATCGCGCCGAGATTTCTCTGGAAACTTCTTCAAGCCGTTCTTTCCTTCGTGCGCAGATCAGCAGGTTCGCGCCGAGTTCGGCAAATTTTATTGCGGCGGACCTTCCGATGCCGGATGATGCGCCGGTGATGAGGACAATTTTATTTTTAAGATTTGTCATAGTTTAAAAAATGTAAGAAGCATTCATGAGAATGAAAAGGAAAATTACATTGTCGTGCTTACATTAATTAGTGGGATAACGTCATGCCGAACTTGCCTTCCCTGAATTTTATTTCAGGGTTTCGGTATCTTTCATTAAGAAAGATGCTGTCATTCGTCAGCATGACGTGTGTGTTAATATTCAAATTAAGACATTACCTACATTTTCCTTTTGTGTCTTTGCGTGAAAATTTTTTACAGCGCCGCTTTCGGCGGGGTTGTGCTGCGGTACGCGAGACCCAGCGGCGAGAATTGCACCGTCACTCCCGCGATGAAATGATCTCCCCGTCCGATGCTCGCAAAAAATCCGATTGATCCGCCGAACAAATCGGCAACCCCCGGGTAAATATTCAGTCGCACTTTTTCATTCACGCGGTTGGACGCCATCAACGACGCAAGGAGAGAGTTCTCTCTGTCGTAAAAAATTCCGGCAATCCATCCGAGCGAGACAGTTACCGTCCGCGCACCGTTGGTAATATCCACCGTGCGCAGTTCGCGCGTCGCAAAGCCCGCACTGACTGTGATACTCTCGTCATTTTTCTGCAAGTAGGAAAGTCCCAGCATTCCGTTATCCCCAAAATGGTAGAACAGACTCGTTCGTTCCATGAATGGCAGTTTGTATTTCATGATGTAGAACTGGCTGTTGTTCTCCAGTGTGTTGTACGTCGGATTCCACGCGGGCTGCCCGGGCCACGCCGTCATGTTCAACGTTTCGCTGAAAAATTCCGCTACCGCATCGGATGTGAACAGCAGTGAACCCCCGAGATTGAAAATAAATATGTCGGCAATCGGATCGACATTCGGTCCGATGAACGCATCGTTCTCCACCGACTCATTGATAAAATGATACGCTGCGACAGTCAATCCTGCCCACAATGTCGGATACGGAATTTCATGATAGGCGTACCATTCGTACATCATCCGCGCATCCATACCGCCGCCGATGAAGTGGAGGGTGTAGTTTGGAAACCACTGCGCTTTCTCGAGATTGAAATGGAGAGGGAATACTTCCTGGCTTATGAAACGATTCCATCCGAATTTATCGATCTGTGTGAACGGGTCGCGTAGGTTTCTCCAGACATTCGTCGCTCCTGTTTTGAAATTGATCGTTGAGAGAACACGCGAGTGCGTTGCCGACTGCAGGATGTCGAATCCGCCGTTGATGATGAGCGATCCGGGATTAATCATCGATTCGGAGCCGAATGATCGCCCTTTGTAGAAGTAAAATTTCTCTTGTGCGTATGCAGGTCCACAATTTGACAGTTGAAAAAGCAAATATCCTAAATAAAGCCGGATCATTGTGGGTGAGCGAAACAATCGAAGCAGTTTTTGTGATTGGAGTAAAAGCGGGATTGCTTCACCAAAAAACGGTTCGCAATGACTATGATTAGGCATGCGGGATTTCAACCATCATGGTTTGCCGGTCAGGTCGAGCATGTTGATGTCGGAGTTTTTCAGGTACGGTTTAAATTGCAGTTGATCCAGCGAGCAGAGTCTCTTCACGATGTCGGCGATGCGGTTACCGTTTGCCAGTGTGCTGTCGATATCAGCAGGAAGTTCCGCGGCGCGTTCGGTACCGAGTTTCTTCTTCATCACCTGCAGCGTCAGCATCATGATGCCGAGCGGATTGTTGATCTCGTGCCCGATTGTCACCGCCATCTCGGTGATCGCTTTTTTGTGCTGGTACTTTGCAAGTTCCTGCTGCAATGCGGTGATGCGGAGTCCAACGTTGATGCGTGCAACGAGTTCCTTGTCATTGAACGGCTTGGTCATAAAGTCATCAGCGCCAAGTTCCATCCCTTCGATCTTGTCTTCAGCGGTGTCACGTGCGGTCAGCAAAATAAAGTACGTATATTTCAAATTCTCATCATTCTTGATCCTCTGACAAAATTCTTTTCCGTCCATTTTCGGCATCATCCAGTCAGAGACGATAAGATCCGGTCGTTCCCGTTTTGCCAGTATCAATCCTGTTTCACCGTTGTCGGCAAGAACAACATCGTAATTCAGTGCGCTAAGCCTTTTTTGGAGGAAGGAGCGTATGTACACGTCGTCATCGACGATGAGAATTTTGATTGCCATGATTTATTCGCTGTCCGGAAGAGCCGGCTTTACAAATATAACCTTTTCTTTCTCAATTACAACGGTGCCTGCAGGGGCACCTTTCGGTTTTCGAACATACTTTTTCTCCGTCACTGCAACGGGAACGTTACGCGCAGTCTTCATTTTGCTGTAGTATGCCGCAATAGATGCAGACTGTTCGATCGCTTTTTTAGATGGCTCCCCTTTACCTGTGCCAATTTTCAGAACGACGTGCGAACCGCTCGAACCTCGTGCGTGAAACCAGAGATCGTTTGGTCTGGCAAACTTTGTTGTGAGAAGGTCGTTATTTTCGGAACTTTTTCCCGCATACACTGTGAATCCGCCATCGACCTGAAAGATTTTAAATGGGGGGAGTGCTTCTTGTTCTTTTTCTGTCATATACCCGAGTTCGCGGAGTTGTTCATTATGCAAGTGTAGAAAATTTTTTAACGAAATGCTCGTGGAAGCATCGTGAGCGTTTTCCACAAGGGTGGTAAGCGTTTCGAACCTTTTTTTAACGGCAATGAGCCGTTCTTGAGTTTCCGCGTGTGTCGATTTTGAACGTTTTGCTTTGTCGAAATACCGATGTGCATTTTGAATTGGACTGAGAGACGGTTCAAGGTGGATTGAGACTCTTTTGTCCGGTTCAAAAGTATTCTCGACCGTGATTGAGTTCATTCCTTTTGTAATCAGGTGCAGGTTTGACATCAACAATGTGCCGAAAAGCTGGTACTCGTCTGCACGAGATGACTCGGACCATTCTCTCTCCATTGCGGCGATTGTGCGCTCCGATTTTGCCCGTTCACGCTCAAGCCACTGCACGATCTTTTTTTTCTCCTGAGAAAATGACTCCGCCGATTTTCCGTGACTCAAAAATTTTTGTAATGCAGCAAAGATATCGTCGTACGATTCCATGGTCAGTGCCGCATGTTGTTTCAGGGGAACGAGAGAAAAACCTGCCGGAGTGGTTCCGTCAAAATAAACGAAAGAAGTTAATCGTTCCGGCGTCCGGAGTAATTGTTCAATGATAGTCAGTATATTGGCATAGATGTTGTCAATCTGTTTAGGAGACAGAGAGGTTGCTTCGTTTCCAATATTGGCGCGAAAAAGTATCTCTTCCGCCAGTGTTGAACCGATTTTCGGCAGAAGATTCTTTATCGTTCGAAACGCAGTTTCACCGGAAGCGAACGCGGTGTGGAAAAATTCCTTTGCGGGAAGAAACCTCTCTGCTGTTAACGCTGCAGGTTCATATTGCAATGTCCGCTGATTGCCGAGCAATTCTTTTTTGGAGAGGAATGCATCGGTGATGGTTCCGCCTTCGTCGCACAACACAACATTTGCCCGTCCGCCGAACATTTCGATCAATAGAAAGCGGTCGTCGGTCGTTCTGATATATACGATCCTGTCCTGCGCATCCATGTACACCGATTCTACATGGGCGTTGATCAGCGACGGGAAAAGGTTGACCGAATTTTTCCGCGAACGAGATTCTCCCTTCCGTGCAATGATGAAGTTCATACGCGGAACGCACGAAATAGTGATTGTGTGCGGTTCCGGCACGTACAGTACGATGCAGAGCGTGTTCTTTTCCTGTGTGTACACTTCGGCAACGACGGCACCGGTGTATCGTTTATTCAACTCGTGCGCGATGTGATGGAACGTGAAATAGTTGGAGAGCATGGAGCAAGGTACGGGAAAAGATGGGAAGATGGAAATCGCAAAAAATCTCCGGTGAAATAGAAATTTATTCTTTCAAACCGAACCTCCGCTTTGCGTCCTCCGTTAATTGCACTTTCATCACAAACAATCCTATGCTGCGCACGTCGCTCCGTTTGATTGTTATCGAGGGAAACTGCCGGTACCGGTTTGCCGCGGTGAGCAAGTACGACGAGCGGGTAACACCGGTGATCATTTTGATCACTCGCTCTCCGCTCCGTAACTGCAGCGCGGCAATCATTCCCTTTTTCGGATTTCGCCCTGTTTCAAAAATGCAGATGTCGCCGGGGAAGAGTGGCGGTTCGGCATCAATCATGCTGTCGTTGCCGATCTCAAGAGAAAAACAATTCTCCGTAAAGCACGGCACGCTGGCACCAGCGGGAATCCCCAGCATTTCCGTAATCTCTTTCCCATCCGGCGTCAACACTATCCTCCCCATCAGCGGCGCCCTCGGTTCCGTTCCCGGCGACTGGTCCTTCACCGCAAGTTTTGCAATGCTGCCGCCGTTTTTGATCCACTCAATATCCTCCCCCGCTTCGTACAGCGCCAGCAAAAGATTCTCGGGATTCAACTCAGCCGCAAGGTACTTGTTCACATCCTGCGGAAAGATCTTCGCAACTTCCGCAAATTTTTTCTTCGTCCAGCCCCGCATTTTTATCAGGTGTTTAAGTCCGCGGGTGATGCGAAGCCAGTGGTATGGTGTGGATTTTGGCATTTGGGATCAAAAAGAATAGTCTGACTATGATTGACAAAAGATAAGATATTTCTTATTATAATGTAACCG
>JBFMFY010000027.1:0-40103 GCA_040751955.1 Bacteroidota bacterium
CTCTCTCTGCATAAAATAAATCGCGCCACCACTTGAAGTCGAATCGTATATGCCTTTACACGTTTTGTACATTAACTCCCAATATTTCTCGTCAGGAAGATTATCATCAAAATGATTGTATTCCTTATTTTGATTAAAAGGTGGATCAAGAAAAGTCAAATCAACCTTTTCAGCAAAAATGTTGCGAGAAAGCAGATCAATTGAATCAGTATTTATTATCTTCCAATTCATTTCAACTGTGTATAATCGTAAAATCCTCTGCCGCTTTTTCTGCCGAGATGTCCTGCAGCAACCATTTTCTTTAATAACGGACAGGGACGATATTTTGAATCGCCGAGCCCTTCGTGAAGGACATTCATAATGGAGAGACAAACATCGAGTCCGATAAAATCTGCAAGTGTTAATGGACCCATGGGATGATTCATGCCAAGTTTCATTACCGTGTCGATCGCTTCCGGCGTTGCAACACCTTCCATCACGCAGTACATTGCTTCATTCAGCATCGGGAGAAGAATTCTGTTTGAAATGAATCCCGGATAGTCATTCACCTCTACTGGTGTCTTTTCAATTTTTTCTGACAATGTTTTCACGGCTGCGTATGCCTCGTCCGATGTAGCTAGTCCGCGGATGACTTCGACCAGTTTCATAACCGGAACAGGATTCATAAAATGCATGCCGATCACTTGCTGCGGACGTTTCGTCACTGCCGCGATTTCAGTAATTGAAATTGATGATGTGTTGCTGGCAAGAATGGCATGTGAAGGAGCGTTCGTATCAATAGTGCGGAAGACGTCGAATTTGATCTGCGGATTTTCGGTTGCCGCTTCAATGACGATATCGGCATTTTTCACTGCATCAGAAAGCACCAGCGATGTTTTGATATTTGCAAGTGTGCTCTTCTTTTGTTCTTCCGTCAACGTTCCTTTTTTGATCTGCCGGTCAAGATTTCCGCCGATGGTTTTCAGTCCACGGTCAAGGAATTCCTGTTTAATGTCATTCAGTGTTACAGTGTATCCGTTTTGAGCGAAAACATGCGCAATACCGTTCCCCATTGTGCCGGAACCGATGACAGTTACATTTTTTATTTCCATATATTTTCTTTCATAAAATGTTGGGACGTGCAAAAACACGTCCCTAAGTCACGGATTTTCATCCTGCCTACAAAATTTCTACAACCACGCTGCTTGCTTCTCCTCCGCCGATGCAGATAGCAGCAATGCCGCGTTTCAAATTCCGTTGTTTTAAAGCATGAAGCAATGTCACCAGAATTCTCGCACCGCTCGCCCCGATCGGATGACCAAGTGCGACTGCACCGCCATTGACATTCACTTTATTAACGTCAATCCCGGCTATCTTATTCACTGCCAATGCCACCAGCGCAAACGCTTCGTTCACTTCAAACAGATCGATCTGATCGAGAGTGAGGTTTGCTTTTTTCAGAACTTTTGGAATAACATCAGCAGGGGCAGTGGTAAATCGTTCAGGATTCTTCGCGACAGATGCCTGCGCAAGAATTCTCGCAAGAGGTTTCACATTCAGTTCTGTTGCTTTCTCTGCAGACATCAATACGAGCGCGGCAGCACCGTCATTGATCTTTGATGAATTTGCAGCCGTTGCAGTTCCTTCTTTTGAAAATGCAGGCTTCAATTGAGGGATCTTATCAAAATTTGTTTTGAACGGCTCCTCATCCTCTTCAACAAATGTCACTTCCCCCTTTTTTTCCGTGATTCCGACCTTCACGATTTCATCTTTAAATCTTCCGGTCTTCAATGATTCTTGCGCACGTTTGTAACTGAGAATCGCAAACTCATCCTGTTCTTGTCTTGATACTTTGCACTCGACAGCAGTCTCATCAGAAAAGTTTCCCATCGGTGAATTCTTATACGCATCAAGCAATCCATCTTTCATCATCGCGTCCTGCAATTCACCGTTCCCCATTTTATAACCGAAACGTGCCTTGTCCAATAGGAACGGTGCATTCGACATGCTCTCCATTCCGCCGGCAACAATCACATCAGCATCGCCAACTTGAATCGCCTGTGCTGCGAGCATCACGGACTTCAACCCTGAGCCGCACACTTTGTTAACGGTCATGCATTCAACAGACGAAGGAAGTCCTGCGTACAATGCAGCTTGCCTTGCAGGTGCCTGACCGACGCCTGCCTGTATGACATTTCCCATAATCACTTCATTGACAGATTCTTTTGCAACGTTTGCACGTTTAAGAGATTCTTCGATCGCAATTGCACCGAGCCTTGGAGCCGGAAGAGAACTGAGTGTGCCGCCGAAAGATCCTATTGGAGTACGACACGCACTGACGATGACAACTTCTTTCATGGTTATTTATCCTTTCAATGAACAAACTTACCCAGAAATGACTGATTTTCCAAAACAAAAAAGCCGTCATTAAGACGGCTTTCATTGAAGCAAATCAAACACTTATTTATGCAGATTATTTCTCAGTAAATAATAATTTAACGAATCCAATATTCTTTTCCCCTGTGATTTGAGTGAGTAAATTCCACAAATGCTCGCACTATATGGTTCTAGTTCGGAAGGCTTATGTACACTTAGGATATACGTTGAATCTTTTTCCAGATCAACACCGCAGGCTGTACTGCCGCTATTGGATATAACTTCTATTGTGTCTGGAACCAAACCTTTCCAGCGATTTAGGACTACACATGTATATCTGACCTTTGGCCACGAAATGGAATCACCGTTTTCCTGAAGTTGCAGTCTAATTCTAAAAAACTCATAACTGATCGTTTTGCATTCAAAAATTGCCGTTGCTGATTTTATTTTTTCTCTTAAAGGATTATCAATGCAAGTACAAGCGCTGATTGAATCAATCAGTGCGGTCAAATTGAATGTGAGAAAAAATAAAAAGAGTTTGTTGGACATCATTTTAAGTCGGAAAAAAAATAGCCCCTGATCGGGGCTATAGTTTAACTATTCATCGACTTTAGGAACTCTTTGTTCGATTTTGTTCCCCTTAGTTTCTCAAGAAGAAATTCCATCGCTTCCACCGGATTAAACTCATTGAGGAATTTGCGGAGAATCCATACTCTGTTGAGTTCGTCTTCAGGCATAATGATCTCTTCGCGGCGTGTACCGGAACGATTGACATCCACCGCGGGGAAGACACGCCGGTCGGCAAGTTTACGGTCGAGAACAATTTCCATATTGCCTGTCCCTTTGAACTCTTCAAAAATAACTTCGTCCATCCTACTTCCGGTTTCAACAAGAGCTGTTGCAATGATTGTCAGACTTCCACCCCCTTCGATGTTACGTGCAGCGCCAAAGAATCGCTTGGGTCTGTGCAACGCCATCGCATCAACACCGCCGGAAAGAATTTTTCCGGAATGAGGAACAACCGTGTTATGCGCGCGCGCGAGACGGGTGATACTGTCGAGGAGAATGACGACATCATGTTTCGCTTCAACCAAACGTTTTGCTTTTTCAATCACCATATCGGCAACCTGAACGTGCCGTTCCGGCGGTTCGTCAAATGTAGAAGCAACAACCTCTGCCGTCACGTTTCGTTCCATGTCGGTCACTTCTTCCGGACGCTCATCGATCAAAAGCATCAGCAACTTTACATCGGGATTATTGCGAGCGATGCTGTTTGCTAACTTCTGCAGCATAATCGTTTTACCCGCTTTCGGCGGAGAGACAATCAACCCGCGCTGTCCCTTTCCAACAGGAGCGAGCATATCCAAAATTCGCATTGAATACTCACCTGGAGCCGTTTCCAATTTCAAACGTTCTTCCGGGTACAATGGCGTGAGGTTGTCAAACAATACACGTTCACGGATTCTCTCGGGGTCTTCGCCATTTACCGCCTCAACACGGAGCAATGCAAAGAACCGTTCACCTTCTTTTGGAGGTCTCACCTGTCCGCTCACCGTATCACCTGTTCGTAAGGCGAATTTTTTGATTTGCGAAGGTGAGACGTAAATATCATCCGGCGACGGCAGATAGTTGTAATCTACCGAGCGAAGGAAGCCGTATCCGTCCGGCAGTACTTCCAGCACACCTTTGCTGAATGTCTGGCCATCTTTCTGGCTTTGGGCTTCGAGAATTTTAAAGATGAGTTCCTGTTTGCGGAGATCGCTGACGCCGCTGAGTCCTAAATCTTTTGCGATCTTATTGAGGTCGGAAATTTTTTTGGACTTTAATTCAGAAATGTCCATTGGCATAAATGAAGAGAACCTCCCCTTGGAAGTGAATAGGAATGTTGATGATGATTAAAATTTGTTTGTTGAAAAATTAAGCGCTTCGAGGCAACTGATAGTTTGTGTTGGAGTTTGTTATGATCCGATGATGAAAAGATTCTGTGTGGATTAAAAACAAGGTAAGTGTTTCGAACTGCTGATAAGTTATAGGAAATCGCCTGTAATGTCAAGGGATATTTTAAATTTTTAGCACACTCATCACTTCACCCACAAGAAAATGAGATCCGGTGACAACAACCAGTCCCCTCTTGCCCGCCAACTTCCTTCCCGCACGCATCGCATCACGGACAGAAGGTGCGTAGTGTAGTAATAAATTCAGTTTTGAATACGCCTCATACAAATCTTGTGCTGGTAACGCGCGCTCCACATTCGGCTGGGTGACTACTACTGCCGCATGTAACTTGCGCAATTCTCTCCCCATTGCAAGGTAATCTTTGTCTTTCATAACAGCAAAAACAATCACCATTTTTTTATATCGAAGTCCGCGTAGTTCTTTGCACAGAGTTTTAAGTCCGTCCGGATTGTGAGCGACATCCAGAAGAATCGAAGGAGTTGATTTCACTAATTCGAAACGCGCACGCAACCCTGTCAATGCTGAAGTGTGTTGTAAGCCGTCATGTATTGCCTTATCACCAATGAGCAATTGATTTCCCACAATCGTACAGGCGGCAACTGCACACTGCGCATTCTTTATTTGGTGCTTGCCACGCAATTGCAGGAGTACATTTTTGGGAAGAGAGATACGATCACTGAACAAAACGGGTGCGTGCATTTCCTTCGCCTTGTGAAGCATTACGGTACGAGCCGTTCGGGGTATATGTCCGAGCACAACTGGCGTTGTGTGCTTGATAATTCCGGCTTTTTCTTTTGCAATAGCAGTGATAGTCTTACCTAATTGCTCGGTATGTTCTTTCCCAATCGATGTAATAACAGAAACGATCGGTCGGATGACATTGGTGGAATCTAATCTTCCTCCCAACCCTGTTTCAATCACAGCAACGTCCACTTTCTGATCGGCAAAATAACGAAATGCCATTGCCGTCGTTGCCTCGAAAAAAGTCGCTTTCAATTTGTGAATTTGCGGTTGAAGTTTTTTTGTATAGTGCACAACGTCCGTATTGGAAATCATTCTGCCATTGATCCGAATTCTTTCGTTGAATTTGACGAGATGCGGCGAGGTGTATAATCCGACCTTGTATCCTGCTGCAGTCAAAATCGCTGCAATCATCGATGACGTAGAACCCTTTCCGTTCGTTCCGGCGATGTGAATTGTTTTATACTTCCGATGCGGATTACCGACAAATTTTAATAATGATCGGATGTTGCGAAGTCCGAACTTCATTCCGAATTTATGGAGAGAGTATAGGTAGGAAAGGGTGTTGTGCATGGATGTCGGATTAGATACCTACAACCAGCTATCCACAATAGAAATGGACTTGTTCGTTTGCAATGTCCCGACAATATTGCCAACATCATCAACTCCGGCGTTCTTGCAGTACTGCACAACGCCTTCGGCAATAGAGACACCGATGGAGGGGTTGATGAAGTTAGCGGTACCAACTTGCACCATGGATGCGCCAACAATAAAAAATTCTACAGCATCCTCCCAGCAGTTGATTCCCCCGATACCAATGACGGGAATTTTCACCGCGTTCCGTGTTTCATATACCTTTGCAAGAGCGATTGGCTTTATTGCAGGTCCGGACAGTCCGCCCGTAGTGGTGGCAATCTTTGGTTTGCGTGTCTTAATATTCACCGACATACCGATGAGTGTATTAATGACCGAAACTGCATCTGCCCCTTCTGCTTCACATGCGCGCGCAAACTCGGAAATGTGCGTCACATTCGGTGTCAGCTTGATGATGAGCGGTTTCTTCGTCCGTCGCCTGAGTTCGTTCGTGATTTGACCGACCAGTGTTACATCGGTACCAAAACTTAATCCCCCTTCTTTCACATTCGGACAAGAAACGTTGATCTCAAATCCGTGGACTTCCGGCAGAGGCTCCAGCAATTCAAGTACTGCACAGTATTCTTCAATGCTGCTGGCGGCGATATTGGCGATTACCGTTGCATGATATTTTTTGAGAACCGAGATCTTGTCTGAAATAAATTTATGGACGCCGATATTTGCAAGTCCAATCGAATTCAACATACCGCTCGGCGTTTCGGTAATTCTCGGCTGCGGATTGCCATCACGCGATTTCATCGAAAGAGATTTCGTAACAATGCCGCCCAATTTGCTTACGTCAACAAGATCGGGCACCTCATCGCCGTATCCGAATGTTCCCGATGCAACAAGAATTCGATTCTTGAATTCAACATTTTTGAGTTTAAATGATTCGATCATTACAATTTCACAGTCCGAGTTTCAAAAATGGTACCTTCTTTACAAACGAGTGCGTATTTCTTTGCTCCGCCGTTTATCTCTATGTTGCATCCTTGGCACAGTCCAATGCCGCACGCCATATCGGTCTCCAACGAAGCATAACAATCACTTCCTCTCCGGTTTGCAAAATCGGCGACAGCTTTCATCATACGTGTTGGACCGCAGATGAAGAATTGTGTCTTGCCATATTCATTTTTTGAAAAATCATCTTTAAGGAGGTCGAGCACAGTTCCGTGAAAGCCTTCACTTCCGTCATCAGTTGCAATTTTTGGGTTCAACAATCCTTTAGTGACGATCAATTCTTTATGGCGTGCTCCGAGGAAAGTCAATATTTTTTTACCAGGAGGAAAATGTTTAGTCAGGAACGGCAGCGGAGCGACCCCGATTCCGCCGCCAACCAGCACCGCTGTATCATAGTCACCATTGGCAAATCTCAAAAAATCATTTCCACACGGTCCCAGTATATCGATACTGTCTCCTTTCCGCTTCTTCGCCAACACGCGCGTACCGGTGCCGATCACATTAAATACGATGGAGATCTTATTTCCTTCAATATTAAAAATGCTGAATGGGCGCCGAAGCAATGGAAAGTTGTTATCAACTCTGATGTTGATAAAATTTCCCGGTTTCCCTGTTGATGCAATATAGTCGGAAATGAAAGTGAGTTCGAGGATTTCATTCGTAAGGCATTCAAAGGAATGGACGGTGACGATTTCCTGCTTCATCATTTTTCCCGTGGAGAAGTAGTAAGGGAATCTGATTTATTGGATCGGACAGTGTGCAGCGAATCTATTCCGCGTGATTGCAACTGCCCCAACGAATCTGCCGGAAGAGTTTTCCGTTTCAATATTGCTTCCTTTTCTTCTTTCTCTTTTTGCTCTTTTATTTTCTGTTCTTCGATCAACCGTTGTTTTTCTTGTTCAATCCGTTTCTGCTCATTCTCAAATTCTGTAACCTTCGGACGAACAACCGATGCGTATTGAGATGCCGGATACTTCGCTAGTAACCGTCGGTACACTGCCAATGCGCTATCATTGTTGAGAAGTGAATTCTCAAAATGCCAGCCGGCGGCATACAGTGCTTTCGGTGTGAGTGTGGAGCCCGAATGTTTTGCAACAATTTCTTTATATGTTTTGATTGCTGAGGTAAAGTCCAAAACATCTGCAAACGCCTCAGCTTGCTGAAGCAATTCAGCCGCAGAATCTTTTTCCGTTTCGACAATCGGCAGACCGAGAATTTTGCGTGCTTCCTGTGCATACGGAGAAGTAGGATACGAAGCAATGATCAGCGAATAGAGTGAATCTCGAACCGATTGCGGCTTTTCTTTTACTGTTCGATATATTTCGGCTATCGTGTACAGTGCGCGGGGTGCAAATTCACTCTTTGGATAATTGTCAACTACGTGTTGAAACCAGTAAAGCGCAGAGTCTGGAACGGACAATTCAAGAAAGAACAAGCCGCCCAATTCAAATTTAGTTCTCACAATAGAACGCTGCAGTGAATCAATCAATTGTTTGTATGCAAGATCTTTGGCAATCTGAGTTTTTATTTTTGTCGAATCAAATGCAGGAATACTATCTTTTTTTGTCTCGCTTTTCTTTACTGGTTTCGTTGCTTTGCGGGATTTAGGATCAATCGGTTCCACATTACTTGAATCCTTTTGTGCAAGAACAAGTGAATCTGTCGCCGCCGCGCTCGTAGAATCAGTTATTTCTTTCTGGCGAATGGTGAATGCGATTAGCGAGTCGAATCGGCTTAAATCATTGTGATAGGTATGATACTTCGTGAAGATCTCTGTTTTCTGCACGGCTTCGGTGGTAATTTTTGATGCAGGAAATTCTGAACGCGCCTTTCCATAAAATATTCTCGCCGAATCGTAATTCAATTCTACTTGCTCGTAAATTTGTGCCATAGCAAAATACGATCGCGCCGCTTCATCTGTTCTTGCAAAGGTGGTATCTATGTAACGATATTTCTCCATCGCCGCTCTCCGGTCACCTTGTGCAAATTGTGCGTTGGCGATTTCAAAATGTACTGCGGCAAAAAAATCCGTGTTTTTGGAATCGGAAAGCATTGCTTCTAAAATCTCGAGCGCGTCAGCATATTTTTTTTGCCTGACAAGCGTTCTTGTCTTCGATAACTCAGCCGTAAACAACAACGTATATCCCGGTGCATAATCGGTGACCTTTTCATATTCTTCTGCAGCTTTTTCGTATTGACCAAGGTTATCGAAACATTGTGCTATTTGAAATTGAACGTATGCCTGATCTTCCGCATCACTGATCAAAGGCAGAGACTGATTGTAATATTTTAGTGCTTGTTCATAATTTTTTTGAGCAAAATAATACTGCGCCAATTCATATGCCGCCTGTCCGGCAATATTTTCATCTGTAGAGAGAGTTTTCTCCAGAAGCCCTTCTAATAATTTAATCCCTTCAGAAATTTTCTTCTGGCGTACCTGACTTCGACCCAAAAACAAAGTTCCCTCATCAATCAGATCACTGGTGGGAAACTTTACCGCCAATTCCAAAAATTTTCGTTCGGCTCGTACATCGTCGTTCAAATAATAATATGCCTTACCGATCATGAGTAACGCGTCGTCAACCCACTTGGAATTAGGATAGAAGGAAAGTACTTTCGAATTTTTTTCTATCGAAGAGGTAAATTTAGTACGCGCTGCTGAGGGGATGGAGAATTGACCTGATTGAACAAACTTTTCGCGGAATTCTTTTTGCGCTGTGGTCACCTCATCTTCAGCTTCGTCAAAAGCACGCTGCGCATTGTAGAAGGTATTGAAATACGAAACCGCATTCGTATATCGCTGTTTGACGAATTCCGCCGTGGGATTATAGATGAAGCATCCTGAGAGAACGAAAGCCAGAACGAAAACACCTGAAATACTTGCTATTTTTTTCATACTCATCTGTCCAAAAATAATCAAAGGTTCAATGCAATACAATGTTAAACTTTATTTAGCAGGGGATTGTCAAACGCACAACTTACAACCACTGCATATTCACACTACTAATGGAGGTTCTATGAAAACAACATTTGTCGCAGTTGTATTGTTCATTGTTTCATTCGCATATGCAAATCCCGGTCCACCGCCCAACCATCCACAGCGCTTTCAACTGATGGATGAACTCAAACTAACCGATGCCCAGAAAGAACAATTCGAAAAAATTTCATACGACACGGAGAAAAAACAGATCGAATTACGTTCTAAAATGGAATCCGCACAACTTGATCTTCGCCGGTTGATGGATGCCGATAGCCCTGACAAAGCCGCAATCGAGAAAAAATTCAACGAAATTGCTGCAGCTCAAACGGCAATGAAAATGAATCACTTCAACTGCTGGTACGAAAAGAACAAAGTGTTGACACCGGAACAGCAAAAGATCTGGAAACAGGCGATGCATCACCGAATGAAAACCGCTCACCGTGTTATGCGTGAGGTGAAAAAAGAACGCATGCCGATTATGGAACGGCGACAGATCCACAAAATTGATCGCGACTAAATTTTTTTTTGAAATTGGTTTTTGTATTGAGGGCGGTTCATCCGCCCTTTTTTATTGTAGCAAGTCCGGCAGGTTATCTCGGTTTAATGGTTGGTCGAATGTCAATCTCGCTGATGTTGACCCGATTCGGCATTGTTAATGCAAACAACACTGTATGTGCGACGTCTTCGGGTTGAATAATGTCAGGTCTGTTGCTTTCGTTATTGGCAAAGTCAGTATTAACCGATCCCGGACAAATTGTGACTACGCGAATATTGTGATCTCTGACTTCCAGCATTAATGAGCGTCCAAATCCGATCAATCCCCATTTTGTTGCAGAATAGACGGAACCCCCGGGGAATGAATTTTTCCCGGCAAGTGAAGCAATGTTGATGATCTCACCGTTTTTTTGTTTCATCATCATTGGCAACACTTCACGACTGCACAGAAAGACTCCCTTCAGATTCACATCCATCATCGCCTCATAGTCAACGGTCTTCATATCAACAACGTTAGTGTACACACCAACTCCTGCGTTATTTATCAGAACGTCAATCTTACCGAAATGCTTGAGTGTTTCCTGCACAAGGTTCTTTACGCTGTGTTCAGATGTTACATCGGTTGGTATTGCTTGTGCGATGCCGCCTTCTCTCTCAATTTTGGATTTGAGCGAGAAGAGTGATTCTGAGTTTCTTGCCGCAAGAACAACTTTGACACCCTCTTTTGCCAGCGTAGAAGATATTTCACTCCCTATACCTTTACTTGCACCGGTAACGATTGCAACCGCACCTTTAAGATCCATTACAGATCTCCTTCCACAGGACGAAGAACAATCTCATCAGTGTTTAAACGCTGCGGCTGACAATAGATGGAAACGACCGCGTCTGCCACATCTTCCGGTTGGAGCATTTTTTGGTGATACTTTTTCCGCACTGATTTATTCCACATATCCGTTTCCGTTGCACCGGGCAGTACATCGATGACGCGCACCCCTTTTTTTCGGACTTCATGTCGAAGGCTGCGCGACATTGCCAGTGCACCGGCTTTTGCAGCAGCATATGCAGAAGAGTTATAGAATACATCCCGTGCCGCTACGGAGTGGATATTAATGATGTGTCCTTTTTTCCGCTTCAGCATGGACGACAGTACCATCTTGGAGCAAAGAAAATAACCGCGCAAGTTTGTTGCGATAATCGAATCGAATTCTTTGATCGATGTTTTTTCAAATGTTTCGAAGATTGTCACGCCGGCATTATTGACAAGAACGTCAACATCGCCAATTTTTTTATTGATGTTCGCATAGGCGCCTCGCACGCTTGTTTCGGAAGTAACATCGCAGACGATCGGCAGCGCAAACCCGCCTTGATCAATGATCCTTCCTGCATTTATCTCTAACTGCGCCTTTGTCCTTCCGCTTAAAATAACTTTGCACCCTATGATCGCAAACGCATTTGCAATTGCTAACCCTATTCCTTTTGTCGCTCCGGTAACCCACACAACAGGTACATAATTTTTTTCTAGTTCTATCAAGAGAGTTTATTCGTTATTAAGGTTAAGAATTCAGTTCGTGTTTTGATATTAGTTTGAAACACACCAAGCATTGCGCTTGTCGTCGCAAGCGAATGTTGCTTCTCAACGCCGCGCATCATCATGCACATATGTTTCCCTTCGCAAACGACTGCGACACCTTCCGGCTGTAACACTTCAAATAATGTATTTGCGATCTGCCGTGTCATTCGTTCCTGCACCTGCAGTCTCCTAGCGTACATATCGACAATGCGTGGAATTTTACTCAATCCTACAATTTTTTGATTCGGTATGTACGCTACATGAATTTTGCCGTAGAATGGAAGCATATGGTGTTCACACATGCTGAAATAGTCAATGTCTTTGACAATGACCATTTCTTTTGTGTCTTCGGTGAAGACAGCGCCGTTCAAAATTTCACGGACATTTTCTTTGTATCCTTTTGTCAGAAAGCGAAGCGACTTTGCAACACGATGGGGAGTTTTTAATAAACCTTCGCGTTTGGGATCTTCACCGATAAACCTTAATTGCTCGTACACCAATTTTTCAAGTCGCTTATAATCCTGTTCACTCGTTTTCGATTTAGCCACATCTATTCTCCTCGATATTCAACAAAATTCTTTTCTGTCTCGTAGATCCGAATTGAAAAAAGCCTTCCCTCACGGATATGTGGAGCAATCTGCTTCCAGGCAGCGACTGCAATATTTTCAGTTGTTGGATTTATTCCTTTCATAAAATCCACATCCACATTAAGATTCTTGTGATCGACTTTATTCAAAAACTGTGTGCGAAGGATTGTTTTCACTTTTTTCAAATCGATCACATATCCTGTCTTCGGATCGGGTTCACCGGCGATGCATACTTCAATGTAATAGTTATGTCCATGCCCGTTCGGATTTGAGCAACCGCCAAAAATCTCAAAATTCTCTTCCTCATTCAATTGAGGATCGAACAGCCGATGCGACGCACTGAAATGAGCACGGCGATATACGTATACGATTCCCATTATGCTTTCAATGCCTGGATGACTTTATCGACATGCCCTTTGATGCGTACTTTTGGGAAAATATGAGTGATTATTCCCATCTCATCAATGACGAATGTTGTCCGGATTACTCCCATGTATTCGTTTCCGAACAGCTTCTTCTTTTTCCATACACCATATTTTTTCATCGTAGTTTTGTCTTCATCACTCAGGATTAAAAAATTCAAATTATACTTTGCAGAAAATTTTTCGTGTGAAGTCAAACTGTCGGGACTGATACCAAAGACAATGGCGTCTGTTTCTTCAATACGTGACATGTGATCCCGGAAACTACACGCCTGATCCGTACATGTTCCCGAATCATCCTCAGGATAAAAATACACCACAACTTTCTTTCCGCGGAATTTTTTCAGCGAGTATGTTTTTCCGTCTTGTGCGACAAGCGAAAAATCGGGCGCCGAAGCGCCCACTTTCAAAGCAGGCATGGAATATTACGCGATCGCTTTCTTTACCTCGTCATAGGGGGGTTCAACACCGGGATTCTCCGATATCCAGGCGTAGGTCACTGTTCCGCTGCCGTCAATGACAAAAGCAGAACGATTCGCTGTTGTCAGTCCAACAATTCCTGCAAAATTGCTGACAAGTCCTGCATATTGTGCGGAAACATACCGAGTAAAATCGCTCAGTAAAGGGAATGTAATTCCGTTCTTCTCCGCAAACCCTTTGTTGGCGAACGGAGAATCAACACTGATGCCAACTACTTGTGCATTAACCTTGTTGAAGTCTGCCATTGCATCGCGGATGGTGCACATTTCTTTTTCACAAACACCGGTAAATGCTCCAGGATAAAAAAACAATACTACTTTTTTCCCGGCAAAGTCGGACAATGAGGTCAGTTTCTTAGTCGTGTCTGGCAGTGTGAAGTTCGGTGCTTTTTGACCAACAGTAACTGGCATATTTCATCTCCTTCAATATGAATTAACGTTGAATTGGTGACGTGCCTGCATGCAGAAGTGCTTAACTAAACCACCGGAGATAAAAAATCGTTCCGACACGCAGGCGTTTGTTCCCTTACGAGGAAAATTTCCTCTGAAAAGTAAAGAAATCATTCTGCATAGTCAAACAAGCAATTTCAAACAAAGATTCTTACTTTAAATGAAACTGAAAGGAATGCTATGAAGATTAACCTTACAAAAGACATTACAAATCAAAAAGATTCTATCGTCAGCAAAACTATTTTAAAGAATGACGGCGGAAATGTTACGCTCTTTGCGTTTGATAAAGGACAGGCATTGAGTGAGCATACCGCACCATTCGACGCATTATTCTTTTGCGTGGAGGGTAATTTTTCGATTTCTATTGGGAAAGAAACTCATATCGTTTCAGACGGTGAATTGATTCTGCTCCCCGCAAATATTCCACATGCAGTTCTTGCAGAGAGCTCTTCAAAATGTCTTTTGGTCATGATAAAAACACCAACATGATCAGATTTCGTTTTGTTCAAAAATGATTTTTCGATATATTTGATACGCAGAAAATTCAACAGACCGGAGAGGTGCAAGAGTGGTTGAATTGGCCACCCTGGAAAGGTGGTGTACCCGCAAGGGTACCGTGGGTTCGAATCCCACCCTCTCCGCTTAAAAATTTTGTGTGTCAACATATTTCAACTCGGAGAGGTGGCGTGAGTGGTTGAAACCACCAGTCTCGAAAACTGGTATACCCGCAAGGGTATCGAGGGTTCGAATCCCTCCCTCTCCGCTCAACTACGTCCCGCTGAATAATGCAGCGGGACTTCGTCGAGCAGGTTCATCACATGCGTGAACCACCAACTGACTTTTGGTTTGTCTATATTCTTCAAAGTCTATCGAAAGATTACGTTTATACAGGTTCAACTAATTCTCTTGAACGGCGATGTAAAGAACATAACGAAGGATTAGTTCAATCAACGAAGCCTTATAGACCCTTTAAACTCATCGCTTTTATTGGTGTTGAAACCGAACAAAAAGCTAGAGAGTTAGAAAAATATTTTAAGACGGGTTCGGGAAAAGCTGTTTTGAAAAAGCGAATCCTTTAGCAAACGAAGTCCTGTGTTTCAGGACGTAGTTTGCCTCCCTCTCCGCTCAACTACATACCGCTGAGTAATCAGCAGTTCTTTCCACCCGATCTTCACCGAACAAACATCCGCTTTCACCGATTCAGACGTTACACCTTCGCTTTTTTCCGCTAAATTGGACACCATCTCGTAACTTTGAGATGCCATACTCGTATTTGAGTTCGTTACTTCATACTTACATTCAAGGAAACATAAATGAAAAGAATACTTCTCTTGTTGATATGCGCTGCTACACTGGCATACCAGCAGGAAAAAGCAGTGTTGAGCGGATTTGTGCGAGACAAAGCCAACAAGGAATCACTCCCATTCGCCAACGTGTATATAAAGCAATTAAAGATCGGTGCTGCAACAAATATTGAAGGGTACTATGCGATACCGAATATTCCCGAAGGAGAATATGAGGTGCAATATTCGCTCCTCGGTTATCAACCTCAAACCGTTCTGATCAATACGATGCAGAACAAACGCATTGTTCAAGACATTTATCTCTCAGATCAATCAGTGCAGATTTCGGAAGTAGTCATCAATGCTGAAGCAGAGGAAGAAAAACGGACTACACAGACAGGACGAATAGTATTGCAAGCAAGGGACATTGCTACCCTTCCCACGATAGGTGAAGCAGATGTATTTCGGGCGTTACAACTTATGCCAGGTGTTAAAGCAACTTCAGAAATTTCAAGCGGACTAAATGTGCGGGGAGGTAGTACAGATCAAAATTTAATTTTACTTGACGGAACAGTTGTTTACAATCCATCACACCTTTTTGGGTTCTTCAGCACATTTAATAACGATGCTATCAAAGATATCGATTTGATGAAAGGTGGATTTCCCGCTGAATACGGCGGAAGATTGTCTTCTGTCTTGAATGTGACAAACATCGATGGTGACAGAGTAAACACACACGGCAAAGCATCAATCAGTTTGTTGAGTACGCGTGTAACAGGTGAAGGACCTCTCGGAAACGGTTCGTGGTTCCTTTCGGGGAGGCGAACATATTTCGATCAATTTGTTGCCGCAGCTAAGTTGGATACCGGCAAAGATGCCATTCCCTTGTATTATTTCTATGACGCAAATGCTAAACTCAACCAAGATTTCGACGAAAATGATAAAGTCTCGTTCGTCGGGTATCTTGGACAAGATGACCTTAAATTTGCACTTGGGCAAAATGAATTGAGCATTAATATGCGTTGGGGAAACAGAACCGGCGCATTGAAATGGACCCACGTATTCAATCAGACTTTGTTTTCAAATTTCACTGCTTCGTACAGCCGTTACGTTTCTCGCACCATTTTTAATTTTGGGGGTACAGGGTTTGCTCAAAGCAACAGCATCAACGACTTTTCACTGAAAGGTGATTTGGATTTTTTCTGGACGAATGACCATCTCATAAAAATAGGAGCTTGGTGGTCTCAATACCGGGTTACTTACACAACATCAGGCGACGGGGATCCATACGAATTTCTTGAACGACCTGCCCAGGCATCTTTTTATGTGCAAGATGAATGGAGAGCAAGCGAACGATGGACCTTACAAGGCGGTGTCCGTGTCGAATACCAGGATCTTTCCAAACAGACTGGTGTAGGTCCTCGATTCAACGCTCGGTACAATGTTGACGAATCAAGTTCCATAAAATTCGCTACCGGTTTGTACTACCAATTTTTAATGGCTGTGCCTGCAGGTTCGGACAATGGATTTTCTCCCTTTGACATTTGGGTACCGATAAATAAAAAGATGACAATGAGTAAATCATACGATTTCGTTCTTGGGTATGAAAGCAGGCATCTTGAAGGAATGAGTATCTCATTGGAGACATACTACAAAATCTTCAGGGATATTCTTTATTTCAAAAATGAAATAACCTATACAAAAGACGTCAGTGAATTATTCTATTCAGGAACCGGGCGTGCCTTGGGAGGCGAAATTTTCATCCAGAAAAAAGTAGGAGATCTGACAGGAATGATCGGATATACTCTCGCTTGGACATACAGAAAATATCCGCAACTAAATAACGGAGAAGAATTCCAACCGAAATACGACCGCCGAAATGATGTGACATTTGCGGCGAACTATCAGCTGGATGAGAATTGGAAGTTCGGCACAGTGTTTACGTATGCAACAGGACAGGCATATACGCAAGCTGTCGGAGAGTATTCTACTTTTGAACAGGGTATCCGTACTGACCGACCGCTGGCTGGTCCGCTGTTTAATCGACGATTGTCACCATATCATCGTATGGATGTGAGTATAACAAAACGAGCGTCATTTTTCGGTTTGCACGGCAGCTGGTACTTTCAAATTTTTAATATCTATAACAGGAGAAATGTTTGGTTCAAGGCATTTGATACGTCGAAGAACCCCACTGAAATTACAGACGTCAAATTGTTGCCGATTATTCCGACATTCGGTTTGGATTTTTCATTCTAAACGATAATAAGGCTTACGAAAATGAAAAAAAATATTTTTGTTCTTATCATTTTAATTTTTTCAGCCATTACAGGCTGTGAAGAAACTTCTACTGCCATTGAGTACAGAAAAGAGGTTGTTGTCAACGGAACCCTCACTGCAAATCAAAATATCGATACGTTGAGACTTCATTGGACCGGGCAGGTGGATAAATTTTATGACCTTGACGCACTGGCAATCTCCAATGCCACTGTCATTGTTCGCGGCGTTGATGTGAATTTTTATGATTCACTAATCTATGATGCATCAAATCCCGGAAGATACTACTCTACCGATGCCAACAAAAAAATTATTCCGACAAAGACGTATAAATTGGAAGTATCGGTTCCAGGATGGGCAAAACAGGTAACGGCAACAACCACTGTTCCCGACACGTTCCGTATAACTTCTGCAACATTAAACAACGGAGATACTGTGAAGTATGACCTTTTTGCTCCGGTACATGAGTTTTATTGGTCGTCGAGCAACAATTATGCTACTTATCTCCCGACAATTACTTATTTGGATTCAAACGCCGCAATGATTCCCAAAGCATTTTATAGCGACACCACAAGCAAAGATTTTCGGAAACCGGAAATAATCGGATATAGAATCGGGCTTCCAAAAGAACAACAAAACTCCGATTTGCCATGGGTTTTCCTAAGTTACTATGGTAATATTCAATTTGACGTCTATGCTGTCGATTTCAACTTTAGTGACTATATCAACCAGATAATACCTGCCCAAGGTGGTGAATTGAAGGAAATCCGGTTTAATGTTCAGGGCGGGATCGGAATTTTCAGTGCCAGGACAAAAGCCAGCGGCGGGTTTAAGATATACCTAAAACCTTAAGAATTGGCAGTGTGTTTTTTTTTAAAGGTCGGATCTTTATCCGACTTTTTTGTTTTAATTGAAGAGACTTTTTACCTTTCAGTATGAATCCCATCCTCTTCGGACATGACGATGAAGTAAACATCGTTGCCGTGCAGAACGACGGAGAATCAAAAGTCCGTATCTACAAGCGTGCAGGAGACCTGATCGAATTCCGCGACGAAGAGTTCTTCCCTTTCTTCCATCTTTCCGAAAATCGCTTCATTGACGGTTTCACATCCAAGTACTGGATTAAAAAATTAGAGGGAAAGAATTTCTATCAATATATCTGTGCTTTCCCTTCTGTCAATGTTTTGTGGGATGCCGTAAATCATGTTGTTAAAAAAATTAATAAAGAATTAAAATCTGCGTACAACTCCTATCTCGATACCGAGCATATTTTCCTGCGTGCAGATATGAATACGCAATACCTGCTCCAAAGCGGAAAAACGTTGTTCAAAAACATGAATTTCAACGATATTCACCGTCTGCAGATTGATATCGAAACGTATTCCAAAGAATATCGATTCAGCCGCGCCGACAGGAAAGACGACAGGATCATTCTTATTGCGCTCTCGGATAATCGCGGATGGGAGACTGTTCTTGGGGGCAAGAATGTCTCTGAAAAAAAACTGTTGCAGCAATGCATCAAAACGATCCTTCAAAAGGATCCCGATGTCATTGAAGGGCACAATATCTTTAATTTCGATCTCCCGTATATTTTACGGCGGTGCGAAATCCATGGCATCGAATTCGGAATCGGTAGAGACGGGTCTGCACCGAGCGGATTTCGTTCACGCACTTCGTTTGCAGAAAATTATGTCGAATATATGAGTTATGAAGTAGCAGGCAGGCATCTCATTGACACGTGGCTTCTCGTACAGGCGTTCGATATGAGCAAAAGGAATATGGAAAGTCACGGATTGAAATATGCAGCCAGATATTTTGGGCTCGCTTCGGCAGACCGGACATACATTGAAGGTGATAAAATTTCCTGGTATTGGGACAATGACCCTGAGACTTTGAAGAAATATGCGTTCGACGACGTTCGGGAGACACGGGCTCTCAGTGAGAAATTGTCCGGCAGTACATTTTATCTGACACAAATGCTCCCGTTCAATTACGGAACTGTAGCAAAACTTGGCTCTGCGGCAAAAATCGAGGCGCTGTTCCTCCGAGAGTACATCAGACAGCGGCATTCCATCCCAAAACCGCAGCGGGGATATCAAACGAGCGGAGGATACACGGATATATTTTACACAGGTGTGTTCGGTCCTATTGTTCATGCAGACGTTGAATCGCTCTATCCTTCCATCATGCTCACAAAAAAAATTGCGCCGATTACCGATGATCTCAAAATATTTCAAACGGCACTCGAGTTTCTTACCACACTGCGCCTTGAAACGAAAAAGAAACTCGGGTCAACATCCAACAACCACGAGCAATCGTCGCTCGATGCGATGCAGTCGTCATTCAAAATTCTGATCAATTCATTTTACGGCTATCTGGGGTACAACAAAGGACTATTTAACGATTATATCCAGGCAGATGTGGTCACCTCCACGGGGCAAACACTGCTCAAGAATCTGATTTACGAGATTGAACTGCATAACGGCACGGTGATCGAAGTCGATACCGACGGAATATTCTTTATTCCACCCGACAATATTGCGGGAGAAGAAGCGGAACGAAAATTCGTTGAGCATCTTTCCGAAACGCTACCAAAAGGAATCAATCTTGCCTTCAGCGGACGATTTAAGAAGATGCTGAGTTACAAAAAGAAGAATTATGCGCTGCTGCATTTCGACAACCGGATCACAATCAAAGGCTCGTCATTGATCTCACGTTCCATCGAGCGATTCGGAAGGAATTATATTCAGGATTGCATTGGTTGTTTGCTGAATGACAAAATTCAAGACCTGCACAATCTCTACATCCAATTGGAACGTACTATTCGTGAACATGGACTCGATGTAAATGATTTTGCGAGGACAGAAACATTGAAAGATTCTTTAGAAGAGTATCGAAGCGACGTCCAGAGCGGAAAACGGAACAAATCGGCTGCGTACGAACTTGCGCTCAATTCATCTCGTAAGTACAAAGCCGGAAGCCGGATCAAGTACTATATCACCGGCGGCGAAGCAAATGTGCGGGGATTCGAGAACGCAAAAGAGGCACACGAATGGGATTCAAATTTTCCGGATGAGAATACCGAATATTACCTGAAACGGCTGGAAGAGTATTCAAAGAAATTTGAAATATTTTTTTCGGAAAGAGATTTCAAATCAATTTTTTCGACGGAAGATCTGTTCGGATTCAACGCCGCTGCCATTGTGGTTGTGAACAGGAAAGTAAAAGAACCGGATGAAAAAGAGGAAGAGCGTGACGAAAATTATTCAATAGAATTCGACGAAAGCGAAACCTAAACCTTGATTTTGCTGCCGAAGGTGCTCTTGATGTAATCGATGATCGCAAATGTTGAGGAGCCCGGAGTGAATAGTTCTCCAACTCCCATTGCCTTCAGTGAATTGATATCTTCCTGCGGTATAATTCCCCCGCCGAACAACATCACGTCGTGCATCCCCTTTTCTTTCATCAAGTTCAGCACTTTCGGGAAGATCGTCATGTGAGCGCCGCTGAGCGAACTGATACCGATGGCATTCACGTCTTCCTGTAATGCAGCTTCCACAATTGCTTCGGGAGTTTTTCTAAGTCCTGTATAAATCACTTCCATGCCGGCGTCGCGCAGAGCGGCAGCGATCACCTTGGCACCGCGATCATGTCCGTCCAAACCGGCTTTTGCGATCAACACCCTGATTTTTTTATTCATACTATTCCTTTCATGTATCCGAGGTCAGTCACGAAACGCGTGAATGCCGTGTAAAACTTTGCCAGAGGAAAACCGACAACAGTATAATAGCAGCCGTTAATTTTTTCGACGAAGACAGCGCCGAAATCGTCCTGAATACCATACGCCCCTGCTTTATCCATTGGAGAACCAGTAGCGATGTAACTAGTAATTTCAGCATCACTCAACCTCCTGAATGTGACTTCCGTTTTCTCATAGTCAATATAGAATTTTTTGCTCTTCGCGTCAACTAATGCGAATCCGGTATAAACGGTATGCGTTTTTCCGCTTAATTCCGAGAGCATCGCATACGCTTCATCTTTCGATTCCGGTTTATTCAGGATCTTCCCGTTGATCACGACAATTGTGTCTGAACCTATCACTACTCCATCGCTGTTTTTTCCGGCGACATCCTGCGCCTTGTGCAGCGCAAGTTGTTTGACATTATCTTCGTATGAAAGATGGTCGTGGATCATTTCATGAATGCCGCTCGGTTGAACTGTGAATTGAAGCCCGATCTGCTTGAGCAAATACGCCCTCCGGGGAGATTGTGACGCAAGAATGATGGGAGTAGAAATGGAAATCATAATCCGTACAAAAAAAAGGCGATTCACATGAATCGCCTTTTGAAAATCTCAAATGCTGGTTATCGAAACATTGCTTTTAGACTTCCCCATGTTCTCTTTACACTCGATACATTATGCGATACCGTAATAATGGACGAGTATTCCGAATTTCCATTATTCATCACTATTTTGATCTTGTATTGATAAATAGTACCGGTTGTCTTAAATGCAGATTTATCGATGTATTCGTAAAATGAATTGGATCCCTTTTTTGGGACCGTCGCAATCCATTGAAACTCTGTCCCCGCACCACTACGCCGCTCTACCTCGAATTCTTTCACGTTAGATTCATCCGATGATCCCCATTGCACAATTACGTTTGATCCATCGCTCCGGGCTTGCATTGTCCCCTCACGGATTGTACCTGCAATGAGCGCGGTTGTTACAAGGAATATAAGAGCGAGTAATTGCTTCATTGTCGTCAAGTTTTTGTGCGGAAGGCGGGACTTGAACCCGCACGCCTTTTGGGCGCCACCCCCTCAAGATGGTGTGTCTGCCAATTCCACCACTTCCGCAATGTGTAAAACTCTCACCGTAATGTCAAGTGGTTTGTACCGAGAGCCGGACTTGAACCGGCACGTCCCTTGCGGGACTCAGGATTTTAAGTCCTGTGCGTCTACCAATTCCGCCATCCCGGCTCAGTAGTTACATTGTTTTTGAGGCGCCGATCAGATTCGAACTGATGCATAAAGGTTTTGCAGACCTCTCCCTTACCACTTGGGTACGGCGCCAAAAGAAATCCCGCCGTCAGGCGGGACAGAGCGGGAAACGGGACTCGAACCCGCGACATCAACCTTGGCAAGGTTGCGCTCTACCAACTGAGCTACTCCCGCATAACCTGTGTAAATATAAAGAACCTTTGCTGTGAAGTCAAGAAATGTCTCAACTCACCGCGATATCTCTATAATTTCGTATTTGAAGAGACCCGCCGGAACTTTGATCTCAACAACATCACCAACTTTTTTTCCCATAAGTCCTTTGCCGATGGGTGACGTTGCCGAAATTTTATTCAGATCAAAATCCGCCTCTTCGGGAGAGACCAGTTGATACTGAATTTTTTTCCCGTTTTTTGAATCTTTCACGGTCACTTTCGAAAGGATGTACACTTTATCAGTTGGAAGGTCTTTGCTATCGATAATACGGGATTTAGAAAGAGTCTCTTCCAGTTTCGATATTCGGTATTCAAGATGACGTTGCTCTTCACGAGCCGCATCATATTCTGCATTTTCACTCAGATCCCCGTGTCCGCGTGCTTCCGCAATTTTTTGCGCCACCTGAGCCCGTCCGTGGATCATCATTTCCCGTAATTCATTCTCCAACTCGACGAACTTTTCCTTTGTGAGATAAACAACATCGCCCATAGTATTACAAAACTTTGTTAGTGGATATGAAAAACAAAAGCCATCGTCCGACTGGACAATGGCTGAATTTAACTACAAGAAATTTATGCCATTAATCCGAGAGAAGCAAGCGTTTTTTTAGACAAGTACGATTTTACTTGGTGCCGGTCAAGATCAGATGACCCAACTTATCACGCTTTGTTCTCAGGTACTTTTCATTTGTTGTCGTCGCTTTTGCTTCAATTGGAACTCGCTCAACAACTTCAATCCCAAATCCTTTCAAGCCAACAATTTTTTTAGGATTGTTCGTCAGCAATTTTACTTTTTTGACTCCAAGATCTAAAAGAATCTGCGCCGCCAAGCTGTAATCACGGACGTCGGCATGGAATCCAAGCGCTTCATTCGCTTCAACGGTATCTTTCCCCTCGTCTTGTAATTTGTACGCTTTCAATTTATTCAACAGACCGATCCCACGTCCTTCCTGACGCATGTACAGAACAATGCCGGCTCCTTCTTTTTCAATCACGGTCAGTGATGTATGGAGTTGTTCATTACAGTCGCAACGTTGTGAGCCAAAGACATCGCCTGTTAAACATTCAGAGTGAACGCGAACAAGAACAGGTTTACCGGGATCAATGGTGCCTTTGATGAGTGCAAGATGTTCTTTGTTGTCTATCGAAGATTTATATAAATGAACATCGAACTTGCCGTTGGGTGTGGGTAAATATGTGGTCACCACTTTCTCTACCAACTTCTCCCGATGCTGACGATATTCAACAAGATCTTTGATCGAGACGATCTTAAGATCAAATTTCTCAGCAATCGTTATCAACTCAGGCAGGCGAGCCATCGTACCATCGTCATTCATAATTTCAACGAGAGCGCCTGCAGGATACAATCCGGCAAGCCGGCAAAGGTCAACAACCGCTTCTGTGTGTCCCGCACGCTGCAAAACGCCCCCTTCAACAGAACGAAGGGGAAACACATGTCCGGGTCTTCCGAAGTCATTTGCCTTTGTTGCAGGATTTGTAATCGCCTTGATTGTCAATGAACGGTCGGATGCAGAGACTCCGGTTGAAGTACCGTGAAGATAATCTACTGGCACCGTAAACGGAGTTTCGTGCAACGACGTATTATTCTCCACGATTGGTTCAAGATGAAGTTCTTCGGCGCGTTTTGCAGTGATCGACACGCAAAGAATACCGCGACCGTGTTTCACAAAAAAATTGACAATCTCTGGCGTGATTGTTTCAGCAGCAGTGACAAAATCCCCTTCATTTTCCCTGTCTTCATCATCGACTACGATGATCACTTTTCCTGCTTTAAGAGCAGTCAGGGCTTCATCAATCGTGTTAAGTTGAAAAGACATTATTTTGTTATACCTTCCACTTCACCGACTTTGTTGACGACTGCAATTGAGCTTCGTTCGACTTTAATTTTGACTTTTTCTGCAACTTCCAATAACACAGTTTTCTCGTCGAGACCGACTACTTCGCCGTGCATGCCGCCTGCTGTGATCACTTTATCTCCTTTTTTAACTTGCGAAAGGAGTGCTTCCCTTTCCTTCTGCCGCTTCTGCTGCGGACGGATGATCATGAAATAAAAAATTGCAATAATGGCTCCGAACATGATGAGCGTACTGTAAATTTCCCCTCCGCCTTGTCCTGATTGCGGCGGTGCCATTGCGATGATAGTGCTGAACATTATGTGCTCCGTTTTGTACTGTAAAAAGATGAATTAATTTTGAACTGCTAATGTTTCCAACATACCTGTTTTCCAGGCAGAGAATGTGCCGGCAATAATATGTTTCCGTGCTTCCCGCATCAACCACAGATAGAATGCAAGATTGTGTATTGACGCAAGTTGCAACCCAAGTATTTCGTCAACTTGAAAAAGATGCCGTAAATATCCGCGTGAAAAATTTTTATTCGTATAACTGTCAAACCCGTCGTCAATCGGTGAATCGTCTGTTTTCCACTTCGCGTTTCTGATATTGATCCGTCCGTTCCGCGTAAAAATCATCCCGTTTCTGCCGTTCCGCGTCGGCATCACACAGTCGAACATGTCGATGCCGCGATCAATACTTTCCAACAAATTTTCCGGCGTTCCGACTCCCATCAAATAACGAGGCTTTTCTACCGGTAAAAACCGGTTGGTGAATTCAGTCAGATCATACATCATTTCGACCGGTTCACCGACTGCAAGTCCGCCAATTGCATATCCTTCAAAATCCAGATCAACAAGCGCTTTCGCACTCTGTTCTCGGATTTTTTTATAAATACTTCCCTGAACAATTGCAAAGAGGGATTGATGATGCCCGTACAACGGTTCTGAATTTTTTAAGATCCTTTGACACTCCGCTGCCCATTGTACTGTCAATTGATTCGATTCACGGGCATACTCTTCTTCACATGGAAATGACGGGCATTCATCCAACACCATCATAATATCTGAACCGATCGCTCGTTGTATCTCCACCACTTTCTGCGGCGTAAAAAAATGCGAAGATCCATCAAGATGCGATTTAAAAGTAACGCCCTCATGAGTGATTTTTCTAAACTCGCTGAGACTGAATACTTGATATCCGCCGCTGTCGGTGAGAATTGGTTTTTGCCAATTCATGAACTTATGGAGACCGCCCATTTGCTGCATGACATCCATTCCGGGACGGAGATACAAATGGTACGTATTCCCAAGAATTATCTGAGCACCGATCTCCATCAATTCACGCTGCTCGACCGCTTTTACCGTCCCTTGTGTGCCGACGGGCATAAAAATCGGCGTTTCGATAACGCCGTGATCTGTTTCGAGAATTCCTGCCCGGGCTGATGATTCGGTATGAACAACGGTGAACTTCACTTCTGTAATGTACGAAAAGATGGGAGGTATTTCAATCGGATATTGGAGATGTTACACATCGTGCTTGCAAGACACGGGTATTCATTACATCAATCAGAATTTAATAAGCAGTCTGACATTCACTTATTTTTCTCTTTATCGTCGATCACCGCCCATAATTCATCGGTCGTTTTAGCGAGACGTTCTGCAAGATTGATCAGTATTTTATTTGCGATATCCGGATGGTTCCGGATCACCTCATCGATGCTGCTTTCCACAACCATCACTTCGGAATCTTCCAGCGCTTTCATGGTTGCGGTACGAGGACGCGCGAGAATACCGCTCAATTCGCCGAAGATCATTCCTCTTTCGGAAAATTCATTTAACTTCATATCCCCGCGGAAAACACCAACCCTTCCACTGATCAGCACATACCAGTCAAATGTCAGTTCACCCTGTTCGGTAATTGTGTCTCCCTTTTTATAGAATTTTCTTTTTTGTTTCAGACCGATTTCTGTCATGGTGCCAACCTAACAATATTCCAATAGTTATTCGATTGTTTTCTGTATGCTACTCTGTCGTGAAGTCTGCTTGCACGTCCTTGCCAGAATTCAAACTCATCGGGAACAACTCTATATCCACCCCAAAACGGAGGGAGCGGAATCTGTCCGTTCTTGAACTTCTCCAGCATCTCGCCGAATGCTTTCTCGAGCAACGTGCGGGCAGAAATTTCACTGCTCTGCTGTGATGCCCATGCCCCAAGTTGACTATCTATCGGACGTGTTCGAAAATATTCGAACGATTCCGCGACTGAAACTTTCTCTACACTGCCAACAATTCGTATCTGACGTTCCAGCGGTTCCCAAAAAAACAACAGCGCTGCCTGGGGATTTTCAGACAGATCTTTTGCTTTCTTGCTTTCGTAGTTCGTAAAGAAGACGAATCCTTTGTCATCATACTGCTTCAACAAAACAGTGCGGGCTGAAGGGCGTCCCTGCTTTGTTGCGGTCGCCAGTGTCATTGCATTTACTTCGGGTATTTGTGAATTGATTGCCTCTTTGAACCATTTATTGAATTGGTCGAACGGATTTCGTTCAACTTCATGCTCATCGAGTGTTCCCTTTTTATATTCAATCCGAAGATCGGCAATAGAAATTTTTTCTTCTTTCATGGTGCTCAATATAGAGAAAAAAAACCTCGCTTTAAAACGTGTAGGTCAAGCATTCCTGCCTGACCTACGATACATTGGGACAAACAAGAATGCTTGTCCTACTGTTATTTTTTTACCTGCTCTTATCCGGATACGGCGGCGGAGGAGGAATCCGATACTTGAAGTTTTTCATTTCTTCTTTGATCACCTCGATCGCTTTTTGTAATTGTTCGTCAACACCTTCGTATTCCTTTGCGGGATCATTATCAACGACGATGTCGGGATCAACTCCGTACCCTTCCATGATCCATTCTTTCCCGTCGATGTCATATCGGGAAAACTCGGGACGATTGAGAAATCCACCGTCGAGCAACGGCAGTGTTCCGCGAATACCAACCACACCGCCCCATGAACGTTTCCCAATCAATTTTCCCAAATTGTATTTTCTGAATCGGTACGGGAAAATATCTCCATCGGATGCCGAGAATTCATCCATCAATAGCACTTTGGGACCGAGATGCATTCCGTCAGGATTCGGTCCCGGCACAGTGTTGCGTGCAATATCAATCATTGTCAGTTGACGGTTCAACCGTTCGGCAATCATCGGCGAAACATTGCCGCCGCCGTTGCCGCGATCATCTATGATAAGCGCTTCCTTCCGCAATTGAGGATAGAAGTGTTTGACAAATTCATTGAGACCGTTCGGACCCATATCAGGAATGTGAATGTATCCGACCTTGCCGTCTGTCGCTTTACTGACAGTTTCAATATTTTTCTGAACCCAGTTGTAATAGTAAAGTGATGCTTCGCTGCCGATCGGAATTACCGTAGTTTCTCTGCTGCCGGATTCTTTCGGCGACGAGTTCACTTTTAATTTCACCTGTTTGCCGACTGTGCCGACAAGAGCTGCGTACATGTCATTCATTTCGTTTGTCGGCTGTCCGTCGATGGCGATGATGTACTCCCCTTCCTTCACATCGACACCGATTTCAGTCAAGGGCGAGCGGAGATTTGAATCCCAATTTCTCCCTTTCAGTATTTTTGCAATGCGATAATACTTTGACGACGCGTCCCGTTCGATTTTTGCACCGAGTAATCCTACTTTAATCCGTTCTGCTTTCGGATAGTCACCTCCGCCGACATAGGAATGCCCGATGTTCAATTCGCCGATCATCTCTCCGATAATGTATGTGAGATCGATGCGATGGTTGACGTACGGAAGCAATTGCGAATAGTTCTCTTTCATCTTTTTCCAATCCACGCCGTGCATGTTGGGGGCGTAGAAGAAGTCACGCATCTGACGCCACGATTCATTGAAGATCTGAGACCATTCCGCACGCTTGTCGAGATTCATCTTCATGTCGGAAAGATTCAATTTATCTTTCGGATCGATTTTGCCCGTCGGAAGATCAATAATAGCAAACGACGAACCCTCAAGTCCGACGAGCATTTTTTTGGTATCAGATGATATCTCATATCCGTTGATCTCCCCTAACTCGGTCTCCTTTTGCTTGTCCAATTCGTACAAGAACAATTTTGCCTTTGTGTCTTTGCTCCCCTGCCTGATGTAATAGACCTTATCACCTATTACACTCAGGTTCCTATAGCTTGCAGGTGTCACAGGAAGAGAAGCCGTCCGTTGTTGCAATCCGTCGATGTCAACTTTAACGACAACTCCTTTTGATTCTTCCTTTTTCTTATCATCCGTCTTTGCTTTTTCATCATTCTTTTTCTCTTCTTTCACTTTCACTTCATCGCTCTTTGGTTCAAACGGAGACTTCGTATCTTTTGCCAGTGTAACGAAATAAATCTTCGCCATGTCGGAATAAGAATGGTTCCACTCAGTCCAGCTGTATGTCGGCGAATACGAACGGTTGGAAACAAAAAACAGATACTTCCCGTCAGAACTAAACACAGGATTTCCAACATCAAACCAACCGTCGGTTACATCGTGCGTTTTCTTTTCTTCAACCGAGTACAGTTTTATTTTCGACATCGATTCATATTCAGGATTCGTATAGGTAATCCATTTTGAATCCGGCGACCAGGCATAGTCGTTGTATTCCCACACTTTTGATTCCGCTACCAGAGTGACTGATTTCGATTCAACATCAACAAATTGCAGACGTTGGGCGCGATCAGCCCAGAGTATTTTTTTGCTGTCTGGCGACCAGATCGGTTGATACTTATAATTGCTGGAATTTTTCGTGAGTTGAACAGGTTCACCAAGTCCATCCTGAGGGCGAATCCAAATTTCATCTTCACCGGTAACATCGGAAACGTAGGAGATCCATTTCCCATCCGGCGACCATTTGGAATTCCGTTCATGCACTCCGGAGGTATTGGTGAGGTTGCGTGTCGGTCCGTATTTTGCGGGAACAGTGAAAATCTCTCCACGTGCACCGAACAATGCCCGGTTGCCGTCAGGAGAAATTTCGTAGTTCGTAACATTTTTGCTGACGTCGATCAATCCGCCGCGCCCTCCGTCGAAATCTTCATTGATCTGGATTGTTACTTTTTGTTCCTTTTCGGTTTTCAGATCGAACCGATAGATGTATCCACCATTCTCGAACACGATCGCATCGTTACCGAGCGACGGAAATTTCACATCAAAATCTTTAAAGAAGGTATGCTGCGTCGTCTGTTTGGTTCCCAAGTCAACAGAGTAGAGGTTCAACCGTTTATTCTTATCCCGTCCATCTCTGTCGGAAGTAAAATAAATTTTATTCCCGTACCACATCGGGAAGTTATCCTGTGCAGGATCGTTGGTGACGTTCTCAGATTTTTTTGTTGCGAAATCGTACACGGAAATATCATCCGCCTGCCCTCCACGGTACCGTTTCCATGTTCTAAATTCTCTGAAGACTCTGTTGTATGCCATCTTTTTACCGTCGGGAGAAAATGTTGCCCATCCTCCGCGAGGTACGGGAACCTGTTCCGGAATTCCTCCATCGACAAAGGCGTAAAATAATTGTCCTTTGAAATCGTTGAATTCAATCCTTCGCGAACGATAGACGATGGTTCTGTTGTCCTTCCATGATGTCACAATATTGTTCGGTCCCATTCGATCAGAAACATCATCACGGTCGAGTGTAGCGGTATATGTCAGGCGTTTTGGAATGCCCCCTTCGGACGGAATTACATATACTTCAGAGTTGCCGTCATATTGACCGGTGAATGCGATCCATTTGCCATCCGGCGAAAAGCGTGCGAATATTTCAACACCGATATCGCTCGTAATTTTTCTGGCAACACCCCCGTTGGATGGAACCGTGTAGAGATCGCCGGCATACGTGAAGACGATCTTGTCTCCATGAATAGCCGGAAAGCGAAGCAGTCGTGCCTCGTTCTGTGCAAGTACGAAAGTTACGACAAGCACAAAGAGTGAGATGAGTTTTTTCATTGAAGCCTCAGAATAGAATTTATAGGATAGTAGGAACTGTAATTAGTGGTGACGATTCTAATAGTCTAAAATCAGTATCATGCCGAACGAAGAGAGAAGTCCGAAATTTCTCTCCTGTATTGTCGGAACTTCGCTCGAAATGTCAATAACAGCACATGTTACTTTATTTTCTTCTCCGCTTTTCCACCTTTTTCGGAATCAACTTTTACCGTATATGACGATCCGCCGTCAACGATCCACCGGACAACGACAGAACCCATTCCGGGAATATTTTCGACTTCAAGACGCTGCGGTTGCCGTTTTTGTTCCTTCATGATGCCGAGCCAGCGATTTTCAAGGATTCCACCGGCAACAACTTTTCCCCCATCGAGTGAAATCCAATCAGCCCTGCTGATTTTATTCTTTACATCTTGAAATGTATGCGTCGGAATAACCCTCTCGTTGGAAATGACAGCGGTGACTTCTTTTAATCCGCCGGAAAGATTTTTTACAATGATCGAATCAACAGAAACTTTCGGCGTGTGATAAAGATGGAACAGTGTGAATGCCATGTTGCGATGGCACATACCCTCAATCATAAAGGAGGGAGCTGTCCGCGTCCACGCTTTCTTTACGCCGCCGATTTCAATTTCGCCGTACTGAGGATGCTGAATTTTTTTCCATGGGATGATCCCCTCGCTGAATAAAAGTATTCGATCGAATTGATAAATATCTTCCTGACTGACATCGCGCGTAGAATCTTTTGCACGGCGAAAGTAATCGAACTCGCTCCATAATTCATTCGTGAATGAAAGTACGCCACGTCCGCCATAGAACCATTCGATCTCTCCGCCATACACAGTGTAAAGATCTTTCCAGATGATCATATACTTATATCCCGGAAGTTGTTCCTCGCCGAGTTGACCGAGAAAATCGTATGTTTGAATATCCTGCCTGCTGTATGTCCCTTCATCCGATTTTGAGCCGGGACCGCGGAGGACCATGCCGCCGTTATTATGGAACGATTGAGCTGCAGCGATATTCGGATGATCGAGAAAGAAATTTTTTATAGAACGATTTTCCGGAAATGTGAACGGATAACGATCGGAACCAAACTGCACATACCGCGGCGCCCAGTTCCATCCCCAATCGCGGTTCGGATCGTAGAAACCGGGATTGTCTTCATTGACCTGCCCGTCACCGTCATTGTCTATTCCTTCCCAGCCGAGGAATGTGTAATCGCCTTTTTCATCTGCAGCTGCTTGCACCATAAGCCTCGGATCTTTCGGATCTATTTTAAATCTTCCGTTCGGATCTTTGATGCGCATAAAGACGATATTCCCGTCGCCATCAAGATCATCATAGCCATCCTCATCAAATTCACCGTCACCGTCATCATCCCGCTTCATCATTCCGCTGCGGGGTGAATGGGGATTGTTTCCTTTGTAGATAAAGTAGTCGCGTGCATCCGGATTGATTGTGGGAACAACATAGAGAGTCTTTTCATCCAGAAGATTTCTAATCCAATCCACCTCATCATATAATTCTGTTACATACCACGCTGTGTACAGAACAACTTCGGCGCCTTGAATTTCATTTGAGTGGATATTGCCGTCAACATACATTGCGGGCTTTGCATCAGGATTTCCATTCTTTAAATTTGAAATTGTCATCGCCCACATATCTCTCCCCTCAACAGATTTTCCGATGCTGTACACTTTGACAAGATTCGGATATGCTTTCTCGATCCGTTTCATGATCTCGTACAACTGTTTCGAATCATAGTACCGGTTCCACGCAACTTCAACTTTAGGATTGTTCGGCGCTCCCATTGCTTTCAGTGCGCTTGCGGTGAAATCTTTCGATTGTTGAGAGAATACAATTTGAATTGAAGTAAAAAGGAAAATTAGAAAAGCTGCTAATGAGTATTTGACATTCTGAGGCGAACGAAGTGAGCCGAAGAATCCAGTAAACGTAATAAGTGAACAAGACGGATTCTTCGCTGTGCTCAGAACGACATTGATATTCTCTTTCATTTGTGCTCCAAATTCACAATTAAAAAATATTTTTCATCACACTTACGTAACTACTTCAATTCCAACTTCAGTGCTGCCTTTCCGCTCGTCGGACTTTCCGCAGTCACTTTTACTTCTCCTTTTCCGATAACAAGCCAACTGACTGTTTTATATCCTCCGCTCCCTTTGATCGGTTCAAGTGTCTGCTTTGCTCTTCCTCCGCTCACAGTATTTCCTTTCCCAGCATCAAGTGTAACGCGGACATTGCGCTGCCAGCGGGTTTTAACGCCCATTCCGCTGTTCGTCGGAAGGTAACCGTTATTCACGATATCGACGGAAACACGAAAAACATTGTCGCCGACTTTTTCAACTTTTTTATTTGAAAGTGCAAGAGAGGGTAACTGCTGTGCAAGATATGTTATGAAATTGGAATACGGTTTCGAATACACATTCAAACTTTCTGCAGGGGGATTTGTCAATATAAATGGCTTCACACCGCCGATCTCAACCTCCTGATTCGGGAAATCGGGATGATTGAATTTTGTCCAGGGCTGGGCAACATCTTTCACCCCGATCGCATCGTACCATTTTAGAGTTTTGATCTGCCAATCGTCCGATTTATCGCCTCCATCTTTTTTAGGCTCAGAAGACTTCTTCGTTGAATCTTTTGCGGCGGTTGTATCTTTTGGCTTTTGAAATTCAACAGCCCACCATGGACGAACTGCAAACGACCATCGTCCCGCATGATAGTATCCCCATTCGCTGAATGCCCCTTCTCCTTTCACGGGTTTCGGTGCATCCTTCAGTTTTGAAATCTCGCCGAACTGCTTGCTGATGAAACCAAAATATTCTTCATCCTCTTTCAGCACGGATGTGATGTGCGGTGATTCTCCTTTCGGCGGCTCGTTCTTCCACGCAGTTGTAAGATTATCGTTGGAGGAAAAAGTGAATATGAGACCGATGTTCGGATGGTCGAAAACAAAATTAGCCAACGCACGGGTCACATTTTCTGAGATCTGGTGAATGCCGCTGTGTTTTCCAAAGAATTGATAATTGAAAGTGAAGTTCCTGTTAAAATCGGTTCCGCCGGCAGGATCTTCATTCCATTCTTCATCTTTGTCGTTGTCTATTCCCTCACTCATCAAACGGTACATTCCCTTTTCACCCTTCGAAGCATCCGCCTTCTTCATCAACCGTGCGTCGTCAGAATTCACGATCCATTCGCCATGCGGATCTTTCACACGCATCCATGAAATAATCCCGTCTTTGTTCAGATCCTCAACATCATCTTCATCAACTGCGGCATCTCGATCGTCATCATACGGAGTATAGTTTATGGCGCGTTCTGAAGTCGGCCTTGCAAAGAATGATTCGCTCGCATCGGGATTCGCCCGGGGAATAACATAGATCGTAGTGTTCTCCAGCAGCTTGGTTATGCTGTCAACTTTGCCGTATGAGTGCGCAAGATGTTCTATGAATCGCAGCGCATGTTCACTCCCCACAAGGCTTGTCGCCTCAATCCCTCCGACGACAAGTATTGCTTTGCGATCTTCGGTTTCTCCTTTGCCGATTGTCGCAACCCACACTTCGTTTTCTTTGGCAGTTTTGACGATCGATTCTATTTTTATGAGAGAGGAATATTGTGAAGAGAGTTGTTTAAGGGCTTTGGTAAGATCATCATACGAATGATACTTGGAAGGGATCTGTGCAAACAGGTAACTTCCGATAACGAAGAGAAATAGCAATGTTCTTTTCATTGAACTCCTTATGTATGTGGAACTATCTCGTGCTTGTCATTCCGAGTCATGGCTTCTATGACGAGGAATCTATAATAAAATCAGATTTCTCATCCGTATCCGATTTGAAATGAAAATGAGCAAACAACCCCAGATAAAAATTTTCAATTTTTTTCTTCATGCAGAAGAAAGAAAAGAAAGATCACTACAGTCGCAAACGACCCGCCGAAGAAAAAAGAGAGCGTATGCCATTTGTCCATCAACAAAAGAGAGCTCATCACAATCCCTGCAAATCCGCCGATCGGCATCCCAATCACGACACTCAATAAAAAATATCCGATAGTATAATTAACACCCTTCTTGTAATGGATGCCTAATTTACTGCCGCAATGGGGACAGTTTGTTTTTGCTCGTCCGATACGTTTTGCACAATATGGACATTTGGGGCTTAAAAATTCGAGCATTGGTATTTAGAGAAATGTCTGCGGGATTTCAAGCAACAATTGTAAAATATTTGAAATGTAACTGTTCAATACTTTAAAACAAAGAGCAGATTGCGGCAAGGGAAGTACGAAACTCTTTTCTTGCTCTTATGGATGAAGATGCATACTTTTGCGTGGCATCCGTGCTCTTTGGTTTGAGAGCACGACAAATAAATAACCATCAGGTGATCTTCATGAACCAACACAAGGAGGTACGTATGAAAAAAGTACTTATTGGTTTTGTTGCCGTCTATATTGCCATGAGCATCATGGATTTTCTGATTCATGGCGTCATACTTGCATCTGCGTATGAAGCGACTAAGGATCTCTGGCGGCCCGACATGCAGTCGTTAATGTGGATTTATTATGTCATCGGGCTTGTTGGATCGTTCTTTTTCTCGTTCATCTTCTCGAAGGGATATGAAGGAAAAGGAATTGCCGAAGGGGCGCGATACGGATTATACATTGGAATTTGGATGAGTATCGGGATGGCGTACGGAACATACGGCATGATCGCAATCCCATACGCGATGGCAATGCAATGGTTTCTCTACGGTATTGTCGAGTACGTTATCGGAGGAATTATTCTTGCGTTGGTGTTTGGAAAGAAAGAGGCGGCGCCCACCACAGCGTAATGCAGATCGATTATTCATGCCATGACGTCGAGTCATGGCATGAGCGCTAAAATCTTACACATCCTACTTTAACAAAAGAAGTTTTCGAGTCTTTTGAAAACCTTCTCCGTAAAGGCGGTAAAAATAAATTCCGCTCGGCAGGTTCTCTGCATTCCAAGTTTCTCGATACTCCCCAGCTTGCAATTCTTCCGAAATAATATTAGCAACAACTCTGCCGACCAAATCGTACACAATCAACGAAACCTTGGACGCTGCGGGAAGAGTAAAAGCGATAGTCGTACTGGAATTGAACGGGTTAGGATAGTTTTGTTTTAATGCAAATTGCATTGAATTAATGTTCGGATGATCAACATAAACTGTCGCGATATCCAATGATGATGCCCAAATATCGAATCCGGTGCCCGGGATATGATTTGATGCCCAGGCTGCAAACATTCTTGAACCTTCAAACACGATAGCGGGGTTCTTTTGGATGCCTTGATCAAAATAGTTCAAACGATTGTTCAATCCAATTTTACTTCCATTCAATGAATAGTGCTGGTACACTATATCACTGTTATTTGCGCGAAAGTTATTTGAGTTGAATTCTGTCCATGTTACAATAAACTCACCTGTACTCGACGTACTGACTGTTACATCCTCTTTGTACGTTGTTCGAGCTGGTTCATCAATACGGAAATTCCCTGCAATATTTTCACCACTTTTTGTATATCGTTGTCCCCATATTTCAGAGGTTGTACTGCCATAGTTTGACCAAACGATAATACAATTTCCTGAATCATCGGATTCTATTTCGGGGGCATATGTACCCGTGCCCGAAGCATTAACTTTGAAATTACCTCCAATACGATCACCATTGCTAGAAAATTTTTGTGCATAAATATTTCTGATGCCGGAATTCTCATCGATCCACACGATAGAAAAATCACCGTCTCTTCCTACATCAATTGCAACTCCCGTTTGATATCGAGTGCTTTGATCTGTATTTACTCTGAAATTTGGACCAAGTTTTACTCCGTTCGAGGCAAATCGTTGTGCGTAAATATCACTATTCCCATTTCTTCCGTCCACCCACGCAATAACAAAATTTCCGTCATTATCAGTATCGACACATGCACCAAACGAATCGACTGTTGCTATCGTATCTGTAACTTCCACTACAGTCATCAATGTGCGCGAGGCATAATTAAATATTCGGCAGACGACTACTGCACGATCTTGTCTCGCACACGACCATGTAAATATTGCGAGGCTATCGTTTTGTATGGCAATCGAAGGATTCCATCGTATTCCTTCTTCGCTCCCGTTGATTTTGATATTTGTATCGACAGGTTTGTCATTTCCTGAATATATTTGAGCAAAAATATTGTTTGTGTCATTGCGTGAATCATTCCATGCAACGATAAAATCCCCTTTTTTATTCCCCGCAACGGCAGGAGACTCATCAAGTCCGGAATTTTGGTCTGAGTTTATGCGAATGGCAGGTGATAACTCCGTAAAGTTTTCGTTAAACTTTTTTCCGTAGATCTCATAGTTATTCATTGTAATATCCTGCCAAAGCACAAAATAATGTCCTGATGAATTCACAAGAATTTGAGGAATTGATTCCTGCGAGCTATGAAAAAGCGTATCCTCAATTCTGAAATTTTCACCAATCGGTAATCCATTCTTTGATACAATTTGTCCGCGCACCTCATACAATTCATTCTGTCTTGTATTCCACACAACTGCCGCATTTCCAGAGGACGTAATAATTGTTGACGGGTTGAATTGATCAGTCTTAGGAATAATGTCACTGCTGATCTTAAAATTCATCCCAATGTTCCCGGAGTCCAAGGAATACCATTGCCCGAAAATTTCCGAATCAAAATTTTTATTGTATTCGCTCCATGTGATTAACACTGTGTCAGAACCACGGGATGTGACATCAGGAGTTGTACGAAACTCCGGCGACTTGGGTTCAGTGATGTTGATATTTCTTCCTTGTTTTTTTCCCGATGCATCCACTACCTGTAAAAAAATATCCGATCCATCTCTCTCATCCCGCCAAACGACCACAACACAGTCTGAGTCGGCGATGGCGACAGTGGGAAATGAAAAATATGCAGACGAAGAATCTTCGTTGATCACCACAGGATCTGTGAGCGGTGAAAAGTCCGGCGATAGATATTGAATGTTAATCGCAGCTTTTCCCAGCAAATTTGTAGAAGTCCATAGTAACAAATAGTTGCCGTTAGAATTTGCATGGAGCCGGGGATACGTAGGATAGTATCCGTTTGAATCCATCATCAACAGTGTATTGCTGCCAATTGGAATTCCAGATGACGAAAAACGTTGAAACCATAATTGCGGCTTGAATGATGATTCCCTGCACCAAACTACAGCAAATTCATTTTTGTTCGATACAGCAATTGCCAGAGGATACCCAACCCAGTCATTATGCACCGTATTCACTTTTATATTGTCACCAATCTTTTCAAATAAGCTGGTGAATCGTTGCAAGTAGATATCATACACACCATTTCTACTATCAACCCAAGCAGCAACAACGGAGCCGTCTGAACCTTGTGCAACAGTTGGATAAAATTGATGAGCACTGCTTGACGCTCCATCATTCACCTTAAACTCTGTTTGATTTTGAACAGAACGCCTAAGTGATCGATCTGTAAAAGAACTATTTGGTAAATCAGTGTTTTCTCTATTCTCTCTTAAACTATTTTTTTTCTCAAACCGACTTGAAGGAATAACTATCCTCCTGTCCTTCTCTTGAAAGGAACAATAAACCGCCTGAGATAATATTATGACAACCAACGGTAGAAAAATGCTATTTATCATGGCAGAATTATTTTTCGTAGAAAATTTATGGATATTAAACATTGTTAAATTACTTTATTGACCATGAAAGTCTAAAATGAACTCCAATTTTACAACGGTATATTCCCATGTTTCTTTTTCGGATTCCTGTCCACTTTTGTTTCCAGCATTTCTAACGCACGGATAATTCGCGGGCGGGTTTCGCTCGGAATAATCACATCGTCGATATACCCACGCTCAGCGGCAATATACGGATTGGCAAATTTGTCTGTGTATTCCTGAACCTTTGCATCGAGTGCCGTCTGTTTATCATCTGCTCTCTCAATTTCTTTCTTAAAAATAATTTCAACGGCACCTTTCGGTCCCATCACGGCAATCTCCGCAGTAGGCCATGCAAAATTAATATCACCCCGGATATGTTTGGAGTTCATCACATCGTACGCGCCGCCGTACGCTTTGCGGGTGATGATCGTGATCTTCGGAACGGTCGCTTCGCAATACGCGTATAACAATTTTGCGCCGTGTTTAATGATGCCGTGCCATTCCTGATCGGTGCCGGGTAAAAATCCGGGCACATCTTCGAACGTGATGATCGGAATATTGAACGCATCGCAAAACCGAATGAACCGTGCTGCTTTGATCGACGCTTCGATATCCAAAACTCCTGCCAATACAGCAGGTTGATTTGCAACGATGCCGACAGACATCCCGTTCATTCGGGAAAAGCCGACAATGATATTCTGTGCGTAGTCATGATGCACTTCCAGAAATTCCCTGTCATCAACAATGGCGTGGATGATCTCTTTCATATCGTACGCTTTTGCAGAAGAATCAGGAATGATCATGTTCAGCCGTTCATCGTTCCGATTAACAGCATCAGTGCATTTTACTCTGGGAGGATCATCTATATTGTTTTGAGGCAGGTATGCAAGAAGCCGCTTGATCTGATCGATGCATTCGATTTCATCCTCGCATGCAAAATGTGCAACACCGCTTTTTGTCGCGTGCGTCATCGCGCCGCCGAGATCTTCACTCGTTACCGTTTCGTGCGTCACCGTCTTTACAACATTTGGTCCCGTCACAAACATGTAACTGGTATTTTTTACCATCAGCACAAAATCTGTGATAGCGGGAGAATAGACCGCTCCGCCGGCACACGGTCCCATGATTGCTGATATCTGAGGGATAACTCCCGATGCGAGTGTGTTGCGAAGAAAGATATCGGCATATCCTCCAAGAGATACAACACCCTCCTGAATTCTCGCGCCCCCCGAATCGTTCAATCCGATGACAGGGACTCCTACCTTCATTGCCATATCCATGATCTTGCAGATCTTTTCGGCATGTGCTTCAGAAAGTGAACCTCCAAAGACAGTGAAGTCCTGGCTATATACAAATACTTCACGCCCGTTGATCTTCCCGTGTCCGGTCACCACACCGTCTCCGGGAAATTTTTGTTTCTCCAGACCGAAGTCTGATGAACGGTGCGTCACAAGCATGCCGATCTCTTCAAATGTCCCTTCATCGATCAACAGTGCAATACGTTCACGCGCCGTCAGTTTTCCCTTTTTGTGCTGGTCGGCAATCCGTTCTTTTCCGCCGCCAATCAGTGCCGCTTCTTTTTTCTTCTTGAGTTGATCAAGTTTGTTTTTCATATGCTTCTTTCTCAACTATAAAGAGTGAATAACACGGTGAGCATTGCAATCCAAAATGCAATCAAAAAAAGGAGAAGGTATGTTGTACTCACGAGAAACAATTTCATGACTGTTTTTAGGATTGACTGCTGATAGACATTTTTCATTCCGTAGTACAGATGTACGGGAATTGCAATCAATAACAATGAAGAGGTTGAATCAAGGATTTCTATATTCGATAATTCCATCAGATCAACACAGAACAACACAAAGAAGACAAAGGCATGAAAATAGAATGCAAAGACAAGATGCTTGATGTATAACGCTTTGGAACGGACGTACACTAGTTTCAACAAAAGAGCGAATACCGGAAGCAGCAGAAAGATTATTTTCGGTCTGTACTCTTTTAACTTGTCGAAAAACACCTGCGGATTTGCTTTCATCCTGTTTAAACCGGCAGCAATCCTCCGCCCAAATAACTTTTCAGATTTTGAGGAATCGACAAATGTGAATTTTATTCCGGATTGCTTTCCGTTAACGAATGC
>JBFMFY010000028.1:0-39787 GCA_040751955.1 Bacteroidota bacterium
CGTATTTGGAACAGTCAGTACCCGCAGACTTTGGGTTGCGAATACCGTTCTTAGATAAAAAGAAAACCTGTGAAACTTCCACAGGTTCGTGTTTCAATATACAAAAAATTCACTTTAGATTTTCCAAATCTTAAAGATTTGGAAAATCTTTGTACATCAATATCCCGCTGCTAAGCCGTACCCACGCGGATCGGTCGCACCGTAGTAAACGCCATTCTTGGAATCGATAATAATTCCTTCAGCAAGTCCGGAAGAACCCCTGCGCTCTTGCAAATTGTGTCCCATCGATTTCAATTTTTCAATCGTATCTGCTGAGAGTCCGCGCTTTTCAAAATATGTGATATCCGGCGACCATTGATGATGAATGCGTGGTGCATCGATTGCTTGCTGGATGTTCATTTCAAAATCGATTACGTTGCAAATCACCTGCATTACCGTCGTAATAATTGTTGTCCCTCCCGGTGTGCCGATCACCATGAACGGCTTTCCGTCTTTTACAACAATCGTCGGTGTCATAGAAGAGAGCATTCGTTTGTTCGGCTGGATTTCGTTTGCAATATTGCCGATTGCGCCGAACATATTCGGCACTCCCGGTTTTGCGCTGAAGTCATCCATTTCGTTGTTCAGTAAAAACCCTGCACCATCAACAGCAACGTCGCAGCCGAAACCACCATTTAAGGTTGTTGTGACACTGACACAGTTGCCCCATTTGTCAACGATGGAGTAGTGTGTAGTCTGGTCACTTTCGTGAAGAGGAGGGATTCCGTGCGAAATCTCTTTGCTCGACGATGCTTTGGTTGTATCGATCGTCGAACGCCGTTCGTTTGCGTACTGTTTAGAGATCAACCATTTGACGGGGACATTATAAAACTCCGGGTCGCCGAGATGTTCCGCGCGGTCTGCGTACACGCGGCGCATCGCTTCAATGTATCGATGGACAGCAGCAGCTGAATTATGTCCATACGATTTCAAATCGTATCCTTCCAGAATATTTAACAGTTGCAGCAACGCGGTCCCGCCGGAACTGACCGGGGGCTGCGCAATGATATCAAAACCACGGTATGTTCCTTTCAACGGCTCGCGTACCACCGCTTGATAATTCTCCAGATCGGAATGTGAAATAAGCCCTCCGCCTCGTTTCATTTCAGCAACGATCAGATCTGCAGTTTCACCTTTATAGAATCCGTCACGTCCTTTATCGATGATACGCTTCAATGTTTTTGCAAGATCGGTTTGCTTCCAGATATCGCCTTCGTTAAAGGCGGAGTTTTTGCTGACGAAATATTTTTTGCTGCCGGGAAATTTTTCAAACGACCGCCGTTCCGAATTCAAATCTTGCGCGAGGTCATCGAGTAGGGGAAAACCTTCTGCAGCGAGTTTATATGCCGGGGTGATGACTTTCTTTCTGTCGAAGGTACCGAATTTTTCAAGTCCAAGAAGCATACCCGCAACAGATCCCGGAACACCGGCAGCAAGATGTCCGAACGTGCTTTTCCCTTCAACAAAATTTCCTGCAGAGTCGAGATACATATCACGATGTGCTTTCTCAGGTGCTTTCTCCCTGTAATCGATTGCAAAACATCGTCCATCAGCAAAACGGATGTTCATAAATCCGCCACCGCCGATGTTTCCTGCTGCAGGGTACGTTACGGCGAGAGCAAATCCCACTGCAACGGCAGCATCAACTGCGTTCCCGCCTTGTTTTAAAATTTCGACGCCCACTTTTGTTGCAAGGGGGTCGGCAGAAACAACCATGCCGTGCTTTGCTTTTACCGGTTTACGAGAAGCGGAGAATGCAACGACATGAATAAGAAACAGAATGGAAAGAAGAGAAAAATATTTTTTCATAACATCCTTAGCGAAAAAAAAGCCCCATCGTGATGACGGGGCCTGAAAATTTTGAAAACGAAATGATTAAAATGGAAGATCATCATCTTTTGGTGCGTCACTTGTCGCCGGGGCAGTTTCTTCGGCAGCCGATGCGCTGCTGTTGCTTCGTTGTCCAGCACCATCGAGCATAATAATTTGGTCTGCGACAATTTCGGTTATATACCGTTTTACGCCATCTTTTTCATAATTTCGGGTTTGAAGTTTTCCTTCAACATACACTTTTTTCCCTTTTTTCAAGTACTCGCCGACAATTTCAGCAAGTTTTCTCCATGCTACTATATTATGCCATTCAGTCCGCTCTTGTGCGTTCCCGTCCTGATCTTTCCATTGTTCCGATGTAGCCATTGAAAATGTGGCAACAGCAACGCCGCTGGGTGTGTATTTCAATTCCGGGTCTTTCCCGAGATTGCCGATTAACATTACCTTGTTCAGACTTCGTGACATAGCGTCCTCCTTATATTAATAATACCGAAATTGTGGAGAAACATACCATTTTTGAAAAAGAGAGTCAAGTTTTTGCAGTGCATCTAAAAAGTCTATAAAAACGCTTCCAGAAAGAAATTCTTTAATTCTGTTAAATTCAAATGTTTTTTCTTTCATAATCATTTGATAACGGAGTCAAATAATTTTCATAATCACATTTCACAATATTGTTATGGTCTGCCGGAGATGTGCCACAGTATTTGTAGGAAATTTTTTCGGGGATTTTTTTTCTTGCTTCTCTCTGAAGGTTTATTCATATTCCTTCAGCGGTCGAATGCACTTCGGTTGTATTCCTCGATGTTTCAAGTTTCAAAAAGATCTTCAACGAGCAGGGGTTCGAATCCAAATCTTTCAACCAACTCTTTGAGAACGCATGGAACATTTGTCACAACTTTTTTACTGTTTTTCTTTTCACCCCCTTCCCAAAATTAAAATATCTTTTGCTGAATTCTTTCTGTAAGGGATAATATGCCCTATGCAAAGGTGTAGTGTCTCAAATTTTGTAAACAAAATTTTTTTTGCCTCACACTAATCCACAAATAATCTCCGAACTTCTTTAAGGAGGATTTACAATGAAACAAATTTTACGGAAGACCCTGATTGCAGCAATAGCGTTATTTGTTTGCGCAGGAGATGTTGTCTATGGAGGAACGTATGCGTCGAGCCTTATGGCGTCCAATGCCGATTCGACGAGACCGTTCGATGGTTCATTTGTTGATGGGACTGGAGCAAGACTCTGGTTTATTCTCAACGGTCCGGCTGATACCGTACGTGTGTGGGTGGTAAAAAATGGTAATCCGATACGCACGCTGGACACATTGTACAATCTTCTTCCGGGATCTCATAACGTTTTGTGGGATGGAAAAGATAACAGCGGCAATTACGTTGCTCCTAGCCAGTATGCTTTTGAAGTTTTCACATCTGATACTGGCAATTCATCGGCACAGTGGGCTCAGGCATGGGAAAATCCCGTTTATTTAGGAACCGGAATCGGGCTTTCCAGCAGGGATATTGAAGTGGTGAATGATCCGATGCATCCGTGGTTTGGAACTTTGCTGCTGACAGAATCAACAACATTTTACGGTTATGCCAGAATGCTGGCTGCACACTCAAACGGAACATTGATAACTGAATACGGCAGAGCATTGTTTCCTCAGGGGACGTCAAATGTTGACCCGATGTTCATTTCCTTGGCACAGAACGGACAACAATATGTTACAGCGTCATCATTAAATCTGATTAATGTATTCAGAGATACAGTGCTTGTAAACACACTTCGGGATACATCGAAGATCAAAGGACCCCGGGGAATAAAAGCATGGGGTGCCGGAGAACCGACATTGTTTATTGCAACGGGTAATTCAGTAGTACGGCGTTCGCCTGCAGGAATAATAGATACAATATTTACAACGGCGGAAGCGGCTGGATACGCGCAGGATGTTACTATCGACGATTCGGGATATGTATATGTTTCGTTTGGTGCTTCATCAACCAGTTATACAAAAATCGTACGGTTGTCAAAGACATTCGCACCTATCGATACGTTGACGCTTCCAGATTATGCCACCCATCTTAACATCTCATACGGTGCTGATCGGACAACAAACGCCGACGACATTGTATATGGGCGTGCGCGTGGTTCAAACGGGGGCGTTTTCAGATTGGATTTTGCCGCTGATACCGCTGTGAAGCTTTTTACTCCCAGCACAAGCACATCAGCGTTCCATTCCATCGGAATAGACATGTTCGGAAATATTTATTACGCCAACCCAAGTGCCGAATGGGTACGCATGTACATTCCTCCGTCATCGGTACCAACAAAATGGACGACAAAAGGAGGTCTGATAACGGTTACGGGTGCATCGACAAAATTGCTCGATGGCTTTGAAGCTGGTGTGGGGCATTTTGGAACACAGCCCACATTCTCCGGCTCCACTGTCGGTATTGATGTAACTTCTTCCCATAAGCAATCGACCATGGAAGGGCATTCTGGTACCGGCTCAATGGAGGTGACATTAATTGATAATCAGGCATCGACGGCAAATTGGGAAGTGAGATTCTTGTCAGGCGGTGGTGCTGTTGCATCAAACGATAGTCTCAACCCGCAGGGCTGGGTCGGTTTTTGGCTGAAGACACGTAACGCCCGCCCGGGAGCAATGGTTGCAATCGGTATAGATGATCCGGCTGATCCTGTAACTAAACGTTCCATCAAACTTCCGGTAATCAATGACGGCTCATGGCATGTGTATCAATGGAACATGAGCGATTCAACGCAGTGGACACCGTGGGTAGTTACCTCAGGCAGTCCGAAGTTGAAAGGTCCAAAAGTAACGGTCGATGCAGTTTGGTTTTTTGCATCGGACGGTCCGGAACCATGGAAGATACAGTTTGACGATGTTACGTACAACTCGGCAGGTCCTATCGGATTTGATGCAGGAACAGGCGATGTGACCGGAAACGGAACGGTCTCCACGCTGGATGCAGCTTGGGTCCTTCAACATGTAACTGCACTTCGTCCGTTCACGCCTCAGCAAGTATTGGCTGCCGACGTGAATCTTTCTCACAACGGAGCCGCAGTCAATTCGTTTGATGCAGCTGTGATGTTGGCAAGTATTGTCGGCAAAATTCCATATTTGCCGTGGACTCAACCGCCTCCGCCGCTGACAAATGTGAATGCCGATGAACCTGCACCATTGTCAGTTATCATCGCTTCCGTAAGCGGGAATGCCGGAAAGATCGTCACAATACCGATCTCTGTTCCGCAAAATCTGGCGGGTGTACAGTCGGCGGAAATGACCGTGACGTACAATGCATCGTTGTTGAAAGTACACAGCGTTTCAACAACCGATCTGACGAAGGACTTTACCATTGCATCGAACATTCAAGACGGTACGGTATCTATTGCGTTGGCAAATGCCGATGCTCTCTTACACGGAGGGCAGATTATTACTATTGAAGCGGAAATACTTCAATCATCAGAAGCCATTGGTTTTACGGTTGACAAGATTCTATTGAATGATGAATCGATTTCGAAAGTAACCAGCGTCGGAGGGGCACACCCCGAGATTCCGGAAACGTACGCACTGCAGCAGAACTATCCGAATCCATTCAATCCGACAACAACCATCGAGTACCAATTGCCGCAGGCAGGTTTTGTTGAACTCAAAGTGTACGACATCACGGGTCGTGAAGTTGTTACGCTGATGTCGCAAGTTCAAAATGCGGGATCGTACAGGGTACTGTGGAATGGAAACGACACATACGGCAACAAGGTATCGTCGGGCGTTTATCTCTATCGTCTCAGTGCCGGTACCTTTACGCAGATCAAGAAGATGATGTTGTTGAAATAATTCGAATTGTGTTGAGCGTGTGGATGACTGACCATCGCCATCCACACGCACGAACGGAATGAATAAACATTCAATAGATGTGAACTTATCAAAAACAAAAGGAAACGCTATGAAAAATCGAACTATATTTCTGAGTGTTGCGCTCTGCCTGATGCTTCTCATCGATACTGCATCAGCGCAATTCACTCAAGTATGGAAAGTGAATCCGGGCACGTGGCCTCTCACATCCAATAATTCCATGCGTGGTGCCGCGCTTAACAGGTCAAACGGGCATTATCTTGTCACTAACAGAGATGTTCCGCGCATTTATGTGTTTGATGCCGCCACGGGTGCGCTGCTTGATTCATTGAACAACGCCGGTATTGCAGGCGGCGGCGGTAGTGTTCTTCAGGACATCGAAGTGACATCGGACGGCGTTGTTTATGCCACAAATTTGATTCTGAACGGATTGACCGAAGATTTTAAAATCTATCGCTGGGCAGACGATAACAATGCAACCGTACCCACAGTGGCTTTTTCCGGAAAAACAAAAGAAGCGGCGCGGCAGGGTGACGCGTTCGATGTTGCCGGCACAGGTACTGGCACCGTCATTTATGTCGGTGGAAACAATACTGCAACCGATTCGGTACAGGTATTTACAACCACTGATGGTGTAACATTTACAAACTCCGGTACAATTAGAGTTACCGGCAATGATGCTGGGATGGGCATTGCTCAAATTACACCGGGCGGAGATTTCTTAACATCGAGATATGCGGCAAACAATCCCATTAGGCTCTATAGCGGTACTGGTGCAGGTAGATTAGATGCGGTTCCCGCCTCTGTGACACCCAGTTTTCAGGCTGATATAACATACCTTGAAGCTGCCGGAAGAAAATGGGTAGCATCGGTAGAAAGTTTGGCGACTGCAGGACACGGGCATAAAGCGGTGCTGTTGAATACGACCTACGGTCTCAGCGGAGCTGTAAAAGTAGGAGTAACACCGGTGATCGGTACTGCCGCCAACACCTCTTCAATCGGTGGTGACGTTGAATTGCAATATAACGCTGCCGACAGCACAATGACTATTTACTTATCCGTTGATAATAACGGTATCGCAGCATACAAAACAGGGAATCTTCTTACTACGAACCTTGCACCGTTTGCAGGCAATATCCGCAGGACGCAATATGTGCCGCTCAACAACCAAAATGATACGGTTCTTGTTGACGTACAGGATGATCAGTTTATTCCCAAAGACAGTGTTGTGTTGTCATATTCCGTTGACGGCGGCGCAAGTACCGTTGTTGTCATGACGTTGGTATCGGGAGACTCTGTTAAAGGAACATATCGCGGAGTGATACCGGCATCCGCGAACACAAACGGCAAACGTATTGCATATTCGGTAAAGGCTGCCGACAATCAGGGTGCAGTATATACCAGCGGCATAAGCGGATATTTTGCCGGAACAACATCGCTTACACTTGCAGGACCCCGTGCGGTTGATACGAACGGAGTATTGCTGTATGACGCGTACGGAATTCGAATTAACGGTGTCTGCATACAGGAAGACAGCATTACAGCGCAAGATCGTTTGGATGCCGTCATTCAGGATAATGCAGGCGGAATCAATATATTCAGATTTGGAACCGTGCTCGATAATTTCGTCCGTGGACACAGTTACACCATTGAAGGTGAACTGGATCAATTTCGCGGAAAACTTGAGTTGATCGTTCCCGGCGGTGGAACAAATTTTGTCATGAAGGATAACGGTCCGGGATATTTGCCCAAACCGCGTCTCATTGCTGTCGGAGATCTTGCATGGGGTAAACTCGGCGAAGAGGTTGAGAATACAGTCGTGATGATTCATCATGCAGTACCAACCCCCGGCTCAATCGCATGGCCGCCGGCAGGTGCAAGCGGCAGTGCATTAAACATGTCGATCACAGACAATGGAACAGACTCAACCACGATGCGCCTTGCACAGTGGGGCGATCTGCCGGGATTAAATCCCAGACCGCCGTACACGGTAATCGGTATTGCCGGACAATTTAACTCAACCACAACAGCACCGTTCAAAGGCGGGTATCAACTTATACCGCTTGAAATGAAACATGTAACATCGGAAGTGATGGCTCAACTCAAAGACACAACCAAGGCTCTCATGGGTTCTGAAGTGAATATTCCTGTGGTTGTAGAGAATATTACCGGATTGGGAATTCTTGGCTATCAATTTGATGTACCGTACGATACACTGGCATTACAATTTGTCGGTGCTTCAAATACAGGTACTATCAGTGCAGGATTTACGCTTGCTGTGAATTCAATGCAAAAAGGTTTGGCGAAAATTGCCGCCTCCGGTACACAGGCATTAAAGGATTCGGGCGTCATCGTTAATCTTCGCTTCAAAATACTCAAACCGGGCACAAGTATGGTAGGGTTGTTCGGATCGTTCAACGAAGGCAATCCGTGGATATTTGCAAAAGGAGGGGTTGTCATCGGAACACTTGAGCGTCAAATCGTAGAGGTAAAAAATTCCAAATTCTCCGCCGGCGTAACCAATGTTGGACACATCGGTGCATTGAATGGATATCAGGATCTTGTCGGTTTCATGTTCAACGGCATCAATGCATTGTATGAAGGTTCATTGATCATGGGGAATGCAAAGAATAAAGTTCCGAACGCAGCGCGATTTGGTGCGGCACCGAGCTGGAATCCCGGGTTCCGTCACCGTGCGCCGGTCATGGTCAACAAGGTCGGCTCGAAAATTGAAACGATGACTGCATTTGATGATTCAACCTACTCAAGCCCACTTGGCATCTGGGTGAACCAAATGACCTCGCTCGATACAGCGGCAGGCAAAGAGGGATATTTGCTGATGGCATTCGATGTTATCAATACAACGGCATCGCCGATCAACAATTTCCGGCTTGGTTCGTTCTTTGATTTCGACCTGACAGCAGCGGGCGATGCAGACCGCGGCGGCATCATGAAAGATTCATCGAACCAGATACCGGGCGTGAATGGCGGCAATCCGTTCAAGATTCATCTTGCGTACATTTATAACGGTTCGACATTTACCGGCGTGGTGCCGTTAAGTCAAACAGTCTTTGCCGGAGGCAGGATTGCCGTCGGTCCGAATGAAGTGTATTCAGGCAGGATGGTTGACAGCAACAAGTACATGTACATTTCAACATTTCGTCCCACCGACATGTACGGTGATGGCGGCGCACCGAATGATATGAGTATTTTCTCATCGGTCGGTCCGTACAACATTCCCGCCAACGATACCGCAACTGGTGCATTTGCGCTGGTGGTCGGTAATTCGCTGAATGAACTTTTGAACAATGCACGCGCAGCACAGAAAGCTGCCGTTCAGGAATACGGCATGATGATACAGATTCTGACTGGCGTCGGAGGTCAACCCGACCAGCTGCCGACGGCATTTGCATTGGATCAGAACTTCCCGAATCCGTTCAACCCCGCAACCACTATTCGGTTTGCGCTGCCGAACGATGCAGGCGTAACATTGAAAGTCTATGATATGCTTGGACGCGAGATCCGTTCGCTCGTGAACACGAAGATGAATGCAGGGTTCCATGAAGTGCAATGGAACGGAAGGAACAATCTCGGATCACAGGTTGCATCCGGTATGTATATCTACCGCATCGAAGCCGGATCGTTCGTCTCCACAAAGAAGATGATGCTGTTGAAGTAGTTTTTCTTCTTTACCGGAAGCTTCAAAAACCCCGCGCACGCGGGGTTTTTTATTTCGGAGGAATTGATTCACAAACTGCATGATCAAGTATTTACCTGATTGCTCTCTTGCAGAGAAAATGATACATTAGCGGGGAAAGTTGTACCGTTTTGAGTTATCAACGTACGACATACGACAGTGAGAGCTATCAGCAACTCACAAACTTAATCAACCCGCTGGAACACCCACTGGTAGGTTACAACACGACTTACCTGTCCACCTTTGGCGGAGTTCCAGTCTCTTAGCAAGCCAGATATTTATGACTCACAATACTCTAAAAGATGAAATGCATTATTATTTGAATAATGGTATTGTTCAAGATATTTGCCAAGCCAGACAATCGTATGCATTGCTAATGACAGTAGGGAAAAACGGCCCTAAATTGGGTGCATCTGTTTATGTTGATTTCTTTCAAAGTCTTCAAACTATACTTACCGATCATTTTGTAATTCACGTAACTAAATTATTCGAGAGACCAAATAGCAGGTATGATACAATAAGTATTCCATCAATTCTTAAGTTTATTGAAGAGAATGCTGATGGGTTGGATGTTTTACAACCATCTCTTGCATCTCAACATTTGTACAGTTTGGGATTAATGAATTTAAACCCTTTAATTGACAACACCAATGATGTAACTAAAGTAATTCTTGAATATTTTAATACGCAATTGTTTTTGATGGAGAGTTCACCAGCCTACCAAAGGTTGAAAGTGTTACGGGACAAAAGAGTTGCGCATCGAGAGGCAATTGATATATCTAACTCGCCAGAGGCATCTTTTGCCGATACTTTTGAATTACTTAAGTTTGCACAAAATTTCGCTATTGTTGTAGGGGCAGCCTATACCAGTAACATTTATGGTTTTATTAACGACCAATTTTATCTTGGTGAGGATATGGAAAAAAGTTCGATTTCATTAAGCAAAGTATTTTCTGTGTTACTTAATTAGAGATTTCGTCTGCTAGTCGGGTTTTGTGTCAAAAAATCAATACACCGACCGCGCTGCTCTAGAATTGAATTCAATTCCACTCTTCCGTACCTTGCATCAACGATAAGACACACACGTAACCTCATCCATCATGAAATTACTCAACGACTCCCTTTCCCACCTAATGCTGTTGCTTCTTGCCGCATCCTGTTTTTTGAACGCGCAACAAAAAACCTACTGCAATCCGTTGAACCTGGATTACGGATACATTGGCATCCCGAATTTTTCGGAACAAGGGAAACACCGCACCACTGCTGATCCGGTGATCACGCTTTTCAAAGGAAAATATTTTCTCTTCTCCACCAATCAGTACGGATACTGGTGGAGCGGCGATATGTATCATTGGAATTTCATCTCGCGCCGGTTCCTCAAGCCGTATCATACAGTGTACGATGAGCTCTGCGCACCGGCGGCGTTGGCAATGGGAGATACGTTGCTGCTGATCGGTTCAACACACACAAAAGACTTTCCGTTGTGGATGAGCACGAATCCCACAGTAGATGACTGGAAGGAAGCCGTTGATACGTTTCAGATTCCGGCTTGGGATCCTGCATTCTTTTTGGATGACGACGGGCGGCTCTATTTGTATTGGGGGTCGAGCAATGAATTTCCGATTTACGGACAGGAGATTGACAGAACAACATTTCAACCAATCGGTGAAAAAAAAGAATTGATTCGATTACATGACGAACTCCATGGATGGGAGCGTTTCGGCGAACATGCGGATAACACATTCCTGCGTCCCTTTATTGAAGGGGCGTGGATGAATAAACATAATGGAAAGTACTATCTGCAGTATGGAGCGCCGGGGACGGAATTCAGCGGCTACGCGGATGGCGTCTATGTCGGCGATGCACCGCTCGGACCATTCACGTACCAAACACACAATCCGTATGCATACAAGCCGGGCGGATTTGCGAGAGGGGCGGGGCACGGTTCTACGCTTCAGGATCTGTACGGAAATTGGTGGCACATCGGCACGACGGTGATTTCCGTAAAAAATAATTTTGAGCGGCGGCTCAGTTACTGGCCCGCAGGATTTGATGACGACGGAATTTTATTCTGCAACACGTCGTATGGAGATTATCCGCACTATCTGCCGAAAGGGAAGGTGGATCATTCACAAAGTCAATTTACCGGATGGATGCTGTTGAATTACATGAAGCCGGTGATGACATCATCCACATTGGGCGGATATGTTCCCAATTTTGCAGTGGACGAAAATATGAAGACATACTGGAGTGCTGCAACGGGGAACAAGGGAGAGTGGCTGCAGAGCGATCTCGGAGAAATTTCGACTGTGTACGCTCTCCAGATCAATTATGCGGATCAAGACGCGTCGCTGATGGAAAAACAGTTGAACATTTTCCATCAGTACATTGTTCACCATTCAGTTGATGGAAAGAAATGGTCGGTGCTCATTGATAAAAGCAAAAACAAAACCGATGTACCGCATGAATACGTGGAATTACAGAAACCTGTCCGGACCCGTTATCTCAAGATCGAGAACGTGCACGTGCCGACCGGAAAATTTGCATTGAGCGGCTTCAGAGTTTTTGGAAAGGGAAACGGCACCGTACCGGATACGGTGAAAAATTTCATCGTGTTGCGCGGTGAGTCGGAGCGGAGAAATGCATGGTTGAAATGGCGGCAATCCGATGATGCAGTCGGGTACACAATCTACGCCGGTATTGCTCCGGACAAGATGTATAATAGTATTATGGTGTACGGCTCCAATGAGTATTACTATACGGCAATGGAAAAAGGTCGTCCGTACTATTTTCAGATCGAAGCGTTCAATGAAAACGGCATCGGTTCAAAATCTGCACCGGTGAAGGTGGACTGAGCAGTTCCCTTTCAAAATCTCAGGTAAGCCGCATGTTGCCACGAAAAAACAGTTTGTCTTTATTGTTGACTCTCATAGCCATCATTTTCTACCTTTGAGCGGGGGAAAATACTCCGTCGTTACAAGAAGCCACACTGAGCAATATCATATGTTTGAAATAGACGAAAAAATAAAAACGAATCCGACAGTTTTATTTGTTGACGACACACCGGACAATCTCGAGTTGCTTGAATTTGCGCTCAAGAAAAAACCGCTTGTCATGCTTCGCGCTACAAGCGGTAAAGAATGTCTTGAGGTGGCAGAAAGAGAACGACCGGATGTGATCGTACTCGATATCCAGATGCCGGATATGGACGGCTTTGAGACGCTTCGCCGCCTCCGCGCAAATCATCTGACGGAAAAGATTCCTGTCATTTTTTTGACGGCAAGCAAACGCGACCCGCAAAGCATCTCCGAAGGGATCCTGCTCGGTGCCGATGAATACCTCACAAAACCGATCGATGTGGATGAACTGCTCGCGCGCGTTCGGTCTATTTACAGAGTTGCATTGATGGAACAGGAGTTGGAGAGGATCAAGGCGCAATTTACTGCGATGCTTGTCCATGATTTGCGAAGTCCTCTCACCGTTATTCGCGGCAGCGTTGATGATCTCGTCTCCCACCATTCAAAGAATGCATCATTGGATAAAGACAGTATTACGGTGTTGAATACGATCCTCAACTCGACCTCGGGCATTCTGGAACTGGTCAACGATCTGCTTGATCTTTCAAAGTATCAAACAGGGCAGATTCAGTTGGATAAAAAATTGCTGACGATTCACGAAGTGATCGAAGGATCGTTGAACTTGATCGGTCTGCAATTCAAACGCAAGAATATTGAACTGCATCTTGAGTTTGCGCCCGATCTGCCGAAGATCAAAGCGGACCAAGGGAAGCTCGAACAGGTCATGAACAATCTGCTTTCCAATGCTCACAAGTTTACGCCGAGCGGTGGAAAAGTCTCCATCGATGTGAAAATGGATCCAAAAGCGCCAAGTCATTCAATGATTATTTCAGTTACGGATAACGGCATCGGCATCCCGCAGGAAGAACTTCCCATTTTGTTCGATCATTTTCGACAGGCTTCCACAGCAAAACGAACGACAGAAAAAGGGACAGGCCTCGGGCTTGCAATTTGTAAGCTGATCGTGCAAGCGCACGGCGGAATGATCGGCGTCAAAAGTGAAGTCAATAAAGGTACTACCATCTTCTTTACGCTCCCTGTAGCAGGTTGAACGGATTCGATAGAATTTTTCTTGAAATAAAAATCCCCGTATTGCATTCACCCAAGACCGGGGATTTTTCATTGGAGAACATTCTTGCTTCCTCAGACATCATCGGTTATATTTCATGCACGTAACGTACAGTTCGACAACATAAAGACCTTGTATGCTCAATTATGTCTGGATTTCTCTTTTGTTGATTGGCATCTTTACGGCAGTGGGACGGGACATACATGATGAAGTGACCAATCCATACCGTAACGGTGTCCCGATTGCGGTACATTTTGAAACGACTCAACAACCAACCTCTCTTCACCCGATCTACAAAGGCACCATTGTCATTTTCGCAGCGGCATTCAATCAATTCTACAATGCTTCAGCTATTGCCGACGTGCGTCAGCCGGCTACGATTACAACTCTTGCGTCGGGACAATTAAAAATTGAACTTCCGATTGTCGATGAAACACCGCAGTTCTGGAAGGAGATGGCGAAAGCATCAGGTGGGAAAGAAAAACTGGAAGGAACTGTTTCGTCGTTCAATACCGCCGACGGATCCGTAACATTTATATTGGAACGCGTCAGCTTCGTGAAAATTAAAGCGGTAACTAAGGCGGCGATAGAGTACGCCGATGTTGCCGTCACCATCTCGCTCGGATTAATCGGTGTGATGGCGCTCTGGCTCGGCATTATGAAAGTGGGCGAAGCGGCGGGACTGCTTGAACTCCTGACCAAAGCTCTGCTGCCGATCACCAAACGGTTGTTCCCCGATGTTCCGCCGAATCACCCTGCAGTCGGCATGATGATTATGAACGTTGCCGCCAATATGCTGGGATTGAATAACGCTGCCACGCCGCTCGGATTGAAAGCGATGGAGGAATTGAACAAGATCAACCCGAAACTCGGTACCGCCACGAATGCCATGTGCACATTTCTTGTCATTAATACTGCGGGTCTCACATTAATTCCTGCAACAGCTATCGCAATTCGCGCAGGACTTGGTTCCGCAGATCCAGGTATTATCATCGGCACGTCGATCTTCGGCGCCGGGTGTGCGACTGTTGCAGGATTGATTGCAGTGAAATTGCTGCAACGGCTGCCGGGCTACAAAAAAGCGTTGGAACCCGACGAAGCGGAGGTGAGCAATGGTTGAACTCTTCCGTTCCGTCATCAATATCATTTCCGCCATTGCGATCCCGATGTTCATCCTCGTTTTTCTTGGATGGGGATTGGTCAAAAAAGTAAAAGTGTACGAGGTCTTCGTTGAAGGGGCAAAGGATGGATTCAATACTGCCGTAAAAATTATTCCGTACCTGGTAGCAATGCTTTTTGCCATCGGCATCTTCCGCGCAAGCGGCGCGATGGATGTTGTCGTCGCAATTCTTTCACCGGTTACAAATCTTATTGGTATGCCGGCGGAGACATTACCGCTTGCATTGCTGCGTCCACTTTCCGGCAGCGGTTCGATGGGACTGATGACCGAGTTGATGAAAACGAACGGACCCGATTCGTTCATCGGCGTACTTGCATCGACAATGTACGGAAGTTCGGAGACCACGTTCTATATTTTAGCAGTTTACTTCGGTTCCGTTGGAATTAAAAACACCCGCCACGCATTGCCGGCAGGATTGATCGCCGATCTGTTCGGGATGCTTGGGGCGGTATTCATTGTCAGAATATTATTCGGAGTATAATATGAAAAAACTATTGCTCATTCTGATTGCGGCATCTTCCTTTTTGTTCGCCCAAAAAGCACCGACCAAATCGGCTGTACCGGGCGGAGGAACTTCCGGCGTCATCGGCGGCGGTCTCGGCATGTCGTGGATAAAAAACGACAAAGGGGAAATGGTGCCATATTATCTTATTAATCTCAATCCCGAAATCGCATTCATGAATTTCGGCGTCGGGCTCGATCTGAATCTGTACATCAGCAGCAAAGACCAGTCGATCCGCTGGCAGGAGCTGCAGCGGGGCAGGTTCATCCGCTACATCCGCTACGGCAACAAAGGGAGCGAAACATATGTGCGGCTCGGCATTTTGGATTATGCGCGGCTCGGTCACGGTTCGGTACTATACAATTATCGGAACAGTCCAAGCGTCGATAACCGCCGCATCGGTGCAGAATTGGATCTCGATTTCGGCAAGTTCGGATTTGAAAGCGTCTATGGCGATCTGACCGCATCCAGTCTGTTCGGTATGCGCGGTTATGTGCGACCGCTGCAGTTCACTAAAGCGAGCGCTATTCCGATCATAAGCGGTATCGAAGTCGGTGCGACGTATGCAAGCGACTTGAGAAGTGAAGCAAGTGATACTTCGGTCAACGTCAGTGGTTATACAGTGTTTCCGCCGCTCTTTCTTTCAAAGCAAGAACATGGTGCCATGAGCATCATCGGTTTCGACCTTGGATTGCCTCTGCTCCGCATGCCGATGATTGACATGACGTTGTACTACGACTATTCCAAGATCATTGACTTTGGAAGCGGAATGGCTGTAGGGTTGGAAACGAATTTTTCAGGGCTTGGATTGATCAATGTATTCACAAAATTTGAGCGGCGATTTGCACAGACAGATAAATATCTGCCGGCGTACTTTGATGCCTTCTATGAATTGGAACGGTACACATTGCAACTCGATACCGCAAATGGAGTTCAAAAATTTTCTTCGAAAGCGCAATTACTTAATAGAACAAAATCGCCAGGTCCGGGATATTTCGGCAGTTTGCTGATCGACATCCTCGGAACGATTCAGGTAAACGGCAGTTACCAGCGTCTCGATCTAGATCCGAACAGCGGCATCATGCATTTGGGAACGAACACCGGAGAAAAAATTCCGCTCATTCATCTGAGCGCAGGGTACGACAAGAAATATATCACCAGCAACAAAGATGCCTTTACACTTGATGACCGGTCAATGCTCTATGCAGAAATCGGCTACAAGCCGTACTCGTTCATGATCGTCTCAACGCTCTATACATGGACATTTGCTCCCGAAACCGACAAAGATGGCAATGTCACGGGGTACAAACCTCAAAAACGAATTACACCGAAGGTCAGTTTTGTTTTCCCGCTATAACGTATTGAGTGGATCGAAACTCAGGACCATTGCGTTCTGCTGCTTTATCGGTTATCAAGCGCTGTATCTTTCGATTGGATGCAGCGCTGCAACAACATCTGCAAACAGGAACGCCGCGCCGATTGTATATAACAATACCAGAATTTTTCCAAAATCTGAAGCCGCTGTCTATTCATCACTTATTTCAGTGTATCAAAAACGCGGATATGTCGTCACGTTGCTTGATCGGGATTCAGGATTCCTCAACGGTGAATATTATACATCTTCGCCTTTGCCGAATGATGATCCGCAAACGGAGCCGATATCATCCGTCAGCCCGATTCTCGTAATTTTAAGTTTTATCTTCATCATCGGTTTTGTTTTTTTGTTATTTGAATCATCTTCCTCGTCGAACAACAATTCGACGCCGGCAAACAAAGAGAATGATGACTCACACCATCACCACGAGTATGCAACGCAGCCGGAAACAACATATGGATATAAATACGTACTGAGTTCGATGGTACGAGCACTGTCCGATTCAACCTGTGCTGTTGAGTTGAATCTTACGCAGGTCACGTACACGAACGGTTCTCCCGGCAATTCCATCAACTATAAACATGCCGGATTCACGAATTCGTTTTTCGACGCGCTCCAGAATGAATTGTACTTTACTCTAAGAAAATAAAATGCAATCCGTACTACAGATACTGCTATGAATCTATTAAATACCCTCGTTGTAAAAACTCTTCCCTACATTCCCAAAACCGTCGTCGGCGCAGTTGCCAAACGGTACATTGCAGGCGAGACACTCTCCGACGCCGTGAACAAAGTGCGGCAATTGAATTCTGAGAACGCGATGGCAACCGTTGATGTTCTCGGTGAAGATATTTTTACTCAAGATCAAGCCACCGAAAGTAAATATGCCAGCGTCGATGTTCTGAATGCCATCGCCAAACATTCTCTCAATTCAAATTTGTCCATCAAACTGACCTCTCTCGGACTGAAAATGGAGAAACAATTCTGCATCGGTAACGTGGATGAAATTGTTTCGACCGCAAAGAAACAGAACAACTTTGTCCGCATCGATATGGAAGATCACACATGTACCGACGATACGCTGGAAGTGTACAGGGTGATGAAAAACAGGCACAATAACGTCGGCATTGTTATCCAGGCTTATTTGCACCGCAGCGAGGGAGATATTCGTGCATTGGCTGCCGAAAAAGCAAATGTCCGTCTCTGTAAAGGGATCTATAACGAGCCGCCGCAGGTTGCCATAAAAGAGCGTGTTGGTATTCAGGAAAATTATCTTACATTATTGCGCATTCTGTTTGAAGCAGGGTGCTATGTCGGGATTGCTACTCATGACGATGTGCTGATCGACGGAGCAAAAAAGTTGATCGTTGAATTGAAAATCCCGAAAGAGAAATACGAATATCAAATGCTGCTGGGCGTTCGTGATGAAAAGAGAAAGCAGTTGGTTGCCGAAGGGCACCGCCTGCGCGTCTATGTTCCCTTCGGCAAAGATTGGTACGGATACTCCGTCCGCCGTTTGAAAGAAAATCCGCAGATGGCAGGGCATGTATTCAAGGCAATGTTCGGTGTTGGTCAATAGGATTTTACCACAGATTCACTGATTGAAGTGATAGAATTAAAATGGAAGAATACTTTCCCTTTAAATTAGAGACTCACACAATCATCGGAATCTGTATGGAAGTTCATAGTACGTTGGGTAAAGGACTGCTGGAGATTGTTTACAAAGACGAATTGAACTCGATCTCAAATTAAAAGCGATTCCGTATGAGCGTGAAAAAGAGTATTCGGTTCTGTACAAAGGTGTGACGCTCCCACATAAGTTTTATGCCGATTTTGTCTTGTACGGTTCGATAATACTTGAGGGGAAAGCACAGAAAAGTTTGATAGATGAACACTATTCACAACTCATCAATTACCTGAGAATTTCAAATTGCAAAATCGGCTTGGTAGTTAACTTTGGTGAATCATCGCTGAAATACAAAAGAATAATTCTATAAAAAATTAATCTGTGAATCTGTGGTTTTTGTTTCTTATTAACTCTTAAAAAGGAGATACTATGGCAGAAGTTCAATCCGGCGGCGGGAAAAAATATATCCCGTACGTCTCTGCTGGCACAGACATGAAAGAATTCACGCTGAGGGCTGTACTCATCGGTCTTGTCATGTCGGTTATTCTCGGAGCGGCAAACGCATACCTCGGCTTAAAGGCAGGCATGACGATCGCCGCAACGTATCCTGCGGCAGTCATCGGCATGGCGCTGCTGCGCATCATGAAAGGGACAATTCTCGAAGAGAATATGACCCGAACGATCGGCTCCATCGGCGAATCGGTTGCTGCGGGGGCGATCTTCACAATTCCCGCATTTCTCATCTCGGGGGTATGGACCGATCTTTCCAATCATTACTTTGAAGCGACGGCGATCATGATGGTCGGCGGTGTGATGGGTGTGTTGTTCGTAACATTACTTCGCCGCGTGATGGTTGAAGATGTTGAACTGCCGTTTCCGGAATCGGTTGCCGCCGGTGAGATACACAAAGCAGGGCAGCGCGGCGGGAGCGGTGCAGTATATCTGTTTGTTGCCGGATTAATCGGTGCCGTTATTCAGGGATTGAAGCAGTTGAGTCTGTTCGCTTCGTCATGGGAGAAATTCATTCCATTCGCGAAAGGTCCGGTCGCTCTCGGAAAAACCGGAACCACCCTCAATGCAAGCGGCGGGATGGTGCTTTCAACTCCGGGAGTCAGCCCTGCCTACATGGGTGTCGGGTATATTATCGGACCGCGTCTTGCATCGCTAAACTTCGCCGGCGGTCTGCTCGCGTGGGGATTGTTCGTCCCGCTTCTGTTATTCTGGCTTGGACCTACTTTTGAAGCAAATAATCCTAACGGATTGACCGACCATGATTGGCTGACGCAGGCAACAAGAGTGTGGCAATTCATCGTCCGTCCGATTGCGATCGGCGGAATGTTGATGAGTGCGGCGTACACCCTCTTCCGTATGCGAAAAAATCTCATCGGCGGATTGAAACGCTCCATCGGCGATGTGAAAAAAGCTGCAACCGGCGGCGCTGTAACGGATCGTGTTGAAATGGATCTCAGCATCTCGAAAGTGTTCATCGGGGTTGGCATTGCAGCCGTATTGACATTCTTCCTCTATAACCACTTCGCACAAGATATTGTTGCGGCACTGACTGCAACAGTTGTCATGGTCATTGCAGGATTTTTCTTTGCTGCTGTGTCGGGGTATCTTGTCGGACTGATCGGGTCATCAAATAATCCTATCAGCGGATTGACGTTATCGACCGTGATCGTTGCAGCAATTCTGATGGTAGCTCTCGGTCAGACAGGCATTACCGGTGTTGCCGCAGTGCTCGGTGTTGCCGGTGTCATCTGCGTTTCGGCGGCTGTTGCAGGCGAGATGCTGCAGGATTTGAAAGTCGGACACATCCTCGGCGGCACGCCGTGGAAAATGCAGATCGGCGATCTCATCGGCGTTGTTGTTGCTGCAGCCGTGATGATCTTTCCGATTATTGTTTTACATGAAGGTGATATTAAAATGGGGGGCACAGGGCTTGGCGGGCGCGCTCTTCCGGCACCGCAAGCAAGTTTGATGGCGCTCGTTTCTCAAGGGATCGTCGGCGGGCAAATGGCGTGGCCATTGATCATCGTCGGTATCTTGATGGCGATCGGATTTATTCTTGTTCAGGTGAAAAGCCCGATGCTGGTCTGCGTCGGCATGTATCTTCCGCTGGAAACGACATTCGCCATTTTCATCGGCGGATTGATCAAAGGGATTGTCGATCGCGTGAATGTGAAGCGTCAATTCAACGATGCACAGAAAGTGCGCGTGGAGAATAATGGAACATTGCTGGCTGCAGGTTTGATCGCCGGTGAAGCACTCGTCGGACTTGTCTTTGCCGCAATGGCGTTCTGGGATGTTCCGACGCCGGTGATCTTCGAGAATCCGTCGTTCATCGGAAGTCTGGCTGTCTTTCTCATCGTCGGGTACGTGCTTGTGATGATTCCTGTGAAGAATGCAGGACGCGCCGATGAACCCGCACCCCCAAGTGCAATGATGTAATTTGATTGACTTCCTCTCATCGTCCCCTCCTCCTCTGGAGGAGGGGATACAGGGGAGGTGGTGTAAAATGAAAAAAGAAAAACAACTCGCAAATCTTTTGGATTTAAAACCGAAGCGGAACGCAGAATGGGAAACAACGGATGAAGGAAAAGTGGTTGTGCTTGTCCCGAAGTTTCGCAATCCGTTCCTCGTCAAGTGGGTGCTGCCGTATCTTTCCAAACCGTACTTCAGGATCAAACTCGATGATATCGGCTCAGCGATCTGGCAGCAGCTGGACGGCGGCACGCCGATCTCGCACGTTGCGGAGAATTTGAAAACAAAATTCGGCGCAGCAGTCGAACCGGTGGAATCGCGCATCAATCATTTTTTGAATCAATTGGAGCGTGGCGATCTCGTGACGATAAGTAATAAACCACAATAAGCATAGTCGTCCTGAACAAGCGAACGCTGTTTGTGAGCGCCTGCTGGCAGGTATCGAAGGATGACACGAATTCGGCGGCACGTTATATTTGTAAAACATTTTTTTTTGAAAAACGGAGGCACACAATGTCAGAAGCAATTAAAGGATTAGAACCGGCGCTCGTGTGGAAATATTTTGCCGAGATCAGCAAAATTCCGCGCCCGTCGAAACACGAAAAGCAGATCACTGCATATATCATGGAGACTGCAAAGAAACTCGGTCTTGAAGCAAAACAGGACAAGTATTTAAACGTTGTCGTCAAAAAACCGGCATCTCCCGGAAGAGAGAATGTTCCGATGGTCTGTTTACAGGGGCATGTGGATATGGTTCCGGAGAAAAACAAAGATAAAGTGCATGACTTCCTGAAAGACCCGATCGAACTTGTCCGCAAAGGGAACATGCTGATGGCAAACGGCACAACGCTCGGCGCCGATAACGGGATCGCCGTTGCAACGTATCTCGCCATCATGGAAGATAAATCGCTCGTGCACGGACCGCTCGAATTATTGTTCACTGTTGACGAAGAGACGGGATTGACCGGCGCGAACAATCTGAAACCCGGTTTCCTCGAAAGCAAAATATTGATGAATCTTGATTCGGAAGAGGAAGGTTCGTTGTACGTCGGCTGCTCCGGCGGACGGAATACACACGGAACATGGAAACTCGCATTGGAAAACGCTCCGCGCGGAACCGTCGCGTTGAAAGTGATTGTGAAAGGATTGAAAGGGGGACACTCAGGTCTGGAGATCGACAAAGGGCGCGGCAATTCCATCAAGATCATCAATCGCGTACTGATTGCGCTGGATAAAGTCGGCGCACGGCTTTCGCACATTGAAGGGGGCAACAAGAGCAATGCAATTCCGCGTGAAGCGGAAGCGGTGGTGTTTGTTGCGAAGAAAGATCTGAAAAAAGCGTCAAAGATTGTTGCAGAATGGAACGACACAATCAAATTCGAGTTATCATCCGTCGAACCCGACCTGCAGATTCTGTGTGAAGAGATTGCAGTGAAAAAAGCGAAAGTAGTGAAGAAAGCGCAGCAGGCTGCATTGTATCAAACAATTTCCGCCCTGCCGCACGGTGTATTAAAAATGAGCGCGGATATCAAAGAACTTGTCGAAACTTCCACCAACGTTGCGATCATCAAGACGGAAAAAGGGAAGATCGAAATGATCACCAGCCAGCGCAGCAGCGTGGAATCGGAAATTCTTGAAGCGTTGCAGACGATGAATTCTATTTTTACACTCGGCGGCGCAAAAGTTGTTCATACGGAAGGTTATCCCGGCTGGAAACCGAATCTCAATTCAAAGATACTGGCGATTGCAAAACAGTCGTACAAGAATCTGTACGGCAAGGAACCGCTCGTCAAAGCGATCCACGCCGGACTGGAATGCGGCATCATCGGTGAAAAATATCCGGGCATGGATATGGTTTCCTACGGTCCGACGCTGGAAGGCGTCCACTCTCCGGACGAGAAGATTCATATCGATACCGTCGAAAAGTTCTGGAAGTTTACGCTGGAAATCTTGAAGAATGTAAACTGAAGAAAACAGACAAAGCATGATACCAACGCCGCAGGATGTTTTCTGCGGCGTTTCTGTTTGTGCGAATTATCCCTTGTAAAACCGCCCTATTTCCGGTAGATTAAAGCCGACTGTTGCACAAAAAATAAAAACTATGACAACGCCACGAGAACACACGCCGCACGAAACGCCGAATATCGCGGATGAACAACGCGCAAAACTGAAACAACTTTTCCCCGAAGCGTTTACCGAGAAGAATATTGATTGGGAAAAACTTAAAGCCACTCTCGGCGAAGTGACTGAAACTTCTCCCGAGCGCTACTCTTTTACGTGGGCAGGCAAGCGGGATGCCATACGGCTGCTGCAAACGCCCAGCCGCGCAACGCTCGTGCCTGTTAAAGATGAGTCGGAGAAGTTCGACACGACGCAGAATATTTTTATCGAAGGGGATAACCTTGAAGCGTTGAAACTGCTGTACAAAGCGTACTTTAACAAGGTAAAGATGATTTACATTGACCCGCCGTACAACACGGGCAAAGATTTTATCTACCCCGACAATTACACCGACCCGCTCGATACATACCTTAAACTGACAAACCAAAAAGACAGCGAAGGGAACATACTTACCAGCAACCCCGAAACCAGCGGACGCTACCACTCCGCATGGCTTTCTATGATGTATCCCAGATTGTTTCTTGCCCGGCAGTTGCTGAGAGATGATGGTGTGATTTTTGTAAGCATTGAAGACACTGAGATAGTAAATCTAAAATTATTGTTGAATGAAATATTTGGTGAAGAAAATTTTGTTGGTACTTTGCATTGGAAACGAAAAAAACAACCATCGTTTTTGCATGGACACATTGCACCAGTAATGGAATATGTTGTAGTGTACTCAAAAGAGTTGTCAAAACTTGAAAAATTATCAATTGAGAAGAGATCTGATTTCAATACGAGAGTTGATAATTCTCCAAATGACTTTAGCGAGAGGTTAATTGGAAAAGGAATCAGGGTAAAACTTCCATCTGATATAAAAATAATCAAAAAAGGTGTATACAAAAATAAGACCATGACTACTGAATATTTGACTGATGTAGAAATAAAAGATGGAAGAACGATCAAAGATATTCGTGTTAAAGCAAGGTTTAGAAACACGCAGCAACAGATTGACTTGTTTGTTGAAAAGGATGCCCTGTTCATTACTAAAAATTATGGATTAAGGAGAGATTTGTTACCCGAAGAATTAGAAAAAAGAAAGGCCATAACCGATTTGTTAACTGATTGGGGAGATAATCAAGAAAGTGATGAAGAGTTGGGTGAATTGTTTCCCGAAGGGAAACCATTTGAATATCCCAAACCTACAAAGTTAATCTACAATTTAATAAAATGTAACGAGACTGAAGAGGAGATAGTTTTGGATTTCTTTGCAGGTTCGGCTACGAGTGCTGATGCTGTTTTACAAATAAATAAAGAAGACAACGGCAACCGCAAATTTATATTAGTGCAATTACCCGAACCATGCGGAGAGACAAGCGAAGCGTACAAAGCGGGTTACAAAACCATTGCCGATATCGGCAAAGAGCGCATCCGCCGCGTTATAAAAAATTTGGAAAAAGAAAAAGAGGGGAAACTCGATCTTAAAACACGCGAAACGCCGGAAGATTTAGGATTTAAGGTATTTAAACTTGCAGAATCGAATTACAAAGTATGGAATCCGGACGATGCTGCAGACCCCGCAACGTTTGTAAAGCAGGCAGAACTCTTTACCGACTCATTGAAGGATGGCTGGAAAGCAGAAAATGTTATTTACGAAATTGCAATAAAAGAAGGATACACGCTGAACAGCAATATAGAGCAAATAAAAGGGAAACATCAGGCGGAAATCTCTAAAGTAACAGATAACGACAAAGGACAGTCGTTTTACATCACGCTCGAAGATAAAGTGACATTGGAGCGATTGAAAGGGCTCGCGCTCACGAAAGACGATCTCTTTATCTGCCGCGATGTTGCGCTGGATGATGAAACAGCGGCAAACCTTGCGCTGCAATGCAGGTTGAAGACGATATAGTCATGGCACTATATGGCAGACAAACCGCTTTACCATATTTATTGTGATGAAAGCCGTCAATCGAAGGACCGCTATATGGTACTTGGCGGAATTGTTATGGAGCATACGGAAATTCTCCGATTTGCCGATACGATGAAGAAATTCCGGCAGGAACAAAAGATGACGGCGGAATTGAAATGGTCAAAAGTTTCCACGCAAAAACTTCCGGAGTATAAAAGATTTGTCGATTACTTTTTTGCGTTGAATAATACGAACTACATTCATTTTCACAGTATCATTATCGATAATCATCAAGTCAACCACAAAAAGTTCAACAAAGGGGACAAAGAGTTGGGATTTTATAAGTTCTTTTACCAGCTCTTGCTGCATTGTTTTGGGAAAATATATTGCACTTCGACAAACAACGTTCGTCTGTTTGTCCATTTGGATAACAGGCAAACGAAATACAAGTTATCGACACTTAAAACGATATTGAATAACGGAATGGCAAAAAAGTTTTCAATTCTGTACAGACCATTCGTAGCAGTTGAACCGGTGGAATCGAAAATTTCCGATTTACTGCAGATAAGCGATATCATTCTGGGAGCGATGGGATATCAGAAAAACGGCTATCACTTGCTGGCAGAATCGAAAAAGGGGAAAATTGAATTAGCGGAGTATATTGCAAGCAGTGCTGGATTGAAAACGCTGACTGAAAACACATTGAAAAGTAATCAACGTTTTACTATTTGGAATTTTCGTTTGCAGCAATAAAAAAACCGTCCGGAAAACCTACGTTCCGACTTTCATCGGAACTACCCTTAAAGGGTTTCCCAAACATCATTTGGGTTTTCGGTTTAGCGTGACGGCACTACAAATATCGCTTGTGGTGGAGTGAGAGTCAATAGACTGAATGAAAATTAATGATTGTGCTGCAAAATCGCATGAATTTTCCAACTTTTACATTGTACATGACTGACTATGCAATTCAAGTTTGATTCAAATCAAGAATATCAACTCCATGCGATCGATTCAGTTGTCGATCTCTTCGAAGGCCAGCCCCGTATAACGAATAATCCTACGTTTACATTCGGCTCAATTGCCGCTGTACCAAACCAGTTATTCCTTCCGGAAGATGAAATACTTTCTAATCTCAACGAAGTCCAGCGTGAACAGAATATAGCGACAGATTCAGCGTTGCAGTGTATTGAAGAAGAAATTGAAGGAGCGGGAGGGAAGCGAACTGCACGGTTTATGAATTTTTCGGTTGAGATGGAAACCGGAACGGGGAAGACGTATGTCTATTTGCGTACTGCGTTAAAACTTCACGAACGGTACGGTTTCAGAAAATTTATTGTCGTTGTGCCGTCGGTACCAATTCGCGAAGGTGTCTTGAAATCTTTTGCGATGACTGAAAAGCATTTCAAAGAATTATTCGGAAATGTTGCATACAGATATACATCGTATGATTCGGACAACCCGAATCTCGTTCGTCAATTTGCGCTTTCCAATTCAGTTGAGTTTATGGTAATGACGATTGATTCGTTCAACAAGGCATCAAATGTCATTCGACAATCGACCGATAAACTGCAGGGAGAAACTCCGATCCATCTTGTGCAGGCAACACGCCCCATCCTTATTCTTGATGAACCGCAAAATATGGAAAGCGAATTGCGTATCAAAGCATTGGCAGCGCTGGATCCGCTCTTTGCACTTCGGTACAGCGCTACACATCGCAATCCATATAATCTTGTGTACCGATTAACGCCGTTTGAAGCATACCGTCAGGGATTGGTAAAGAAAATCACCGTTGCAGGTGTCGAAGAACAAAACGAAAGCGCTGTATTTTTGCGGTTGAACGGAATTAAAACACAGAAGAAAACAATCACCGCATCAATTGCAGTACACAAACTCATGGCTGATGGCACGGTCAAGGAGCAGAATGTTACCGTAAAATCGGGTGACGAACTTTCTGTGAAAGCAAACCGCCCGGAATATGAACCATTCATTGTGCAGGAAATAAATGCGGTAGATGGATTTGTCCGTTTTGGCAACGGTATAGAATTAAAAGCGGGCGAAGAACGTGGTGCAAATAAAAAAGCGATCTTTAATGCACAAATACGATTTACCATTGAAGAGCATTTCCGAAAACAACGTAGGCTAAAAGAAGCGGGTGTGAAGGTGCTGTCGTTATTTTTTATCGACCGGGTTGATAACTACGTGAAGGATGATGGTCTCATTCGCCAATTATTTACTGATGCCTTCAATGATCTGAAACAGCAGTACGCAGAATGGAAGGATGTCGAAGTCGCAAAAGTACAGGAGGCATATTTTGCATCCCGGCGTACAAAGAGCGGCGAAGTGATTTATGAAGACAGTAAAACCGGAGAATCTGAAAAAGACAAAGCAGCGTACGATCTAATTATGAAAGACAAAGAGCGGTTGCTTTCCTTTGAGGAGCCGGTCTGTTTTATTTTTTCGCATTCTGCATTGCGTGAAGGATGGGACAATCCGAATATTTTCCAGATATGCACTTTGAATCAAACAGTTTCTGAAACGAAAAAGCGCCAGGAAATCGGCAGGGGGATGAGACTCTCTGTAAATCAACACGGCGACAGAGTTCGTGATGATAAAGTGAACGTATTGACTGTTGTTCCGAACGAAAGTTATCAACGGTATGTCGAATCATACCAAAGCGAAATAGAAGAAGATTTTGGAAAAGAAGGTGCGCCACCTCCTCCTGCAGATCGGAGAAAACAGAAGACAGTTCGGTTAAGGAAAGAATATCTTTTGAAATCGGAGTTCAAAGAATTGTGGGAAAGAATAAAACATAAAACCAGATATGCGGTAAAAGTTGACTCAAGGAAATTAATAGAAGATGTTCTTGAAGATTTAAAAAAAGCAGAAATAAAACGTCCGCGTATTATGATCAATCGGGCAAAAATGACTGTCGATTCTACCGGAAAACAATTTACTACTCTTGTTGCAGGTGATATTGCTCTTCCAATGACTTCCCGCGGCACCCCGGTGCCGAATGTGATTGAAGTAATGGCAAATTTAATGGAACACACCACTCCACCAATGCGCGTCACGCGGACAACATTGCTGGAGATATTTAAACGATGCAATCATCAAGAAGCGGCAATACAGAACCCTTACGATTTTGCGCATGTTGCCGTTCACCATATTAAACTTCGTCTTGCTGATCAACTTGTTGATGGAATTGTTTATGAAAAGATTGATGAATACTATGAAATGACGCAATTTGAAACAGAGTTAGAATTATTTGAACAGCATCTTATTCCGAGTATTCGTCCTGACGGAAGCAACGGTGCTGCTTTGTATGATTATGTTGAATATGAATCAGAAACAGAGAAAATATTTGCTGAGGAAATGGAAAAAGATGAACGTGTTAAATTTTATGTGAAATTACCCAAATGGTTTGTTGTTGATACCCCAATTGCAAAATATACTCCCGATTGGGCTGTAGTTATCGAAAAGAGTAATGCTCATGGAGAAGTTGAAGATACTTTGTATTTGGTTCGCGAAACAAAAAGTACGACAGATAAAAGCAAACTTCGACCCGATGAAACCAAGAAAATTCATTGCGGAGAGGTGCATTTTACGAAAGCATTAGATGTAAATTACAAAGTCATTAGCGACATAAATGAAATATTTTGAAATCAATTTCAAATGAAAGTACAATGACAACTCAATTCCTTCTTCCCGAACCGCCGCGGCTCTACCGCTGGCTTGTCCTACTCATCGTCAGTCTTGCGATGTTTGCCAATTATTATGTTTTCGATGCGCTCAATCCTGTCGGTCCGCTGCTCGAAAACGAATTGAATTTCTCGCAGGCACAGATCGGTCTGCTTGATACCGCATACAACATTGCTGCGCTGCTTGTGCTGATCGCCGGAGGTGTTATTATCGATCGGTTTGGCACAAAACGGTCGCTCACGGTATTTGCGGCGGTGAGCGTACTGGGAGGATTGTTGATCGCGTTCGGATCGAAGTTCGAGATCATGATGGCAGGACGATTTGTGCTGGGGTTAGGCTCGGAGCCGTTGATCGTCGCCGTAACGACAGCGCTTGCCAAATGGTTCAAAGGGAAAGAATTATCGTTTGCAATGGGGATCAACCTGATGATCGCCAGGTTCGGTTCATTTGCCGCCGATAATACGCGCTCATGGGCTGCGCCGCTCTATTCAAGCTGGCAGCCGGTGTTGCTCCTCGCTGCAGCGATCGGATCCATCGCAGTCGTCACAGCGCTCTTGTACTGGTATCTTGAATCAAGGGCGACGAAAATGTACACGCTCGGACAAGCCGGTTCAACCGATAAGCTGGTCTTCTCCGATCTGGTAAAATTCGGCAAGTCGTACTGGTGGGTGGTGGGATTGTGCGTGACATTCTATTCCGTCGTATTTCCATTCCGCCGCTTTGCAAATTTATTTCTTACGGATGCACATCATCTCTCACCGGAGACGGCAGGATTCCTCAACGGACTTCTTCCTCTGACGGCGATGTTCGCAACACCTCTCTTTGGATTGCTGGCGGATAAAATCGGAAAGCGCGCGCTGCTGATGACAGTTGGCTCGGCGTTTCTTCTCCCGTCGTTTCTCATGCTTGCATTTACCGCAATGCCTGTCGAAATCCCGATTGCAATGATCGGCATTGCATTTTCGCTGGTTCCGGCAGTGATGTGGCCTGCCGTTGCATATCTTGTCGATGAAAGTAAACTCGGCACCGCGTACGCGCTGATGACTTTCTGCCAACAGATCGGCTGGGCGATTGTTGCATGGCTCATCGGTCAATTGAATGATTGGGCGGGTGCAAGCGCTGCAAATCCAGCAGGATACAATCCGGGAATGATTCTCTTCGCCTCACTCGGTCTTTTCGGATTTCTTTTTTCATATCTATTGAAACGGAGCGAGGCAACAAGCACTAAATCGTAGGACAAACATTTCTGGTCGTCCGCAATACTGTAAGGAATGAATATGAACATCTCAAACGAATTATACTCCGCCTCCCAGATCGCCATCCGCGATTGCATGGGAGCGAAACCGAACGAAAAAATTTTGGTAATCACCGATGAACCGTTGCGTACGCTCGGCTATTCGCTGTGGAAAGCGGCAAAAGATTTTGGCAATGATGTGCTGCTCACGGAAATACTTCCTCGCAAATCAAACGGGGAAGAACCTCCTGCAGAAGTTGCCGAGTTGATGAAGAAGTTCGACGTTGTCTTTTGCCCCACCTCGAAATCGCTGACGCATACCGATGCCCGCCGTGCAGCAAGTGCAATGGGAGTCCGCATTGCAACATTGCCGGGAGTTACGGAAGAAATTATGGTTCGCTGTATGAATGCCGACTACAACGCGATTGCGAAAAGAACACATGCCCTTTGCACGATGATGGAAAAAACTTCTGTCATCCGCGTTACATCCCCCGCGGGAACAGATGTGACGATGCCGATCAAAGGAAGAACCGCCCATGCAAGTTCAGGATTGTTCCGCGAGAAAGGTCAATCAGGAAATCTGCCGACAGGCGAAGCATATCTTGCGCCGTTGGAACATCAATCGAACGGCGTTGTTGTGGTGGATGGATCGTTTGCGACGGTCGGTATTGTGAAGACGCCGATCCGTATCATTGTCAAAGATGGATACGCAACCGAGATTACCGGCGGCGCAGAAGCCGAACAACTGAAAAAACTCCTCGAACCGCACGGCAAAGATGCATACAACGTTGCTGAATTCGGCATCGGCACAAACGATAAGGCAATCATCACCGGCAAGATCATTGAAGACGAGAAAGTGATGGGGACGATCCATATCGCATTCGGCGACAACAAATCAATGGGGGGAACGGTTCGCGTAGCAAGTCATCTTGACGGACTGGTGAAGCAGCCGACGGTATGGTTTGATGGAACGATGATTATGAAGGATGGGAAATTCATTATTGAGCTGTAATGGTTTCCCGCTGATCCCGCAGATGCTTGCAGAATACTTCTGCGTCGATCAGCGCCATCTGTGGGATAAAAAGGATGAAAAACTCTCTTGAAATATTGCAATCTGAATTTGAACAATTGCACAAACAATTCGCTTCAGCCGAACTTCCGCCCAAATGTTCTGTCTTTATGAAAGGGGAATACGTTGACTATGATTCCCGTGTGATGCTGAAGATCGCATTTCCCGTGCGTGACGAATATCTCAATCCGGTGAAAGCGATGCAAGGCGGATTTGTTACAGCTGCATTTGACAATGTCTTCGGACCCCTCAGTTATCTGGCGGCAAGAACACCGTGCACAACTCTTGATCTCCATACGAACTACATTCGCTCCATCAATGCCGGTGATACATTAACCATCACCGCAAAGGTGGTCTCGCGTGGTTTGTCCGCAATGCATCTCTCGGCAGAGGCAGTGAACAGCAAAGGAAAATTGATCGCCACCTGCACGTCCCACATGGTGCCGATCAAGATATAAAATTCTTTTGTTCGTTCAGCAAAATCTCTATATTGCTCCAACCAATTTTCTAACAAAAAAAGAATCTCTATGAATCCACGCGATACATCCCATTGGCGCATACTCGGCGGACTTTTTGCCGGAGCGGTTGTTGGCGTTGTAGCAAATCTGTCCGCTGCCGGTAATGCCGGCGCCGCAGAAATTCTTAATACGATTATTGACGGTGTCGCACACCCGATCGGGCAGATCTTTTTGCGGCTGTTGTTTATCGTTGTTGTGCCGCTGGTGTTTGCATCGCTGGCGAGCGGCGTTGCAAGTTTGGGAGACCTTGGTAAACTCGGCAGGATGGGGAGCAGGACGCTGTTGTTCTTCTTGATTACATCATCATTTGCTGCGGCGCTTGGCATCTTCTTACTGGGGGTATTTCAACCCGGAAGCGGATTTGACGACGAAGCGCGTCAAACTCTTATGCAGTCATACTCCGGCGCAACGAGCGAATTGGGGACTAAAAAAGATGCACAACCGTCGTCGCTGATCGGGATCGTCAATTATGTTCTCGATAATTTTCTTCCGCGCAACATGATGAAGGCGTTCACGGACATGCAAATGGTGCCGATCATCATGTTCGCACTGCTCATGGGCGCAGCGTTGACAAAAATACAAAATGAACGACGTGATGTAATGATGCATTGGCTTAACGCATTGACCGAAGCAATGGTAAAGATCGTCGGATTTGCAATGAAACTTGCACCGTATGCGGTCTTCTGTCTGATCTTTTCTGTCACGGCGCGGTTCGGACTTGATCTGCTGCAGAAGCTAGGGATGTACGTCATGTTGATTCTCGGCGGATACTCAATCGTTCTCTTTTTGTTCTATCCGGTCTTAATAAAGTTTCTTGCAAAGCGAAATCCTGTCGAATATCTCCGTGGCGCAATTCCGATCATGGTGACTTCATTTTCTACTTCGTCAAGCAATGCAACACTGCCGACAACAATTCGTGTGTCTGAAGAGAATCTTGGTATTCGCCCGTCGGTTGCAGGATTCGTTCTTCCGCTCGGCGCGACAATGAACATGAATGGAACGGCATTGTTTGAAGGAGGCGTTGTATTATTTATCTCGCAGGTGTTTGGTATCGAGCTGTCGATCGGGCAGCAGGTGTTCGTTGTCGTGCTCGCAGTTCTCTCTGCAATTGGAACTGCAGGTGTTCCCGGTGCATCCCTTCCGTTGTTGATGATCATTCTCGCCCAGGTGAATGCCCCCCCCGACGGCATTGCGATTATTCTTGGCGTTGACAGGATTCTGGATATGGGCAGAACAGTGATTAATGTGATGGGGGATGTTGTGTGTGCGGGGTACATCGAGGATTTTGAACGAAAAGAGGATGCGAAACGAGCATAATGGATTGCAGCATCTGGAAATAATTTCCACCTATATCGTTCTTTTTGTCGCCGCACTGCTCTCAGGCTTCATCGATGCCATAGCCGGAGGCGGAGGATTGATCGCGCTTCCTGCATTGCTCGCGGTCGGCGTCCCGCCGCAAATTGCTCTTGGCACAAATAAATTCCAAAGTTCATTCGGCAGTTTCACGGCATCGCTCTACTACTGGCGAAAAGGTTATGTTGATCTTCGAAAAGCGTGCGCAGGTATTCTTTTTACTTTCATTGGTGCTGCGATTGGTGCGTGGGCTGTGCAACAGTTGCAGACAGAGATTCTCGGCGACATTATTCCCGTTCTTCTTTTCATCATTGCGCTGTACACAATTCTCACGCCGTCGCTTGGGCATCGGGAACATGTGCCGCAGATTAGCGCCGGATTGTTTTTTGTTGTTGCGGGAATAACATTCGGTTTCTATGACGGATTTTTCGGTCCGGGGGTGGGATCATTTTGGGCAATTGCGTTTGTTCTTCTGTTGGGATTCGATCTGCAGCGGGCGACAGGATATACCAAGGTGATGAATTTTACCAGCAACATTGTATCGCTCATCGTTTTTGCAATCGGCGGTTCGATTTGGTTTCTGCACGGCATCGCTATGGCGGTCGGACAGATCATCGGTGCACGGATTGGCGCGCGGCTGGCAGTAAAAAAAGGGATTGCAGTTATCCGCCCTCTGTACATTATTGTTGTACTGGCAACAATTGCGAAACTGTTGTATGACCGGTTCTTTTAATATACGTTGAAAGTTTCTTAACATTAAATAAACAGTCTATCGGTAATTTTCGTCATGGCAGCGATTCTGTTTTTCCTTGTGATGTTCAATAGTGCCGCGATAAGGAACGGCGATGATGCGTTCATCAAGCAGCAGTACGACGAAGCGATCGCGATCTATGAATCTGCGCTCCCTGTTTCGGATAATAAAGCGGAATTATTATGGCGCATCTCCCGCTGTTACATTTCCATTGGCGATATGGCAAAGAGGGAGGAACGGGAACAGTATTACCGGAAAGCAGAAACATATGCAACGCTTGCAGTGAAGGAAGATTCTCTCAATTCCGACGCGCATTGCTGGTGCGCGGTATCAATCGGTTATGTGGCGATCTATGAAGGTGTCCGCGCAAAAGTTCAGGCTGCTAATGAGATCAAACGCGAACTGGATATCGCACTCCGCTTGAATCCGAAAAACGATGTCGCGCATTCAATACTCGGAACATTCTATCGCACGCTCGGCAACGTCGGCTGGATTGAGAGGCAACTTGCTGATTTGCTGCTCGGCGGATTGCCGGAGGGGGGATTTGCAGAAGCGGAGCGCTCTCTGAAGAAAGCCATCGAACTCGCCCCAACCATCATCCGTCATCATTTCGAACTCGGTCAACTCTACCTTGATATGGAAAAACCGCAGGAGGCAAAAAAAGTGTTTCAATCTGCAGTCAATCTTCCACCTCTTCTCGCCAGCGACGTCCGGCGGATTGAACGAATGAAGCGAAAAATCTCTGAATTGTAAAGTCACACACCTGTTGTGTCCATCACTTCTATCAGTCGTCTATTTTACCTTCCGGGAGATTTCTGTTATATTGTTATATCGTATTTCAATCATGCCATAAGTCTGTTTTATGGGGCAGGTTTTCAGGTTCCGGATCAGTAAACGATGGCATGATTTCAGGAGTTCAATCAAGCAGTATTCATTAAAGGAGTATATGAGAAAAGTACTTTTGGCAACGCTACTGCTCTGCACAGCAACACAATCAACATTCGGATGGGGAGGCGTTGCCCACCGGTATATCAATAAAAATGCTACGCTCCATTTACCGCCGTCGATGCAGCAGTTTATCAGCCAGGCGCAGTTCTTCAACGACAATGCAATGGATCCCGACAATCGCCGCAATTACAGCGATACGAATTTTTTCGCCGAGCAGTATATTCATTTTCTGGATATCGACGACTATCCGAATTTTAAAACGTGGCTTCCCAGAAATCTTGATACGTTGATGATGTTATACGGTCGCGAGCGTGTGAAAGAAAACGGCACCGTGCCATGGGTGATCAAATTTTATGTTGATTCATTAACCGCTCAATTAAAACGGAACGATTGGAATACTGCATACCAAACTGCCAACGATCTGGGGCATTATGTTGCTGACTCGCACGTACCGGTTCATGCAACGAAGAATTACGACGGGCAATACACAAGCCAAAAGGGGATTCATTCAAGATATGAATCGCAAATGATTTCCCGCTATGAAGCACAACTTTCGGTGCAAAAAGATTCCGTAAAGTACATCGACAACGTACTTGAGTTTGCAATGCAGATCATCTTGACATCGGAAACGTTACTCGATTCTGTTCTTCTTGCTGATAAATATGCCGCGCCGCCGGATGGATATAACGGCGTTTCAGGTGCCCCGCCGTTGCCGGCTGATTATTACAGCAAGATGTGGGAGAGGACCCAAGTGTTTACAAAGCAGCGCATCCAATCTGCAACGATCAGCATTGCGAGTCTGTGGTACACAGCGTATGTCAATGCCGGACTGATTTCCAAACCTTCGAATGTCAAAAAAGAAAAATCAGTAAAACCGAAGTCGTTCAACCTGTATCAAAATTTTCCGAATCCATTCAACCCCAAAACGAAGATAGAATTTGATATTGCTGAAACAGCTGCAGCGAAACTTGGCATCTACTCTGTTGACGGAAAACTGATCGCCGAACTTGTGAATAGCACGCTTGAAGCGGGAAGTTACAGCGCGGAATGGGATGCCCGGATCGCACCGAGCGGATTGTATTTCTACCGGTTGCACGCCGGAGAGTTTTCTGAGACGAAAAAACTGGTGATTGTAAAGTGAATGTCAATGGATTGTTTTCCTGGAGTGCGAAAGAACTAAAGACAATTCGCACATTCACCTCGCCCTTCAAAATTCAACAATACCTCGACAGCATTGAATACAGCGCGGAGTCCCGGTATCGTTCTCCCCGTTCCGTGCTGCGAGACAGGAAAGCGCATTGCTTCGATGGTGCCGTCTTTGCTGCCGCAATGTTGAAGAGGTTGGGATATCCTCCAATGATCGTTGATATGCAGGCGGTGAGAGACGACGACCATGTAGTCGCAATTTTTAAAAAGAACGGGAAAGTCGGCGCCGTTGCGAAATCAAATTTTGTCGGGTTGCGATTCCGCGAACCGATATACCGTGATGTACGGGAACTTGTAATGTCGTATTTTCCGTCGTTCTATAACATGAACAGAGAGTATTCGCTCCGTCAGTTCACCGTTCCGCTGCATCTCGGCAAGTACAGGAATTTTGAATTTGATGACAAAGTGATGGAAGTGATCGGTTTGAAATTGAGTTATATCCCCGTTACCAAATTAATGACACCGTCCGAGATACGTTCATTGCAGAAGGTCGATAAACGGACATTTAAAGCGGGGATGCTCGGGGCGTTGAAAAAAGGGATTTACTTTCCGAAATAATATAATCCTGCGCGGTCCACAATCCAAAGATATTTATTTTATGGCGTATACACTCGTTTCAGATTATCAGCCGCGGGGCGATCAACCCGAAGCGATCAAACAGCTTGTTGAAGGGATCAAACGGGGAGACCGATACCAGACGCTGCTCGGGGTGACCGGGAGCGGGAAGACATTCACTGTCTCGAACGTTATCGCACAGTTTGACCGTCCTGTGCTGGTAATGTCTCATAACAAAACTTTGGCGGCGCAGTTGTATGCCGAGTTTAAAAGTTTTTTTCCGAAAGACAGCGTTGAGTTCTTTATCAGCTACTACGATTACTATCAACCGGAAGCATATGTACCGACCACTGATACGTACATCCAAAAAGATTCATCCGTGAATGAAGAGATCGACAGGCTGCGACTTCGCGCCACAAGCGCACTCCTGAGCGGCAAACGGAATGTGATTGTCGTTGCCTCCGTCAGTTCAATCTATGGTATCGGCGCGCCCGATGAATGGATCGAACAGATGGTAGTAGTGAAAAAGGGAGATCGTATCGAACGAAACAAACTCCTCCGCAAACTGCTCGATATTTTCTACTCCCGCAATGACTACGAATTCACGCGCGGTACGGTCCGCGTCCGCGGCGATGTTGTCGAAGTGATCCCCGCGTATGAAAACGACGAAGCAATCCGCATTGAGTTCTTTGGCGATGAGATTGAAAAGATCTCGTACATCAATCCGATCGACGGATCAGTCAAGGGTGAAACCGACTACGACGTGATTTATCCTGCCAAACAATTTGTCACCACACGCGAATCGCTGGAACGGGGGATCAAATCAATAGAAATTGAATTGAAAGAGCGCCTTGAAGAATTACGTGGACTGCAGAAATATGTCGAAGCGCAGCGATTGGAACAGCGGACGCGATTCGATATTGAAATGATGCGGGAAGTCGGGTACTGTTCCGGTATTGAGAACTACTCCCGCCATCTCGCAGGGCGCCCCCCTGGTTCACGCCCGTTCTGCCTGTTCGATTATTTCCCGAAAGATTTTCTCCTGATCATTGATGAATCGCACGTAACCGTTTCCCAGATCGGCGCAATGTACTTTGGAGATAAGAGCAGGAAAACAACGCTCGTCGAACACGGATTCCGTCTCCCATCCGCTCTCGACAACCGCCCGCTGAAATTCGACGAATGGGAACAGATGGTGAATCAGGTAATCTTTGTGAGTGCAACGCCCGGCTCGTACGAAATGGAAAAAACACGCGGCGTGTTTGTCGAACAGGTCATTCGCCCGACAGGATTGCTTGATCCAGTTATCGAAGTCCGTCCGGTAAAAAATCAGATTGATGATCTTATTGCCGAAATCCGTGGACGGGTGAAAATAAACGAACGCATTCTGGTAACGACGTTGACGAAACGGATGGCGGAAGACCTCACTGAATATCTTGCCGATATCGGCATTCAGGTAGAATATGTTCACTCGGAAGTTGACGCGCTGAATCGCGTGGAGATATTGCGGCGGCTCCGTCTGGGACACAGCCACGTCGTGGTCGGTGTGAATCTGCTGCGCGAAGGATTGGATCTCCCTGAAGTTTCTCTTGTTGCGATATTGGATGCCGATAAAGAAGGATTCTTGCGTTCCGAGCGATCGCTGATACAAACTGCTGGACGCACGGCACGCAACGCGAACGGTAAAGTGATCATGTACGCAGACAAGATGACCGACTCGATGAAAAAAACGATTGATGAGACGGAACGCCGCCGCAAGAAGCAGATAGAATACAATACCGAAAACAACATCACGCCGAAGACTATCTACAAAACGCATGACGAAATTATCGCATCCACCGCCGTTGCAGATGTGGCGCACAGGTACGAAGAACGGAAAGAACAGAAACACCTCCCGATGGTCGCAGAGAATGTGGTCAAGTACCTCTCCAAGGAACAGAGGGAAGACCTGCTCGAAGAGCTGAGAAGCGAAATGGAACGTGCCGCTGCCGAACTCGAATTCGAACGCGCCGCGCAGCTGCGCGATGAAATTCAGCGATTGTCTGACGGCAAATAAAATCCCCCTTGTAGCTGTGGGAAGTGTGTTGGAGAAGGGGGCAGGGGGATGTTGAAATTCGGAGTTGAATTGAACTTCACTAATACAATACTTGATCCCATAAAAGATTTCTTCTTCCTCACCACCTGCTTTCACTGCGGCAGACGGTTAAGTGACGGCGAAAGCAGAGTCTGCGCAAATTGCTGGTCATCGTTAATGCCTGTCCGAAACGATGATTTTACGTATCAAGTGATGATCAAACGATTCCGCGAAGCAGCGATCATCGACGAATTCATCCCGCTTTATTACTTCGAAAAAATAAAAGTGCTGCAAAGTCTTGCACACTCGCTGAAGTACGAAGAGATCACGTCGTTCGGAAAAGAGTTGGGAGTGAGGATCGGTGAACGGCTCAAGGAAGAGCGGATTGTTGCCAATGCCGTTATTCCCGTGCCGCTGAATAAACGAAAAGAACGCGAGCGGGGATATAATCAGAGTGAATTCATTGCCGATGGAGTTTCAAGCGTCGCAAGAGTTCCGGTGTTTCCTCATGCAGTACGAAGGATAAAATACACGGTAACACAGACACATTTGAATGCAGACGAGCGGAAAGAGAACATCGCCGACGCATTCGTGATTGATGAACGATTCAGAGAAAAAATCCGCGATACCGTCGTGATCATCGTTGATGATATCATAACGACCGGCTCGACAATTCAGGAAGCGGGAAAAGTGCTGAAGGATGCCGGTGTGAAGAAGATCATCGCCTCATCAGCAGGATTGGCGAAGCTGGGTGAGGATGCATGAAAACAAATCCACTGATAATACCAGAACCATCCAAGAAATGCAAAGCCATTCCGAGAGTGCGTAACGACTGAAGCAATCTCCAGAGTTTTCGGGAGATTACTTCGTCCAAAATCTGTGTTCAAGAACAAATTTTTTTATTTATACCAATAAATTTTTGCAGGATTTCATACGCACAATTCTCAAATCCAGTGATTTTTTGCATTTCAGTGCTTTGATCCTATCATTTTAAAAGTCAAACGAGAACTCCCTGCGGTCTCGCCGCAGAGATGAATCGCTAAAATAATACGAAGTTCTAACAAGGAAGACGCCCTGCGCTCTTGGCGCAGGGTAATTCACAAAGAATTCTGGTATAACCAGCTCGTTCGTCATCGAGTACAAATAAGCATTTCCATCGTGCTTGGAACAATATATCACCTTCTCTGCAGCTTTCCATAGGATAAACGATTAATGGATTTAAGGTTTTTTATACCAAATAAAATCGATCCAATTTCTTCGTTGCCGTACAATCGATCGTCCTTGGTTATCTTTCTCGAAGATAAATTCAGACTCTGTTCCGGCCCTGAAAAAGCGGCCGTTGTTATCTATTGGATAGAGCACTGTTCCGGCACCTGCGCTGTTCACTTTTTTGTAAACTAACGCGGTATCGGATGCGCCGACTTCAAAAATCAACTCAGGTGAAACTTCATAGAGTCCGGTAAATGCTTTAAGATAATCTTTTTTCACAGCGATGGAAGGTGGATCGACAGGAAGTTCAAAATATGTGAAGAAAACCATTTGCCATTCTCCGTTTCGTTTCTCAAAATACATTACGCTGGGGTATTTTGTATCTACGGCTTGACCGAAAATAGTTA
>JBFMFY010000029.1:0-39359 GCA_040751955.1 Bacteroidota bacterium
TGTATTAGTTAGAATATCATCTGACACAATATTAACTTAGTAACAATAGGAGGTGTCAGATGACTCAAAATCAAAAGATCATCAAGAACAAAGTCGGGTTACTTAATTTAGCCCAAACGCTCGGAAGTGTTTCCGATGCGTGTAAGATATTCGGTTATTCACGGGATAGCTTCTACCGGTTCAAAGAACTGTATGATACCGGTGGAGAGGAAGCACTGCTGGAGATATCCCGTCGAAAACCAAACTTGAAAAACCGAGTAGAATCAAGTGTTGAACAAGCCGTGCTTGAGTTCGCTATTGAGCAACCAGCTTATGGACAACTGAGAGTCTGCAACGAGCTCAAAAAACGTGCAATCAGTGTTTCTGCAGCAACCGTTCGCAATATCTGGAAACGGAACAACCTGGAGACATTCAAGAAACGGCTTTCTGCGTTAGAAGCCAAGATGGCTCAGGAACAACTGATTCTCACTGAGGACCAACTCAAAGCCTTGGAGCGCAAGAAAGAAGAACAAGAAGCACACGGTGAAATTGAAACTGAACATCCGGGCTATCTCGGGGCTCAAGACACGTATTACGTCGGCACCATCAAAGGGATAGGACGCATTTACCAGCAAACATTTATCGATACCTATTCCAAAGTTGCGTTTGCAAAGCTCTACGATCGTAAGAATGCTCTGGTAGCAGCGGAGATGCTTAATGATCGCATTGTCCCGTTCTTTGAAGAACATCAGATCCCGCTGTTGCGTGTGTTAACTGATCGTGGTACTGAATACTGTGGAGCACGTGAAGAGCACGAATACCAGCTCTATTTGGCTCTTGAAGACATCGATCATTCAAAAACCAAAGCCAGACACCCGCAGACTAACGGTATCTGTGAACGGTTCCATAAAACGATTCAGCAGGAGTTTTACCACACGGCGTTCAGGAAAAAGATTTATTCGTCGTTAGAGCAACTCCAAAGCGATCTTGATGCCTGGATAACACACTACAACATCGAGCGACCTCATTCCGGGAAAATGTGCTGTGGCCGAACACCTATGCAGACGTTTTTTGATTCGCTTGATATGGCAAAGAACAAAATGCTTGATAACTTAAACTCGGCTGACATCAACGCAGCCGCTTAACAATTAACTGTCAGATGATGTCTTGACTTGTACAGATTATTTTTCACAACATCTGACAACATAGGTACTCGCACAGCACATTCTTTTTCTCTGCGTCTTGGTGTCTCTGCGTTTATCTTTCTTTCTTTTTCTCGTACACAATCTTCCCGCCCAGCACTGTCATACTTACTTGAACATTTTCAATTTTCACAGGATCGATGGTGAGAATGTCTTCTTCCAACACGACAAAATCTGCAAGTTTCCCGACTGTAATGCTTCCTTTTTCATTCTCTTCAAACGCAGCGTATGCATTGTTGATCGTGTAACATTCGATCGCCTCTTTCACAGAAATCTTTTGCTCCGGATACCAACCATTCGGATTTGCGCCATCAGTTGTGCGGCGTGTGACTGCGGCATAGATGCCGAGAATCGGATTCAACGGTGCAACAGTCCAATCGCTGCCGAAGCACATCTTCACACCGTTGTCGAGAAATGACCTGAACGGATATGTTGTCTTGCACCGCTCGTCGCCGATCCGTTTGATTGCCCAGCGTCCGTCATCAATGGCGTGATACGGCTGAACGGATGCGATGACACCGAGTTCTGCGAAGCGTTTGAAATCTTTCGGATGAATATGCTGAGCGTGCTCGATACGGAAGCGCCGGTCCCACATCGGATTCTTGTTGACCACCCTTTCAAAAATATCCAACAGCAAACTGTTTGCACTGTCACCGATTGCATGAATGCGTAATTGCAGCCGTGCGCTGTCGGCGCTTGTTATCCACCGCTCCAATTGTCCGCTTGTCACGGTTCCCATCGGCAGTCCGCGCGTTGAAGTGTCTGAGTCGTATGGTTGAAAGAATAATGCGGTGGACGAACCAAGCGAACCATCGACGAACGCTTTCAGGAATCCGAGTCGTATCATGTCGTTTCCGAACGGTACCTGAATTCCACTGCGGGCAAGGTGCCGCCAGTCCGAAATGTAACTGACGCAATTCATCCGCGATGTCAGTTCGCCGCGGCGGTTCAGTTCCGCGTACGTTTTGATATCCCGCTCGCCGTTCGAATATGCCATATCCTGAATCGATGTAACGCCGAACTTCCGCGCTTCTGCAAGTGCAAGCCGCGCAGCAACCAGCATATCGTCATCTGATACATCCGGAATGAACCGGTAGATCGGCGTCATCGCTTCGTCTTTCAACAATCCGGTCGGTTCGCCTGTTTTCGGATCGCGGACGACTGTTCCTCCTTTCGGATCGGGAGTCTCTTTCGTCACGCCGGCAAGTTTCAGTGCGAAACTGTTTGCGAGCGCCATGTGCCCGTCATATCGATTCACAAAGACAGGTGTATTTGGCGTGTACGGATCGATCATTTCTTTGGTCGGAAGGTTGCCGCTCTTCCAGAGGTCGTGGTCCCAATCGCCTCCTGTGATCCATTTTCCGGGACGCTCTTCCGCCCGCTTCTTGATGATCATTGCAAATTCATTTTCATCTTTTGCGCTCCGCAAGTCAACATTTTGCAATTGGAATCCGCCGCTCATGAAATGCGTGTGGTTATCAATAAAGCCGGGAAGCATCCTCTTCTTTTTCAGATCAATCACCTTCGTCGATTTGCTGACAAACTTCTGAATTTCTTTTGACGAACCGACAGCGATGATCTTGCCGTTGAACACTGCGACTGCTTCCGCTTCAGGTTTTGTTTTGTCAACGGTCCAGATTTTTCCGTTGGTGAAGATGATGTCTGCCGATTGCTGGGCGATGAGAAGCAACGGGAGGAGAAGTAAAACAGAAAATTTTTTCATGGCGGTAATGTAGTAGAATTTTGTGTTTAGAGATGCCTTACATCCCCCGTCCCAAAAAATGGGACACCCCCTTCACTCACACACAATCTTCGCATAAGGGGATAAAAGCATGCGCTGATTCTTATTCATTGTTCGATATTCGATGTTCAGTATTCAGAATTCTTCAGTGTTCCCCTTTGATGCTGCGCGTCATCAAGTCTTCGGTAGCGCGGTGAGGATCCTTCTCTTCGTACATAATATTATAAACCTCCTGAAAGATCGCCATCTCCGTTCCGTGGCGTCGGGCAAGATCAACGGCAGATTTGCATGTCGTTACTCCTTCAGCAATCATCACCATCTCATCGAGGATTTCTTTTAACTTGCGCCCTTTCCCTAACTGCTCGCCAACGTAGCGATTACGGCTGTGCCTGCTCATGCACGTTACGATCAAATCGCCGACGCCCGACAATCCGGAAAATGTGCGCGGCAATGCCCCCATCTTGTCTCCGAGCCGAGTCATTTCGGCGATGCCGCGGGTGATGATGGCCGCTTTCGTATTGTCGCCGAATTCCGCACCATCAACGACACCAGCTCCAATAGCAATGACATTTTTGAGAGCTCCGCCAAGTTCCACGCCGCGGATATCGTCCGAGACATAGACGCGGAAATATTTTGTACTGAAAATGTTTGCAATAATTTTTGCCGTGCGTGAACTGAACGATGCCGAGACAACAGCGGTTGGAATCTTCTTCACCACCTCTTCCGCGTGGCTCGGTCCGGAAAGGATGGCGATATTGGATTTTTTCTCGTGTTCCAATATATCCAGCATCACCTCCGACATCGTCATGAGTGAAGCATTCTCAATCCCTTTTGCCACGTTGACGATAATCGTCTGCGTAAGGTCGAACTGCGCAATGTCTTTGAGAATGTTACGAAGGAATTGAGAGGGAACGGCAGCGACGATAATATCCTTTTTCCATGCTGCCTCCTGAATATCGTCGGAAATTTTCAGATGAGAAGGGAGGATTGTACCGGGAAGATAATCTTTGTTCGTCCTGTTGCTGCGCATTTCCTCCGCCTGGTCGGCACGGTAACTCCAGAGTGTTACTTCGCGGAAATTTTCGCAAAGAAGAATAGCAAGTGTAGTTCCCCAGCTTCCGGCGCCCAGAACAGAGATTCGCATAAGGAACGCTTTCGATGTGTTGTGTTAGTCGGTCTTCTGTGCGCCCTTGAAGTGCATCAGTTTGTTTTCAGTGCCGGCAAGAAGACGTTTGATATTTTCGCGGTGCGTGTAAATGATGAGCAATGAAACCCCGATTGCAAAGTACACCAGCGTGTGATACCCTCGTATATCCACCAGAAAAACATTCTCACGCACAAACATCGTCACGGGAATCGCCATCGCTGCAATGATCGAACCGAGCGATACGTACCGCCACGAGACAAATACGAGAATAAAAACAAGAAGAGCAACAATAAATTCTACCGGTGCAAGACCAAGCACCATTCCAGCACCCGTTGCAACTCCCTTCCCGCCTTTGAACCCGGCAAACAACGTCCAGATGTGCCCGAAGACGGCAGCTATGCCGCACAGAATTTGCACAAGTGTATAATCTGCAAACGGTGTAGCATTGTTGAACGGCAGCGGATTCGGATCCCAGAAAATCTGAGGAATGTAGTACGTAGCGACCACGCCTTTAAACAGGTCGAACAAAATCACGGCTAGTCCGATCTTCCATCCTAACATGCGCAAGACGTTCGTTCCACCCGCATTACCGCTGCCAAAGCTGCGGATGTCCCCCGCTTTTGCAAATTTGGTCGCTAGAATGCTTGTCGGTATCGAACCTACGATATAGCTGAATAGTAATACGACAGCAAGATTTTCCATGAATAATGTTCCCCGTACTTTTGAACTAAATGAAAAATAAGAAATTCAGATAATGAGATGCAATAATATAATTTATAGATTTTTCTATTTGATATATTCACTTCGTAAGACGATGTTCTTCGAACTGATTGCCCTGTCAATTGCAAGAATACCGTTGACATGATCAATTTCATGCTGCAGCAATTCCGACATCGCACCGGTAACAGAAATGGAATGCGTTGTTCCTTGTTCGTCGTTATAGCGAACAGTAACCGATTTATTCCTCTTTACTTTAACAAGCAGGTCAGGGAACGAAAAACAATCGTCCCACAATGCGAATTTCAACGCACCCTTTTTCACAATCCGGGGATTAATCATCGCACCGATCGAGCGAATAAAAATTACCCGTTTGGCAATACCGATTTGCGGTGCTGCGATTCCTCTGCCAAACCTGCGACGTTTTCTGAAATCTTTCAGTGTATCGTTCAAATCAGTGATCAGTTTCCTCTCCGCACGTGTCAACGGAAACCGCACGCGTGAGCAGTGTGTGCGTAGGATAGGATCACCAAGCAATCTGATTCTTCGAACCGCCATAGACGTTATGGTACAAATCTTTTCACAAGGAGTTCCGCAAGCAGCAAATCGTCGGGAGTTGTCACTTTAATATTTTCATAACTCCCTTCCACGATAATCGGTGAAACGCCGATCTGTTCCACCAAGAATGAATCATCGGTAGCAGTAAGATTGTTCTTCTCGGCAAACCGGTACGCATCCACCAATACTTTCTTTTGAAATGTCTGCGGGGTTTGCACGCTCCACAATGATGAACGATTGAGTGTTCTCTCAACCCGCCCGTCTGTTGATGCTTGCTTCATCGTATCTTTTGCCCGCACGGCAACGATAGACGCGCCGTAGTACTTCGCCGTTTCGATCGACTGCGTAATCTCTTTTAAATGCACAAACGGACGGACGGCATCGTGCACAGTGACGATCTCGGCTCGTTCATCGACATAGTGCAGCGCATTCGCAATGGAATCCTGCCGGCGTTCTCCTCCTTCAACAGGATGTTTCAATTTCGTCAACGCGTACGTTTGTTTGATCTCCTCGATCAGCGAGAGCGAGGAGCGCTGTGTTGCAACAATGATTTCATTCACCAGATCACACGCCTGAAAACGCTCGAGTGTATGGACAAGAATCGGTTTATTGTTCAACAACAAAAATTGCTTGCTGATGGTCGCCCCCATCCGCTCGCCGAATCCTGCCGCCGGTATAATTGCACTGACGAACATCGCTACTGCTTCTGTTTTTCCTGACCGAAATATTCGATCACGAAATTGAACCGCGGGAAAAGTTTGGGGAGACGAATAACGCTGAAGATCATCACACCAATGGATAGTCTGTCAAACCATGACGATGTGGGCCACCCCATGTGCACTGTAATTTTCTTATGCGGCAATTCATAATCCAGTGCGTACAATATTTCCAGCATCCCTTGATAGACCGATTGGTTCTGGCTGGCAAACCGGAAATGGTTCGGCGCAACTTTTTCAGGAATTCCCTGACGCGGATGATAGAGACTGATGAACGCCGACGATTTGTCGTCGATTTGAGGACCATGCTCTTTGGGACGGCGGAAGTAGATGTGCAGATTTTCGGCTTCCGATTCCACGAGATAGAAAATCATATTCAACGGCTGATCCGTCTGTTGAATTTCCTTGATCTCAGGCGCCCGCTTCTGCGCAACGCGCAAACCGATAAACAGGAATATTGCCGTAACGCTTGACCACATCAACGTGCCGTAGGGCTTGTGATATCCGAGATAGATAAAACAACAGGCAAGGATAATAAAGATAATCAGTGTTCCTGTGCGCGATGTGTTGTATGCTCTGCTTTCTTTTGTCCCTTGTGAATACCGGTAAATGATCAAGCTTCCCATATTAATTGTGAAGCTTGCCAGCAGTCCGATAGCGTACATTTCCGCAAGGAGCGTTTGATTCCCCCCTGTGATATAAATGATGAATGTATAGAAAAGACCATTGGCGATGTGGATTCTGTACAGCGACTGCCGGCTATTTGTCTTTATGATCCAATGAAAACCGTATCGGTGCGCCACGCGCTCCATCAGTTCGCTCGAAGCGACATAGGCAGTGTTCACCGCCATCATCAACAGAATGCTGGCAAGGATTCCGACGATGTACCCGAACGGAATGCCACCCACCATCTTTGCGAATTGTGTGATCAGATCCGTCTCATGTTCGATGAAGTTGATATCCGACGACAGAACCACTGCCGCAAGGAACGGCGTAAAGATACCGGTCGTTGCAGCAAGAAAAATGTACGCCTTCCCCACGTCCCTCCACGATTTAACAAGACTGGCAGTCTGCACAACGGACTCAATGCCGGAATATGCGAGGATACAACTGGAGATGCCGATAATGATAAAGAAAAAAGAATTAAAAATGTTTCCGTCGTCCAAACCGATTGCGACATTTGTAAAACTCTGTCCAACCGCACTCCAATTGTGGCCGTCCATCTTCATAACGCCCGAGGCAAGTAAATTAATCAGCACGATTGCGGCGACGACAAAAATGCCGAACGTAAATTTCGCGTTCTCTTTAATCCCAAGGATGTTCAAAAATGCAACAAACCAAATTATTCCAATTTGAAATATGAACTTCCCTGTCGCCGACATTTCGATGAACGCCATCCCGTTCTCCACAGCACTCACTGTCGAGAGACTCGCCGTCAGCACATAATCGACAATGATCGATGCGACAGCAATGAACGAAACAGTCGGTCCTAACACCAAGTACGAAAATGAATAAACTCCTCCCCCTTTGATATTATGAAATTCCAAAATCTCCGCAATCTCTACCATCCTCATGGATATAAACCGAATGAAGATAGAAGTGATAATAATGAACGCGATAGCATTCGTTCCGATGACCCTGAACGCCTCGCTCGGCGCGTAGAAGATGGAAGTCAATTCGTCCATCAGGGTGATGACGGCAATCGAGAGCCAGGTCAGCCACCAGCGTCCCTGCGAAAAGTACGCGAGGAGGTCTTTCCGTGTGAAGAGATAGCCGAACGTACCGATCAGGATCAAATTAATGATCAGCGTCGTCACGAAATTATTTGTAAAAAAATACTCCATCATTCTTTCTTTAGATGATCAGCATCGCGTCGCCGTAACTGAAGAACCTATATCCTTTTTTAATGGCATGTTTATACGCGCGCATCGTCAGATCGTGTCCGGCGAATGCAGAGACAAGCATCAGCAAGGTCGATTCCGGCATGTGAAAATTCGTGATCAGTTTATCGGCGATTTTGAAATCGTACGGCGGGAAGATAAACTTGTCTGTCCAGCCGCGCAACACCTTCAAATGACCATCGGTAGTAACGGCAGATTCAACTGCGCGCATGGCACTCGTTCCGACAACACAGACTTTCTTTCGGCTGTCAATCGCTTTATTGACAACTTTCACCGCATCGTCGGTCACTTCAAAAAATTCCGAATCCATTTTGTGCTTGGTAAGATCTTCCACTTCTACGGAGCGGAAGGTCCCAAGTCCAATATGTAAAAGTACCGATGAGAAATTGACCCCATTCTTCTCCAATTTTTTCACGAGCGGCTTCGAGAAATGAAGCCCTGCTGTCGGCGCGGCAACCGCCCCTACTTTTTCCGCAAAGATTGTCTGGTACGCTTCTTTGTCTTTAGGCGTCGGGTCACGTTTGATGTAATACGGCAGCGGCGTCAATCCGATCTTGTCGATTACTTTGAAAAAATCTCCGGTATAGTTGAAACGCACGGTGCGTCCTCGCGAAGTCGTGTTGTCGATAACTTCGCACCAGAGATTCCCGTTGTCGAAATAGATCTTGTTGCCGATACGCACCTTGCGCGCAGGATCGACGATCACGTCCCAGATATTCTCTTCCACATTCAGCTGACGAAGCAGAAACACTTCGATCTTTGCGTTCGTCTTTTCCTTCTTGCCGATCAACCGTGCCTGGAACACTTTTGTTTCGTTCACGACGATCGCATCTCCCTTTTCGAAATAGTCAACGATGTCGTAAAAGTGTCTATCCTCGAACGTCTCTTCGGCGCGGTTTACCACGAGCAAGCGTGCATGGTCGCGCGGATTTGCCGGGTGCTTGGCGATCAGATTGCGCGGCACCGGGTATTTGAAATCGGAAAGTTTCATTGAGCACTGTTCCTTTCGGGCTTTCCGCCCATTATTGAAATAATCCACGCATCACTGCGTGTGAGGTATTTGTTATAGTTGCATGTTCTTAATCCGCACGGCATCAAAGAACGAAGCGCCGATTGTTGCGGTGAACGGATTTTCTCTATCCTTCATCCGTTCCGGATGCCATTGCACGGCAAGGAAGAACGGTTTTCCGTTTTTCTCTTTCCACTCAAGCGATTCGACAACGCCATCAGGGGAAAAAACAGCCGCTGACAAACTCTGCGCGACGATCTTCACAGCCTGATGGTGATACGAGTTAATCTCTCCGGATGTCACCCCCGTGATCATATGCATCAGCGAATTTTCTTTGACGGAGACCGCATGACGAATGACCGGCTCTTTCTCTTTGACATCATGCTTGTTGAAACCGTCGTACTCCAAATCCGCGATCAGCGTTCCGCCGAGATGTACGTTGGCAACCTGCAATCCCCGACAGATACAGAGGACGGGAATTTTTTCCTTCAATGCCCGATCAAGCATCTCAAACTCAAATGTATCCCTCCGTGTATCGGTTTTGCCGACTAATGCTGCCGGCTCCGCTTTGGAATATTGCGGATCAACATCTTCCCCGCCGGTCAGTACCAATCCGTCAACGCCGGTCAGATCGTTCTTTCCGTTCCTGTACGACATGACCACAAGTTCAGCAGACGGCTCATACGACTGCAGCCAATCGAGATAAAGTTTTTGTTTTTCTTCTCTGCCGGTATCTGTAACTGCTATTTTCATTGTTTTACACTGCCGATGATAAAAATTGTTTCCATTGTTCCTGTTGATGAATCTGAACTTCCATCATAAGAGCAAATACCGGGATCTCAGAAAATTCATTTTTAAATTCTGATAATTTCACCGCATCTTTTTCTGTCGTGATGATGAAATCAGTCCTTTGAAGCCGGTGCGTTTCCAATACTTGCCGAATTTCTTCATTGGTGTACCGATGATGGTCTGCGAAAGCAAATCGTGAACTGATTGCGGCACCCAATGATTCAATATTGCTCTCAAAACTTTTCGGATTGGCAATTCCACTCATTGCAATAACCGAATGACCTTTCAGTATATCCAGCGGCTGGCGAACTCCGCCGAACACATTGATTACCGCAACAGGCACGTAGGAACTAGAAAATTTATTTGTAACAGTAGCAACATTTGGATCGCTCATTATCGGTGATGCATCCAACGGATCACGCACCTTCGTAACAACAACTGCATCCGCACGCCGTAGGCTGTTCAGTGGTTCTCTTCGGTAACCAGCCGGAAGAAGCATGGATTTCATTAATGACCACGTGCCATCAAGCAGCACCACATCAACGCGTCTCTGCAAGTATCTATGCTGGAATCCGTCGTCCAATACTATGATGTCGGCACGATATTCTTCAACAGCTTTTTTAGCACCGCGGACTCGTTTCTCGTCGGCAATCACGATTGCATTCGGTAATTGACGGGCGATAAACAACATCTCATCCCCGCCCTGTGCAACGTTTGCCAATAGATTCATACCGTCGCTCACAACAATTGTTCCCCGCGACATCCTTCCATATCCCCTGCTGACAACTGCAACTCGTTTTCCACGTCCCAAAAAGTACTTTGCAACTTCAATCGTCATCGGCGTCTTCCCCGTACCGCCAGCGGTGATGTTGCCGATTGATATGACCGGCACGCCGACATCAACGGATTTCAATATCCCGTTATCAAAGAGGAGATTCCTCGTCCACACACCACATCCGTACACCAGCGACAATGGATACAGAATCGGATGCGGTTTCACAATTGCTGCTCTGCTTTCAGTGTCAACTCATTCAATCGATGCTGCATTGTCATCTTAAAACTATCGAGCGATTCGCCATTTAATTCCTTCGGCACAATCGCCGGTTCACCATAGGCAACCGATACTTTTGAAAACGGCATCGGCACTTCAAAGGCATCCCAGCTTTTCAGATTTTTTTTCTTCTTCGCTGCTATTCCGACCAGAATTAACGGAACGCCGGCCTTCTGTGCGACTCGTACCGCACCCATTTTCATTTCATGTCTTGGACCGCGCGGGCCATCCGGTGTTATTGCCAACGAATTACCTTTTTCAACTTCATCTACCATCAACTGCATTGCTTCTTTTCCACCGATATGGCTCGAACCGCGAATCATTACATATCCCCATCGTTCGAGAACAGTCGAAAGATATTCCCCATCGCTGCTTTGACTCACCAGTGCCGAGATTTTCCTTTTGCCGACCGGACGGTGCAGAAACCAGCCTACCAACATGGAGCCGTGCCAAAATGCAACCACGTAATTCCTGCCGCTCAAACAGATCTCATCGAATTTTTCCGAACCTGTTTTCGTGATCCTCAACGATGCACACCACCACAGCGCAACTCTCCATAGGACGGTTCGCAGCGCAAACAGGATTAATTTCTTTTTCATAAGGAAAGTATCGCATCGGCGACCTTGGATGATGCGCCGCCATTTCCCAACTTTTCTTTCACACGCTGCAACTCATTTTTCATCTCTTCCAAACGCTGCGGTTGCGTCAGGATCATTTTTGCTTCTTTCACCAGGTTGTTGACGCTGACCGAACTCTGGATCAATTCCGGCACGACGGTTTTTCCCGCAACAATATTCACAAGCGCAATGTTCTTTATCCTCACAACGAGCCGTGCAATCCAGTACGTTATCGGCGACGTTTTATAGACCACGACCATCGGTGTGCCGTTACACGCAGTTTCGAGTGTGGCGGTTCCCGATGTAACAAAGGCGAACTCAGCATACTTCATCACCTCATGTGTTGCGTGCTGAATGAACTTGATCTGCGCGCCGTGCGGTACAGCGTCGAGATAATCGTCCAGCGAGAGGTTCGGCGCAACGGCAACAACCACTTGTTTTGTTTTCCCTGCCAGCTGGATCGCCGCATTGAGCATGACGGAGAACAACGCACGAATCTCCTGCTTTCTGCTCCCCGGAATCACCGCGATGAATTTCTTCTCTTCATCTACATTGAACTTTCTATGAAATTGCTCCCGGTCCATTGGTGAGTTCATCTCGTCCACGAGCGGATGACCGACGAATACGACGGGAATGTGTTCCTTTTCGTAGATCGGTACTTCGAAAGGAAACACGACGAGCATCGTATCGATGATCCCTTTCATCTTTTTCACCCGTCCTTTTTTCCATGCCCACACTTGCGGACTGATGTAGTACACTACCTTCGTTCCGTGTTTCTTTGCGATACGAGCAAAGCGCAGATTGAATCCGGGATAGTCTATTAAAAGAACTACGTCAGGTTTCTTAATCTCCAGTAACTGCTCAAGCGATCGTTCAACCGATCGAATCAACGGCAGATGTTTGATCACCTCCACGAATCCCATGAATGACATCTCGCGGATGTGGTACGTCAGTTTCATTCCGGCTTGTTTCATCTTGTCGCCGCCGACGCCGAAGATATCAATGTTCGGATTGCGCGATTTCAATTCTTGCACAACTCCCGCTCCATGAGCATCTCCCGAAGCTTCTCCCGCTATTATCAAGATGCGTTCGATCATATTACCGAATGAAATACCGTGCGACAATAAGAATGATGACCGTTGCAAATCCCTGCAACGTTCGTGTTTCGGATGCCATACCGCGCGAAAAATCAGGACTGCGATGGAACGAATGCTTACCCGCATATTTCGTTAATCGCGGAATGAAGCGCGGAACGTTCTTCAGATATTGCTCGTACTCTTCGCCGAATGCCTGGCGGAGATGTTCCTCTTCGCGCGACACGATCAGGTGATACTGAATGACGAACCATGCAAGCGCAACTATTTGCAGCCACGGAACGAGGGCGTTGGACATGATACCGCATCCGACATACATTAAGATATTCCCGACATAGAGCGGATTACGCACGAAGCCAAAAGGACCGTCGGTAATTAAATTCGTTGCGCCGACAACACCGGTCGTACGGGTCTCGCTCCCTGCAATCGAAACGCCCCAGAAACGGATCGCCTCCCCTACCAAAGCGATGAGTAAACCGGCGGTCAGTGTTTCCATCGTCGGTTCCGCATACACAAGCATTACCACGATAAATGGGATGGGAGTATAACTCCGCATTTCAAAAACTTTGAGCCGGAAATCCATGTTACTCCATCATAAAAATATCTTTGCGCGCAAGTTCCGCAGTGCGCCGTTTTTTCGGCTTCGTGGTCGCTACGATCGACCGGAACTTCGCCAGCACATCGCTGAATGTTTCGAACCGGTGGAACGTGATGTTGTTCGCTTCACAAAAAGGGACGAGCGCATTTTTCGCAAAAACGATATCCGCATATTGCACGGGACAACGATCCGACACTCCATCACCGATGTACACAATGACATGGTCGTCGCTCGAGTGTGTCAGCATGTGGTTTCGCTTGCAATTCGCGCACCGCGGGCATTCAGCATCGGTAAACGGGAACAGCGGCGTCAACGTGCCGTCATCGTTGAACTGCAATTCATTTGAGAAACGGGGAAGAGAATTCAATCCCTCCCGTTCCAATATCGGATCGATGTATGCATCGTAACCGTCACTGAGCACATGCACATCAATATTCTTGCCGCAGCAATATGTTACAAAATCAGGGAATGAAGGATCCGTCTTTTTTGACAGTATGAATCGCATAAACTCATCCCTCGTCACCGATTTCATCGTGGCGAATCCTCGCTTCCAGCATTCGCGAGCATTGATCTCACCCCTTCTGTACGCGGCGAAACTTTCGGCACACACATGCACATCGCCGAACCGGTCAAAGATTGCATCACCGATATCTTCCACCGTAATGGTACCGTCGAAATCGGTGAAGACGATATAGGAAAGATTTTGATTCATTCGGTCTCTCAGCACCGCAGTCATCCGACACTTTCTAATTCGTCGCTACCTTGTCCTCGTTAAACCGCACGGAAACGAGTTTCGACACTCCCTGTTCTTCCATCGTCACGCCGTACATAGCATTTGCCGCTTCCATCGTCTTCTTGTTGTGCGTGACGATGATGAACTGTGTGTTGTCGCTGAATTTTCTAATGATGCGCGCGAACCGGTCGATATTGGAATCGTCGAGCGGAGCGTCAACTTCATCGAGAATACAGAACGGCGACGGCTTTACAAGATAGATTGCGAACAACAAAGCAATTGCCGTCAATGTTTTTTCACCGCCGGAGAGAAGATCGATCGATGTCGGGCGCTTCCCTCTCGGCTTTGCAGTAATCTCGATACGCGCTTCGAGCGGATCAACGTCTTTCTCCAGCGAAAGATCGCATTCGTCCCCTTCATCGAACAGACCTTTGAATGTTACGATGAAGTTCTCGCGTATCTTCTCGAACGTCGCAAGGAATTCCCGCTGTGCGGTAGTATTTATTTCTTCTATTGTTTGAATCAGCGTTTTTTCCGATTCAATGAGATCGTCGCGCTGCCGTGTGATAAAATCGAGACGTTCTTTTTCCGTCTTATATTCATCAAACGCAGCAAAATTTACCGGACCGAGTGAACGAATCTTCTCTTTGAGTACGCGTACTTCTTCGTGTCCCTTTTCAAGATCGAAATGTTCGTCGGCGGGGAATTCCTTCAGTTCAAGCACATAATCGAATTCTTCTTTTGCGCGCGCCACAAGGTTCTGCCCCTTCATAGTCATTTCGGAGATTTTCATTTCCAATTCATGCGACCGGGACATTGAGGTATCATGGAGGCGGCGCGCATCTTTCAGTTTCAATTCAATCTCGTGTGTTTGATTCCGCTTTACATTGTACTCGTTTTGAACAACTTTCTTCCGCTCGATGATAGCGTTCAACTGTTCGTCGAGATTTTGAAGCTCGGAAGCGTTCGCCAGCAATTCTTCTTTCAGCCGTTCAATGTCGGCACGGGCAGATGCGATATCGGCATCACGCTGCGCGAACGTATTCTTAATATTGGCGATTGTTGCGGCAGTGTATTCCAATTCCCGTGCGGATTTCTTTTCTTCATTTTCCAGCCGAAGCATCTCCAGGTGAGCGTCGGTTGCCACTTTGGAGAATTCGTTCCACATCACCTCCATCGTTTCCAACTCGCTCGCCGCGGCGCCTGACTGCTGCTCCGCCAGCGATTTTTTCTTTTCAAGATCCTCGATCGCCGGCAGCATTGATTTCAATTCTTCGTTCAACGTATCGGCTTCTTCCCGCAGCCGTTCATTCTCAGCATCGTTCCGTTCGACATTTTCTACCATTCGTTTCTTTTCATATTCGATCTGAGCAATCCGCATTTCGACAGCGGTCATTTGCTGCTCCGCTTTCTTCACTTGATCAAACAACGGCTTTGTATCAAGTGCACCAAGTTCCTTCTCTTTTGAAGTTATAGTGGAGCGGACAGTATTGATCCCGTCATTCAGTTCGGTTAGTTCCCGTTCCAATTCCTCGATCTGCGTCTTCTTGCCGATCATCCCGCCGTCTTCTACACGAACGCTGCCGCCGCGCAGCACGCCCGATCCGGTGACCAATTCACCGTCAAGCGTGACGCATTTCAGCGAAAAATATTTTCGGACGAGTCTTGACGCCGTTTGCACATCTTCAACGAGCAGGACGTTGGAGAAGAGAAAATCTTTCAGAGGCGCGTAACGGTTGTCGCACTGCACAACATCGCCTGCCCATGCGATGGCGCCGTTTTCAACAATGTCGATGCGTTCTTCAGGGAGCGAGGGAATCGATTCGAGGCAAACGAATGTTGCACGCCCTTTGTCGTTTGTTTTCAGCAACTCCACCCCGCGGTGGGCATCGTCGATAGAATTGACGACGATGTACCCGGAAACATCTCCCAATGCCGCTTCGATTGCGATCCGATTTTCTGCAGAGGTTGAAAATGCATCGGCAACAGTCGTAAGAAGAAATTCTTTCCACTCATTATTCCCCAGTAAATATTTCGCCCCTTCGGAATACCCTTCGTGAGTTTCAACAAGTCCGCGAAGGAATTCGAGCCTCGCGCGTTTTCGTTCGATGGTTGAGCGGAATTCAAATTCTTTGTTGCGAAGCTCTTCAATTTCTTTTTGTATCCGTTGTTTCAATCTTTCAGCATCAAGCGCTTTCAATTCCGCTTCGGCAAACTCGCGGCGGAGCTGCTTGTCTTGTGCAGACAACTCAGCGACAATCGCCGTGTTCTTTTCAATATCCTGTGCATAGAGAGTATTCTCTTCGGATGAATATTCCAACCTGCCGTTGATATTTTCGAGACGCGCTTTCGTCCGCTCATGCTCATTCCGTTTAGCAGAGACTGCATGGAGGAGAGCGATGACATCGTCCTGTTTCGCTTTGACTTCAGTTTTCTTTTCATCCAATTGAAGGGTGAACGCATCCAGTTCTGCTTTCTTCGCGGAGTATTGCTGTGAGGTATCCTGCACAAGCGCATGAGTCGTTTCAATGGAATGTTTCAATTCATCCGACCGTTGTTCAAGATCTTTCAATTGTTCCTGAAGATCGGCTTTTTCTTTTTCGAACCGGACGATCGATTCTTCCTGCGATGTCGTCCGTTCGGACGCCTTCACGCGCGCCTGTTGCGTTAGGTTGATCTTCTGCTGGTGATCATTCAATTCGACCTGAACCTCGTTCATCTTCTGTTCCAGCGCTGAGAGTTCATCGCGCAGACTGTCAAGCATATTCTCTTCGGAGGTCAACTCATCGCTGATCTTCTGTTTCTCGTCAACAGCAGAAGTCAGTTTCAGTTTCAACGGTTCGATGGAATGGAGGAGCTCCGAATATTCACGCTCAAGCAGGATAATCTCTTTCTCCCTCAATTCGGTTGAGAGTTTGTTGAACTGCTCGGCTTTGTTCGATTGGCGTTCCAGCGAGTTGACCGCTTTCTGCACCTCTTTCACAATATCATTGACGCGGTTCAGGTCTTGCTGCACATGATCGAGCTTCGTAAAGGTTTCTTTGCGGCGGACTTTGTACTTTGTCACACCGGCAGCCTCTTCAAATAATCGCCTGCGTTCATCCGCTTTATCGCTCAGGATCGTTTCGATCATTTTCAACTCGATGACCGAGTACGCATCCGATCCCATACCGGTATCCATAAAGAGGTCTTTGATATCCTTTAACCGGCAGAGTGTTTTGTTCAGATAGTATTCACTTTCACCGGATCGAAAAACGCGGCGAGTGATGGTCACTTCTTTATATTCAGAAGGAAGAATCCCTTTCGTATTTTCGATCGTTAACGACACTTCCGCCAGTCCGAGCGGTTTTCTGTTCTTTGTACCGTTAAAGATCACATCTTCCATCTTGTCGCTGCGCAAGCGGCTCGGTTTTTGTTCGCCGAGCGCCCAACGGATTGCGTCCACAACATTCGTCTTGCCGCAGCCGTTGGGACCGACAATTGCAGTCATCCCAATGTCGAACGAAAGGTTTACTTTGTTCGCAAATGATTTAAAACCGAATATTTCTAATTTGGATAAATACATGAAGCCCGATCAATTGACAGAGGGAAGAATGGTTGAAACGAAAAATTCCGCGTAGGATGTGAACGCAAATGCATAGTCCCAATACATATACAAACCGCCGAAGAGCACCAGGATGAATACAATACCGATCATGTACATTTTTGGCGTGTACACGTGGTAGATTACCGAGACCCCTTTCAATGTCCGCAGAAATATCCAGAACACCATTAGCACCACGAGCCCCAATACCCACGGAACGTACGCTTCGCTTTCAAGAACGCGGTACAATATCATACTGACCGGGATGAAGAATATCCATGGCGATGCCGTCCAAATTGCTATTGAGTATGAATGGAACACTCTTATTTTAACGCGCGCCATTTTAGAGAAAAACTGGATCAGGATCGTCAGTACAATAAACCATCCAAGCATGAGAGCGGAAAAATAACCGACAGATAAGAGTGGATCCCATGCCATCTGGATGACAACCGATTTGAAACCGTCGGAAAGCATATACGATAAGATGTAATCCAGAATCTCGCTCGACCGGAAGTGATGGAGAATGCTCGCCATGACGACCGAAAACGTCGTCGAAATAATGAGCGCAGTAAGAGTTGTATGATACAGCGGAAGTGTAAATTGATCCCTGATATCGGCAAAGAAATTGTACGATCTGAAAATTGCGCGCCACGTACTTTCTCGGAATCTCCGGTTTCCATTCACCAGCCAAGCCGCAACAACAAGCAGACCAACACCGATGATAATATAAATATACGGCGAAGGTGGAACGTACGTACCGATCGGTAATGCAGAAACTTTCTGATCATGATAGAGCGAGTGGACGAGATCATACGCAATTTTTTTCTCTCTCCCCAATTCAACCAATCCGTTGGTATGCAGATTGACTGCTGTAGGATTGACACGCAAGATCGGCCGATCGCTTCTGAAATCATTGAATGAATATATCATGCTTCCAGCAAGCGATAAATCCTTAATCGCAGAAAACCGTTGGTGGATGTACCTCGCCTGTGCCTCTTGTGAGTTCGGATCGCTGTAGCCGTTTCTGTTCCCCTTTTCGGCTGCGCGTCCGTACCCCGCAATAATCAACGGCTGGTTCGGCCGTGATTGCTTGAATCCGGTTAACATGGAGCGGAATGTTTTTACATCAACATATCCAAAAGTAATGGCAGCGATGTCTGTCGGGACGCTCTCTTCTGCCTGATGATGGCGAAGAATAGAATATGTCAGTCGATCATCGAGCGATTTTGCAAGACGTTGGAGATGAGAGAGAACGTTCGGTTCATCGTTCTTTCGGATTCCGGATGCATAGCCAAGCCCCCATGCAATGATACTCGGATGATGTTTGTCTCTCCCAATCATTTCCTGCAGCCGGCGCTCCATCAGTGTGCGATACATCTCCTCTTTTCCAATCGCTTCCGGAATCTCGATATTCGGAATCTCCTGCAAGACGAACAATCCGTACTTATCGCATAATTGAATGAAGAACGGATGTGCCGGATTGAATCCGATGCGCACCGCATTTGCTCCAAGATTTTTTATCAGCGCAACATCTTTTTCCATCTCCTCGTACGTGAGTGCGCTGCCATGGTTCTCGGAATCTTCTACCCACACAACACCGCGCAGTGTAACGGGCGCCCCGTTAAACAGAAGGGCATCTTTATTTTTTGTAAATGTGCGGATACCGGTAGTGATTGATGTCTCGTCAATCAGCGAATCTTTCTTCCCCTCGGATGCGACAAGCGACACTTTGAACGAGTACAGTTCGGGAAATTCCGTGCTCCACAATTTTGCGTTGGGAATTGAAACAACAATCTGCGTGGCGATGTCTTTATTGGACTCCGGCGTGACAGGAACGATCACCGGTTTCCCAATCACCGTACCCGAACCGGCTTCAATCGTCTCGACAGACAATTGCAAAATTTTTGAGTCGAGTTGCGGCAGCGTTTGCAGATCTTTTGCTGAAAGTGTTGCTGTAACAAGCAGCCGTGTTGCCTTCGGCTCGATCGCCTCAACAACAACTCCCACGTGGTCTATCCACACACGGGGAGTTATTGCAATAAAAACATCGCGAGTAATCCCGCCGTAATTTTTCCATCCGCTCACCTGTGCCCGTACGGGGAATGTTGAGCGATAGTTCAACGAATTATCGACAACGATCCGTATGACATTCTCCGCGCCCACCTGAATGACATTGTCTGGAATTGGAAGTTCAAACGATGTGTAGCCACCTTCATGTTTGCCGATGAATGTCTCATTGATATAAACCTCCGACATGTAGTTGATTCCGAACGAAACGAATTTAAACATCCCGGATGAGATCACTTCTGAACCAACGGTAAATTTTTTCCGAAAAACGATCTTCCCCTCATAATCAGCGGCAGAAGGCACTTTAACCTTTTTCCAGGTAATACCCTCATCAAACGAGTAGTCCCATTCACCAGTGAGATCTACAATAGATCTGGTAGAAGATTCATGACCAAGAATCTGCGGGTGCGAAGGAGAACCATTTTCCAGGAACAACTGCTGAGAAAATAGTGGGTTGAGACTAAGGATTGAAACGGATAGGTAAAGTAAAAAACGAAAGAGCGAATTATCCAAAGATGATGCTCAGGGCTGTTAAAAATTGTCGTTTTCAGCGAAATTTAACGCTTTTTGTACCAAAAACAACACTAATATAACATCAGACCGCCCTGAAACCAAATGAAATTTTAGGGGAAAGGTGGAAAGAATCAACTTAATCTAACAATAAACTGGGGATAAAAACTGAGGATGATCATACTGCTGCTCCCAACAAGGGTTGGGAACAGCATGACTGATCTGGAGAATAGAATATTACACTGCGTTCACAATCGCAGCAAACGAATCTGCTTTTAAGCAAGCGCCGCCAACGAGTGCACCGTCGATGTTCGGCTGCGAGAGAAGCTCTTTTGCATTGTCTGGCTTTACGCTGCCGCCGTACTGGACAATCACTTTCTCCGCCGTTGCCCATGTGTACAACTGCGAGATCACTTTCCGGATCAGTTTGTGTGCATCTTCCGCCTGCTGCGGCGTGGCGGTTTTTCCCGTGCCGATTGCCCACACCGGCTCGTAGGCGATGATCGATTTTTCAACTTCAGCAGAAGTTAATCCCGCGAGCACACCTTTCGTTTGCGCCGTAAGCACTTGGTCGGTGATCCCTTTCTCACGCTCGTCGAGCGTTTCGCCGATACAGATGATCGGTACAAGTCCACCGTCCAATACTTTCTTCGCTTTTTTATTGATCAGTTCGTTCGTCTCTTTGTGATATTGCCTTCGTTCCGAGTGGCCGACAATAACGTACTCGCAGCCGACTGCCTTCAGCATAGACAAAGAAATTTCTCCTGTGTATGCACCGTCGTTGTTAATGGAAACATCCTGTGCACCGAGTTTAATGAACGATCCGCTCAGTAATTGATGCGCAGTGGTGAGAGACGTAAAGGGAGGGCAAACGATGACTGTTGATTTCTCCGACGATACAGATTGTAACGCAGATTTAAGACCGTTAATGAGAGTTGCCGTCTGGGAAATGTCGTTGTTCATTTTCCAGTTACCAGCGATCACTTTTTTACGCATATTATTTTTGCTTTAATTGTTGATAAAAGGTGGAGTATGTCCTGAAGGTGAGTTCCACCTGTTTATTGTTGTTTCTTTGATTTAAAAAATTCTACCGTCCGCTTCAAACCTTCTTCAAGCGTGACTGTCGGAGTCCATCCAAGTTCTTCATGAATCTTTTTCGATGAGATAACACTCCTCATCTGCTCTCCCGCCTTTGCCGGCACATGTTCCTCCTTGCATGTCGAACCTGTGTGTTCTCTCAGAACATGAAATAATCGATTCACGTCGGTTTCAATTCCGGTTCCGATATTGAATGTTGCGGAACCTTTGTACGACAGCGCAAGCACGTTTGCTTTGACGACATCCCCTACAAACACATAATCGCGCGTCTGTTTTCCGTCGCCGTTAATAACGGGCTGACCGCCGCTGAGCATTTTGCTGGTGAAGATGGCGACAACACCTGCTTCTCCGTGAGGGCTTTGTCGTGGACCGTAAATATTTGCATAACGGAGAATGACATGCTCAATCCCGTACACTTCTTTATAAAAGAAAAGATACTTCTCGGTCACCAATTTGGTGATACCGTACGGAGAAAGAGGGCAGGTCGGATGGTTCTCATCTGCAGGGAAATAATCTTGTTCGCCGTAGATGGCGCCGCCGGTGGACGCAAAGATTACTTTTTTTAATCCGTATTTTCTCCCCGCTTCCATCAGATTCAAAAATCCCAGGACATTCACCGATGCATCGAATTTTGGATCTGCGACAGATTTACGCACATCCATCTGAGCGGCATGGTGGCACATCACGTCGATTTTTTCATCGCGGAAAATATTTTCTACTTTTGGATCCTGAATATCCAGTGTGTACACTTTTGCCTTCGCGTTCACATTTTCCTTCCGCCCGCTCGAAAAATCGTCAACGATAATCACATTGTGTCCTTCTGCAATAAAGGCGTCGGCAACATTCGAGCCGATAAAACCGGCGCCACCGGTAACGAGTATGTTCATTCTTTTCGTAATCCTTTCAATCCGATATCTGTTCTGTAATATGCGCCGTCAAACGATATTTTTTTGACGGCTGTATAAGCCGCATCGATTGTGTTGCGGAGATTGCTGCCGATTGTGGTAACGCTAAAGACCCGTCCGCCTGCGGTGACAAATGTACCTTCATTTTTTTTTGTCCCGGCGTGAAATACAATCGCTCCATCCAGCGAACGATCCAATCCAACGATCACTTTCCCTGTTTGATACTGATCCGGATATCCCTGTGACGCAATAATCACGCACACAGCTGATGCGTGCTTCAATTTTATGTTATATGATCCGACAGAACCGGACGCACAGGAATAAAAAAGATCGAACGGATCACTTTCAAGCAGAGGCAGCACCACTTGCGTCTCGGGATCTCCGAGCCGGCAGTTGTATTCGACCACTTTCGGTCCTTCCTTTGTTATCATCAGACCAACATAGAGACATCCTTTGTACGGATATCCCTCCTGCCGCATTCCGCTCAATGTCGGTTGAATAATTTCACTTTCAACTTGTTGAAGAATTTTTTGTGTTATCACAGGCGCCGGTGCGTATGCACCCATGCCGCCTGTGTTTTTCCCTGTGTCGCCAACGCCGATCCGTTTATGATCTTGTGCGGGAGAAAGAAGAACATACTTCTCTCCATCGCACATTGCGAACACAGAAGCTTCTTCCCCTTCCATGAACTCTTCGATCACGATATTGCTCCCTGCGTCACCAAACACTTTTGCTTCAAAGTATTCGTGTAGTGTTGACATTGCTTCATCTGTTGTATGGCAGATCGACACTCCTTTCCCCGCAGCAAGCCCGTCGGTTTTAATGACGTACGGAGGTGAAGAATCCATTATATATCGCCTTGCATTCTCCAATTCGGATTGGTTGAATACGTGGTACCGAGCCGTCGGAATGTTGTGGCGCTGAAGGAAATGCTTCAGGAACATCTTGCTTCCCTCAACCTGCGCCGCTGCTTTCGACGGACCGAAAATCTTCAATCCTTTCGATTCGAAAATATCGACGATTCCCTTCACAAGAGGAGCTTCACTCCCGACAATTGTCAAATCTATTTTATTCGTTTCTGCAAATTGGGCAAGCGTGTAGATATCGTCCGCTTTGATGGGAATACACTCGGCGATCTGTTCGATGCCGGCATTCCCCGGTGCGCAAAAAATTTTCGATACTTTCGGACTCTGTTTGATAGACCATGCGATCGCATGTTCACGTCCGCCCGAGCCGACGATCAACACATTCATGAATCAGACCTCTAAAAATCTCGTGAATATTTTTGCGAGTTCACCTGTCAGCTTTACTCGGTCATATTTGTCAATCACTTCCGGTTTTGCGCCGTGCAGCTGTTTTTTTTCATATTGCTGATACAACTGTACGATCATATCGGCGATCTGGTTGACATTTGTCGGTTCAACGCACTGCCCGTTCGCTTCTTCAATGATCGAACGCATGTATCCTTTCGGCACGCATCCCATGATCTTCTTTCCGGTACCGATATATTCAAATATTTTTCCCGGCGTCATAATGTCGTCCTGCATCATCAGCCACAGCACATCCGAGGCAAGCAGATATTTTACCGCTTCACGGTGTTCAAGGTATCCGAGGATGTTGACGGAGTTTTGCAATCCAAGATGATTGACATAGTTGATAAACTCTGTCCGGAACAAACCGACAAAACATGCCTCAATTCTGCCGCGCAGTTGAGTATTCTCTTTCAACACCTTGCTTAACGCCTGAAGAAAATAGATTGGTGTTATTTTGGCGTAGAACATACCGGAGTACGTGATCCGGAATTTTTCGACATGGGGAAGAACATCATCCGACGGAACTTGCAGGTCTTCCGGATCAAAACCATGGGGGATGATGGTGATATCGTTGTGTGTCAAAAACTTGTGCCGCAGAAGGATCTCTTCTTTTGTCCTGCGGCTTGTCGTGATCACCATATCCGATGCGCGCAAGACCGACCGCTCAAGCCGGTAGTGAATGTACCGATGCAGCGGAGTCGGAAAATATTTGAACGGAAAATTGAGCCACGAATCACGGTAATCCACAACAAGAGGGATTTTGAATTTCTTTTTCAACTCTTTGCCGACAAGAAAATCGGTAACCGGCGGTGCAGTAGCAAAGAGGACGTCGAATTTTTCCTTCTTCAGCAATTCGGATGCAGCTTTAAACGCCTTCCTTTTCCATCCTATTTTATTGTCGGGAATAAAAAAGAGATCGCTGAGAAAACTGAGAATCTTCCGCATCCCCTCTTTGGGCATCTTCACCACATCGTGCTTTTTGTGCACAACTGCGTTCGGATCGAGTGAGTTTGTGCGAATAACTTTGATGTTGAGCGACTCGATTTCCTTCAACAATGATTCGTCTTTCGCGTAATAGGCGGTTGGACCGATGGTCAACACGGTGGGCTGCCAGCCGAACTGCGGCAGGTATTTGACGAACTTCAAAACGCGTTGAACGCCGCTGCCGCCGAGCGGCGGAAAATAATAAGCTATGACGAGGACTTTTTTCATTTATACCACAATCAGTTCTTTGGGTGATGCAGTGACATTCTCACATCCTCTATTCCTCACAACCACTATATCTTCGATCCTGACGCCGAATTTTCCCGGCAGATAAATTCCCGGTTCAACGGTTACGACATTGCCATGCCGGAGATTTTCTTTGCTTGTTGCCGCCAACCGAAGATGTTCATGAATTTCTAAACCGACGCCATGCCCGAGCGAATGTCCAAAATAACCGCCGTACCCTTTCGCCGCAATATGTTTGCGGGCAACCACATCGATGGACGCTGCCGATTTATTTACTGTTATAGATTCCAGAGCTTTTTTCTGAGCATCCAAGACAGTTGTATAAACTTTTTTCATTTCAGCCGTCGGCTTGCCGACAGAAATCGTCCGCGTCATATCGGAATGATACCCTTGAACGATACATCCGAAATCGAGTGTCACGAATTCGTTTCTGCCGATCTTCTTCGACGAGGCACGTCCATGCGGCAATGCGCTCCGTTCGCCGCTGGCTACGATCGTATCAAAAGCATCTTTTTCAGCGCCAAGCGTTCTTTGATAATAGGAAATTTCTGCTGCAATATCATTTTCTGCCACACCTGGTTTAATTATGCCGAGAACCTTTTTGAACACTGCATCGGTGATGCCGACCGCTGTTTTGATCAAATTGATTTCATCATCGTCCTTTACCGACCGGAGGTCCTCGACGGTTCCTCGAAGTCCCTTCAATAAAGTTGTGCCCGTGAATTTTTTTAACTCATCGAATTGCGTGACCGTCAAATGATCTTGCTCGAATCCTATTGTGGTTCGCGATGAGAATATTTTTTCCTTTGAGGCAAGTTCCGTCAGCGATCCCTGTCCAAAGATCTTCTTATCAGCTGCAACTTCCTGTCTGACCTGATCTTTATATCGAAAGTCGGTGATGAAAAAAGAGGCATCTGGTGTAATAATCAAAAGAGCGTGCGATCCGGTAAAGCCGGAAAGATACCGGACATTCGGAAGATGCGAAGTAACAAACGCATCAACTTCTTTTTTCCGGAGTATTGCGCGGAGCGCCTGTATGCGGCGGGGATAATTCATTCCTGCAAATATCAACTGTGGTAGTTCGGCGCTTCCTTGGTGATCTTGATGTCATGCGGATGGCTTTCGCGCAACCCCGCATCGCTCATCCGCACGAATTTTCCTTTCTCCTGCATGGCGGCGATGTTCTCTGCACCGCAGTATCCCATCGCTGCACGCAGTCCCCCCACCATCTGATAGACTGTGGTATGCAACTCACCTTTGAACGGGACGCGTCCCTCGATCCCCTCCGGCACCAACTTCTGAATGTCATCTTCGACATCCTGAAAGTACCGATCTTTGCTTCCCTCTTTCATTGCTCCGAGAGATCCCATACCGCGATAGATTTTGTAGGTACGTCCTTCATACAGAATTTTTTCGCCCGGACTTTCCTGTAACCCGGCGAACAATCCGCCGATCATAACAGAATCTGCACCGGCTGCGATCGCCTTTGCAATGTCGCCTGTTTGTTTGATGCCGCCATCTGCAATCACAGGGATTTTGTATTTTCGCGCCGCTTCGGCGCACTCCATGACAGCGGTTATTTGCGGAACACCGACACCTGCTACAATGCGAGTCGTACAAATAGATCCGGGACCGATGCCGACTTTTACACAATCTGCTCCTGCTTTAATAATATCGATCACAGCATCGCGGGTACCGACATTGCCTGCAATGATCTCGACGTCGAACTTCGATTTGACTCTCTTCACCATCTCCAACACACCTTTGGAATGTCCATGCGCTGTATCGATCACGACCACATCAATACCTGCGGCAATGAGCGCCTGCACACGTTCCAGCGTATCGGATGTAACGCCAACTGCTGCACCAACACGCAATCTGCCATGTTTGTCCTTGCAAGCGTACGGAAATCGTTTTTTCTTTTGAATATCCTTGAATGTGATGAGACCTTTGAGTTTGCCGTTCTTGTCCACCACCGGAAGTTTTTCAATTTTATGTTTTTGAAGAATGACTTCCGCTTCTTCAAGCGTCGTGCCGGACGGCGCCGTGACTAGATTTTCTTTCGTCATCACATCGGCTACTTTCAAATCCCTGTTAGGCTGAAAGCGGAGATCGCGATTCGTTAAAATGCCGACAAGTTTTCCCTCTTCCACAATAGGAATACCCGAAACGCTGAATTTTGCCATCAGATCAAGCACGTCGCCGACTTTTTTATCAGCGGTCAATGTTACCGGGTGCATGATCATGCCGCTTTCGGATCGTTTTACTTTATCAACTTCTTCCGATTGCCGTTCGATGGTCAGATTTTTATGGATGATACCGATCCCGCCTTCGCGTGCCAACGCAATCGCCATTTCCGATTCCGTCACGGTATCCATTGCAGCGGAAATCAACGGAATATTTAACCGTATGTTTTTCGTTAAACGGGTGGAGACATCCACTTCGCGGGGAAGTACATTCGATTTTCCGGGAATGAGGAGGACGTCGTCATACGTGATCGCCTCGCCGATTATCTTTTTATGCTTCATCGTGATCCTTTCATGTCAAAACGAACGAAGGATGCAGAGTGCATCCTTCGAGTTCACAAACCCGTAGTTTGTTGTTTTGTCAACCGACCAATGTATCGTACTGTTTCTGTGTACCAATCCAAAACCAGATGATTGTTTCGTTTTCTTGCACCGCTAAAGCCCTATGACGACTTCCTACCCGCATCGAAATGAAATCTTCTATTTTCAATAATCGCAATAACGGATGATTGGGATATTGCTTGATCGTAGAAAAATTATTATCTGCGAGTTTTTGGATCGCAAGAGGGAGTGAGTTATACGAATCCCAAAAAGCATCTACCGCTACGTGTTTCATACTTCTTTGAAATTTCCGTCACTGAAATGCTGCTTCGCTTGCGATGCCGGGGAATTAATTTTCTTTTCCTTCACGTCGGTGTCGAATTTTTTATCCCAGCTGTCGCCGTCAAACTCGTCAAACCATTCACGTAATCTGTTTCTCTCATCTTTTGAGAGAGCATAAATTAGTGCCTGGATATTTTCGAGTTTCTCGGACATAGCTACTCCGGCGCTTATTCGAACGCCGCAAATCCCGTAATATCTTCTCCCAGGATGAGTGTATGCATCTCGTGCGTCCCTTCGTACGTTTTCACCGATTCCAGATTTGCCGCGTGACGCATTACCGGATATTCATCGAGAATGCCGTTGGCGCCGTGAATTTCACGCGACATCCGTGCGATCTCCAAGGCGTGGTAAACATTGTTTCTCTTCGCCATCGAGATCTGCGTAAACTTTGCTTTGTTTTGATCTTTCAACCTTCCGAGCTGCAGGACCAGAAGTTGTGCTTTGGTAATTTCCGTTACCATGTGCACGAGTTTTTCCTGCGTCATCTGGAATGCGGCGATCGGTTTTCCAAATTGAATGCGGGACTTTGCGTACTGCAACGCACTGTCATAACACGCCATTGCAGCACCAATTGCTCCCCATGCAATACCGTACCGCGCCTGACTTAAGCACATCAGCGGAGACTTCAATCCATCCGACTTTGGCAGCAGATTTTTTTCTGGAATGAAACAATCCTGAAACACAAGTTCCGATGTTACCGAAGCGCGGAGCGAGTGCTTGCCGTGCATTTCGGGTGCAGTGAATCCTTTCGTCCCTTTTTCAACAAGGAATCCGCGAATTGTTCCATCCAATTTCGCCCACACAACTGCAACATCGGCAATGGTGCCGTTGGTAATCCACATCTTCGCCCCGTTGAGAATAAAACCGCCATCTTTCTTCTCGGCACGCGTAATCATGCCGCCGGGATTTGAACCGAAGTCGGGCTCCGTCAAACCGAAGCAGCCGATCTTTTCACCTTTTGCCAGTTTCGGAATCCAAAAATCTTTTTGTTCTTCACTGCCAAAAGCAAAAATAGGATACATCACCAATCCGCTTTGCACCGATGCGAAGCTGCGCACTCCGCTGTCACCACGTTCAAGTTCCTGCATCATCAATCCATAGGCAACATTGTTCAATTCTGCACACCCGTACTTAGCCGGCAGCGTTGCGCCGAACAATCCAAGTTCAGCCATTCCTTGAACCAAATTCAAAGGGAATGTTCCTGCGCGATTGTGTTTTTCTATGATTGGAATTACCTGATCGTCAACAAATTCACGGACGGTATTGCGGACAAGGATTTCTTCTTCTGAAAGGAGGGAATCAATATTGTAGTAGTCAACACCTTGAAACTTTGCCATTGGTAAACCTTTGTTTCTGCTGGTTACTGGAAGGGAAATTTTACTGCACAAAAATACCAAAAAGTGTGTCGATTTTCAAGGAGAGTTCTTAGAGAGTAAAAATAGAAAAGCCAGATGTAGCGGACCCCACCGAACGCTACAGTCTGGCTTCTGATTAGAGAGAGATTCTCTCTAATTTTTCAAACTCAAATCCTTTGTTGCAGTTACATTAAGCAATTGTTCGCAGAACCGTGCAACTTTCTCGCTGCCGTCGTAGAGAGCAGCTTCTTCAACAGCTTTCACACCCTCTCTTTCACCGATTTGCATCAACGCCAACGCTGCTGCCATGCGATTCTTCTCAATTTTGTCTGCCTGCAACAATGCAACCAACTCATCGACTGCCCCTTTAAGACGATATTCACCGATAAAACTTGTTGCGCTATGCCGCAAACCGATATTGTCGGACGAAAGAGCAACTATATAGTTTTTTTCGGCTTTTTGCCAGTCAACTTTATATTCGGTGGATTTTGGGGTTGTTGCGAAAGCTGATATAGCAGTTGAAACGATAAGCAGCGTGGCTGTCAGAATCTGTTTGGGCTTCATTACTCCTCCTCTTGATCGAATGTTCGGATATATATTCGTAAGCAGGAGGAAAAAGTTGCAGGGAGGTTATTACATAATTGTAACGATTGTGATGCACGTGAAAAATGAATACATGCTCAAGTTTCATCGGGCAGAGGAATGTTGTAGCGTTTTATTTTGAGATAGAGAGTCTTTGCAGTAATTCCGAGCGCTTTTGCAGTTTTCCCACGGTTGTATTTGAATTTCTTCAAAGCGTGCTCGATATGTATCTTTTCCATTTCTTCCATTGTCATGATGGATGTCCCTTGTACTTGAACAGCATCCGTAACACTGCCCGACTGCGCCAGAACAAAATCATTCACCTTAATCTCATCGCCATGAGACATGAGAATTGCACCCTCAATAGCATGTTCCAATTCTCTAATGTTCCCGGGCCAATCGTACCTGAGCAGCGATTGAAGCGCTTCGTTGCTGATGTGTTTGGGTAACTTTGATTTTATTTTCTTGTTCAGAAAATATTCAACGAGCAGTGGAATATCTTCCATCCGTTCTCGCAAGGGTGGTATCTTTATCGTAACGACGTTCAGACGATACAGGAGATCTTCCCTGAATCTACCGGCTTTCACTTCTCCCTGAAGGTCTTTATTCGTTGCCGAGATCACACGCACATCGACTTTCATTGAATTTGTTCCGCCGACCCGTCTGAATTCTCCCGTCTCCAAAAACCGAAGCAACTTTGGCTGCACCGCTGCACTGATGTCCCCTACTTCATCCAGAAAGAGCGACCCTCTGTTTGCAACTTCAACCAATCCCTGCTTCATTTGATACGCATTTGTAAACGCCCCTTTCTCATGTCCGAACAATTCACTTTCAAGAAGCGTGTCCGGAAGAGCGGCACAATTGACAACGACAAAAGGATGGTCTCGGCGTTGGCTTTCGGAGTGCACAAGATGAGCGATCAGTTCTTTGCCCGAGCCGCTTGGACCATAGATATGGATGAATGTATCGCTGGATGCAACTTTCTTAACGGTTGCAAGCACAGATTTCATAGCGGGGCTGCGGGCGATGATCTCCTTCTCTCCCGACTTGCGGGAAAGTTCGTACTTCATCAATTCGTTGTCGATCGTCAAGCGGCGATGTTCGAGAGCACGATGCACCGTCGCAAACAACTCCTCTCTATTATACGGCTTGCTGACAAAATCGTACGCACCGAGCTTGGTCGCTTCAATAGCGGTTTTCACATCAGCATAATTCGACAGCATAATAACCTGGGTTGTCGGATGGTGTTCTTTGATGAATCGCAATACATCCATCCCGCTCATCCTCGGCATCCGTACATCGAGCAGAACAACATCGAACGGTTGTTGCTGGAGTTGATTCACTGCGTCAGCACCATCATTGGCTGTACGTACTGAAAATTTTTTGTTCTCGGAAAGTTCTTCTTTCAGAAGAAAACAGACGCTGGGTTCATCATCAACGACTAAAATGTAATGACTGCGCACCATACGCTGTACATCCAAAGTAGAGAAATGGTTGTGTGGAAGGTTTACTCGGAAGAGAGCACTCGTTCAATCGTGGTCAACAGATCGACCAGATCGTACGGCTTGCTGACAAAATCTTCTGCCCCGAGTTTTTTCGATTCGATGGCATTCTTGAGATCCGCGAACCCTGTCAGCATGATCACTTTTGTATTCGGATATCGTTCTTTGAGAAAGCGCAACACTTCAAATCCGTCAACGCGCGGCATTTTAATATCGAGGAGTACAAGGTCAAAAGATTTTTGCTGAAGTATTGAAATTGCCTCATCACCATCCGCCGCCGATACGACGGAATACCCTTCGCTCTGCAATTCACTGCTCAGCACATTGCGTAGTGCGTCTTCGTCATCGACGACCAGAATGTTGAATGGCTGCGCCATACAGTGTCCCCAAGTGTAAGTTAGGTAATTGAGCCTCTCTAATGCGTTGAAGTATAGGCAAAGCCCTGTAAAAAATCAACATAAAATTTTTTCATTACGTATCTCTTCGATACAGAGCACAAACCTTGCTCATTCTGCATTCTTCTCGTATCTTGCTTCATGATGAATGTGAAGGCATATGCCAAAATCAATCTTGGACTGCATATTGTCGGGAAACGATCTGACGGATTTCATAATATCGAAACGGTGTTCCATCGCATCAATTTGTTCGATGAGATCGCTGTCCGTGAAAACGATACCATTGCTGTAACAGTGCACAACAGTGACATTCCCACAAACAACGACAATCTCTGCTGGAAAGCTGTAGATCTGCTGCGGCAAACCTTTCACACAACTCGCGGTGCCGAGATCCAGATTACAAAAAACATTCCTGTCGGTGCCGGACTTGGCGGTGGAAGCAGTGATGCCGCTGTGATTTTACAGACAGTTCCCGCGTTATGGGGAATGCAACTAGATACCCAAACTGCCAATGAACTTGCGCTCACGATAGGATCTGATGTTCCTTTCTTTTTGGGACGGCAGTCCGCATACGCGGAAGGGCGGGGGGAAAAACTATCATTTATTCATTTAGACCTTCCGTATTGGATTGTGCTCGTAAATCCGGGCATTCATGTTTCAACACCATGGGCATATAAAGCCCTATCCGAAAAACGAAATGGATCCTTCCCAGAGCGTACGACTCTCGGGAAAAAATTCTCCCTCTCGTCAATTCAATGCATAGCCACAGCCGAAAATGATTTTGAAGAAATTGTATTCGAGGCATACCCGGAGATTGGTGCGATAAAAAAGAAACTACTCGTACACCATGCTGTTCACGCACTCATGTCGGGCAGTGGTTCATCTGTTTTTGGATTATTTGAGAAGGAAGCCGACGCTAAAAAAGCAATGGCCGCTTTCGACACAAAATACTTTATTCACCTTACTGAACCAAATTTTACGATTGATATGGTATGACCTTCTTCCGCCGTACGCTTGCTGTATTCGTCCTTGCTTCATCTACCTTATGTTCTCAGGAGAAGATTGATTCCTTATCTGCGCCGGTTCGGAAGGACTCTCTCGTTTATGTAAGACCAATTCCGGATATCGGTTCTATCGAACCGATTGATTCAACGAAACAATTCATTTCTGCGCAAAAAATTATCTGGGAAGAATATCGGTCATTGTACGACATTCTTTCCGTGCAGCCCGGCGTGTTTGTGCGTGATTTAGCAAGCCCCGGTCAGCAAAACCAAGTTGTAATCGGAGGACTCTCCGATAAGAACATTTCCATAATGGTTGACGGCATTTCGTACAACGATTTTCACACCGGCAGTTTTAATCTCTGGCTGATTCCTGTAGAAGCAATTGAACGAATAGAATACGTCGGAACTTCACAATCAGTTTTTTATGACGGAAGATCGGGCGCCGCAGCGATCAACATTGTTACAAAGAATTTCGACAACAACCGTGCCATTACCAACCTGCGTTACAGCCAGGGAGTTAACGGTTATACCAACACCGACGCTTTTTTTGCGCAGAACATACTCCGCGATTTAAATTTGACCCTTGCACTCTCTCATCACGGGTTTGGTTCAAACAAAGAAGCAAATAATTTCAGGGGGCGATTCCTCAATTCCAACGACGATGCATGGACATTCAGGAGCAAAGTACGGTACAACGTCTCAGATTGGTTTAACCTTTCGTTCTTCTACCTTTACAACAAGACGTGGACGGGTCTTTTTGGCGGAGTTGACTACGGCAACAGCACAAGCATTTTTGACGGATTTCAGGCGGAGGTCCAGAATTATGAATCGTATGAAAAATATTCGAACAGCCATTATACGCTGACAGCTTCATTCCTCTCTGCTGCCGATTCATCTTTTCATTCAACATTGTCGTTGTACCATTTCGACAGGCTGCGGGAATACCGCGATGAAGAGAACAGAGGGACCATCACGAACCAGATTTTCACAAAAAAGGATTTTACATCACTTACAACCGGTGTAAAATTTCAGATCGCATCGGATGTCGGATTCAACAGACTTAACGGATATATCAACTACGAGGAGATTGAATCTGAAAATATTCTGACGACCGGGTTGAAGGACGACATCTCCCTGCTGTCATTCTTCACCATCTCACCATTCATCGTCGCACGCGATTTCAGTGGAAACAAATTAGTGCATGGTGGTGCGTACGGAACTCTCAGACTCACATCTGCAATATCATTTTTCGGCGGAATTACGGAGAACATCCAAAACGATAGAGCAACAGGAACAAACATGACAAAGAATTTATTCATCGTCAATCCTGCAGAGCTGCACAACATTGAATCATTCTCCATGCTTGAGTTCGGCAGCACCGTTTCATTCTCCCCGGCATTCAGCGGTTCAATTTCCTATCGCAGGACGGTGCTGAAGAATCCAATCGAATTCGATACTTCTTCCACTTTCTTAACAATCGCACCGATTATCTCACAGGAATTCTTATATGATGCGATCGCAGCATCGGCACACCTCACCATTGGAAAATTTCATTTTGAAGGAAATGCAAATTATCTGAAGCAGCCAGCAATAATACGGAACGGCGTTCCACTCACACTGTATCCCGAACTGACGCTCAACGGCTCGGCATACTTCCACGGATTGCTTGCAAAGGGAAAATTAGATCTTAAAGCCGGTATCAGAGGACGATATTATTCACGACAGACCGGAATGAAACCGTACGATGAGGCTGGCGTCTGGCTACCTTCTTCCATTCTCAGTTATGGTCCAAGCGGTACGATGGATCTGTTTGCCATCGGAAAAATCGGGAGTGCATACGTTCATCTCATTTGGGAAAATGTAACGCGAAATGAATACTTGCTTGCCCCTGTGTATCCTATGTACGACGGAAATATACGGTTCGGATTATCGTGGGAGTTTTTAGATTAGCGATTCTTCTTCACTTTCTTAACATCAACGATCTTCTTTTTTAATTTCATCGGCAGATTCTTCACTACTTCGTCGTACGAATGATCGATCAGTTCGTACACCAATCCATCGGGAATAGAACCGTCAGCATCAACGGTGTTCCACCATTTTTTGTTCATGTGGTACCCGGGTTTAACAGCGGGATATCGTTCGCGCAGTTCGATGGCGCGTTCGGGATCGCATTTGAGATTCATGGAGAGAGGAATATCGTTGACGTTTGTCAGGAGGAACATCTTGCCGAAAACTTTAAAAACGAGTGTCTCTTCATCAAAAGGGAATTCTTCAGTGATCTTCCCTTTTTTGTTCAGACAGTATTCGCGGAGATCAGCCAGATTCATCAAATTGCATCCCCGCGCAGCAACCGTATCCGCTTTCTCGCTTCCTCAGCAAAAAGTGAAAAAGGATATTTTTCCAAAATCGTTTCATACGCTCCAATCGCCCTCTGCTTGTCATTCAAATACATTTGGTACAACTCACCCATCCTGAAATAGGTTTTATCCTTTTCAGTGCTCAATGTGAATTCATCCAACAGCCTGCGGTATGATGCAAGTGCCTGATCGAATTGATGGAGTTGAATCTGGTATTCCGCTTTTTTCAACAAGGCATCGTCCGCAAGTGGCGCAGCGGCATATTGATTGACAATGGAGCCGAATTCGTTCGCCGCTTCGCTGATTTTAAACTGACGGGCAAGCAATTCGGCGCGCGCATACTGCTTCAACGCATCACGGAACTGGAACAGGTTTTCGGTGATGAAATACTGCAGGATCAGCGCATCGTTTGTTTCGTCCGCTTTCAGGTTCTGCGTCAACGGCTGCAGTACGGCGAGGGCGCTGTCAAAATTATTCTTAAAGAACTGCAACTCTGCAAGCCGTAACTGGGCAAAGGACTGTTGCTCCTGACTCGCGTATGGTGACCTGCTCATTGTCGTGAACCGTTTCTGAGATTCATCCAGTTTCCCCTGAGCAATGTTAATATCACCAATGGTTGACAGTACCGTCGGTATCATCGAACCAGCAGGTGAAATAGTCAGCACCGAATCGAACGTATGCAGCGCACCGTCCAGATCGAACATCTGCTTGTAGCGGATCATGCCGATGCGGTAAAGCGAATTCGCGGCGATGTTGCTGAACGGAAACTCTTTCGACAGTTGAGCATAGAGGCTGATCGCTCCGGAAAATGTCGGCTGTGTTTCCAACATGGATAAACCGCTTTCATTACGAGATGATGCGGCAGAATCACCGCGAGCGCTCAATTCTTCCATACACCGGGCGAACCCGAACGTTGCTTGCGGTTTGTGCTGCATCGGAAGCCCGCTATTCAGAGCAAGTCGGTATGCCTGAGCGGAGATGCCATATTCTTTTTCACGAAAGAGACGCTCGGCAAACTGGAATATCTCAACGCCGCCGGAATTCATTAATGATTCAATCTTTTTTGCTATGGTGAACGCATCGTTGTAACGATGCTCTTCCATAGAGAGCCAGAGCTGGATGCGCAGCAGCGGAATAGTTTGTCGTGTTGACACCTCTTCATCCACAACACTGATTGCTGCCCGCAGTCCTTCATCCCTTGTTACGATCGATGACAATCGCGATTGCACGAAATCATACTGAAGTTCATTCTGTCTGAGCATCTTTACATACTCGCGCGTAGAATTCTTGTAATCCATCATGAATGCATAAAGATATCCCAGTTCGTTTGCAAAGACGAATTCGTCGCCGATGTCTTTACGGCCTCGAATGTATGTGGCAATTGCTTTATCAAACAGGCGCTGATTCACCTGTTCATTCGCCACAGCGCGGTAGAACATTTGATTCTTATTCGCGGATTGAAGGATGGAATTCCAGACCGATTCGGCTTCAACCTGCTTACCTGCCATGGCATACAGTGTGCCGATGTTTGCCTGCAGTGTAAAATCGAATGGTATTGTGCGTAAGCGCCTGACGCTTAATTGTATCGCTTCGTCGTACTGCTTCACCTGCACGTACATTCGCCGGAGCGCGTCGAAGTACGGATAATTATTCGAATCTTTGGCGTACAGATCTCTGTACAATTGAAGCGCACGTTCGTATTCTCCCTGCTGTTCAAACGCCTGTGCAAGACGAAAGACATTCCCGCTCTGATCTTGCTGGGCAATGGCGCAGAGCATTGAGATGAAAACAAAAGTTGAGATTTCAAGGATCTTTCTCATGATCAAATATACGGGTTTGCTTGTATGAATAGCAAAAAAGAAAGTAGTGTCTCAGTTTGATTGCTGAGCTATTCCTTCAAGAAAAAACCCGTCATGTAGAACTTGTTTTCAGCATCTTATGTGGATCCCGAAACAAGTTCGGTGTGACAATACTGAGACACTACCAAAAAGAAAGGCGCATCAACGTGCGCCTTTTTCACTTGAAACGTATTGGTGGGTATTCATTCGAACCACGATAGTATTTCATACTTGCCTGTAGCAGGAAAGTAATCAGGTGAATCATTGCTGAATCTGGAGTCAAAGCGGAGGTTTAAATTATATCCTTTACGTGATGAACCGGAAGCTCCGTTGGAGGTAGCATACAGACGTTCAACAATCATTCCTCCATAGACATTCAGTGTGCCGGCAGGACGGGAGGTACCGTTTTGCACTGCTAACCCTCCCGTATAACTGTACATTGTTGCTTGTACGTTAAATGTTGTCGCACTATTATCGGCAATCGTAACATCGCCGTAACTGACAATGCCTAGTACATCATTTGAATTCGGATTTGTTTTAGGATTATCACTCATGACCAGATCATTTGTTATGATTGTGGTACCCCCCGTTGATCCGCTGCTTCGCAGCGACGCCAAAGTTACACGTCCGTCGAGAGTCCCTTCGACGTACAGCGTTCCTTTGTCAATAGCGATCACACCATTTGGTGAAAAGCTGCTCAGCGACTGGGTTGTGTACGATGCGGCTGATGAAGTTTTCCAACTGACGGTACCGTCGGAATTAAACTTTATATACAGCGTTCCTCCTGTTTGACTATAACCGCCACTCGTTGCAGCGGTAAGGATGTTGGTGTAACTAGTATTATTCGGCATTGTAATGCTGACGCCTGATTCAAAACCGCCTTGAAATTGCGGAGTTGCCGGAGATCCTGATTTTGTTATGCCCGACAAGGAAGTTGCCTTCCCCATGAATACCGGAGAACCGAACGTTTTCAATTTCCCTTGTGTATGACTCGGACCGCCGATCGTGTCTCCCGTTTCCCAAGCGGCAGCAGAAGCGCTGGTGCCTCCGTAGTAAGCAAATTTAGAAAAGTTACTCGGTTTCATTACGATCGTTACGGACTGGGATGACCCTCCGTATGATGCTGTTGCGGTGATTTGTTTCTTGCCCCCACCTAAATCCGTAACAGTGCCGCTGAATGTACCGCCGTTATAGCTGACGTTAGAGTATCCGGCTGTCCACGACGGAGTTTCCCACACTTTTGAGCAAACCAAATTTGCAGCAGCAACGGCTAGTGTATATCGCTGGGTGTTTTCATAGTACGACAATGAATTGTCCAGTGCCTGCACTCCGACGTCCGACATATTTTTTCCAGTCAGCAACATGATTGCACAAAAACCAATTACCATATAAATAGAAGTTCTTCCCATACAATACTCCCTTTACCTGTTCCGTAAATTTTTTGCAGCCAAACGAACCTGCCGCCAGTATGCCGTTTGGTATGGTCTGTCGAAAGATGCTCGGTTGACTATCAATGTATCCGATGCTGCCAAATTTTCAACCTGAATGGTGATTTGCATATACTGAATCAGCCCGCAATTTGCAACCGGCGACGGAATAGAATCTCTGAAAGAGTCAAAGTATTTTAAATCGAACACGGTAACTCCGAGATTCACACCGACCGGTGTCGCATTGTTCTCGACTCTGTATAATAATCTATCGTTTGGGTTCGGCGTTGCGCTCGCTTCACTCGTAGGACCGACATAATATGTCAACGAGTCTAAATTCCCGTCACCCTGGGGATCAGCACTCGTTGGAAAGTCTGTATAAAATTTTATTTTAATTGAATCAGCGTAACGGATCGCTTGTGACGGGTCAGAAATTTTTGTGGGATCTTTGCAATAACCGATCTTTTTGAAATCATATTCCAATAGCCGGGTTATCTCTACAAGATTTTGTTGTACCAACAGATCTCCCCTATACATCTGCAAATTTTCCGCAGTTCCGGTATTGATCCGCAAGGCAATCAACAGAAGACTGCCGAATACCATGGTTGAAGCAATTAAATCAAGTATAGTTTGCGAGCCCATGTATCCTTTTCCTTCCTCCTACCGGAAATACCAGTAACTGAAAATCTGTTTAAAGTGCAACGTGTCAGCACGGGTGGGGGTGACAGAATAATCTATGAGATAATCACTGGTCAATTCAACATCTATTTCTTTACTGAATGTGCGCGTTGTCGTGGATGCTACCGTTGTACCCGATATCGTCACATACGAGACCCTGACGCGTGTTTTATAAATTGCGGAATTCGTCAGCGTATCGTACTTCACATAATTATTGTAGTCATCAATGTCATCATATAAATCCACTGAAGACTCCCCAGCGTCAGTGCCCAACGATCCCGCCACGGTGAGAGAAGTAATAACGGAAGCAACGGAATCGACTGTCCGTTCATCGAAAGCGAGGGCTGAAGACTGCTCCAGCATTGATGTACCAAGTGATGTAGCTGTAATACGATATTCAGCCATATCTTTGGTGTAACCGACATCAAGCGTTGTGGTGTTCACAGACAGGATTAATCTGCCCATGAGCATCAACGCCATTATAGTCAACATCGTTTGACCTAAGCCCATAGAAAGTCTATTCTATAAATTTGGTTTTGCGTTTGCTATTTTAGGTATAATAAATCTTTTGGTCTGAAACATATGTGATTAAAAGCAATCTTGAAAGCTAAAAATTTCTTTCAATCAATTAGAATCTGTTAATATCTCTGCAGCGATATAGTGAAGATATTGTTAACAATTGGAAAGCAACCTGAGCAAATGGATTGCTTCCAAAACCATATTTGCATATTATATAATAAATTTCTCGAAATTT
>JBFMFY010000003.1:0-150180 GCA_040751955.1 Bacteroidota bacterium
TTGGATTGATGTTCCAGAAAATATACAAAATGGCGAATTTTTTCGTCTAAAAAATATCCATGGTAAAGTGAATCATTTTTAGTGAGCAAATATTTCATATACTGGTTCGGAAAAGTTGCCCATCCCCATGTCCATGCTTTTGCCGGAAGAAATTCAAATCCTTTGATTCCGGTGAAACGTCTTGTAGAATATCCTTCCACGGGGGAGTAAAAACCAAATTTTTCCAACAACTCATCGGTAAAAATATTTCCACACTCTATGTCAGTAATAGCTACAATGAACATATGATCAAATGTTTGTCCCGGTGCAACTATTATCGTATCGAATGTTATTGTTAAGGATGAATCCACATTATTAGTTGAAGAATTAATGGAGGTATCAACGGTAAAATACTCCTTACTCCAAGATCTTATGTGCGGATACCCTTTGGGAAAAATCAATAACAATTTTTGATCGGAATGTGCATATGTACTGCGTGTTGTAGCAGACTGCACACTCGACACCGTTGTATGCTTACCGGCAGGAATGTTTGCAATATTTTTTGTTGTACAGGTTGTACTATTTATGGTTTTCGGAAGAGTAAAAGTAAGTTTTATAACCACAGTATCAACACTTGAAAAAACCATTCTGGAATAGCAATACAGTCTCGGTGAATCCTTAAATCCTTCTATCAATGTAAATAATTCGCCTGTTTTTTGTCCGCCTGAATATAATTGTGATTCATGCGACGATCGGCAAAAAAAAGAAGATGACTCAATTCTTTTCGTATTTTCAACAAATCTATGTGAGCCACGAAAAGAACTTACTGAAATATCTGCCGAGAAACAGAGCGAGTCACCTTTGAAGTACATCCTATCCGGATATCCGTTAGTATTTAATGAAAATGAGTACGGAGTGAGTATGTATTGATTCGCCTCAGTAATATTCCCCAGTTGTGACCGAGGAATAAATCTTGGTGTATTGTAATATCCTTCCTGGCTCATAAGAAAAATATTTGTTGAAAACATCAATAATAGCAACAATTTTTTCCTATATACCAGCAGTATGATCAAAGCATTCATTACTTCTTTAGTAAATGATTGTACAAATCCAGTAGTTTGTTTCCGACAGAATCTAGTGTATAATGTTGCACCAGATTAGAAAATTCTATTTTCTCTTCTGAATGCAGTTGATGAAAAATTTTTTGTGCTATGATATTCGGATCATTTGACACAATATAAGTATCGGCAAGTCTTCCAAATACCGAACGAACATCTCCAACATCAACTGAAAAAACCGGAATATCAAGATACAATGCTTCCTTGACCACCAAAGGGCCGCTTTCGTAATGAGAGGTTACCAAACAACAATCACATGCATTGTAGAATAAATTAACTTGTGATCGCTCGATATTCTTTAATACCAACGGCTCTACTTTAGTATCCAAAAGTTTCAACGCATCGATTGTCTTGCTAAAGAGTTGAAAATTCTTTACAGAATTGCTCGGATTGGCAGGGAATAATATATATTTTTTTTCACGAGAAAGACCCAATTTTTCTCTGGCAACATCACGTGGTACCGGAAAAAATATTTCCGAATCAATTCCACAGGGAATCACGTGGGATTTATCCATAAAAAGTCGGGCATGTTTCTCATTTTGCACAACAATTGCATCAGCTTTAATGGCTGCCAAGCGTGAAATCAATCGCTGCCAACCGATTTCGACATCGGAACCATGTAAAGTTAGTACCACTGGCGTACCTGTTACTGCGAATGCTGAAAATCCGGTCAACCCATAATGGAAATGTACGATATCAAAATGAGAAGCATTGAGTGTTCTACGTACTTTGCGCAATGCCGTCAAATAAGAAATAAATGGCTCACCCCTTTGTTTAATGACCAAGACGGTAACTTGGATTCCGCTTTTTTGCAGTTGGCGTACTTGGTCCTTAACAAAAATCCCACTATGCACCGATTGCTTAGTGGGATACATATTTGTAACAATCAAAACATTCATTTTATTATTTTGTCGTCTCTGCGATTACGTTTCCATAAAACCCAACAAAAACATTATATGAATTTTGGATAAATGACATCTTTATCATTAATGTAAACACTCTTCATCCATTCAATGGTCTTCGGAATCCCCTCTTCCAGTTTTACCACCGGATTGTGTTTTAAATCCCTGATTGCTTTTGTGAGATCGACTTTTTTGTCTTTTGTTGTAAACGGTTCGTGCTCAACATACTCAACAAACGAATCTGATTTGCCGAGATATTTAATGATCATATCGGAAACAGTTTTAATATCGTGGTATTCGGTCCCGCCAATGTTATAGACCTCTCCCGGTTTGAAATTCTCCACAATATTGGAAAGAGTCGCTGCGGTATCGGTAACGTACGATGATGTACGATGATGCCCCAGAAACACCTTGTACGGAATGTTGAACAATGCGCGGTAAATGAACAAACAAATAACGCTGCGGTACGGGCTGTAGTACTCGCCGGGTCCGTACGTATTGAACAATCGGACACGGACAGATTCCGTTTTGTACATTTGCGCAGAATTCATGATCTGCATCTCGTTAACCCACTTGGTCATCGCATAGTCGTTCATCTGCTTCACTTCATACTTGTCCATCACATCCTCGGACATCACGCCGTCATAATCTCCGTACACTTCCGAACTGCTGAAATGAATCAACCGGAACCCCAAACGTTCCTGCATCCGGATGATGTTTTTCGTCCCCACCGCGTTCGATCGCCAGAGCGTATCATAGTAATCTTCACCGTTCCAACGCCCGAACTCTGCTGCAAGATTGTACACATAGTCGAATTTTCCTTTCGACAGCAGTCGTTCTACCTGATAAAAACTTCCGATGTCACATCTCGAATAGTTGCCTTCATGATGGTGGGAAAGATCCGCAACATGCACATCATGTCCTTTAGCTGTCAATGTTTGGACAAGGACGGAACCGACCGTCCCCAATCCCCCCGTAACCAGTATTTTGCTCATCCTTAGTGTTCCTTTAGTAATTGGTGAATGAATTTATGATTGTAGTATTGTTAGCATTTCTTGTACTCTGTTCTCCCACGTGCATGCGGCAGCGGTTTTTTTCCGGTTCCGGATTTTCTCTTCGGAATCCGTATGAACGGCAGATCGTATTGCATCTGCAAACTCGTGTGGTGCATCCGCCAGCGTTACGTATTGCCTGACCTTTTCCAGATCGGGGGAAAAGGATGTCGCCACAATGGGCTTGCCAACGGCAAGGTATTCGAAGTATTTCAATGGAAGAATATTTTCGACGAGACGGTTCTTCTTGAAGGGAATGATCCCCACGTCGAACATCGACAACACCGACGGCATCTCATTCCGCGGCTTTGAGCCGAGAAAATAAACATTCTTCTTTTTCACGAACGGCGGCTGTTCATGGATGAATTTTCCGATTATAACAAATGAAAACTCCGGAAGTAAATCAACCACTGCCTCAAATAATTCCCCGTCAAACCACGATGAAACGACGCCGCAAAAACCGATTATAGGTTTCCTGATCGATGTCATCTCCTCTATCACCCTCACATTTTCTTTTCTGAAGATCTCGTGGTCTATCGCATTCCAAATAAGATGGATATTTGGGTTCCATTGTCTTTTTGATTCGACCAATTTTGTCGCTGCACAGAAGACCACGTTGACTTTGGGCAAAAAATTGTTTTCTATCGCTTCCATTTTTTCAGGATGCGATGTCGAAAAAGCGGACAATTCATCCCCGATGTGATAGACGCTCGTTGATTCAGGAAACAGCGTCAATGCTTTTTGATAATAGGGAGAATCGAAAAAAAGGGTCGGCTTTGAAAACTCCGGTTTCATCCGTGTAATAAGTTTTACCGCCAATGCCTTCAGATAAAAATCGGCGAACAGGATCATCGGAAATCGATGTCCGAGGTGAAAGAGAGGAATCGGCGAATAGACATATAAATTCTCTTTTACCTTGCGTATCCCGCGCATCCACATAAACAGTTTCCTCCACATTGTCGGATAGCGGAGAATGGTAAAGAGAGAAACGTTCCGTTCGACATACAACACAGGAACAATCTTTGATAGTTCATTGGCAACAGGCTGCTGGATAATCCAGTACGAATTCCATTCGTTGGAAGAAAAATATATCACTGAAGAAATTTTATTCATCGTACACCATTTTTCGTTCCCTGATAAACAGGAGAGCGGCCACCAATATGTAGCCATAGTAATAGATTGTGGCAAAAACACCGTCAATCTGACCGATAACAGAAAAAAGAAGGTTCACTGTAAGAAATGCAACAAATATTTGTCCTGTGGTTTTCCTCGGGAGAACCTCGTAAAAAATATCTAAAATGCCTGCGCAAATTCCAAAAATGAACGAGCCGATATAAATTCCTGTGTACCCAAAATTAATAAAGAACTCTCCCAATAATCCTATTCGTATCCCTGCATTTGCTTTGTACAAAAAATCTGCGGAAAACGTCGCCGAACTGTACATTGCTCCTAATTTATTGATTCCGAACACTTCCCACACTTGTTGCGGCATTGCGGTATATAAAATATTCATAAGTGTCGTGCCGCCTAGATACTGATTGTACCTTCCTAATTTATCCAGCATGTAGGTAAAATCGCGGAATTCACCAAATAAATAAAACGCAAAACCGTACATACCAATCGATTCCCCTGTCGTCAAATCTTCCCGAGCCGATGTATAGACGACCAACAGCGGGAAGAGTACCAGAAAGCCGAGAATCACATAAACGAATTTGATCCGTTTGACAAAATTGTTGTAACAGAACAAACCTACCAACGCAGGCATTACAAAAAAAAATCTTGCCCCATACCCAAACAATAACATTGTGGTGACAAAGAAGAAAAAAACGGCAAAAATGCTTCTGGAATCGACCTTAATAAGATAGACAAGCGATAAAATAATTGTAATCATCAACGTCAAATACATTTTCGACTGTAATCCTGAACCGACCATTGTCCCTAAACTCGCCCTTTGGCTTACCGTAAGATCGGCAAGGATCGGAATGAATCCGAGCTTTGAAAAAACGAGTATCGCTCCTGCCATCCCAATAGCAAATGTTACAAGTATTGCCACTTTTAAACGTACCGGATTTATAGCTGTCTCCGTTCTGACCTTCTCACTGGCGCTGATATACGGTTTGATGAGAAGATTTACGACGAGTATTCCTCCCGACATAAACAATAATGCAACGCCAACAGTACGGATCGCATTGGAGATATCAAGCACAAAGTGCGGCCATATGAGCCATGTGATGATGTATGATACCGAACCTCCAATGGCAGACGCGATAAACAATGACGAGATTACAATGGTAGGTCTGAAAAATTCAAACGACTGCTTGTCTGAAAACGCTCTGACGCTGAAATAAAGAACTGCAAAACTCAGCAGCATGAACGCAACGGAATAGATATATTCGTACCCGAATTTTGCATTTGATAATACTTCATCAAGTGCATCCAGATCCAATCTTGCAAAAAAAAGAGATGTCGCAGTAAGGAAGAGCAATATGAAAAGCAAAGTATTCCGCTTCATTATGATCCTGCACGAAATTCCAAAGAAAACTTCTTTACCATAATGTTCTGAATTTCTTTAAAGAGTATTGTTACAATAACCAGTGAGATAATCAGATACAACACCCCTTTGAAAATACTATTCAACAAAACTCCCCCTGGCAGTGATAATGAAATGCCGTATGCCGAAAGCAGCAATGCGGCGACACCGACGGTATTGCGAAAGAACGAATACCGAATCTTCAAAAACCGGGAAGAATTCCAATACGCCACAATAGTCAGGACAAGGTATCCGATCAATGTGGAGAATGCCGCAGCTAAAATTCCGTAGTGAGGGATGACCAAAAAACTTATTACTATTTTAGCTGCCGCAACACTTCCTGTAACAAGCAGCAAGTATTTTGTTTTCATAGCATAAAAGATGCCGATCCGTACCACGTAAAAAACGCCATACAACAATACTGCACAAACCAGTACCGGCAGCAGCAGCTCGTGCGAAAGATAGCGCTCCGAAGCAAAAATTCTAATGATATCCGTTGAATAAAGAAAAATAAAACCGGAAAGGAAACCTATGAACACGATAAAATACTGTGTCGATTGTGAAACCAGTTTTTTTGCATGCTCAATCCCCTTTTTTTTGATTTCGATCCAAAACATCGGCTCAACAACTTGCGTCATGGGCAAGACGATGAGAAACTGCACCTTTAATGCAATATCATAGACAAAGGAATATACGCCGACATCGGACAGAGAGTGATACAACCCCAAGATGTAACGATCTGACAGCTGGAACACGGAAAAAATCAACGAGTCAAATGCTACAGGGAGCCCGAAAAGCAAAAGATATTTCATACGACCTACATCAGCCGGCAATTTAATACTCTGTTTCCACTCATTGAAAAAAAAATAAATGATAAGTAGAACATCGGCAATAGCCAAACCGATAAACAGACTGCTGACCCCGACATGCAAATACAGCAATACGATCGTGAGCCCGATGCCGATCCATCTCTGCACGATACTCACTATTGCATACTGCACAGCTTGTTGTCGTATCCTGTAAAATGAAATTTGGACAACGACTAGATTTTCAAGAAGCACCAGCGGAATTGCCGTTGCCACGATTTGATAATATTCGCTTAGGCTGTATAGAAGCAATACAGGAAACAGCAGCAGAAGCACAAGCACTGCACCGGCACCAGTAACGACCTGCGCCAGAACGGCGTTCCGGGTGATTTCACCGGGATCTGATTCATGATAAAACCGAGTAATACTGCTGCTTAAGCCGCATCCTGATAGTACAACGATCGAGAGCAGCACCCCGTTGACTAATGCGTACAGACCGTATTGCTGCGGCTCAATGAGGCGTGAATACACTGGAATGGCAGCAACAGTGGCAAAAGCTGAAACACTTCTTCCCAAAAAAAATAGCGATGAATTTTTTCCGACTTTGGCCAGCAAACTCATTCAATATGCTTCTCCTCTGCCATTAGACTGCAAATATCCCTCTCAACTTATTTATGACATCCTTGTAAAAAAACGTGACGGTCACATACGACAATGAGCCGAGTAAACCAAGGGTGAATGAAAAGAGAACAATAAGCGCTCTTTTCGGCCGTTCTTTTTTTGCCGCCGGGCGTGCACTGTCGAGCACGTTAATGATCGGTGCATTTTTTATCTCTTCGATGCGTGCAATCTCATACTGCTTTTTTAACTCAATATAAATCGTTTGATTTATTTGCACTTCTCTGATCATTCTCTCCTGCATAAGCAATAATTCGGGCGAAGTACCTATAACCCGATTTCTCTCTCTAAAATCTTTCAATGTATTTTCCGATTTCTGCAGATCACTTTCCACTTCTTTCAATCGTGAAGAAATCCAAAGCCTCTGCTCCGATGCGTTCGTCGTTTTCTTCGTTTTCATAAAAGTATCGAGTTCTGCAAGAACATTGTTCACAATCTCGGCTGAGACACGGGGCTCTTTTGTTTCTATTGAGATACTGATGGTATTCGCCCGTACATCGAGGCTTACGTTCATTTCTTCCCGCAGTTTTTTCAGCGTTATCTCAAATTCTATTTCGGGACTGTCTCCTTCAATATCCCAGAATTTGATGAGATTCACCAGTGTATCAGAATATTTGGAGTGATACTGAGAGTATATCACATTCTTGAGAACAGACTCGCTCATGACAATTAGTGGATATAGTTTTTCCTGGTCGTCACCGCCTCCAACGTTCACCCCTGCAAGAGACGCCAATTCGGAGATGCCGGAAAAGCGGCCGAGATTATTGGTGTTCCCCGGAAGGAGTGTGGCGGTCGATTTGTAATAGTTTGGTAGCATAAGACTGATGACAACAGAGAGAAGAGTGATGCTGCCGGTGATCTTCGCGATCAAAAACTTTTTCGACCAAAACACAGAGAGTACATCGTACACCGATAACGAGGGGGCACTTGGAGAAACATTTTCCTGACTCATAATCAACACACCTGCGTTTATTGTTGTAACAAAATATTAGCAATGCGCGAAGCGGCATTCCCATCCCATAATTCAGGAATAGTGCCGTTCTTTACTTTACCTTCAAGAACCTCCACCGCACACTTTCCGACATTATTCCAATCCGTGCCGGCAAGTTGGTTGGTGCCGATTTCGACTGTGACGGGACGTTCCGTATTATCTCTGGCTGTGATGCATTGGATTCCCAGGTACGTCGTCTCCTCCTGGATACCGCCGCTATCGGTAATGATAAGAGAGGCATTCTTCATCAGCGCCAGAAAGTCGATGTATCCTATCGGGTCTGTAATGATGATTCGTTCCGAGAGTAGGTTCCGCAATCCATGCGCAACGATATTTTTTTGCGTTCGCGGATGGATCGGAAAGATGATTTTCGTTTTGTTCGAAAGTTCATTCAACAGAGCGATAATTTTCTCCAATTCATCAACGGCATCGACGTTTCTCGGTCTGTGCAATGTCACAAGCGTATAGGCACCCGGCTTCAGATCAAAATCCTTCACTATCGTTGACCGATCTGCTTTCGGCATGTAGTGCACTACGCTGTCAATCATTAAATTGCCGACGAAGTAAATGGACTCTTCTTTTTTTCCTTCCTTGATCAAATTTTTTTTACCGCTCATCTCGGTGACAAAGAGAAGGTCGGATATCGTATCGGTCAATTCACGGTTGATCTCTTCAGGCATCGTTCTGTCGAAACTTCTGAGACCCGCCTCGATATGAGCGACACGTACTAGATGGCGAACCGCCACCATACTGCATGCGATTGTGGAGGTAACATCCCCTACCACAACAATCAGGTCGGGTTTTTCCTTCTGAACGATCTTATCAAATGCAAGCATGACGTGTGCCGTTTGTTCCGTAATCGTTCCCCCTCCTACACCCAAATAAAAATCGGGATGCGGAAGTTCGAGATCGTCAAAAAACACTTTGGACATTTTTTCGTCGTAGTGCTGTCCTGTATGGCAAATGAGATGTTGGACCGGTCCATCCTTTAAGATTTTATACAACGGAGCGATCTTCATAAAATTCGGACGTGCCCCGACAACTGAAATTATTTTTTTCACTCTGTGCTCGTTGAATGTTGAAGAAACTATCTCATTAGGCTTTAAAAACCAATGGATTATTCACCGCGGATACAACATTTCGTGTATCGACAACGGGAATAGAAAGAGATGAATAATCGTAGGAAAAATACTCTTTGTGATTTGTTGAGATCAACAGAACGTCAAAATTATTGCTGATGGGAGTAGATTTTTTCCCTGTGTATTGAGCATGCTCGCGTGTCGGTGGAATAACGGGGATATGTGGATCATTGTATTCCACAATTGCGCCTTTTTTTTCCAATTTTTCCATCAGCACAAACGAAGGGGATTCACGCATATCATCCACATTCGGTTTATAGGCGAGCCCCAAAATCAATACTCTGGAACCTTTTAATGCTTTTCCTGATTCATTCAGCGCATCCATCACTCGCTGCACGACAAAATCCGGCATGGCGGTATTTATTTCGCCGGCAAGTTCAATGAATTTTGTCGCAACGCCAAATTCTCTTGCTTTCCAGGTCAAATAAAACGGATCAATCGGTATGCAATGGCCACCTAATCCAGGTCCGGGATAAAACGGCATATAGCCGAACGGCTTTGTCTTTGCCGCCTCGATCACTTCCCAGATGTCGATCCCCATTTTCATGAATGTCACTTTCAGTTCGTTTACCAGCGCAATGTTGACGGCACGGAAAATATTTTCCATCAGCTTTGTTGCTTCCGCAACTTGGGTTGAAGAAACAGGAACAGTCCGTACGACAATCTGTGAATAGAGCAGACTTGCAACTTCCAGTCCCTCTTTTGATGTTGCTCCAACAACTTTCGGAATAGTTTCTGTCGTGTACTGCCCGTTGTTCGGATCTTCACGTTCCGGCGAAAACGCACAGTAAAAATCCTTATCAACTTTTAACCCGCTCCTTTCAAGAATTGGAACTACAACTTCCACTGTTGTGCCGGGGTACGTTGTTGATTCAAGTACAACAACCTGTCCCCTTTGTAAGTGCGGATAGATTGCTTCGCACGTCTTCACAATAAATTCCATCTCCGGTTCACGGTTTTTGTTCAGCGGGGTTGGAACTGCGATCAGGATGGCATCACATTCTTTGAGGCGCGAAAAATCAGCAGTAACATCAAAAAGGGTTGTGCTGACCGCGTTTGAAATTCGCTCGGAAGAAATATGTTTGATGTACGACGTGCCCGATTTCAGAAATTTTATTTTCTCACGATCAATATCGAACCCGATAGAGCTGAATCCTTTTTCAATAAAACAGAGACTCAACGGTAAGCCGACATACCCCAAACCGATGACACCTACGATACATTGTTTATTTTCTATTTTGTCAACTAGTTGTTTTTTCATATATCCATTAACAATTAATTATAGTTGTTTTGAGAGCACTTGTATTGCCAATACACTTGTAACGATACCCTTAATCAAATTCCCAACATTGGTGATTTCTGTTCAACATGTGGCATTTTTCATTATTTCTTTTTCGTGCAAAACCTTGTGAAGGTCATGGATATTCGTTTCCAACTCTTCGTAGCGTTTCCTTGCACAGTGTATTACGTACTAACCGTCGAATAGACTCCACCTCTAACGGTTTTGCGTTGATAATCAATCACTAATTACCGAACACCAAACATCCCTACAACTGTCTCGCCAAAACCATGATAGTCAACGCGCTCGCAGTAATTGCAAACAGATCTCTAATGATCTGTCCGACGGTCTCTCCCTCTTTCTCAGGTGGGGGAACGGGTATCTTGGTTGCAACAATTGTAGAACCATCGTACACTTCGGTACTTCCTCTAAATAAACCTGTGCTGAATTTTTCCGCATTGCCGTTGGGATGCAACAGAATCACATGGTCAGCACTGTCTGTCAGTCCCCCCGCCCTCTCAATATAATCCCAAATAGATTCCCCCTCCACAAAACCAAGCAGACCAGGGTTAAAAACCTGCCCCACCATGCGTACAGCATTCGGTTTCTTCGGAATAGATATAACGTCACCGGCATGTAGTATAATATCTTCTGTCGTCTTTGGAGCGTCTATAACATGCTGGAAGTCGATATTGACACGTTCACCGTTGCGAGTCAACCTGCCGCCACGAAGATAGGCAGCGGATGTAATCCCTCCAGAACGCCTAATCAGTTCGGAAAGATATTCGTTATGCGTGATCAATGCATACTCGCCCGGATAATTCACTTCTCCGTCGATGGAGACCAGTTGCTGCGGCCGGAAGTTCGGATCGGAACGAACGAAGATCTGATCGCGGTGACGTAATTTAAGATCGTTGTTCCGCGCTTGTTCAAAATAGAGAAAACTGCTGATCGCAACAGTATCGCTCAGATCCGGAAGATGTGAAAATAGTATCGTTACAAGCGTGTCGCTTTTCTTCATCTTATCGATCCGTGCAATCTCTGCCTGCAGTATCGATGCGTTTTCTGTGTACCCGCCGGCAAGCATCAGCAGATCAATCAGGGTCATATTTTTTGTTAAAGCATACTTACCCGGATTTTTCACGCTGCCGCGGATCTCTACAAATTGATCGAGCAATTGTGCAATGCCAATGTTGTGAACGGTCACCTGATCTTTCCGCTTCAATTCAATATTTTCATCCGATTTTTTATCAACAACCGATTGCAGATCGAACGGGATTGTGATTTTTGTTTTGTCATCGTCCAATGTCCGCGTCAACTCGCCGCGAAAAAGGTACGTCTCCGGACGGAGGCTATCTGCCTGTTCGATCAGATCCAGCAATCGCATACCGTGCGTCAGCTGGTACGTTCCCGGTTTATAGACAGAGCCGGAGATACTGACATAATTTTTCACTTCATCGAGCACTGAAAAGAAGGTGACCATATCGCCGTCAGCAAGCGTGTAATCCGAATTCTTCGCCACGATCTCGCGATAATTGATATCAATGTACCGGCGTTCCAATTCGTTCTTCACCCGTTCTTTCAGCGGAATAATCCGTTCTACCTGCACCCGTTCGAGGTACGATGTGGGGAGATTCCCGCCGGCATAGTCGATAAGTTTTTTCAGATTTTCGCCCGGCAGTAATTCATAGATTCCCGGTTTCCGTACTTCACCTCTGATAAAAATTGAGTTCTTGCGAACAGGAACAAAAATAATGTCGTTATTTTGTACCCGAACATCGTTATTCTTTTCAGATCCGGTAAGATATGCGTAGAGATCGATTTTTGTCACGATCTTATTGTCGCGAATCAGACGTACCTCGCGGAGAGAACCGTTCACCGTGGGACCGCCGACGGCAAAGAGCGATGTAAAGATCGTCGCATAACTGTTCACGGTATAGCCTCCAGGATTTTCCACTTCTCCCATGATGAAGACCCGTTTCGGACGGATCCTTGCCAAGGTAACGTCGAGCCAAACAGTCGGCGGGGATGCGGTCAATCCCTGAAATGACCTGGAGAGTTGTTTCACAAGTTTCTTTTGCACTTCATCGACAGTCATACCGGATACAACAACAGGACCTGCGGTCGGGATGAAAATGCGTCCTTCTTTATCCACACTTAACTCATTTTGTTGCTCAACCTGTCCCCACACACTCACTCTCAGCACATCTTCGGGACCGATGATGTACCCGGGATCGACCGGACCGGCAGCGCTCGGTTCAAATGCAGCGGGTGTTGTCAGGAACACATCATAGCCGAAATAATGCAAACCCCGCTCGGTTTTAACCGGCTTTTTAAGAATAGAGGGCAGTATCTCTTGCGATGAAAGTTGATCCAGCGAGGATGAAGTTCCCTGCGGTCCTGATTCGATGATAATCTGCGTTTGAGGTGCCGCACCGGCGGTCGTGGAATTTTTGAGAAACGATTGCAGATCGATCCCGTTCTCTTTTGCCCGTTTCTCCGCCTCTTCGCGGGTCATCCCGAGTTGTTTTATTTTGAGATCAATCTCTTCCGGGGACATCATCTGCAATTGCCGCTGCGCTTCCGCTTTTTGTTCGGATGTCAATTGCTGTGCAGACAGATTTGCGGTTGACAGGAAGAAGAATGCACCTGCAATGGCAAGCAGACTCTTCATCAAAAATTTTTGCATCATCATATTTTTTCTTCTCATATTCATCACTATGTCTTATGTCTCTATGTGATCCATTTTCTGCCAACGCACAACCAGATTGTCACGTCCCGATGTAGTTCATCGGGACTCGCAATGATACTGTAATTTTTTTATGCCTCTGCGTCTTAGCGTCTCCGCGTTGATGCTTTTTATGTTTTCGTACTTTTTAGGATTGGTTTTTCACCCATTGCCGCGGACGATTTCTTCGGTCGCTACGCTCCCTTAGAATGACAAAGTCACTTTTAAATCTTCATCTTGAAATATTCAATCGTCCGCTTCAATCCTTCTTTTCTGTTCACTGTCGGTTCCCATTGCAATATCGTGCGCGCTTTGGTAATATCCGGTTGCCGTACTTTGGGATCGTCAGCAGGGAGATCTTTGAATATAATATTGCTTTTACTTTTTGTTAAGTCAATGATCTCTTTCGCCAGCTGCAGCATCGATAATTCTTCGGGATTCCCGATATTCATCGGCATCACGTAGTCGGACATCATCAGTTTGTAGATACCGTCGATCAGGTCCGAAACGTAACAGACGCTTCGTGTCTGTGTGCCGTCACCGAATACCGTCACATCCTCGCCGCGCAACGCCTGGGAGACGAATGCAGGAATAGCACGCCCGTCTTCAATGCGCATCCGTTCCCCGTAGGTATTAAAGATACGAACAATTCTCGTTTGTACACCATGGTAACGGTGATACGCCATTGTCATCGCTTCGGCAAATCTTTTTGCTTCATCGTACACGCCTCGTGGACCGACCGGATTCACATTCCCCCAGTACTCTTCCACCTGCGGATGGATCTCCGGATCGCCGTAGCATTCAGAGGTGGAAGCAAGAAAGAATCGCGCATTCTTTGCTTTTGCAAATCCGAGCGCCTTGTGCGTACCGAGCGAACCGACCTTCAATGTTTGGATCGGAAATTTCAAATAATCGATCGGGCTTGCCGGCGACGCAAAGTGCCAGATGTAGTGAACGTTCCCCGGAACATGGATGAAATTGGTAACGTCGTACTGAACGAATGAAAAATTCTTATTCGAGAAGAGATGTTCGATGTTCTCTATACTGCCGGTGATGAGATTGTCGAGACAAACGACGGTATGTCCTTCGTTCAGCAGGCGCTCGCACAGATGAGAGCCTAAAAATCCTGCACCGCCGGTAACAACTGAGGTCCTCATTGCTTGGCATCCTTTAGCGGAAGAACAGGTTTTCGGCCGATACTAAAGTACGTGAACTTCAGTTCCTTCATTTTCAGCGGATCAAAAATATTCCTGCCGTCAAAAATCACCGGTTGTTTTAGGTGAGACTGAATAATACTGAAGTCAGGATTACGGAATTCATTCCATTCGGTAAACACAAGCAGTGCATCTGCACCTCTCAATGCTCCATATTCATTTTCTGCATAGGTTATTGTTTCACCGAGATAAAATTTTGCCGTATCTTTTGCTGCAGGATCATACGCACTCACCGTCGCACCGTGTTCCAATAATTTCTTAATGATAACAACCGAAGGAGCTTCTCTCATATCATCGGTATTCGGCTTGAATGCCAATCCCCACACGGCAAAATGTTTTCCTTTGATGTTGTTGTCGTAATACTTCAAAATCTTGTTGACCAGAACCTCTTTCTGTTTTTTGTTCACCTGATCGACGACGGTCAGCAGTCGTATTTCAGATCCGTAATCAATCGAAGTCTTGATCAATGCATTTACATCTTTGGGGAAGCAGGAACCGCCGTACCCGATACCGGGGAAGAGGAATCGTTTCCCGATCCTGGAATCCGATCCCATCCCTTTGCGAATGAGATCGACATCTGCGCCGACATTTGTGCAAAAATTCGCTAGTTCGTTCATGTAGGTGATGCGCATCGCCAGGTATGCGTTTGCCGCATATTTCGTCACCTCCGCGCTCGCCGTGTCCATTTCGATGATCGGATTCCCCTGCCGCACGAACGGCTCATATAATGCTTTCATTCGTTCGGCAGCATATTTTGTTTTCGTGCCGATCACGATCCTGTCCGGCTTCATAAAATCTTCGACGGCAAAACCTTCCCGCAGGAATTCCGGATTGGAGACGACATCGAAATTCTTAACATTGTGTTTTTTGATCGTATCAAAGACCAATTTCGACGTTCCGACCGGCACGGTGCTTTTATTGATGATGATCTTTTGCTGCGCATCGCCGCCTGCAGATTCAAAGATCTTCCCGATCTCATCGGCAACACCGAGGATATATTGAAGGTCGGCGGAACCATCTTCTCCCTGCGGAGTCGGCAGACAGAGAAAAATAAATTCGGATGATTGAACCGCAGACTTCAAATCGCCGGTAAATTCAAGTCGCTTTTGCTGGATGTTCCGTTGAAAAAGAACTTCAAGACCCGGCTCGTAAATTGTGACTTCTTTGTTCTGCAGTTTTGAAAGTTTTTCGGGATTGTTGTCAACGCAAACAACATGGTTCCCGGTTTCTGCAAAACATGTTCCTGTAACTAAACCGACATATCCTGTTCCTACAATTGCAATTTTCATGTAAAGTTTTTTTTCGTAGTAAGGTTTTTACTTCATTGAAACAGCAGCATCGATCGTTGCAACAACATATTCAATCTGTTCTCTCGTCAATTCCGGGAAGATCGGCAGCGCCAATGATTCTCTTGCGGCGGTATTCGCAGAGGGATAATCATTCCCCTGATCCAACGTGCGGAAACATTCCTGTTCATGGAACGGTACCGGGTAATATACATCATTCCCGATCCCTTTCTCCGTGATGAATTTCCTCACTTCGTCCCTGTGTTGCACGCGGATAATGAATTGATTGTAGATGTGATAATTATGTACCCCGCTCCTTTCGTACACCGCCTCGGGAAGCAGTACCTTGTTCTTTGCATCAAATGTGACCACGCCCGGTTTTTCTGCCAATCCTTTTTTTACAAATAACTCGGTATAGAGTTTTGCATTCTCGCGTCGTTTTGCAGACCAACTGTCCAGATGAGGTAATTTCACCGACAGCACCGCCGCCTGCAGCGCATCGATTCTGAAATTGCCGCCGATGTATTTGTGATAATATTTCGGGTTCATTCCGTGCACGCGGAGATATTTCATTTTCTCGGCGAGCTCCGGATCGTTCGTCGTTACTAGACCGCCATCGCCAAAGCAACCGAGATTCTTGCTGGGAAAAAACGAGAAGCATCCGATATGCCCGATCGTTCCGACCCTTCTCCCATCTTTATAATCGGCACCGATCGCCTGGGCGCCATCTTCGATAACATACAATGAATGGTCTTGCGCAATCTTCATGATCTCATCCATTGCCGCACTTTGTCCGTACAGATGTACAGGGATGATCGCCTTGGTCCTGGAAGTTATTTTGAGAGGGATTTTTTGGGGATCGATATTATAGGATGTCAGGTCAATATCAACAAAGACTGGAATTGCATTCAATCGTGAAACGACACCGGCAGTGGCAAAAAAGGAATAGGTCGGAACGATCACTTCGTCCCCCGGTTGAATGCCGATCGCCATAAGTGCCAGAAGCAGCGCATCTGTTCCCGATGAAACCCCCAACGAATGCGTGCAACCGATGTATGCATTCATCGCCCGTTCCATCTTCTCCACTTCGGGTCCCAAAATAAAATATTGAGACTCAATCACCCCCTGAACAGCAGCATCCAACTCTTGTTTAATGTTTTTATACTGCAATTTTAAGTCTAAAAGCGGGACATTCAATGACGCATTTCCTGAATAGTAAATAGTGTGGGCCCTGCCGGACTTGAACCAGCGACCCGCTGATTATGAGTCAGCTGCTCTAACCAACTGAGCTAAGGGCCCTAAAACTTTGTGAATATAGTAAAAATTGACGAGTTGAACAAGGTATGGATACAAGGAAGTAGCCAACATCACAAAACGTTCTTCAAAAAACTCCCTGTATATGATTGTGGTTGTTTGATCAATTCATCCGGTGTGCCGGTCGCAATAATTTTTCCCCCGTTTTCTCCCCCTCCGGGTCCCATGTCTATTATATAGTCCGAACATTTTATCACATCAAGATTATGTTCGATGACGAGGAGCGAATTACCGGCGTCGAGCAGCGCGGTAAAGCATTTCAATAATTTCGCGATGTCATCAAAATGCAATCCCGTTGTCGGCTCGTCAAAGATAAAGAGTGTATGCCCTTCTTTCTTCTCAACAAGATGTGCCGCAAGTTTTATTCGCTGCGCTTCGCCTCCGGAAAGTGTGGTTGCCGCTTGTCCGAGACGTAAATAACCGAGACCGACATCGTCAAGTACTTGTAATTTCTGCGCGACTTTTTTCCCTTCTGCGTGTTTGCCAAAGAACAGTATCGCCTCTTCAACTGTCATCGCGAGAATGTCGTCAACATTCTTACCGTTCCAACGGATCTCGAGCGCTTCTTTCTTGTACCGTTTCCCCTGACATGATTCACACGTCAAATAGAGATCAGCCATGAATTGCATTTCCACTTTCTGCAATCCATCCCCCTCGCATACATCGCACCGTCCGCCGGGGACATTAAAGGAAAAGAATCCCGGTTGATACCCGCGCAGCTTTGCCATCGGAGTTTTTGAGAGCAACTCGCGCATGACGTCGAACACGCCAAGGTACGTAACGGGATTTGAACGGGGCGACCTGCCAATGGGTGATTGATCAACAATTTCAAGATGCTGCACTTTTTCCCAACCGAGAATATCATGCACGCCGCTCAACCTCCCACTATGACCGTTCAATCTTTTTTTGATTCCTTCGCTGATAACGTCATGAACGAGTGTGCTTTTCCCGGATCCGCTGACGCCGGTGATGCAGACGAACATTTTCAAAGGAATTTCAAGATCGATATTCTGAAGATTATGCTGGAATGCATTCTTGAGATAGATCGAATCCCTTCCTTTTTTCCTGCGAGACTTTGGGACGGGAATTTCCATCTTTGCGGAAAGATATTTCCCGGTCAACGATTTTTCTGCTTTCAACGCTTCGTCATACGTCCCCTGAAATATCACTTCGCCACCGCGTTCGCCCGCTTTTGGTCCCATATCAATAATTTGGTCAGCGGCGCGCATCATATCGGCATCATGTTCAACCACAAGCACAGTGTTGCCGACATCCCGAAGACGTTTGAGGATATTGATCAGCCGATCATTGTCGAGCGGATGAAGTCCGATGCTCGGCTCATCGAGCACATAAATCGAACCGACGAGCGACGAGCCGATGGATGTGGCAAGATTGATCCGCTGCGATTCACCGCCGGAAAGTGTGTTCGATAAACGATCGAGTGTCAGGTACCCGACACCAACATCCACAAGGTACCGCAGCCGTTTTTTTATTTCCTCAAGTATCCTTTTCGCAATGCTCATTTCGAAATCTGTAAAGGACGCTTTCTGAAAGAATTCATCTGCACGTTCAACCGACAATGCTACAACTTCGCCAATATGTTTTCCGCCTATCTTCACGTACAACGCCTCTTTCCGCAGCCGGCTGCCGCCGCATTCATCGCAGGTGGTGTATCCGCGGTACTTTGACAGCAGCACTCTATATTGAATTTTGTACGCTTTCCTCTCCACCATTTTGAAGAAGCCGTTGATGCCGTCGAATTGTTTTCCATATCCGTTCATCACAATGTTCATCTGCTCATCGGTCAATTTGCGGAACGGCACGTTCATCGGCACACCTGCATCATACGCTATCCGTGACAGATCGCGGAGATTTTCCTGGAACTTCGGTGTCGTCCACGGCAGAACTGCGCCTTCTTTCAATGTTTTTTCCCGGTCCGGTACAACGAGATCCATATCAATACCGACTGAGCGTCCAAATCCCTGGCATTTTTTACAGGCGCCGATGGGCGAATTGAATGCAAACAGATGCGGTTCCGGTTCTTCAAATCTAATCTTGTCAACGGGACATTCAAAATGCTGGCTGAACGGAATGATCTCTTTCGTCTCAAGATTGAAGACCGATGCATATCCATCCCCTTCAACAAATGCGGTTTGGATCGAATCTGCCAGGCGATTGAGGCTTTGCTGTTCGTTCTTGCGTAGAATGTACCGATCAACTAAAATATTTATATTTTTCTTCGCCTTTGCAGTTTTGTCAACGCCGTATTGCTCCAATGGAGTAAGAACCTTCAGGTTTCGTTTACCGACAGGTACCTTTGTGCGTTTTTTCAATATTAATCGAACGGAGTCGTCTTCATTGAGATCGATAATTTCTTCATCCACGACAAGGCGGAAGAATCCCCGTTTTTTCAGCACGTCCAACTCCTGAGCAAGCGTCTTCCCTTCATGATCATGCATCGGAAACATCACATAGAATTTGCTCCCTTCCGCCTCTTGCACCATTCTGTCCACAACGGAGTGAACTGAATCCTTTTTGATTTCCCTCCCGCATACCGGACAGATCGTCTTTCCGATCCGTGCATACAGCAACCTGAGATAGTCGTAAATTTCTGTGGTTGTAGCGACCGTCGAACGGGGATTGCGGGTGTTCGTTCGCTGCTCAATGGAAATCGCGGGACTCATTCCTTGAATAACATCAACGTCCGGTTTGTCCATTCTCTCCAAAAACTGACGGGCATACGCCGAGAGCGACTCCACATACCGCCGCTGCCCTTCGGCGTAGATGGTATCGAATGCGAGCGAAGATTTTCCCGAACCGCTTACACCGGTGATCACCACAAGTTTGTTGCGCGGAATTTCAACCGTGATGTTCTTCAGGTTGTGAACTCTCGCCCCTTTGATCACCATTGGTGATTTGGTGGAATTGAGCTGCTGTGAAACAGGATGTATCGATTTTGTTTTAAGCATGATAAATATTTCGGTCTCTCACGTTATTGTCTTTGCACAGATTGCAAGCCGAGATACCGCTCGCAGTGCAGAAAGTCTTTGTCATTGTGTAGAAGAATAAAATCGTTCTCAATGCAGAATGTCGAAATGATGACATCAACGGTTTTACGGATGGTTACTCCTTTTTTGCGCAAGTAACGGAAATTCTCCGCACTTTGAATTGCGATCCGTTCGCCGCAAATATCGTAACAGGGGAACGATTGCAGTATGGCTTTTGCCCTTACGTAATCTTTATCATTCCGAAATCCTTGCAATACCTCCGCAAGTACGTAATCACCCAGTACAATAATTTCTTTCCCCAGCATTTCATCTAAAACGTTCACTTGCCACGAATGGGTGCCGTTGAAGTAATCAATCAATACGGACGAATCGAGAAAAATCATCGGGTCGTTCTCATCTCGTCAAGGTTTCCTTCCCATTTCAATTTCCCTCGAAGGGATTTCAAACGAGATTGTTTCTTTACAAGCACCAGCAATTTCAGGGCTTCTTCGACAACTTCTTTTTTTGTGGAGTGACCTGAGGTCTGCAACGCAGCAGACATGAGCTTGTCATTAATGATGATGTTCGTCCGCATTGGATCTCCCTTCGTGTGTATGGGTATGAGATAAGATACACATTCTCTTTGCGAGTTACAAACGGTGCAACTTGTCGGGTAAAAGTTCGTTGCTATCCGTTCACAATTTGCGTATTTTTACTCAAGACTTGTCAAATCAGGTGATTTGCCAAGTCTAAATTTTTTTTGATTATGACTAAAACGAATCTCAAAGGTTTGAATCAAGCAGAGTTGGAAGAGTTTGTCCTGTCGCTCGGTGAGCCGAAATATCGGGCGGGACAAATCTACCAATGGCTGTACAAAGAACGCGTCTCATCATTCGATGCAATGACGAACCTGTCGCAATCCCTGAGAACGAAATTGAACGACGTTGCCATCATTGAACAATTCCAACTCGTTACCCATCAAACATCTGCCATTGACGGGACGAAGAAATTCTTATTCGAACTCGCAGACGGAAAAAAGATCGAGACGGTTGTCATCCCTCCCCGCGCTACGGCAGTGGATGTTGAAGACCGGCTGACAATCTGTGTCTCATCGCAGGTCGGCTGCGCGCTCGATTGCAAATTCTGCGCCACCGCCTCCATGGGTTTTTTGAGAAATCTGACCGTCGGTGAAATCGTCAATCAATTCATTACTGCACAACAGTTCAGCGACAAACCGATCACCAACATTGTCTTTATGGGAATGGGTGAGCCGATGCTGAATTATGAGAACGTGATGACGGCTGTGGATATTTTTAGCGATCAGAACGGATTCGGCATCAGCCCGCGACGGATCACGATCTCAACAGCAGGGTACGCAAACTTCATCAAACGGATGGCGGACGAAGACAGGAAACCGAAACTGGCACTCTCTCTCCATTCTATGCGCGATGATGTCCGCGGTGATCTGATGCCGATCAACAAAAAATACAATGTTGAAGAACTGATCTCCGCGCTTGAGTATTACAAGCGGAAGACTCGCAAAGGAGTGATGCTGGAATACATCGTCTTTGACGGCGTGAACGACACCGCCGACGATGTTCGTTTATTGACAAAAGTATTCCGCCGGCTCGACTGCCGTATCAATCTTATTCCATTTCATTCCATCGAATTTATCAATCCACAAGGTTTATCTGCGACGCTCCATGGCGCTTCCAAAGAAGGAATTGAAAAATTTTGGAAGGCACTTCGTCGCAACGGTGTTACAGTCTTCATCCGCCACAGTGCGGGAGTGGATATTGATGCCGCCTGCGGGCAGTTGGCGGTGAAAGAAGAATCTCTAGCGGTGTAACCACCAAGACACAAAGTCACATATTTATTTTGAATCACCCCATCATAAAATAGAAAAACAATGAAAATCATACTCTTCGGCGCTCCCGGCGTCGGCAAAGGAACACAAGCAAAGATCCTCTCTCATGTCTACCACATTCCCCACATTTCAACAGGCGATATTCTTCGCGATGCGACCAAAGCAGAAACCCCTCTCGGGAAAAAAGCAAAAGAATTTATGGAGCACGGCAATCTCGTGCCGGATGACGTTATGATCGGACTCGTCAAAGAGATTCTCTCTTCAGACCGGTGTAAGAATGGTTTTATCCTCGATGGATACCCCCGTACCGTAGAACAGGCACAAGCGCTGGATGCAATCTTCACCGAACTACGCATCACGAACTACAAGGTAATCAACATCGATGTTGACGAGAAAATTATTATCGAGCGGCTTACCGACCGCTACCTGTGCGGACAATGCGGAAAGATTTACAACAAATCCATCGATCATTTCAAATCGGGCGACAAATGTTTCAAGTGCGGGGGGACGATCTACCAGCGGGATGATGATAAACCGGAAACCGTGAAGAAACGGCTTGAGATATATCATTCGACAACGGAACCGGTAAAGGCATACTACGAAAAAAATCACGGGATTTTGAACGTGAACGGTGTCGGCGAAATCGATGAGATCACCCAACGATTGCTTCAGAATTTAGTGCACTGAGATTCTTGAAACGACCACTCATCATAGCGCACCGCGGCAGCAGCGATGAAGCGCCGGAAAATTCGATGGCGGCATTTCACAGAGCGATCGAATCCGAGTGCGACATGATAGAGCTGGATGTTCGTCTCTCCGCTGATAATGTCCCTATAGTCTTCCATGATCGTCGGCTGCAGCGCACATCGAACTCAAGCGGTCCCGTCAATAAGAAACATTCTCGTCAGCTGACAATGATCGACAACGGCTCCTGGTTCTCGCCGAAATTCTCGCGTGAACGCATCCCCCTTCTTGCCGACGTCCTTCCTCTTGTAAAAAAAGGAGTCAGACTCAATATTGAGATCAAACCTGACGTGGTGAGTACTGACGGGCAATCATCTGTTGAGCTGGTGATCAACGAAGTGCGCAAAGCAAAGATTCTTTCAAAAGCAATTTTTACCTCTTTCAACCATGCAATGGTGAAAGAGGTAAAACAGATCGACGGCTCATTGACGTCGGGTGTGATCTACAATCCAATCACCCATTTCCGGAAATCCCCATCGACGCTGGTAAAAAATGCACATGCAGACATTTTTGTCTGCAGTAAGATTCAAATCACGCGCGATGTGGTTGCAGACACACACGAGGCAGGATATGAGTTGTATGTTTACGGAGTAAAGACTGGCAGAGACGTACAGCGGATGCTCGAGATGGGGATCGACGGAATCATCTGCAATAATCCCCGCTTTGTCCGTGAAACGATCGACTTATTGATGACATAGTTTTTTTCTGTAAAAATTATATTCGTTCACTTGTTCGATGCAACAATGAAAAAATTCCTTGCAATCGTACTTTTACTCTACACAACCTCGCACGCTCAAGATACCATCACCTATCAATGGCCCGTTACGCCGTTCAACTCAACGCAACTGATTACAGGCACCTTCTGCGAATTCAGGAATACACTTTCGAGCAACCATTTTCACAACGGTACGGATATTCCCAAAGCGGATGGTTCTCCTGTCTATCCCGTATTGTCCGGTACAGTCTATTCGTTGGGGACATCGGCAACAGAAGGAACAAGTGCATTCGTACGCGTGAAGACATTCATCGCCGGGCAATGGAAACATATTTCGTACGTCCACATCGAACCGAATCCAATGCTCACTCCCGGCATGGCTGTGACGGCGGGTGTCACAGTACTTGGAAATATCCTCAGCGGACAGGGACACACCCATTTGACCGAACGGCAACTCGTTGCAAGCGAGAACAGTTCAGGCGTCGAGATCGGCGCGCTGCGCGAACCGGGAGGACTGACACCGTATATCGATACCTACTCTCCGAAGGTACTATGGGTGAAATTCTATCAGGATAATTCGAATATTCAGTTCACCGCCGGCAAAGTGTACGGACTGGTCGATTTTATTTCGCAAATGGTGGAGCGGAACAGCATCGGCGAACCGAACAGCGGATCAACAACAAACAACGGTGTCTATCATACTGGATATAAGGTTCTCTCGGCGGACAAATCTACGGTGGTGTACAATCCACCCGGTGACGGTGTGCGGTACAAGTTCGATTACAAACCGAACGACAGCCAATCCAATGTCGCATACACTCTGGAATCAACAACGTCGCAGCATATCTACATCTTGACCAACGGAACGGGGAATGTCGGCATTTCAACGTCGCATCGGACGATTACGAACAATTCTTTTAATTCGTCACTGTTCCCTGCAGGACCGTATCAATTGATGGTGTATGCAAAAGACACGCACGGAAATGCTGATACAGTCTATGTTCCGTTTGAGATATCAACACAAGATGTCGTTGCTCCCGCTCCTCCTATTTTAAAATCTGTACTCAACGATTCCATCAACAAAGTAACAGTCTCATGGTATCCAAACTCTGAACCTGATCTGAAAGGGTACAGATTGTATTCGAGTGTTAACGGAACACTATGGCAATTGCAAAAGAACGAAAGCGTATTGAATAGAGACGCTACGAAATATTCCTTCACCGGAATTTCACAAACGACGCCGGTCTATTTCAAATTGACTGCCGTTGATTCCGCAGCAATTATCAACGAAAGCATTGCGAGCGATATTTACGGATTGCGCCCGAATCACAGCGGTAAGAAAGTTCTGCTGATCGATGCATTCGACCGAACATCCGGCAGCTATTCAAAACCGACACACCCGTTCGCGATGACCGCAGGTCAATCTATCAACGCTCGGTTTGAAACGGCGCACAACAAAGCGGTAACGGACGGGAGTGTTTCACTTTTGAACTATGATGCTGTCGTCTGGTCATTCGGCGATGAAGGTTCGACGGATGAAACATTCGGCGCTCAAGAGCAGACGAAAGCGATTGCGTATCTCCAACAAGGAGGAAAATTATTCGTCACCGGATCAGAAGTGGGATACGATCTCGACCGTGCATCCGGACCGTCACAAGCGGACAGAGACTTCTTCAACAATTATTTGAAGGCAGATTTTGCAGGAGACGAGTCGGGAAGTTATTCGATCAACGGAGCGGCAGGTTCGTTTCTCGAAGGATTGTCTTTTACATACGGCGATACGATGCAGGGTTCCGCGTACCCGGAGAACTTTCCCGATTATTTTAATCCGTTCGGCGGCAGTTCAATTGTAGCGATGTACGGGAACGGTCTTGGTGCAGCAACTGCTTTTACAGGAACATTTGCAGGCGGCTCGGCGCCGGGTGCTGTCGTACTGATCGGCATTCCGTTTGAGACGATCCATTCAAAAGCGAACCGCGATGCAGTGATGACCAAAGTGCTGAACTATTTCGGCGTCGCGACTTCCGTTGCTGATCAACACAAAAAAGCCGTTCCGGAACAATTTATTCTTGAACAGAATTTCCCCAATCCGTTCAATCCAACCACGGAAATACGGTTTGCGGTTCCGTTTTCGGGATTTGTGTCGTTGAAAATTTACGATGTCATTGGAAAAGAGATTGCTACATTGGTTGACGAAGAGCTCACGCCGGGAACGTACAACGTTCGATGGAATGCTCGGGGAGTTGCTTCCGGAATCTACCTTTACCGATTGACAGCAAAAGATTTCTCGGCAACGAAGAAATTGATCTTGATGAAATAACGACATTGGAGATCCACTCACTATGAATCTGATCATAGCACTCTGCGCCATCTCTACACTCACATTCTCTCAGTATTCACTCCGCACGGAGCATCTCGGCGGCGCGTAGCGGGCGGGCGAGAACAATACATTCCGCGCATCGGTCCTCAAGGATGGAAAGGTACTCCATACAATCGAGCGGAGACTTCCGTTCGATGTACCGTACCCGACATCGCACCTGCAGGAAGAAACTGGCGCGCTTGTCCTCTGCTTTATCTTCGATGGATTCGTCGAAATGTATAATGCAACAGGTACTATGGTATGGAGCCGGAATTTCTTCAAAGATATTTCTCCCAATTATGAACGGACGATCGGTGTTGCTCTCGGAAAGAACAATGTTGCATTCCTCATCTCCGATGTTGTACAGCAGAAAGCCGGCGTCCACTTCTTTGCCCTCAACGGCGCAAAGCAATGGGAGCGGGAGTTACCGCACCCTCTCGGATATGATATTGCAATGTCTCCGGATGAGAAAACGATCATCGCGGGAAGTTACAATGTGGAAGACGAAACTGTGAGCCGGTCTGCCGCGATATTCTCAAACACCGGATTGATGCAATCGAGTATCGATATTCTTTTCAGAAAAGCAGCATTTTCAAGCGATAACAGATTGCTCGCTCTTATTTCTGAACGTGAACTTGTTACCGTATCGATGGAAACAAAAAAAGAGATCGGCAGAATTTCAAAGCGGCGGGAGAGCGCTATTTTTACTGACGTGTGCTGGGACAGAAATTCTTTTGTGGTTCAGGAATCGGAGGTTGTGTTTCACCCTGAAAAAAGATATTATTATACCAGTCCGACATTCACGTGGTATTCGACAGATATGGTAAAAAAAGCAGAAAAACATTTCGACGACATTACCTACCAACGTTCGCTGCTGGTTCCTTCAACAGGGGGCGTAGAATTCCGTTACGATCTGAACAAAAAAATTCTGCAGCAATAACGTGCTGCCGTGGTTTTCATACGGCTGTTGACCTGAAGAGCACATCCAAGACGCACCATACTGTCATACCATAGCATAATAGTTTGCTATGAAAACAATCCGTCTCACAAAACCACAGATCAAGAAACTGACAGACCAAGGCTGCTCTTCTGACGACTGGATTCTTGTCAACTTCTCTCCCAAATGCGACCTCTCACGATTCCGCAATGTAACGTTCATCGGGAAAGTCTCGGTTGGCACCAATACTTCCGATGTGACGATGGCGGGAACGAAACTGCCGTGCGGGATCTATAATGCGATCATTGCAGATTGCACCATCGGCGATCATGTGCGCATTGCAAATATCGGTTCAGCAATTTCCAACTACATAATCGAAGATAATGTCCACATCGAAAACGTTGCGTCGCTCACTGCAGAACCCGGCGCAGCATATGGCAACGGCGTTGAACTGGATTTGGTAAACGAAGGTGGCGGACGCGGCACGAAGATCATCAACAATTTGACAGCGCAAACCGCATATATTCAGGCGCTGCTGCGTCACAATCCCGAATTCACCAAGTCTCTTTCATCACTTATTGAAAAGGATATTAAAGATCATCCGGCACGCAACCGTATCGGCATACACACGCGCATCATTCATTGCGGTGCAATCAAAAATGTTCAGATTGGACCGCATGCACACATTCACGGTGCTCAGTCGCTTGAGAACGGCACGATCCTCAGTTGCGCCGAGCATCCGACGGAGATCGGCGAAGGAGTGAACGCAAAGTCATTCATCATAGCCGAAGGGGCGAAGATTGACAGCGGCGCACTGCTGGATAAAGTCTATATCGGACAAGCGGTAAAAATGGGAAAACAATTTTCCGCCGAGAATTCCGTATTCTTTGCGAACTGCGAAGGATTTCACGGTGAAGCGGTGTCGCTGCTTGCTGGACCATACACAGTCACCCATCATAAATCGACTCTGCTCATCGCCGGACTTTTTTCGTTCTACAATGCCGGCAGTGGAACAAACCAAAGCAACCACATGTACAAATTGGGACCGGTGCATCAAGGAGTTTTTGAGCGGGGCTGCAAAACCGGTTCGTTCTCGTACGTTCTGCTGGAAGGACGCATTGGTGCGTTCAGTGTGGTTATCGGCAAGCATTACACGAATATCAATATTCCGAATCTACCCTTCTCCTACATCCACGAAGAAGAAGGAGAATCGAAAATAATTCCGGGAATGAATCTGTTCTCGGTCGGTACGGTGCGCGACGGCGAAAAATGGCCGAAGCGCGACGGACGCAAAGCGCCGAACAAGCGCGATCTGATTATTTTTGATGTCTTTTCGCCCTACACGGTGGAAAAAATGAGACGCGGCAGAGATGAATTGCTCTCATTAAGCGAAACGACACCGAAAGAAAAAGCATTTGTTCAGTACGGCGGATTGCAGATCAACCGGCTGCTGCTGCGCAAAGGAGCAAAATATTATTCAATGGCTATCGCCAGGTATTTGAACGACAAGGTTTGCACCCGTCTTGCCGATGCACTGGCACAGACGCACCATTGGAACGCAGCAGTCGCTTCCCTCGCACAGAAGAATGAACTGAAGCAATCGGACAACTGGACAGATATTTGCGGGTTGCTGACGCCGATGGAGCGATTGAAGGCTCTCGAAGAAAAAGTTGTTTCACATTCACTAACGACATACGACAACATTCTGCAAGAACTCCAATCGATGCACGATAAGTATCGAACCGATGAATGGCAGTATGTGTACGACACATTCAAGAAAGAATACAGTATCGACCTTTCCGCCATCACAAAAGAGCAGGCACTTGTTGCAGTCGACGAATGGCAGAAAGCGGCAACGTCGCTCCATGCGATGATCCTCGAAGATTCCAAAAAAGAGTTTGCGGCATTCGCCAGGATCGGCTACGGCATCGACCGGAGCGAAGAAGAGACAGAACGGGATTTCACTGCGGTACGTGGAACAAGCGAAACGAACAGTGTAGTGCAAAAAATAGTCAAGGAGTTGAACGACATACAACTGCGATCTCAACAATTCACAGACATCATCAACAGAAGCACAAAGGAGTGATACGCTATGACACGACAAGAAATTGCCGAACGGGTAATAAAAGTTACTGCACGTGAGTTACGCAGAAATCCGGCAGAGATTCGAGAGAGCGACCAGTTTGCCATGGAACTCGGCGCTGATTCGCTCAAATCAATAGAATTGGTCGCTGCATTCGAAGAAGAGTTCAATCTCAACCTGGTGGAGGAAGAAGCGTTGAAAGTGCAATCTGTCGGCGGAGCTATCGATTTCTTCGACAAGATCATCAACAAAAAATAGAAGGAACAGTACCATGAAAACATACGAATTACAGGATGTTCCGCAGCCGAATCTGATCGAAAACATTTTTCCCTACTCCCTTCCTCCGCTGATCAAGTTCGAAGGAAAGATTCATGAAACGATCGACGGCAAAACGGTCGAGTTCGATCCGAACGAGGTAAAGACACGTGATATCCATATTACCGATACCACGTTTCGCGATGGACAGCAGGCACGTCCGCCGTACAAAAAGGAACAGATGGTGAAATTATACGAGATGCTCTCCCGTCTCGGCGGACCGAACGGCGTCATCCGCCAGTCGGAGTTCTTTCTCTATACAAAGAACGACCGCGAAACGATCGACGCCTGCCGCAATCTGAATCTGAAATTCCCCGAGATCACAGGATGGATCAGAGCGAACAAAGGAGATTTCCGTCTGGTGAAAGAGATGGGATTGAAAGAGACCGGCATGCTCACATCATCGTCCGACTATCATATTTTTCACAAGCAGAATCAGACACGCAAGCAGGCGATGGATCAATACGTTGAAGTAGTGGAAGCGGCGCTTGAAGCAGGCATCCGTCCCCGCTGCCACTTGGAAGATATTACACGCGCCGACCTGCCGGGATTTGTTTTCCCGTTTGTTCAGCGGTTGGAACGACTGACCGAAAAACTTCCGGACAATATGAAAGTGAAGATACGGTTATGCGATACGATGGGATTCGGCTTGTCATACCCGAATGCAGCAGAGCCGCGCTCGATCCCCAAATTGATCTGGAGATTGAGAAATGAATGCGGCGTAACGCCGGATCGATTGGAATGGCACGGTCACAACGATTTTCACAAAGTGCACATCAATGCGGCAAGTGCGTGGATCTACGGACTGAACGCATTGAACGGTACGTTGTTCGGTTTCGGCGAACGGTGCGGCAATCCGCCGCTTGAAGGTGCGATCATCGAATACATCGCACTGAAAGGAGATTTGTGCGGCATCAATCTCCCCGTCATCACAGAGATGGCGCAGTACTATGAAAAAGAGATCGGCACACATCTCGCCCCCAATTACCCGTTTGTCGGGAAAGATTTCAACACCACCCGCGCAGGTATTCACGCCGGCGGACTGCGGAAGTTCGAGCAGATCTACAACATCTTCGACACCACGACGCTGCTCAACCGCCCGCCGCGTGTTTCGATCACGGATAAATCCGGTACAGATGGCGTTGCCTTGTGGGTCAACGACTTCCTCGGATTGAAAGGGGAAGAACGACTGAGCGTGATGAAAGTGGCGAAGATTCAGCGCTGGGTGATGGATCAGTATGAGATTGAAGGAAGAATGTCATCCATTACGGATGAAGAGCTGGAAGAACAGGTGAAGATCAATTTGCCTGAATATTACAAGAAGCATCACAGGAATTAAAATATAGAAGTGCATTCTCTCTAAAGACGGCTGCCGACAATGGCAGCCGTCTTTTATTTTCTCTCAATCACCACAAACGCAACAACCGAATCGTCGGAATGGGACATGGAGAGGAAGACTGTGCTTCCTTTCAACGCTTCTGCGGTCTTGCCGTACAATTGAAAGCTCGGCTTGCCGACTGCATCGTTCGTTACTTCGACATTCTTCCATTCAAAATCGCCGGACCAGCCGGTAGAGATCGCTTTGGCAAAAGCTTCTTTCGCTGCAAATCGTGCTGCGTAGTGCTGCGTCGGAAACTGACGCGACGAACAGTACTTGATTTCATTCTGGGTAAAGAGTTTTCTCAAAAACGAATCGCCGTACCGATCAATGGATGATTTGATGCGGCTGATCTCGATAATATCAACGCCGATGCCGATGATCATTATATCCTCACCTTATTCTCATTCCGGATGATCCCGATCAGTTCCGAAATGTCATCTACTTCGTAGTCGGCGTTGGACTCCACCGTACCGAACGTATCGCCGTACCGCGCAAAGACCGTCTTCATCCCCACTTTCGCCGCGCCCACTACATCACGCTCTGCCCAATCGCCAATCATCAGCGCTTCCTGCGGTTCGATGCGGAGCAACTCAAGAATTTTTTTGAACGGCGCCGGTTCCGGTTTGCGAATGCCGGTATCTTCGAACGTAACAACATGGTCGAAGAGGTGATGCATGTTCAAGTACGTCAATCGCAGCCACGCTTCGCGAGCTGGAGCGTCGGAGACGACGCCGGTCTTCATCCCCATCTTTATCAGTTCTATCAACGTGCTGTACACGTGCGGGTACGGCACCAGCGCCGCTTCGCGCGCGCGGCGGTACGCCAGTACGCCGGCGGAAAGGATCTTGTAATCGACCTTCTGAAATTCGCCGTACAATAATTGGTCGAAGACGCTCTGGTATTCCATTCCCCGTTCCTGGTAGATGGCGTCGATGCGGGTCTGGATTTCTTCGCGAGACAAGTTCAATCCCGCATCGATCATCGCGCTGATGGCAGCGTCGATCGCCAGCCGTTTCATCGCCATGAAATCGACCAGCGTGTTGTCCAGATCGAAGACGATCCCTTTAATCATTGGGGACTTTTATTTTGTGGTAGAGAAGCATTTCGACCGCAACGGAATATCCGTTCGCACCGAATCCGGAAATTTGCGCCACGCACGGTGCGGCGGTGACGGAATGGCGGCGGAATTCCTCACGCATGTGGATGTTGGAGATATGTACTTCGACTGTGGGAATAGACAAAAGCGAAATGGCATCACGGATAGCATACGAGTAATGTGTGAACGCGCCGCCGTTGATCACTACCCCGTCGAACTGCTTGCCGATGGTTGATTGCAGCGCATCGACAATTGCTCCTTCGTGGTTCGATTGGAAGAATGTGAATGTCACTTCGGGATATTTCAGGATCAGGTCGTTCTGAATTTCCTGCAATGTCTGCGAGCCGTAAATATTCGGTTCGCGGATGCCGAGCAGGTTCAGGTTCGGTCCGTTGATAACGAGGATGTTCATGATTGTTCTTCTTTCGGTTCAGGCACCGGCGCATCAATCCGTTTGATGATATTCTTCGACGCCTGCATCTGCGCCCGCACAATCTCATCTTCCACGTACGTCCGGACGATCGGCTTCATATAAACATTCTCGATCCCGTATTCTCCCAATGCCTGCGCAATGACGGAACATCGTTTGATCTCGGACAATTTCTTGTTGACGACGATGATCTTCTCTTCGCGCAGGATGCAGTAACCGCCGTCGAAATTCCCTTTTTCGTAACGGATGTGCACACCCATTTCAGATGCGGCTTGTTCTATTTCCAGCAACAGTTCTGCTTCGGTCATGACGTTTCTTTTTTCTTTAACGGCTTAAAGATAATAAAAATAGGAATGGTAAAATAGCACAGCTGCGCGATGAACGGCAGTCCCGCGAGAGCGGTAATTCTGTTCACTGTTGCCTTACGGAATTCTTCCACAGGCCAATCACCCCAATATTGCAGACCGATTAGTTTCCAGTCGAGCCAGAAGCAGTACAATTCAACAGGGACAAAGATAAAAAGCAATATCGCGCTCATCAGCATCCACCCTTCGTTTCGTACGGATCGTTGCATGGTACCGAGATACCCCGCAGCCGAAACAATGACAAATGCGTATGAAATTGCCGCAACGATCGAATACTTTGTAAGCACGGCATAGGTCATCCGTTCCTGTTCCATTGTCAGATCGGCGCGGAATTGAACCGTACCGAATTCAATGAGCGTGCCGATTTCAATATTTTTTAAGACGATAAGTGTGAGCCATACAACCGTCGAGATGATGAAAAGAACGAGGAATATTTTTGCTTTCATTGTGAAAAGATACGAAGAAGATAAGCGGCATTCAACGGGGTATGCTGGGCAAGTATTGAATTTTTTAGTAAACAAAAAACTTAGTCACCCTGAGCAAGTCCCGATATTCTCTGTCGGGACGCGTCGAAGGGTCATAGTTCGACTCGTCCCTGCTGGACTCGCTCACTATGACTACGATCTTTTTTCTTCAGAGACCCTAACGGATGAGCACTTTCCTCACGCGCTGCTTCGGGGCGATCTTCCCTTTTCCTTCGACAATGGAGGCAAGCGATAAATGTTCTGCTCTGATCTCAACGATCTGGATCTCTCCCACTTTCTCATCGCGCCTCCCCAACAGTTCGCCTGTATTCGGATCTTTGATTTCTTGCCCTTCCACAAAGACAGGAAGCAGATCGCCAATAGTGATCCCGTCGAGCGATCCAAGATTGACGAATACTTCGTCCTCATCTACAATAACAATCTCTCCGTTCACCAATTGGCGCTTTAAGGTAATCGCCGAATCGGCTGCCGTAGAATCAATCACTACCGACGATGACAACACGACTGATTTGCTGACAAGCATCGGTATCGCCCGTTCTAGTTTGGTGCCGAGATGGTCGGCACATTTCAACAGCGCTTCGCCGATGATCGTCCTGTTGAACTGCTCGCTCCCGAATGCCAATTCATCAAGCAAAAAATACTGTGACATTCGTTCGGTCTGTTTTCCGAACAGTGTCAGTCCTAATCCGCGATCTTTTATGATCCCTTCGGCGTCTCCTTCGTACACAATGCCGTTGGAGCCCCCTTTCCCTGCACGCGCCGCATCATACAACACGAATGAAACTTTCACTTCCGCGGCAAATGCTTCGTACCCGGCAAGCTGCACTTCGGAGACCATGAACCGTGAAATGGAAAATTCTTCGATGGTTCCGTACACCAGATACCTGACCTTGAAATGTTCTGCGCATTGCTGCATCACCTGCGTTTCGTGCATATGAACAGAATCGATTTCTTTCCACTCGAGAAACCGTTTCACCGAAAGAGGTGAAACAACCCCCACACGAAACCGCTCCTTCATGTATGCGGAAAAAAATCGCGGCACATCGGTGGAGATATTCCATTTTCCGTTGAAGCCCGCATGCTCCTTGAACGGAAGGAACATCATCAACGAATCAGACGTGAAGAGCGACGATTGCGGTTGTGCAAGCACTGGTAACGTAATGCACACGACCGCCAAAAGAAAAAAAATCTTTTTATTCATACAGCAGATACTTCTTCCTCAATTTCATAAATTCCGCTTGTTCTTTTTCCCATCCCGCAATGATCGTTGATGCAGCAACTCCACTCGACAATTTCGTGCGCACGGCATCGATCCCCATCACTTTGTCAAACATTGCATTTCTGTTTGAGTCTGCAAGGCTGAATGGATTATAGGATGGATATAAGGTAATGAGTGCTTCGAGAATATAGAGATTTAAATTCGTCAGGTTCACTTTTGTTTTGTCGGTGATGTGAATTTGGACTCCCTGCAATTGTTTTCCCTGCTGCTTTCCGTAGAACGGTTTGTACGACAGCGGACGGAAGAAAACGCCGGAAAGATTTTTTCCGTTCAACACTTCCGCAAGTTTCGACCCGTTGATCCATTCTGCTCCGACCAACTGGAACGGCATCGTGTACCCAACGCCGATGTTGACTGTTTCCAGTTCTCCGATGATCCCGTTCGCAGAATAGTGGACTGCATTCAGCGCATTCGGTACATGCGGCGATGTGGGTACCCACGGCAATCCGGTCTCTTCCCAATGCATAGAGCGTTTCCAATTTTTCATTTTAATCACGGTCAGTTTGCATTTCTTCCCACCCGCGAGCCATCCTTCTTCATTCAGCATCATTGCAAATTCTCCACATGTCAACCCGTACACGTACGGAACGGGATACTGTCCGACGAACGAACGGAATTTAAGATCAAGAATATTTCCTTCCACCCTGTCCCCGCTTAACGGATTCGGGCGGTCAAGAACGATGAACTCGATATTGTTCTCTGCAGCTGCTTCCATTGCGTACGCCATAGTATTGATGTACGTATAAGATCGTGATCCGATATCCTGTATATCATAGACAAGCACATCAATTCCTTTCAGCATCTCCGGAGTCGGCTTGCGTGTTTTACCATACAACGAATAGACAGGAAGTTTCGTTGCCGGATCCTGATATGACTCAATGTATCCTCCTGCCGGAACATCCCCGCGCACACCGTGTTCAGGACCATACAAAGCAACAAGTGTGCAGTTCTTTGCCGATGCAAGAAGATCCACTGTACTGCGGAAATCGGATGAAATACCGGTCGGATTGGTGATGAGTCCGACTCGCTTTCCTTTCAATTGGATAAATCCTGAACCTGCTAAAACATCGACACCTGATTGGACCTGTGAGAAAAGGAAAGAACAGACAAATAAAGAACAGAAGAGTAAGTTTTTCATATCAATGCTTTCTCGAGTATGTATTGTAAGGTATGCAAAAATGAGTAGGGGGAAAAGTGAAATGACGTGGATTTCCACGATGATTCGGCGATGAATAATATAACTTGACAAACAAGTCTTTTTTCGCAAACTTCACGCAAATTTAACATACTATTTTGGGATTGCCTGAACCCTCTTGAGAAAGGAGTTTTTTTTTACAGGCGCAAACTCACGAACCACTTCCCCAATAACATATAAGGAGACTTGTCATGTTATTCCGTTCACCACTTTTGCGCATTGCGTTGTTTTGCGCATTTCTCGTTTTCGCTTCAAATCTCTACTCTCAAGGAGTTACTACTGCTTCTATGAGCGGTATTGTCATGTCGGAAAAGGGAGAAGCACTCCCAGGGGCTATTGTTGTTGTTGTGCACGAACCGACAGGCACACGGTACGGAGCCTCGACACGAAGCACAGGTCAATACAATATTCCCAATATGAAAATCGGCGGACCGTACACGGTCACCGCATCGCTCGTTGGGTACAAAGGCGAGAGCCAAAAAGACATTTACCTGAGCCTCGGACAGGAAATGCGAATTGATTTCTGGCTTGTTGAAACAACTGTTGAAGGACAGGAAGTCGTGATCGTCGCTGAGACCGATCCCGTGCTGAACAGCGGACGGACCGGCGCAGCAACGTATGTCGATCGCAACGCCGTCAAAGAACTTCCTTCCGTCAAACGCAGCACGCGGGATCTCACAAGATTGGATCCGCGCAGCGACGGCAATTTCAGTTTCGGCGGACGGAACTGGCTCTTCAATAATATTTCGCTCGACGGCTCGTACTTCAACAATCCGTTCGGGCTTGATGATCCGGCACCCGGCGGACAAACAGGAGCGGAGCCCGTACCGTTTGATGCGGTGGATCAAGTACAGGTCTCCATTGCACCGTTCGATGTACGTGAAGGTGGATTCACCGGTGCAGGTATCAATACCGTAACAAAGAGCGGCACGAATCAGGTGCGCGGCTCGGCATACAGCTTTATCCGAAATGAGAGTTTGCTCGGAAACAAGGTGCGGGGAACCGACGTCATCGCAAATCCGGATCTCTCCTTCAATCAATCCGGCGTCTCTGTCGGCGGACCGATCATCGAGAATCAACTCTTCTTCTTTTTGAATGCCGAAATCGAACGGCGCGATGATCCGGGAAGTAACTTCGTCGCTAATCGTGGACAATCAGGAGCAGGTATTTCGCGCGTGCGCGCATCGGCGCTCGATTCGATCCGCAACCGGATGATCTCCGTGTACGGGTACGATCCTGGTGTGTACGAAGGATACATCAATGAAACAAACAATGAAAAGGTTCTTCTCAAGTTGGATTGGAACGCGAACGAAAATCACAATGTCACGTTCCGGTACAACATGTTGAACGCAAAGCGCGATCTGGGACCGCATCCGTTCGTGCTTAGTGCAAACAACACCGGGCGAGGACCGAACTCGAACAGTTTGCCGTTCCAAAATTCTGGGTATGCGATCAATAACAAGCTGAACTCATTCGCACTTGAAGTGAACAGCCGCTACGATGAATTTGCGAACAGATTCTTCGTTAGTTATAATCGTTTCCGTGACAATCGTGATCCGCGCAGTAAGCCATTCCCCACGATTGAGATCGCCGAAGGAGGCGTCACGTACACCACGCTGGGACATGAACCATTTTCGATCCACAATATTCTGGATCAGGATGTCCTGCAGTTAACAAACAACTTTAGTTTCTACATGGATAACCACGTGATCACCGTTGGCGCTACGTACGAAAAGTTCTCGTTCTTCAATGCCTTTAACATCTTCCGGTACGGAGTTTTCTTCCTTGGACCTCCGTCAACTGCCGGTGGATTCGGCGGAACGACATTCTCGTCATTGCAGCAATTTTTCAAATACACCAATCCTGCCGACACATCGTTCCTGGATTTCAATGCGATGACGAAAGCTGCTGATGCGGGACCATTTAAAGGTGAAGATATCGATGTCGGCCAACTGGCGTTTTATGCACAGGATGAATATTTGCTCAGTGAAGACCTGAATTTGACGTACGGTATCCGGGTTGATATTCCGATGTACACAAACCCTGTTGCAAATCCATTCTCCACATCGTTGACAGCGCTTGATGAAAACGATCAGGTAGAAAAAATAGATCAGAGCAAACTTCCGGAGACTGCGTTACTGTTCTCTCCGCGTATCGGTTTCAACTGGAATGTGAGTGGTGATCGCTCCATGCAATTGCGCGGCGGAACAGGGATCTTCACAGGCCGCGTTCCATTCGTCTGGATCGGCAATGTAATTTCGAATCCGGGACAAAATCCCAATCTCCCTGTACATTTACGTTCATTCGACCTCAACGCCGCTGCATCAGATTTCAAATGGCCTCAGGTTTGGACAACAAACTTTGCCGTTGACAAACAATTGCCTTGGGATATACTTGGCACACTCGAAGTATTGTACAGTAAGGATATTAATGCCGTCTATATCCGGAATGCCGATTTGCGGACACCGGTCCGGACTCTTCCTGACGGAAGACCGTACTTTGGAGGTGCTGCATTCCCTGTGAACCCGTTTGAATTGAATGCCGACGGAGGAGCCGGTATTTATGTCATCGACAATACCGACGAAGGTTACAACTACAGCATCGCTGCACAACTGAGAAAGCGTTTCGAATCGGGCTTGAGCACAAGCCTCGGGTATGCATATCTCGAAGCAAAGAACGTTATGCAATCGACAGAAATTGCGAGCGTGTTGTGGTCGGCAAATCCGGTGCAAGGAGATCCGAACAAACCGGAACTGGGTTATTCGCAATTCGGCATCCGACACCGCATCACCGCAAGCGCGACGTACAAAATTTCATGGAACGACAATTGGGCAACATCGTTTGGAATTTTTGCAGAAGTTGCTGAAGGAAATAAATTCGCCGGCGCCGGCGGCAACCGTTACTCATTTACATACGCAGGCGATGTGAACGGCGACGGGCAGGGGGGTAACGATCTTATCTATATCCCAAAGGATCAGAACGATATCATCTTTGTGAACTATACGAATGCAACTGGCACGACATACACGCCCGCAGAACAGTATGCCGCGTTCAATGCATTCATTGAACAGGATGACTATCTGAAAAACAACCGCGGCAAGATCGCGGAACGTTTCGGTGCGGTCAATCCGTGGTTTGCCAACATGGATTTGAAGATCCTGCAGGACTTTATGATCCCGATGGGAGGAAGCAACCATACGTTCCAACTGTCGTTCGACATTCTGAACGTGCTGAACCTCATCAGCTCCGATTGGGGCGTACGGAGCGTTGCAAGTCCGCTGGCAACATCGCCGCTGCAGTTAGTAGATTTCGGAGGTCCGAACTCTGCGCCGAGATTCAATTTCGACCCGTCGATCAAAAAGACGTACGTTGACGATCCGGGTCTCGATTCGCGCTGGCAGATGCAGATCGGGCTGCGGTATATGTTTAACTGACGAACATTTCTTTGTGTAATAAAAAAAGCCGGTTGTCGGAAGACAATCGGCTTTTTTTATTTTCGGAAAATCAAAGTAGAGAATCCTACCAGCGGTAATGCCCGATGATTTTATATTTCAACAATACATCTTCTTTCTGCGCCCCGCTGCCGATGTTGTGGATCATGTAATTTCTTTTCCCCTCTTCCACGATATCGTCCGAAACGATGCCGATATGATACAATCCCAATGGCAGCATCCACGCAACAACGTCGCCTGCTTCATAACCGGCATTCAGCGCAATCGACTTCCCTTTCCGCTTGAAATAGGTCATTAAATTCGGTACGCGGCGGTGATCGATATTTCTGTCGGCGATCTTTGCACTCCAGAAATTCGGATACGCATCGATATTTTCTTTCTTATCCTCGTAGATTTCTTTCTGCAGATCGACGCCGATCTTTCTGAATGCTCTGACAATCACATCGCAACAAACTCCCCGCTCCAGCGGGACATCTCCGCCTGGGTAATCGAGCTGTTCATAAGCTGCAACATAGCGGAGCGTAACGCCAACCTGCTCTGCGGCAGCGCGGGAAATGGCAAGGCGAATGTCTGTTTCGTTCTGTTGGAAGAAAAACGCAACGAGGAAAAAAATCGCGGTCATGCTTTGTCGATACTCTCAACGATCTGAACTATTTCGGAGGGATGGTGTGCAGTAAAATCCGGTTTGTGCTGCCAGCCGCCTGTCGGATCGTACAGACCGTACGCCGCGGCAACGGTGACAATCGCTTTCCGTCCCAATTTTTGATTGGCATTATTCGCACAATGCGCGTCGGTGTCATGGTCGCCAACGTACACGATGGTATCCGTGTGATTGAAATTCCCGATCTGCGATATTCCCATCAACAATCCTTCGGGATCAGGTTTCTGTTTTCTGATATCAACCTCTTCATAGCCGATGATGAACCGGAAGTGATCGAGGATGCCGTGCCGTTCGAGATTGTTCTTGATGTTTTGATGTGAGTTTTGCGAGACAATGCCGTGCGGATACTTCTTGAGGTGCGAGATCGCGTGATTGATCCCGTCATAAAATTCTACATCCGTCGTATCGCGCAGTTGGAACTCGGTCCAGAGGCTTCCTGCCGCATTCGTCTCTTCGTCGTTCAGTCCGAATTCTTTATGATACAGCTCCCTCCAGTTGGCGTACTTCCTGTTCGCCGCCTCGTACACCTCCAGCGACGCAAAGGCGGGAAAATCTTTCGCCCGCTCGCCGACAAACGATGTCAACAGTGCTCGTGCAACGTTGTAATTCTTCTGTCTCGTATCGACGAGCGTACCGTCGTAATCCCAGATGATTCCTTTGACAGCCATACGTTAAATTATATCCCCCTCAACTTCGCCGCTTTCGCCACACGCTCCACTGCAAGAATGAATGCACCAATGCGCATCGGCACTTTATATTTTTCTGTCGCGTGCAGCACGGACTGGTAACTATGTGTCATAATCTTCTCCAGTTCATTCACCACGCGGGGGTACTCCCATTTGAACTGCTGCATGTTCTGCGCCCACTCAAAGTAACTGACTGTCACGCCGCCGGCATTGGCAAAGATGTCGGGCACGACGGGAATGCTCTTGGATGCGAGGATCTCGTCCGCTTCCACTGTGGTCGGTCCGTTTGCCGCTTCGATCACCAGTTTCGCTTTCACGCTCTGTGCGTTGTCGCCGCGCAACTGGTTGCCAAGCGCCGCAGGGATCAGCACGTCGCATTTCAGTTCCAGCAATTCCTCGTTCGTCAGCTTCACGCATCCTTTTAATCCCACGATGCTGCCGGTGTTCTTCACTTGTGCGATTGCGTCGGCGTACCGTATGCCGCGGGGATTATAGATTCCTCCTTTTACATCACTCAGTGCAACGACCTTCACACCCATCTCCTGTTCAAGAATCCTCGCCGTGTGCGAGCCGACATTTCCGAACCCCTGAATTGCAACCGTGATTTTTTTCAAATCGAGTTTATTCGTCTTCGCAGATTCGCGCAGCGCAATGCAGACTCCCCGTCCGGTTGCTTCTTCCCTGCCGAGCGACCCGCCAAGCTCTACCGGTTTTCCGGTGACGACACCGGGTGAGTATCCGTGCCGTTTGCTGTACTCATCCATCATCCACGACATTGTTTGTGCGTTCGTATTCACATCAGGCGCCGGGATATCTTCCAGCGGTCCGATAATGCTGTCGATGCGTCCTGTAAACTCACGCGTTATTCTCTCGAGTTCACCCATGGAATGTTTCGACGGATCAATCGTAATTCCCCCTTTCGCACCGCCGAACGGAATATCAACGATCGCTGTCTTCCATGTCATCAATGACGCAAGCGCCCGCACTTCGTTGATATCCACTTCATGATGGTATCGGATTCCACCTTTATACGGACCGCGGGCGTTATTGTGCTGCACCCTGTAGCCGATAACGGAATGGAGCTTTCCGTCATCCATCAGCACAGGCAGTTCAACGCGCACTTCACGGTCTGGTGTTTTGATCAAGAGCGACGCTTCATCGCTCAGACTGATCTTTTTTGCAGCAGTCTCAAAATTGCGCAGGACATCATCGTACGGATTATGCTTCGATAATTCAGCAGTTGGTTTCACCGGTTCGGAAGAAGACTTTACTGAGACATATCGCTGCGGCTTTCGCGCGGCGTTTTTCTTTTTCAGTCTGGGATGCGGTTTCTGCCTGTGCTTTTTGACGGGACGATGTTTCACTTTTTTTGCAGCATGTTTTTTCGGTTTCTTCGCCATATGACACTCCTTTCAGGATTTACCTCGGCAATATTAGATTTTCAAAATCTTTAAGATTTGGAAAATCGTATCATCGGTTTCTTCGTTCCCTTTGTGTGTTACACTTCTCTTTTATCAATGAGATAATTCTTGTACCAACTCAGATCGTGGAATAGTTGCATCAGGTTCTGCATTGCGATCGTGTCCATCGAAAGGTATGTTCCGGAAAAATGCGTCTTTGTCATCGTATCGGTCTGTTCAATCAGTTGCGAAATGAACGCGTGCGATTTTTTTATTTGCGATGTGAATTCTGTTTCCAGTTTGTCATAGCCTTCTCCTCCTTTGCCGATTTTTTTCATCAGGTCGAACGACTTGATGAGGAACTTTGCCGAGAAGGCGAGGTCATCCAGAATATTTTTCAACGAATGTTGGGAAGCGATTTCGAGAAGTGCGCCGAGATCCATCGAGCGTTGCAGCGTGCCGCCCGATGCGGCGGTGATTTCGGAGAGAAGCGATTTTGTCGTTTGGCTGAGTGTCATAGGTTTTACTATGGCGAATAAAAACGTGGATAAATATAGAAGAAGGGTGTGCGAGATGCAATATAAAAGCCGACGATGGCTGGAAGCCGAAAAACACCTGCAATTCGATGCTTTTCGGCATTGGATCAATGGATCATTTTTTTCATTGCCTCAAAGACTTCATCAGATGATATATCAGAGAGACATTTGAAGTGCTCTTTGGGACATGATTTCCGCCCGATATGCGTGCATGGACGGCATTCAAGATCTCTTTGCTCGATAACGATCGATTCCGTTCCGTACGGAAAGAAACCGAACTCCTTCACTGTGGAGCCGAAAATCGCGACGATCTTTCTCTGTTTCGCCGCTGCAAGATGCATCAGCCCGCTGTCGTTTGTAACGACCACATCGCAGAATTCCAGCGCCGCGGCAGATTCTAAAAGTGAAAATTCGCCGGCAAAGTTCGAAACTGCATCGGGTGAAACTCTGCGCGATACTTCATCCGCAACGAACGCACAAACCAGCAGCTCGTCTGCACCTCCAAACAGATGAATCTTTGCATGAAATTCGGTCGCAGCCCGAACAGCAATCTCGGCAAATTTTTCTTTTTGCCATCGCTTGGTGAAATGTTTGGCGCCGGGGCAGATACCCACCACTTTCTCAAAGCGATTCAATTTCAACTTCCCCATTTTACCCGACACATCGAAAAGCGTCGAATCGGGTATAAAGATCTCCAGTCCTTTCCCATCATTCTTCACGCCGTATTTTTCGACCGTTTCTATATATCGTTCCGCAACGGACAGTTCATCGTCGTACGCATTCCGTTTCATGTTCACCAGCAGCCAGCGCTCAAATTTCCTCTTGTCCACCACCACCGTCTCTTTCGATCTGCAGGCAGTACGCAAAAATTTTGTGCGGATGCTGTCGTGAATATCTACAACCAGATCGTAATGCTCGTCGTAGAGTTCTCCTGCAAGTTTCTTCAATCCGTCAAAACCTGTATCGACATCATATTCATGCACAATAGAAAGGTGGTGATTGTAGCGGACAATCTCAGCGTAATCCTTTCTCACAACAAAATCGATCCGAGCATCTTTTCCTGCCGCCTGCCGCATCACCCGGAGCAGCGCCGACGACAACACGATATCGCCGATGGAACTTAACCGGAAGACAACTGTTTTACTGGGTAGGGTCATAACGTAAAAATTTCAAATCTTTAAATTATCAAATTACAAAGTCATGTCACGCAAAACAATAAAAACGGTCATGGTGAGCCGCCTGTCGGACGGGCAGACAAGGTGCAGGCTACGTTAGTGAAGTCATCCTTCGACGCATCCTTCTCAAAACGAAGGATTTGCTCAGGGTGACTGCTGTTTCTGCGCCGCGTCGAACCACTTTTAAGTCTTTGCGTAACATCTGTTACAAAAAGGAACCGGACGATTTGCTGTTGATTGAATTTGATAATTTGCAATCTGATAATCGATAATTGTTTTAAGATAAGAGTAACTTTGCGAACAACAAAATTGATTTTGGCACAGCGTGAAAGTATATTGAGAAAAAGGAGTAATTAGTCTTATGTCCCGCTCAACAACACTCGGTGAATTGAAAAACAGCGGTTATAAAGTGAGACCCGTGAAAGACGAGATACGGGAGAACCTCATCGCCAAATTGCGACGCAATGAACCGTTGTTCCCCGGCATTATCGGCTACGATGCAACTGTTATCCCTGCATTGATCAACGCCATTCTTGCAAAGCACGACATCATACTGCTTGGGCTGCGCGGTCAGGCGAAGACGAGATTGATCCGTCAATTCCCATCTCTGCTCGATGAATATATTCCCGCCATCAAAGGAAGCGAGATTAATGACAATCCGTTTCATCCGGTCAGTAAATTCGGTGTCGATCAGGTAAACAAATTCGGCGATGAAACAGAGATTGAGTGGATTCACCGCGACCAGCGCTTCAGCGAGAAACTTGCCACACCCGATGTAACGATTGCCGATCTCATCGGCGACATCGATCCGATAAAAGCGGCGACACAGCGGCTGCATTACTCACATGAAGGAGCGATCCATTTCGGGTTGATACCGCGCAGCAATCGCGGCATCTTTGCCATTAACGAACTTCCCGATCTTCAGCCGCGAATTCAGGTTGGGCTTTTTAATATTCTTGAAGAAAAAGATGTGCAGATTCGGGGATTCAATATCCGCATCCCGCTCGATGTCTTCCTCGTCTTCACTGCAAATCCGGAAGATTACACCAATCGCGGCAGCATCATTACGCCGCTCAAGGATAGAATCGATTCACAGATACTTACGCACTATCCCCGGACGATTGAGGATGCTATTACGATCACAGAACAGGAAGCGTGGATCGAACGGAACGGAAAAGAACTTCACTTGCCGTACTATTTCAAAGAGATCATCGAAAACGTCGCATTCGAGGCGCGGAAGAGCGAGTTCGTCGATCAAAAGTCAGGCGTCAGTGCGCGGTTGACGATCGCGGCGATGGAAAACCTGATCAGCAATGCTGAGCGGCGCGCAATCATATTGAATGAAAAGCATATCGTCCCCCGCATGTGCGACCTGCCGCATGTCCTGCCGGGCGTAACTGGTAAAGTGGAATTGGTTTTTGAAGGCGAGCAAGAAGGGGCATTGAAGGTCGGCAGAGCGTTGATCGGTAAAGCGACACGGGAGATTTTCAAAAAATATTTCCCCGATCCGCTGCAAAAACCGAAACGAACACAAGCACAGCAGGCACAAGTGCAAAAAGAGACAAGCGAGTATGCAAAGATCGTCGGCTGGTTCGAAGGGGGCAATGCGTTGGAAGTCGCTGACGACATGCCGTTCGCCGCCTACTATACCGAACTTAACCGGGTGCCGACACTGAAGGAAGTGACAAAAAAATATTTCAAACTGGATGAAAAAGATCAGTACGGTCTCGCGTCGGCGATGGAATTTGTGCTGGACGGATTGCACCAGAATTCCAAGATCGCAAAGGATGAGATAGACCATGTGACGCATTATAAAGACATGGTCGGAACGATCTTCAGCAACAAAGGAAAGTTTGAAGAATACGATTAAACTTAACCCCGCAGATTTCGCAGATAAACGCTGAAAATATCTGCGACGATCAGCGTGATCCGCGGGAAAACGACAATGAGATTTCAATATTCACAATGGAATGAACATTCCGCAACCGATGAGCAGAAACTTGAACAGTTAACGAAATTGTTCAACTATCTCGTATTGCAGACCAGCGGCGATGTCGAAGAAGCGTTGCAGTGGCTTCGCCAGTTGGCGGAAGAGTACGGCATTTTCGACGAGAACCTTTCAATGGAAGAATTGATCGAGAAATTAAAGGAACTCGGCGTCATTGAAGAGGTGAATAACAAGTTTGAATTGACAACAAAAGGTATTCAGAAAATCAGACAGGATGCTCTCAAGGAAATATTCTCTTCCCTCAAAAAAAACCAATTCGGCAGCCACGAAACCCCGCACACCGGCAGCGGTGTGGAACGGTTGAGCGAAACGAAGAAGTGGAATTTCGGCGATATGCCGACAAATATCGACCTTACATCCACAATGACCAACGCATTGAAACGGGACGGTATCGACAATTTCAATCTGCAGGAGGATGATCTTGAAGTGTACGAAACGGAGAATCTCTCATCGTGCGCGACCGTCGTTATGATCGACATTTCGCACAGCATGGTGTTGTACGGCGAAGACAGGATCACTCCTGCCAAGCAAGTAGCAATGGCGCTTGCGGAACTGATCCAGACCAAATTCCCGAAAGACTTTCTTGCCTGCCTCACATTCGGCGACGATGCGCAATTGATCAGCCTTGCCGAGATACCGTTCTTGCAAGTGGGTCCGTTCCACACAAACACACGCGCCGGACTGCAAATGGCTCGGAACATCCTCCGCAAATGCGGGAATGTGAACAAGCAGATCTTCATGGTCACGGATGGCAAACCGTCGGCAATGTTCGACGATGCCGGACGGCTCTACAAGAATTCGTTCGGACTCGATCCGAAGATTGTCAATAAGACACTGGACGAAGCAGTGCAATGCCGGCGTGAAAAGATCACCATCAGCACGTTCATGATCGCACAGGATTCGTACCTCATCAATTTCGTCGAAGAACTTACGAAAGCGAATAAAGGGAGAGCGTATTACTCTTCCCTAAGCAACCTCGGACAGTTTATTTTTGTTGACTACATCAAGAATCGCCGCAAACGAGTTTGATTTTTCTCACGTACTTTCCCCGGCTGTCTTGCAAATGTAATCCGTAAATTATACATTGACACTGCACTCATGCTTTCGACTATTTTTCCCCGGAGGAATTCAATGAAACGACTATCGCTGTTTCTCCTAATCAGTGCGATCGTGATCGCCAATATCACTGAGGCATTACCGAAATTTTCGACGCGGCAGGGAGCGAAATGCCAATCGTGCCATATCAATCCGAGCGGCAAAGGGATGCGCAGCACATTCGGCGCGACGTACGGGCGGGAAGAGCTGCCTATGGCGACATTCAAGGAACAGACCGACATCGAAGAGTACTCACCGATGCTGAACGAAGTCTTTACTATCGGCATGGATTACAGAACCCTCTTTTATTTCCGGGAACAGAATTCGACATCGAGTTTCTTCCAGATGCAGGGCGATCTGTATCTTGATCTCCGTTTGAACAAAAAATTCAGAATCTACTTTGACAAAGGATTATACAGCGGGTTCGAGGTTTTCGGACTTGCTAAGGTACTTCCTCTCGACGGATATGTTAAGGTAGGAAATTTTGTCCCTGCTTACGGAATAAAAATGGATGACCACAATCTCTTTACGCGGAACGGACCATATTTCCCGATCAATCCGGCGATCGCCGGGTATCCGCAAGGGTTAGGATTCGGGCAAGGTTCGGAAGATACGGGACTTGAACTCGGTTTCAACCCGAGTATCTTCACAGTCAACATCGGTCTTTTCAACGGAAGAAAAGGTGGGATCGCCGGTACAGGCGGAGCAAAAACAAAAGCGGTTGTCGTGCGAGCCGATGCAAATATTCAAACTGATCTTGTTAATCTGAATCTTGGAGGTTCAGTGTACAATCTTCCGGCGACGGGTAGTGCGGGCAAAACGCAAATATGGGGAGGGTTCGGTATCGTTTCTATCGCAAATAATCTTACACTGCTCGGTGAACTGGACTTTATCCAATCATACAATGCAACACTCAAAAAACAGGTGACGGGAAATATTCTGTACACTGAAGCAAATTATATTCTCTTTGACGGATTCGATCTGAAAGTGGGATACGAATTCTACGATCCAAATGTCGATCTTGCCGATGGAACAGCAGCGCGCATAACCGTTGGAGCGGAGTTCTTCCCCCTTACCGGTGTTGAAGTTCGTCCGCTGTACCGCATCAATCAGGAAACGAAGACAGAGATCGACAATAACGAATTGCACGTCATGTTCCACTTCTATTTTTAGGGATCCGATAGTATGCCGCTCAAAATATTTTTTGTAACAGCCACAGTTATCATGCTCTTTGTTTCTGCATGCGAAGATCAGGGTGATCCAGTATCGTCCAGTGTCCCTGTACCGGAAATTTCTTCCATTACGCCGGATTCGGCGAGTGTCGGTGATACGATTAGTATCGCAGGAAAAAATTTCACATCGACCAAAGGTACTGTCAAATTCGGCAGTGTCAATGCCGATACGATCGTATTGTGGAGCGACACGTTGATACGGGTCAAAGTTCCGGCAAGTGCGGTCACCGGCGAAGTAGTTGTTACCGCAAACGGGAAAAACAGCAACAGCAAACAGTTTAAAATGATCGGAACTGTTACCACAGTAAGTTTCGCCACAGATATTCTGCAAAATGTATTCAACAACAGCACATACGGCTGTACAGGATGCCACGGTGGAACAAATAACTTATTTCTAACATCATACAGTAATGTAATGGCGGGCAACAGCACGCGAGGACCGGTAGTTGTTGCGAACGATACGACCAGTTTATTGATTCGAAAATTAAAAGGAGGATCGGCACTTGGACCGGGTGAAGGCGTTAGAATGCCCCAAGGGGGCGATCCGATTTCAGACAGTGATTTAAGAAAAGTTATTACGTGGATTAAAGAAGGTGCACTGAACAACTAATTTTTACTTAAACGTATGAAGAACACATGTATTCTCATTGCAATTTGCTTTTCAATTGGTTTCTCTCAGGAAAAAAAGGATGTAAAAGAAACCGGTCAAAAAGTGTCGTTTTCAAAAGATGTTATGCCTGTCTTTGCAAAAAAATGCCTGAGCTGCCACAACACGGAAGATGAAAGCCCGAGCGGCTTGTATCTTGAAGATTATGAAAATTTGATGAAAGGGGACAGCAAGCATGGTCCTGTCGTGAAACCGAAAAAGGGGGAAGAAAGTATTCTGATAAAAAAACTGAGGGGAACAGCCGAGTTCGGCCGCCAAATGCCGCGCGGCAGAAAGCCGCTGGATGAGGAGACCATTGAGTTGATCTCCCGTTGGATCGATCAAGGTGCAAAGAATAATTAAGAAGGACACCCCCAAATGAAAATGGTTCTCCCCTTCCTTTTATTAGTTTGCTTGAGCGGATTTGCCGCTGCACAAACGGTTTCGTACTCCAAGGATCTTTTTCCGCTTGTCAAAGCCAAATGCTTGAAATGCCACGAGAAGGATGACGAAAATCCGAACAGCTATGCGATGGATAACATTGAACTGCTCAAGAAAAGTGGCAGAGCGAAAGATATGATTGTCCCCGGAAATGCAGAGAACAGTTACCTCATAAAGAAACTGCTGCCCAACCCACCCAAAGGGGCGCAAATGCCCATCTTTTCTAAGAAGAAATTGACGGAAGAAGAGGTTGATCTTTTCAAACGATGGATCGACCAGGGAGCCAAAGATAATTAGACAAAAAAGTCCGCGAAAGCGGACTTTTTTGTTCTAATTATAATCTTGATAATCGTGTAATTTTATTTCACAATCCCCAACTGCCGGTACTTTTCTTCGTATTTCTTCCACAACTGTGTGTGGCGGCTCCGCAGATCGATTTTCTTCCCCTGAATGAACTCCATCTCTACATTCGACATGATCTCCAGCGGATCACCGGTTGTCACAATGAGTGTTGCATCTTTCCCAACATCAAGCGAACCGTTCGTTGCATCGACACCAAGCAAACTTGCAGCATTGAGTGTTACAGATTTCAATGCCTCTTCTTTCGGCAGTCCGAATGCAGCCGCCATTGCCGCCTGATATGCAATATTTCTCTCGTACATCGGACCCGCACCGCCGCCGGAAATTGCAAAGAGGATTCCTGCCTGATGCAATTTAACGGGAAGTGTAAACGGATTGTCGTACTCTTCCCACCGTTTGCCCGGCAAATCAAGAACCTGTTCCACGATAACGCCGACATTTTGTTCTTTCAGCAATGCGGCAGCACGCCACGCATCCCTTCCGCCGTGAATGACGAGACGGACATCCTCATCCTTTGCAAATTGAACCGCCGCCTGTATTTGTGTTATTTCGTTTGCAGCAACGATCAGCGGGATTGAACGATCGAACAGCGGCGCCATCGCTTCCCACCGCAGATCGGTCAAATGCTTTGCCGGATCGGCTTTCTTCGCTTTCAAATATGCACGGGCATCGGCAAATGCATTCCGCAGATCGTTCAGATTTTTTTCGATGTTCTTCTTTTGTTCTTCTTCCGATTGACGGATGAACGGCGAGCGGGAAATTGTCATGGAGGGCCAGTTGACATAGAGACCCGCCGGAGTTTTGAGTGTCATCTCCTCATGTGTCCAGCCATCCATCATCACGACCGATGACCGTCCGGCGATCAAACTTCCGGAAGGAAGAATGTGAGATAATGTTACCCCATTCGCGCGCGTTGTTGGAATCAACTCGCTTTCGGGATTCACCGCAATATCCGTCCGGACGTTCGGATTGATGCGCCCCGTCTCGGTGTAATCGAGCGTCGCGCGCACTGCTTCTATTTCGCTCAAACCAACTTGCGATGCGGCATTGATCAATCCGGGATAGAGATGCTTTCCCGATACGTCAATCCGTTCGGTGTTCGCGGGAACATCGATGCTCTTTCCGATCTTCGTGATCTTTCCTTTTTCAAACAACAGCATCCCGTTTTCAATCACGGGACCGCTGACTGTATGGATCGTTCCACCGACAAGCACGATCGGTCTCTCCTGTTTCTTCGCCGGAATCGGTTCTGAAGCAATTGACAGTGAACAGTGAACAATAATCAATAAAACTGCGGCTAACATACTTACTACTGACCTCAGACGTCTGATCTCTGACTTCTTTGTCGTACTATTGGTATTCGACATTCGTAATTCGTAATTCATTTCAATGTCCTCCTTCCATTGATACCGCGTGTTCTTCGTGACAGGAATACTCGCTGCTCTTGTCCGGCAGAGACGGCGGACCTCCCGATCCTTTCTTTTTCGATTTCAATGCTTTCTGTATCAGCTCTGCCTTCTTTGTTGCTACTTCTTTTCTCATATCTGCATCTTCAGCAATGTCAAAGAATTTTCTCCCTTCAATCCATGTCTGCTCGCATTTGGTATATGTCGATAAGGGATGCCCGTTCCATATGACGAAGTCACCATCCTTTCCAACTTCAAGCGAGCCGACGCGATTGTCGATACGTAATTGTTTTGCCGGATTAATGGTGACGAATTTCAAGGCGTCGATCTCGCTGACGCCGCCGTACTTCACTGCTTTTGCCGCTTCAAGATTCATCCGGCGAGCCATTTCGTTGCTGTCGGAATTATACGACACAAGCACGCCCGCATCGTACATCAACTTCCCCGCATACGGTATTGCATCGACCACTTCATATTTGTACGCCCACCAATCGCTGAAGCACGAAGCCCCGACACCGCGTTTTGCGATCTCATCCGCGACTTTGTATCCTTCAAGAATATGCTGCAGCGTCCCGATCTGAAAATTGAAATCGTCTGACACTTTCAGCAGCATCATGATCTCATCCTGACGGTAGCAATGCGAGTGAACAAGGCGCTGCTTGTTCAGGATCTCCGCGATTGCTTCCAATTCAAGATCGCGCCGGGGTGAAATAAGATTGGGATTTTGTTTCTCCTTCATTCGCTTGTCATACTCCCGCGCAGCTGTGAATTCATCACGGATGATCTGTTCTACACCCATCCGTGTTTGGGGATACCGTGTCGTATACTTATCCCCCCAGTTCGATTGTTTCGGATTTTCGCCGAGCGCAAATTTAATTCCCGGAATTGCTCCTTCAAATTTCATTTGCTCCGGCAGCATTCCCCACCGCAGTTTGATTACCGAGTTCTGCCCGCCGATCGCATTCGCGGAGCCGTGAAGTTGATTCACTGTTGTCAATCCGCCGGCAAGCTGACGGTAGATGTTGATGTCGTCCGCATTGATCACATCACCAATCCGCACTTCCGCAGTGATCGCTTGTCCGCTTTCATTGACACCCCCCGAGATCGCCGTATGCGAATGTGCGTCGATCAACCCCGGTGTAACATGCTTTCCTTTAGCATCAATGACGGTTGCGCCCGAAGAAGCGGAAAGTCCTTTACCGATCTTTGAAATTTTCCCTTTCACGATCAGCAGATCGCTCTGTTCAAGATTCCCCTGCGGTCCGCTCGTCCAAATCGTCGCATTCTTTACGAGAAGATCCTGCTGTTTTGGTATTTCTTTTCGTCCAAATGCACCGTCGGGATAGACAAGATCGTTCATTGCGCAAAGCGGTTCTTTCGGCTTCACTGTGTCGGGCTTTTCAACAAATGGAGAACGGAACTGTGCTTTCCATGAACCGGTGCTTCCATCCGGATATTCGATCGTGCCTGCCATCTGTTTTTCAGAGGCTGCACCGGAAAGCCGAACAATTCCTTTGACATTCAGTGAATCGGCATCAAACGAGAGAGCGATTTGCTTTCGTATGAAGATTGCGACGGATACTTTCGTCTTAATCGTGCCGCGATGAATTGTGATTGACGGCGATTCAGATTCTCCGTTGATATCAAGCGTGGCAGTGTCAATATTTCCAACAGCAGGTGAAACTGAAAACGACCAGATCCCTCGAATATCTATTTCCACTTTCGGTTTCACTTCATAGCGGTTCCCGCTTATCCAGGTCTCCCGTATTTTTGTCTTTTCCGCAAAGAGGTCACCGTCGGTCAACACAATGTTTGCTATTTTTCCCGCTTCAATCGTTCCCAACTGCTTCTCCATTCCCGCCAATGCCGCGGGAACGGTAGTCACAGAAGCAAGAGCATCGTCAACACCCAACCCGCATTCGATCGCGGTTTTGACCATTGAACGGAACTTTGAAATATCTTTCAGTTGATGTGCGGTGAATGCAAATGTGACTCCCGCTTTTTTCAACCGCGACGGATTTTCCGATGCAAAATCCCAATGACGCAGTTCCTCGTAGCCTGCGTTGAATGCATCTTCCGGTGTCTCTACGACAGGCGCATCGGGAAAATTTACGGGAAGTATGATAGGCGCGTTCAACGACTTGATCGCATTGATGCGGCGGTACTCATACCCGTTACCGCGCAGTATCATCGGGATCGAAAACTCTTTGGCGATCGCACCGGCACGCAGCGATGTAAGTTCATCTCCCGTTTCCATCACCAGTTTCTGTTTTCCCGTGATGACGGGCTCCAGCGACGCGAGTGCGGCATTCTCTTCCGGTTTCTGTTGGTTCGGATTCTTTGCATAAATTTTTTGCGCGTCGGAATACCACTTTGCATCGATCAATGCCTGACGTATTAATGCGATGCGCCCCATCAGTGAATTCGGATAACCATCGCCGAACCCGGATTGCTGCAGCGATACATGCTGAAACAGATCGCTCTTTACAATCTCATCATTTACAGTTCCGTCGCCGGTATTGACCAACGTGCTCGATCCTTTGAAAATGCCGGATGACGAAACGCTTGCAACAGTCGTAAAACCTTGCGCGCGAAGTTTCTCCGCCCCTTGTTTATCGGGGAGGAAGTTTTGTGCGGCAGCATAATTGGATTTGATATTAGTATTCCAATAGTTGGCTCCACGTGTCGTGTCTGACTGTCCCGTTTTGGGTTTCGGCAAGCCGTACTCTGTAAAGAGATCGATCATGCCGGCATATGCCGTCATTCCGGTGCAATCCCACTCGCGCGCGTCGGCAGGGATTTGCGTGTTTGTGCCTACAGATTGAATGATACCGTCACGAATGACAATCGCCCCTTTTTCGATTTTTTTCCCCGGCGCAACGATGATTGTAAGATTCTTGAGAGCGTGGACTGCGGGTGTGTTTGTTCGAATCCCTTCAACCTGCCTGGTTGTTTGGGAGACGAGCAGTGAACAACAGAGCAACAGCAGTACTGTCGGTTTCATAATGTGCCTCGTGTATGACAAGATATGCGGAATGAACAATGCGTTTAGTATGGTCGGTGTGTAGGTATGACTACGATATGGATTGTCACGCCGACCGCGATTGCCAGAAGAATAATACCGATGACCAGCGATTGCGTGGCAAATATAGAATAAAGAATCCCAACCCACAAGATGACGATTGTAGAGATCTTTGAAGGGATTGAGATCCCCTTCCCTTCACGGTAATTTTTTAGATGTGTTCCAAAATATTTATTATGGTGCAGCCACTCGTAAAATCTTTTCGAACTGCGGGCATAGCACCATGACGCCATCAAGAAAAAGACAGTTGTCGGCAAGAGCGGTAAAAATATTCCGAGGATACCAAGACCGACAAAGACGGTTCCCGCAGTCAGGAGGCTCCATCGGATGATGTGCTTGTGTGCGATTTTTACATCAGATGTAATTTCTTCTTGCACAGTATATTAATAAAGTCATGCCCTGAATCGTTTTAAGTACATTCATGACATGAGTGATGAATTTAAAGATTATAGAACTTCAGATCTTTTCCGGTTCGCAGCTTTGTTATGTAGATAATTTGTCCAGTATGATACGAAAAATGTTCCGTAATATGAAGAATCGCCTCAAGACCCGTTACGGTATATTTTTGAATTGTGTACTGGTGCAGCAATTTTTCAACAGGAAAATCCTTCAGCACCTCATCAACATCTTTCACCGCAGAACGAAGATGTGCAATGAGTTCGCTTTTGGGAATGTGTTCGCGTTCGGAAAATTCCTTGTCGCGTGTCCGTTCAAATTCTTTTCCGCCAAGATGGTGATATACCCATTGACGGATGTTCCCTGCAAGATGCAGCATCAGATTTCCGATGCTGTTGTTTGTTTCGTACGCCCGCCACCAGATATCGTCGTCGGAAAGATGTTTCAGGCAGTCTTCAATCTTCGGCAGGTACTCCTTCGCCAGTTTCGTGCGGCAGCATTCGATGAAGTAACGTTCTGTATTTTGAATGATTGGAGTTGTCGTCATATACTAATCTGTGTATCTGTGATTTGAAATCTCATCTTTCAAACCAACTTGTCCTTCCTGTTGTCAGATTCGGCTGCACAACGGGAACAGAATATTTTTTCGGTGCCGCGGGAACCCAACTGGAGTCATTAAACGACGCAGTCATCCATCCGTTGGAAGCGGCATCAGATACTTTCCAAGAATCATTTGACATAATTGTTTGCAACGAACCGTCGGACGCAGCGATTTCACAATACACGTTGGTGCCGCCCGAACCGCTTTCCTGAAAATTCTGTGCTTCAACGGTAATGACATTCAACGAATCTTTCAGGAACGGTTTGATGTCGAAGATCTTTGCCCGCTGGTTTTCAACGATCAGGGAGAGAGAGCGACGCGCCATTACTTCACCGACGAATTTCCCGTTCACATATAATTTCGACCACGTATCGCCGAGCAGCTGCAGTTTTGCCGATGCGATATGAGGCTTGACAACGAATGATTTTCGGAAATATGCTTTCGGTACCTGAACCGAATCTTTCACTCCCGGATTTGCTTTCGGATGATAGATCCATTGACTCTTCAGCGAAGGATCGACGGCAAAATCTCCTTTGCTTACCAGGTCAATGAGTTCGTTCCAATACGCCGCCTGACGGTCGTACCGTTGCAGCAGCAGGGAAAGCCCGTTCGGTTTGTTTGTTAACAGCCACACCTTTTCGAATTCAGATCTCACATTTGTCAGTTCTTCAATGACTGATTTGCTCAGACCGGTCACCTCCGATGCAATCTCCGATTTTGTGCGGACGGAATCTTTCAGCAGCAGTTTAATGTTCTCTTGCGCCTCGATCTTTTGTGCAAACCAGAGATTGAACCTGGCAACGAATTCCAAGTGTTGAATATGGTCCGCATTGACCGTCACCTCTTTTTTTGCCTCTTCCAGTACGTTCAATACGTACGGCATTGTCGAGTTGATGCTCTGCATTCGTTGAATGAGAGGCAGCCGCACCTCCCAGATCATGTTGTCGCGGTTCGGCAACATCGGATGGCGCCATACTTCGTACCAATGAAATTGATTGGCAGGACTGCTCAGTATTGAGTACACAGCACGCAGTTCATCCTGTTTCTTATCAAAGAAACCGTTGAAGAATTTTTTATCAAACAGAGTATTTTCTGCGGTCAGAGGATTCCACGCGCATTCGGCTGTCCAGGCATAGCCGTAGCAGTTCATCTCTCGTAACGCTTCGCCCCCGAAGTCGTTCCAGCTTGAACACAAAATTCCCGATGAGCCGTTCTTGTATCCGTCTTGGTTGATATAATAGATATTGAGGAATGTGTTGATATAATTCGGAAAGGGACCGGTAAAATTCCACACGGCGGGTGAAACGACGTATGGGAAACCGGCATTCTTGAATATCTCCGGGCTTGTGTAATCGAACGATGCGCCGTAGTGCCAATCGACCATAACGACATCGTTCGGGATTTTTTTCAGAATCTCCGGATGTTCGAGAATGATATCGCCGTACATCATTACTTTCTTCCCGTGTTTTTTTACAATGTCGAATACCCGCTTGTAATGTTCGGCATGCACCGTTGCAAGATCGCTTTTTGCCAGCCTCTCCTTATTCACTCCCAAACCGACATCCCACGATTCATCAGCCGCGATGTTGAAATATGGAGAACTGAAACATCCGGCAATCTCTCCGATCATCTCATCCAGCAGCGCGTACACTTTTTCGTCGGAGACATTCACCGTATGTGCGCCGGGAAATTCCCCGTACTTGGCATACTCAGGACGGATGAGAATGTTCTCCCAATGTCCGAGTGTTTCAAAGATCGGGATCATATCGACGAAATATCTTTTGGCATACGCATCGAGTTCTTTCCATTCGGCAGCGGTTAATGCGCCGCGATCTTTGCCAAGCGACTGATGGTTTTTAAACAGGAAGACATCTTCGATGTAGGGGGAGTACACATTTAATTTGTAGCGTGCACAAAAGCGAATGATCTTTTTGAAGTTCTCCACGGTCGAGATCTGCCCGCGGCTGATGTCATCCGTGATGCCGCGGATCTTTTGCATCGGATAGTCGCTGATGCTCATTGCTGGTACTGTCAGACTCCTCCCATCCTTTTTTAGCGACTGCACCAACGACATCACACCGTAGAACAATCCTTTATCACTTTCGGCAATGATGACGATCCCTTTTGAATCCACATCGAGGAAATATCCTTCCGTTTTCATTTCGGGCGTCAGCGTTCCCTTCCGCTCCTTCAGAAATTTTTTCCCGAGTTCAGTTGCAGGAGTACCGATAAAAATATAGTTTGATAAAAGTTTCCGGATCGATTTCTCGTCGGTCACTTTCACCTGTGTTGCTTTCAGGAGTGCAAGTTCGTCGTTTAGTTGCTGTGCAATGAATTGTTCTACACTATTGCCGGTACCAAGAATGACTTTTGTTGTCGATGTGATTTTGAATTGACCTGTCTTTGCGCTGACAGACCGCGGTTCAGGTATCATCGAGACATTCCCTTTTTCTTGCGGAAGAACAAACGTGAATATCCCGAAAAGACAGAGTGAAAGTAACGTTTTCATATAAGCGCAGTTGATTGTAGGGGAAAATGTTTGCGAGGTGGAATATTGCGATAATTCGCCTTTATCTCAAGAGTTAGCCACGTGTAAATGTGGAATATAGCTTATCCCTCATGCTGACGGATGTCAGCATCTTTCCTGATAAAAGGTGCCGAAATGCCGCTGTGCGGCATCCCGTACAGCGGGACAAGTTCGGCATGACGTTATCTTTAACAAGGAATAAGTTTAGGGCTTACATATCAAAATATATTCCCAATGTGCTCAATGCGCGGTGCTGCGGAAAGAACTGTCCTCGCTCGTCAAGTCCGTGACGGTATTGAAATGCGATGCGAAGATTTCGCGCACTAGGCGCGGTGAATTTTGCTCCGAGTTGATGCGTCACCGTCGCAGCAAATCCCGCTTCCTGCTTTATTTTTCCGTCGAACGCATAGAACAGGGAAAGAAAATCAAGTACTTTCATTAGTACTGCTTCTCCCCCTGCCTGAAAATTCCACGGCTTTGCGATCCGTTGTTTGATCGTTACGATATATCCGTAATTCGCTCCCGCATACAATAACAAATTCCCGTCATTCGAATAAACACCGAACAGTTTTACATAATCCCGTGCATAGTGAAATGCAGACGACAATTGCAGCCGCTCATACCAATTGTCACTCAAATGATGACTCGTATGTCCGCCTGCAAATCGAACAAAAAAATTTTGAGCGATCGGAAAATCGAGTATCAGATAATCAATGTAGTATTCATCTGAAACGATGTGTGCCTGTCCCATTGGGCGTACTTCAAAATGAACCGACGCGCCGGCTCCCGCTTGTGTGGTGATTCCGAACAGCGAAATCTCGGCAAACGGAAAAACGGTCCCCATCGACACTTTCATCGTTTGTGTGAATTCGACCGTTTCGATCTTCATTCGGTGTGCATCGCCGTCGGATGGGAAAGTCGGAACGAACTGTGTATCGGGAAAAAGATGAACGTGATTGAAAAACTTGATCTGCGCCGTGCAGACGGAGAAAAGTGTGAAGAAAAGCAGTTCGGCGACGGATGAACTATGTTTCACTGTTCATCCACCGATGATGAAAGTGAAGGTGTACATCGCGGTCATGTATATTTTTTTCCGATGAGAGCGCTTCGATAGGATATCCGCTCAGGATCCGTTCGATAACAACCGTAGAATCTTTGACCGTAAAAATTATCCGCCACGATTTTCGGGCAATGATGAATTTCCCATCCTTATATTCTTCGATCCTTCTGTACGGATGAGGGAACGGATCGAACGAGAGGATACGTAGTACTTGATCGATGAACTCTGCATCGTACTCCCTCCTGAACCAATTCAGTTGCTGCTGCGCCAATGGACTCAACTCAACGCCGAATTGAATCCCCTCCTTCTCTACTTCTTCGATCCAGCCGTACTTTGCATCGGGAATTGCCTCAATATCGGGCAGGTACGGTTTGATGTCCAAGATCGGCGTTCCATCCAGCATGTCGGGGTTTTCAATTCGGATAAATCTCCCGTTCACATCGATCAATTTACAGACCGACATCCCGACAGGATTGGGACGATGCGGCGAGCGAGTGGCAAAAACTCCCCGTTTCGTTCTGCCGCGTGGAGGAAGTACTTTCGGCTTCCAATCGGCGTTCTCATTGAACCAAAAAAGAATCCAGATGTATTCGAACCCTTTCAAATCATCCGTCGCTTGTTCGAAATTTTTATTGGCTAAGAGTTCGATTGTCCCGATCACCGTTTCGTCATCGCCTCCCGGCTGACGCGGCGCTTCGTATTTATCCTTATACGGAGTGTGGATGGTACCGATGGGATGAAACAGAAGATTTTTCACCTAATACTTTATGGTTTTTTCCTACTTTGATTGCCAAATTTTATCCCACGTTTTAATATGTCAAATTTCAAAGTGGGAGGAGTGTTTTTTGCCAAATAATTTTTATATGGTTCACTTAAATATTCATGTATTTTAAGAGCATCTTCATAAGATTTTTTATACTTACCAATGATCATCCATGAAATATGCACAGTATCCCATTGAGTTTCTGATGCATTAACGATGTTATTAAATGTTGGATGATTTAGTGAGTGTCTCCGATTTTCAATTTCTCCAAATGCATTACATAGATCAATTGGTAATTTTGATATTCCTAAAGCATTCGGTATAAGTTCTTTTAATTTTTGATCAAGTCTTTTCCCGTCCCAAGAATTATTTTTATCTAGCTGTTGGGAACATTCCAATGCAAAATACTCAAGAGCAAGATATGAAAAAATAACGACTAACTGAGAATGGTGAAAAAAGTGAAAAATGGTTTTCTCATCTATTGCGCGACAATTTAAATAGCCTACCGGGATGCTTCTAATTTGGAGTAAATATTTGTCTGCTTCTTCAAGATGAACTTTGCTTAATTCAAAATAAAAGGAAGTGTGGTCAAGAACTTCAAATAGTATTGCACCATATTTAGGATCAATTGCAGACTGAACCCAAGCAACTTTTGATTCGGCTTCGTGAGATTTTTTGAATTCTTGATCACTAATTTGAATCTGCTTTTTACCAGCCATAGTGTTTATTTATTCTAAAATTTATACCTATATCCTGCCGAGAGGGAATAGACCGTCACATATTCTCCCGGATTGAATGTCAATTCTTGTTTTGTAAGATCGAATGTCATTGTCAACAGAGAATAGATCCCCAGCGGCTTTTGCCAGCCGATGCCGAACGATTGCGCTTTCAAATAATACACATTGCCGTTTGCCGGATCGTAGTTCCGTTCGTCGGGAGAGAATCCGGCTCCGATCTTCCCCGAGAAATATTCTTCCGCACTCCCTGCATAGTACCATCGGACGGCAACATTTAGCGAGCGTGAAAAACTGACGTTGCTCGGCGTGATATACGGACGGAGCGAGAACCAGAAATCTTTGTAGTAATATCCGAGCGAGCCGGTGTAGATCGTCACATCGCTGCCGGTACCGAAGTTGAGGTACCGCCCGCCGAACGAACCTTCAAAACTTGACGGTAGTTTGAAGAATGCTTCGAGTCCTGCACGATGTGCGGGAAACAATGACGATGATGAACCTGCAAATCCGTAATTGAGGTATGCATAGAGACCGCTCATGATACGAGGGTATGCGTCAAACTCTCCCTGCACGCCGCTCTTTCCTGCACGGTACCGATAGTTCATTCTGCCGATGATGCTGCCAAAGTATGTGGAGCGATTGTACTGAATGTATGTGAGATGTGTCGGATCGAATATTTTTGAATACGAATCGTACGTTTCGTTTGCACTGATTCCCTGCATGATGAATGTCGATTTGATCGACTCCCGTATCCGTTGTATTTCAGGGTTTGACGGATTAATCTCCTCAAGAATCGAGAGTGTGATCAATGCTTCATCTTCTCGATTGAGGTCACGAAGGATTCGCGCCTTCTTCAACAGAAATTCTTCATCATTGGGATATGTGCGAAGTGCCCGGAGGCAGAATGTGAATGCCTCCTCCGGCTTCTCATCCCACATTTCCACATCGATTGCAACTGAGAGCGCTTCATTATTTTTCGGATCTTGCCGGAGAACATTCTGAATTTCATTTCTTGCCTCATTTCTCATGCCGTCCCACGCATACGTTCTGGCAAGAAAAATCCTGACATCGGCGTACGAGGGACTTTTTTTCAATGCCGCATGGAGAAGGATTCTCGCAGAATCGCGCTCTCCGTTAAACGCTTTCTCCCTTGCCAGCGTAAACAATTCGTCGGAACCTAACGATTCGTCCATTTGTGCGAATGAATAGGATGCTGCGATGAGCACGGCGAGGAAAAAAGATATCAGGTTTCTCATATTTCCCATAGATTTACTGTGCCGGTTCACGAAGAGCCTTGTATAATTCTTCCGCTTCTTCAAATGACGGATCGGCTGCAAGGATAGCATTGACTTCATCCAGCGCTTCCGCTCTCTTTTCCATTGAACGGAGTATCTTCGCTTTCAACAAACGCGCATCAAGGTTCTCCGGTTGAATGTCCAACGCTTTGTTGACAGAAGCAAGCCCCTTTTCAGGTTCGGAAGACCAGAATTCCACTTGCGCAATTCCGACAAATGCGTCGGGATATTGCGGCGATCTGCGAATGACTTCCAAAAAGATTTCCTTTGCCCTGTCGTATTGATGGTCCCACGCATACGTTCTGCCGAGCAGTGTCCGCACATCGTGATAATTCGGACTGCGGGAGAGAAGCGATACGCAAATTGCCCGAGCTTCCACAAATTGCCCGTTGAATGCCAGCGTTCTCGCTCGATTGAACTGCTGGTCGGTATTCAATTCCTTCAGGTTCAGCGACGCGTAGATTGAATCGTAATTCAACGGCTCCCATCTGACTCTTCTTTTTCCCGCCATCGGATACAGTTTGTTATTTTCGCAGACGTACCGGTTGATCTGTTTGAACCGATCAAGTTTCATTGTGAGAACGTTCCGTACTGAATCATTAACAACAGGTTCCAGTGAAAGACCATGTGCAATGGTGTACAGTCTCCCATCCGCAAGAAAATATTCCTTATCAACAAAATCAATCAGTTCATTTTTATTCCGCATCAATGCGCGGGAGTGAATATTGCGAAACTCACGAGCAGTGTCGAGTCCCGCGCCGATCCAATGGACATCCTTCGGGAATGTGAGGGAATAATTTTTCTCAAGAAACGCGATCAACGACGGCACAACATCGGAATGAAACGACACGGACAAGAATTCCTCCGGCTGCCGTACGAGCGGCGAGACAATCAACAACGGAACGCGGAATCGATCGAGTGTTGTACTTTGCGGTATCGGGATTAACCGGTGATCGCCGGTAATGATAAACATCGTGTTCGCATACTCGGAACGCCGCTTGTATGTTTCAAAAAAGAACCGGAGAGCATCATCCGCATACAGTAAACTGGAAAAGATCGCACTGTTGTTCCGTATCCGTTCCATCGTCTCTTCCGGAGCGCGTAATGCTGAAAGGCGCTCATAGAACAGATCCAGATAGTGCTCTTTTCCCGGAGGTATAAACGGTTCGTGTGTCGATAGCGTGAGGTAGAGATCCAGTCGCGGGTATTTTTGTTCTTCGTCCGCTACTTCAAACGATCGGCGAAACAGATCGCGGTCGGCGTATCCCCATGAGAATCCGTTTTCAGATTCCTCTGACTTTGCGTATGCAGCAGTGAACTGCTGCTGATCAACGAGCCGGTCAAGATGCTGGTATTCAAGAAAGAGATCCTGCAGATCAAAATTGGCATTCCCGCTGTAGAAAAATGAAGTATGGTATCCATTCTCCTTCAACAGTGAAACCAATGTGAGATGGTCCGGCATGTCCGGACCCATTTCCATGAATCCTTTTTCACCGTACGGCAGCGATCCGAGCAGCGACGGCAGCACCCCGAACGTTCTTCCCGTTGTACTTAAAAAATTTTTCCAATATAATCCGTGCCGCGCAAGCGAATCAAAATAGGGAGTAAACCCGCCGTACATCCCGCCTGAGACAAAATCGGATCCCAGTCCTTCCACAATGACAAAGACAATATTCGGCATCTTTTCCGAGCGGAAAAAAAAGGGACCGAGCACATCGGACGTGTCTGCCGCATGAAGGAAGGGATACTCGCGTGCCGAATATTCCGACCCGCCGAAGACTTTTTGTAAGAAATATCCTGTGCTCCGTTCAAGAAAATATCGGGACTTGTTGAGCGCCAGATTGTAATCAGAAACACTGCCGAAGCCGGAAAGATCGGGCTCTGCAACAAAGAATGCAGGAATCGAGAGCAGCGATGCAGCGTAATAGAGACTCAGTACAAATCTTGGCGTCGGAACGCTCCGGGCGATATACGGAATTGCAGCAAGGAACAGAACAACGAACAATCCGGCAGCAACAGCGCCTGCATCAATGCCGCCGGACGCAGCGATCGTCTCTGATATATCATTCCATGAATATCCGTACACGTCGCTGCTGAGCGGGACTAATGTAACCGAAAAATATTTACTGAGCAGAAATGCAAGCAGTATCTGGAATGCGATATATCCAATGTGAAGACGTTGCGCCGCCGCTGCACTGTACTTTTCAATGAGAAAATAAATCGGCGTGAAAAGAGCGAAAGAAAAAAAGATGAACACAACGTCATACAGAAGAATCTCTGCAAGATGCCGTATTGATACTGTGATGTCGGGATGTTGGAATGTAACGAAGAAAATCTCGACAATCCGCAGCAGCAAAAGAGCGCAAGCCGCTGTAATAGTAACCGGAACAAATGGGCGGGAACGGTATAACAAATAAGTGATCAGTCGGCTCATATCGGTTCATTGTTTGGAAGACGAAAATCCGACACGCTGCATCGCGCCCCAGGTATTCACTCCCCGAAAATAATCCCAGAATGCCTTTATCCTCCACCACACCGTGATCTGCCGGTAGCCGAAATTTTCAATTAGTCCCATCGCCAGCAGTTTCATCAGATCACCGGTACGCGGGTAACGGTGGAACGACATCTCCTCCAACAGCACCGCACCGACGGAGAACATCACCCCGTAAACGACCGACACGATGAAGAAGAGAATGAAGATATCGACGTGAACAATTCCAAGAAAGAAGCCGATGATCACGGCAAGATACCCGAACGCCTCGATCACCGGACCGAGCATTTCAATAAAGAAAAAGTACGGCACGGAAAGCATCCCGAGTATGCCGTAGCCGGGATTCAGAAGCATCTTCCGGTGGATCAACAGCGTGTCGATCAATCCGCGGTGCCAGCGATTCCTCTGACGGCCAAGCATCTTTAAAGTTTCCGGTGCTTCTGTCCAGCAGACAGGATCGGGCACAAATTCAACCGAATACGGAATTTTTTGTTCACGGCAGTACCGGTGCATACGCACCACCAATTCCATATCCTCTCCCACAGTATCATGTTTGTACCCGCCGCATGCAAGCACGATCTCCCTTTTGAAGAGACCGAACGCGCCGGAGATAATCAGCAATCCGTTGACAGCTCCCCACCCCATCCGTCCGGAAAGGTACGCGCGGAAATATTCCACCACCTGAAACGACGGAATGAATTTTTTCGAAAGCCGTATCTCCTTCACGCGTCCCCGCTCAATCGTGCACCCGTTCGCAATCCGCACAATCCCGCCGGTCGCAATGACCCGATCATGATCGAGAAACGGTTTGACCACCTTGAGGAGCGCGTCATCCTCCAAGATAGAATCGGCATCGATCGCACAGAGAAGCGGATACCGTGAGATATTGATCCCGACATTCAGTGCATCCGCTTTGCCGCCGTTCTCTTTATCTACGACGATCAGATTCTTGAATTCCTTCCGCGTGGAGATATAAATTCCCCGTACCGGTTTTGTAGAGATTGTTTGCAGGTACACCCGGTGAGTTTTCACAAGCGAGAATTCTTTGATCATGGTATCCAGTGTGTTGTCCTTGCTGCCGTCGTTAATGAAAATCACTTCAACGGCAGGGTAGTTCAACCTGAGGAGCGAATGTGTACTTTCAACGCATGTTGCCGATTCGTTGTATGCCGGGGCAAGAATGGAAATAGGCGGGCTGAATTCCGATTGCATGATGACCGTGTGATCCGTGAACGCACTTCGCCGCAAATAATGTACAATCGCACGGAACGAAACGATCAGCATGGTGAAATAAAAAAGGTTGACGAAGATAAAGTACCCGATAATGAAGAGCGAATAGGTACGCAGCCCAACATCGGCAATATCGGTTAAGATCTCAATCACCCGGAGGCACCTTCGTGGACGATGTCATGTTCGTGGAGATACTGCAATGCAACAAGTCTTGCTTCACTATTGTTCGATTGGGTGGAATATCGCAATGTACGGATTCCTGCATCGCCGATCTTCGACAGCGACTCCGCAGCGGCAAGCCGCACGAGTATCGTATCGTGAAGCAGCAGTTTATTTAACGCATCTACGGTTGCTGGAGACCCCAATGAACCGAGCGCTCGCGCTGCCGCAATGCGGATCTGTTCTTCTTTCGATTCAAGAAACTTTAAAACTACCGGCACGGCACGGGCGTCGCCGATCCTTCCAAACGCTTCAAGACTTACTCTCTGTATTTCAGGAACAATGTAGCTGATATACTCGATCAATATCGGCACAGCCCGTACATCACCGAGCCTGCCGAGCATTTCAATGCAGAAGAGCTGAACGTTAGGAAATTCCGATTTCATCCCTTGTACAAGATGCGGTACAGCGTCGCCACCAAAGCCAAAAATTGTTTTGGAGAGCCGCACTTTCATCCAGCCGGAAATATCAGTAATGGTCATTAAGATCGGTGCAAGTGCATTCAGTCCTGCTATATCCAGAAGACTCAGCGCTGCTTCAATCCTCACAACTTCATATTCGTCTTCCAGCTTTTTGGACAGAACTTCGATCGCGTCGGTTGCATGCATTAGCCGCAAATTGTAACACGCCCTCGCTCTGACCCACCATTTACCGCTGCGCGCAGACCGTATCTCCTCATCTACAAACCCAAGCACACGGAACGCATAATACAATCGCAACTCGGTCTCGCCGGAAAGACTTTTGACAAGATTGAGCATAGTGGAACGGAGTGCAGCACGCCGCTGTGATCGATCAAAAGAGAACGCCGAAAGGGATCGTGCCGCAAGTTCCTGCACGAGTGGAGTGAGTTGCCGGGTGTATTGCTCCGATTCTTCTGTAGGATCAACATCAGAAATGTCGGCAAGCAGATAGATAGTGAGAGAATTTTGCGCTTCCTCTTGATACCGCCGCCTCTGACTGGCGGCTGTACCCGACCGGACTTTTTGTATAACAAGTCCCCCGGAAACGATCAGGATCAGGAATGCTGTCGCCAGCGTAATGACAAAAATGAAGACGAAAAAGATAGATCACCTCACTGAGTGTTCACCGTATCGGGTCGTATTCGGGATGATCGTAGAATCGCCAGAGGTTCACATCATGGTTTCTTCCGTGCCAGTACCGTCTTCACACGCGCAAGGAGTTCCTGCGGGCTGAACGGCTTCTTGATGTAATCCTCTGCACCAAGGGACAATCCTTCGACCACCTCTTTTTCAAGTGTCCGTGAAGTAAGCATAATCGTCGGGATCTCTTTTGTGGCGGGATTTTGCTTCAGGGCGATGATCAGTTCTTTTCCCGACATGAGCGGCATCATCACATCCGTGATGATGAGGTCAACGCTGTTGGATTTGAGAAACTCCAGTGCCTCGAGACCGTTCCCTGCCGTTGCAACGGTGAATCCCGAATTCTTTAACTTGAAGATGACAAGTTCTTTAATGTTACGATCGTCTTCGACGACCAGGATTTTTTCAGCCATAAACGGTCATATCTGACGATCTATGTGAAATATTGTTTTTCATACAGAGACGAAATTCCGAATGTCAGACTCCATTCACGTTTCGATGTCGTCGGCTTTTGTTTTGTCCAAAAGACTTTTCACTCTGTCATAGTGAGACTGACACCGAGCCAGAGCATTCGACAGATATTCTTCTTTTTGTTCCAGCCGCGTGATATATTTGATGCTCACAATGAGCTGCACGACCGCAAGAATTGCAAGCAGTCCTATCTGAATGAAGTAGATAATATACAAATGATCTATACTATCCGTGAGGTCGGAATACTTCCCTTCCACCGTGTACGTCCGCTGTGTGAGCAGAGGAAGAACCATGCTTCTCAGTGCAGTATTCAGGTCGCGTCCCTCATTCGTGATCAGCACGCGGATCGAATCGGATGCTTTATTCGCCACGTACATCTGAAACGACTTGTTGATATTGCTGACCCGTTTTTGAATCAACGTTGTGACCGAATCAAGATATTGTTTGTTAAAAATTTCGGCAATGTTGTTTTCACTCACTTTTTGTAATGAAAGAAAGACATTGCTCATCGCTTCATTGTACGACTCAATATACAGATCGTCTTGTGTGATAATGTATCCGCGCCTGCTCGATTCTGCGCGCTGCAAGTAGGTGATCACTTCTTGAAGCCGCTGCTCTGCCTGTCCGTTGAAATAAATAAATTGAAAGGAGGATTTGAGATCCTTTTGGAGTTTTATGGTTGCCGCAGCAAAGATGACCACAATTGCGGCAAAGGCAAGAAACGGTACAATGGTGATATTACGAACAGAACGTTTCACCGATGTTCACGCTGAAAAATGAAAGGGTATTCGGGAAAACAACAGAAAGCATGGAGGCATGAACAAGCCTCACAGCAGAAAACGCGGAAGTTTGGTTGAGGATGGGATACGTTCAACATTCGCATTCGTGGGAGAATCACCCCCAAGCCGATCTTTTTGTGAGCGGAATCTTTGCGCTGCAACCTGCGGCAGGCATTACCGTTTTGAGCGGGAGACGGGGATCGAACCCGCGACGTCCAGCTTGGGAAGCTGGCATTCTACCGCTGAATTACTCCCGCAATTTTATAGTAATATTACAACTTATTTTCTTATTTTCCAGTACAATCTTGGAAACTTTTCGCCAATAGATTCAGGTTGTAAGTTCGGTTACTCTCATTTACTCACCCAGGAGGTTCTATGAAAAAACTTTTCACTCTTACTCTTCTCTTGTCGGTTGTTGCGCTGCTGCATGCCCAGCACCCGCCGCAGAGAATGCTGCGTGTCAGCCAGTTTGCATCGGTAACACAAACGGTCGGCGTCAATGAAATAACAATTACATATCACCGTCCCGGAGTAAAAGGACGCGAGATATGGGGAAAACTTGTTCCGTTCGGCGAAGTCTGGCGTTCCGGCGCAAACAATGCGACCGTCTTCAGTTTCTCTGACGACGTAACAATCAACGGAACGACGTTGAAGGCGGGAAAATATTCCTTCTTCACAATCCCTACAGAAAAAGAATGGACAGTGATCTTCAATTCTGCGGCAGACCAATGGGGAGCGTACAGTTATGATTCCACAAAGAACGTGTTGATGTTCACCGTAATGCCGGAACAGGCGCCGCATGAAGAATGGCTGTCATATAATTTCTCGGAACTTTCAGCCACATCGGCAAAAGTATCGCTCCGCTGGGAAAAACTTGCGATCCCGTTCACCATCACTACCAATACAGAAGCGAACATTCTTAAAGCGGAATCGAATTACTCGAATCTTGCCGCACAGCAAGCGGCATTGCTGGCAAGGTACTCGTTCGACAACAAATCTGATTATGAACGGGGAATGAAAGCAATCGACCGCGCTATCGCGCTGAATCCTTCGTACGGCAACCACAACTTGAAAGCGCAGTTACTGGCGCAACAGGAAAAATATGCCGACGCGGTGAAAGCGGGAGAAGTTGCGATCGAGGTCGGCAAGAAGGCAAATGCAAACACATCAGCGTTTGAGAAGATTGTGAGCGAATGGAAAGAAAAACTTCCTCCAGCAAAAGGGAAAAAGAAATAACTGAGCTTCACAGTGATGCCATGATTTAGAATCGTGGCATCACTCCTGTATTAATTCCACGACTGCAATTCGATGATGTTTCCCTCCGGATCGGTAAGATAACACCAGGTCACTTTCGCTCCGGTAGAAGTTTGCAATGTCACAGTCTCACCAACCGCTTTGCCACTCGATTTGAGAACTACATCCCGCGAATTCTGTACATCATCGACCAAAAAAGCGATGTGTGCAAATCCGGGACGATTCACCACGCGCGATACTTCTTTCTCCTGCACCGTGTACGAATAAATCTCGAGCGTCGGACCATTCTCGTCGTATCCGGGCAGCCGCAAATGGACGCCGTGCAGTTCTGTCCCTTTCACTCCCGTTCCTCGTTCAAGATCAATCCCTTTGTAATGCCGCTCCGGCGGAACAGGTGTGCAACCGAACACTTCTTGATAGAATTTTGCAAGCGCCTGCCAGTCGCTGGCGATGATGTTTGTGTGGACGTATTTGGATTTGATGGGCATATAGTATGTTAAAGGTTCTTTCAAAATTTTGAAAGATTGTAAATGTGTCACTCTTACCGTAATGTCCTGCAATGCATGAACGTTTTTAAAAATATGCGCTGATACCAAACAGAACATTTCCGGATCTCAGATTGAAAGAAGTTACGTTCTCCTCAGTATAATAATCTTTCGATGTAACGGAAAATTCCCAACTTTTACGCCTTGAATCTTCATAGAATGCCTTCGCATAATACTCGCAATGAATGGAGATGTTCTTTGTCGCGAACCATTCAGCCCCCAACGATCCTTGAAGACCTGCAAACCAGTTTTTACTGTTGGTATTCGAGTATTCATATTGTCCATAGCCAAAATATGGTCCGGCAGTCAAAAAAAGATATAGGTCGTTGTTAGATGCGAAATACCACATGTATTGAGCCGACAATTCCATATTAACTTCCGGCGAAGGTTTGATTACCCCCTCGGTAGTAGAAATGAGAGTATCGTTGCTGAATATCTTGCGGATCGATTCTTGCTCACGATTCGAGCCGGTGAACCTAAAACCGAACCGCATTGCACTTACTTCGGAATAGTGCCGTTGGTATGATATGCTTTTTCCATCGAACGAGCGGAGAGATAAATAATCCAAACCAAACTGGATGCACTGTGAAGAGTCGTTTAAATATTTTACGGGAACAATCTCCTGCGATCTCATTGGAGTGCTGAACAGAAGAATGAACGAGACGAAAAGGGATATGTATGTTTTCATTTCAGGTCTTTCGGATATGTTATCGATGATTATAGTGCTGCTTAATAAGCGGTGCGAAGCAAACGGCGGACAGGTTCCCCCGATGAAACATCGTATTGCGCGCAAATCTCATTCCAATGATGTTCATCATGGAGCGTCCTGTAAGTCCATATTCAGCCACGCGACCGCTTCCTCTCGCGTTGGAACAAAATGGGACTGTTTTCCCCTGTTTGCTTCCCGGACGAAGTCCTGGAATGGACGCGAGTACCTTGAAGTATCCGGAATGACAACTGCCATTCGAATCCCATAAAGTGAAAGACGATGGATCAATGCTCCTGTTACTCCGCTGCTGAGGTCGAAGAACTCCCGTGGCAATATACTGCTGTCAAGCAGTAGCGCGCCGTGGTCCTTCTCAATACACTCTGCAACGATTGCTTCGGGATCGAATTTGTCTGCAGTTTGCGGTTTGTATTCGAAATAGGCGGTCATGGTATGTTTAAAACCCTTGTTTCATTAAGATAACGCAGTGGAATTAACCGGAGATTCAAAAAATGCTTGGATTGATGGCTTGACAACGACCAGATTATTTTGTGTATAACTCTATTCCACAATATTAGGGAAGTGGTAAATTTCGATTTGCTTGTTTTCTATGAGTGATAGGAACGAAAAATCATTTCCTATGTATGCTTTTCTAATTGCACCGCCGATTAAATCAACCATTTGTACTTTGTTAGATTTTTTACTATCCAATACTTGCAAATCATTAATTTTACCAATTGGCCAGAATAGATTTTTCGATTTTATGTATTCCTTAAATTCCTGATCAAATTGTGTCGGTTCATCCTGACCGGAATAGTTATCAAAATACAAATTAACTCTACCCAAACGTGTTAAGACTTTGTTAACTAAATATTGATTTGCAAATTTGTAGAAACTCTTTGAATGATTAAACTTCTTATTATCTAATTTATCTTTAAAAAAGACAACAGCTGCAAATCCATAATCAAGCGTTGATATTTCTGACAGAAGTAATTTATGTTTTTTAGTGTTCAAATTATTGTGCTTGATTTCATATTTATCAGTTTTTTGCAATAGTTGCTTTCTGATAAAATTAAATTTTTCATCGAGTAGATTATATCTTTTATTTTTACTGTCTATAATCACAGCACAGACAATGAAATAGGGCTCTTCTCTTTTATTCGACAATGTCGGTTTCCCACTCTCATCAAAGTATACATCAGCGATTCTTTTGTCAGATTCGGGGTATTGAACTTTTTCTCGATTATTATCTTTTTTCAAAACCATCATCAAGTTTTTGAGATGTTTCTCCTCCGAATTAATTCTTCTCGAATAAAAACTTATTGTTTTAAGTGCATCGGTTGAATTTTTAATTAGATAAATACCTTTATTTCCCGTCCCAATAAAAAACCCTTTTTCTTCTCTTAGTGGAACCAGAATAGTATGTTGAAAAGATTCTCGGCTATATGGTTTTGAAAACCTCCTATTAAGAATCATTAGAAGTTCATCAATGCTCTTAGCTTTAGAAAGCCCCACACAATGTTTTGAGATATATTTCAAAAATATTTCTCTATCTTTCCCATAATGATCGCGTTTACCGCTTCGCCACTTTTTAGCATTTTCAATAAAATTGTTCACCGTGAATTTACCTCTTGTAAAATAGGATTATCCGATTCGAATTTGTCCCATCTTTATTGTTCTTCACACCCCAAATATTAGCAGTTTTTGTAAACCTTTGTTTGTTAATGAGTAGTGCCTCACAATGGAATCCAGCATCAACACCAATCGGAATTACTAAATCCTCCATTTTGATAGTCTTATTTCTTATTTCACCAACCTCAAAAGCAACCCAACCCCCGGGGTTGGTAATTCGATAAAGTTCCTTAAAAACATTCCCCATCATCTTTTTCCATTCATCAGCATTTCGGGAAATCCTGATGCTATTGGCAACTGCTTTCGCATCAAACCCATTGAACCAACATCGAAGCCAATTGTCACCATAATAATCAATTGTATCTAAAAAATGCGGAGAAGTAATAGTTAAATTCACCGAATTGTTTTTAATAGCGCCCGTGCTTTGAGCATCACAATTTAAAAACTTCGCTGAAGACGAGACTCTTTTAAGAGTTTTAATTTGATCTTTGCTTAGTGTGCGGATGAGACTTTTTGATTTTTTAAGAATGATATCGCAAACGTTTCGATATTCAGGTTTCTGATTAAGTTTATTGTTGATTCGTATCTGACTTTGCGGGCTTGTTGCTTGATTTGGAGGAAGAGTATATACAGAGAAAAAACCTTTTGAATGACCTGTCAATCTGTTTGTCGCAACCATTTGTATCCATCGATCCAAGTTATCAATCTTCTTTTCCTTTAATCGATTTAATAGGTAACTGCGCAAAGAAAGAATTTCAACCAACGTGTCTTTATGGTAGAACATCGACAAGTCAATATTCGATTTTAATCGTTTATTAATCTTAATACTATCTAATCGGTGTTTGAGTAAATCTAAATCTGGTATATGCAACCGAGCTTCGCCAATAATACGGCTCAGAGGATTGATGTCATTTGCAATGATTTTTCTGCCGCTAAGTGCCGCTTCCAGTACGGTCGTACACCTACCGCTGAACGGATCGTAAACTACATCACCCGGTTTTGTTAACCATTGAATGAAAAAATTTGGTAATTCAGCTTTGAAACATGCACGGTAGGATACTTCATGAATTGATGACGACTGCCGCTGCTTTGCTGTCCAAAATTCACCTACATAACGATTGACCGAAGTATTTCCGACACTGTATGTATCCCGATAGGGTTGCTTCTTTATTGTGGGATGTGATTTGAAAAATTTCGACACTGTTGCGACCATATCATATCCTTTGTTTAATGTTGAACCCACTTAAAATTAAACAATATTTTTATCAATGTACACATCAAAATATCCCGCTTTTTTTCCTGTATTCATGCAGTGAATGCGCCTGACGCTGTTTGGAGGTCCAGAATTCGTTTGTGAATGTGGGGATTTTCTTTCCGCCGATAGAGATAGCGTTGACGATTGTCCTAGATTGCTTGTTCTCTTCTTCAAAGACAAAATCGGAAAGAAAATGCCGGAATGTTTTTTTCATCTATAGTCTGTTCTTCAATTGCATGACCCCACCCTAACCCTCCCCTTACAGGGGAGGGAATATAACTTTCTCCCCCTAAAAGGGGGAGAACACAAGAGGGGGTCATCAATGTTTACCGGAATTTATTTCCCCATCGAAACCAGATTCGCAAATAGTCGGTAGGCACCTTCAACTCCGGCCGGAAGTTGACGAAAGAATGCAAGTCCCGTAAAGATGTAATTCCCTTTGCCGTGCTTTGCAACGAGCAGGCTTCCTTCACGCGACGGTTCGTTCGGGTCTGCAAATGATACGATCGGCGACATTCTTGCATCCCATTTGTTCGGGAAATACAACCCCCGCTCCTGCACCCAGCCGTCGAAATCTTTTTCTGTGATATGGTTGGGAAAATTGAGCACGGGATGTTTCGCATCGATGAACGACACGGCGGCAGTCTCATCAGTCACGCGGTCGCGCGAGATCTCCATCGGAAACGGCGCGATGTTATCTGTTTGTCCTCTCTCCATCACTTGATACTGAACGACGTATGTTCCACCCCTCTCCACATATTCCAGCAGACGCTTGTTCCATTGCCGCAGTTGCGCGCGTGTGTTGTAGGCACGGATCCCTGCAACGATCGCATCATACTTTGAAAAGTCTCCTCCCTGCAAATCATCGTCACTGATCATTGAAACGGAGTAACCCATCTGTTCCAGCGCTTTCGGCACGTCATCCCCCGCGCCCATAATGTAGCCGATGTTCCGTCCCAGTTTTTTCAGATCGAGGTTCAGCAGTTTACCTTCCGCACGCTCCAGTAATGTTTGTATCGGAATATGAGCATACGAGATTCTTTTTACAGTATGCGAGTACGTTCTCCCATCGACTGCAGCCTCCACGGCAAATGTTCCGCTTGCTGCACCGGAGTCGGGACGAACATAGAACTGAAATATCTTTTCTTCATTCTTTGTTCCGATGTTGAACTGTTGCTCGCCACTGCTTTCCCATCCTTGTGGAACACGTAATTTCACGGTCCCTGAAAGATTGCCCGTCATCGCTTTCACCTGCACCGAAATGAGCGAATGAGAAATTCTGTTTTCCATCACACTCTTCTTCACAACGCTGACTGAAACCGGCGGAACAATTTCCACGCTGCGGCGCAGTTCACCGTGGATGTCGTCGATCCATTTGTACTGCAGCGGAACCAAGCATGGGATAGGTACATTCATCACCGTAAGCGTCACATCCGCAGTGAGCGGCGATTGTTTGACTGCCGTACCGATATCATTCTGCTGAGCGATTGTGTAAAGATTGCTGACGGAATGTTCCGTAAGCCAGTACGGTTGTGTACGATTGATGTCGTACGGAATGATTGTATTGAACCGCATCTCAAGCGGCTGGTTCTGTTTCAACTCAGCAGGGGTTGTTGTCGCAATACTCAATGCCCGAAAAGTAAATGAAGAAAGAGTTACGGGCTGACCGGAACGATTGATTACCGAGAAGGTTACAGAAATCGAATCTCCGTTTGTGAACGAGTGATCATGTGCCGTCAATTCTGCTGAAAAACCGAGCGAAAACAGTATGAGCGATTCGACTTCTTTTAATTTTACGGTACACCAGAAATCATCCGGCTGTTTCAGCAATTCGTTGCGGAGTTGAATCAGTGCCGGCACACTCTTCTCCGGTTGCGACGGACGAAAAAGTTTTTGAATCCCCACAACAAGTTTTTCGATCTGCTTCCAGTTTTTGACTTTTGCCCAACTCACATCGATATTTTCCATCACATCGTTCTTTGCGTCGCTTCCGTCGGTAACCACAAATTCATTCACCGCACTCCCTTTACGCTGTGGTGAGCCCATTCCCTGACTCTTGTGCATTGTGCGGCTGATGCCGGCAAGTTCGGTGTACGATTTTCCAAGGAGCGGATTGTATTCGCCGACATCGATCTTTATCGACGAAAGATTCTGCTGGTTCGAGCTCGTTCCGCCAAATCGGAAATGATTGAAGAGAATTCGTTTCGCTTTCCACGGCGTTACATAGTGCAGCTGTTCTGGATATACATTCGGATCGCCTGAAATCTTGAATGCCTCCTGCGCAAGAATCGCGGAGGCAAGATGGTGCCCGTGCCCTCCCTGGGTCGGCGAGAAGCGGGTGATGATGATGTCGGGACGGAATTTGCGGATCACCCAGACGACATCTTTGAGTACGCTGTCTTTGTTCCAGAACCTGAGTGCTTCGTCCGATGATTTTGAATAGCCGAAATCGATCGCGCGTGTAAAATATTGTTCCGCGCCGTCGATGCGGCGGGCAGCAAGCAGTTCCTGTGTGCGGATCACGCCGAGCTCTGTCCCCAATTCAGGACCGATCAGGTTTTGTCCCCCCTCCCCTCTTGTTATTGAAAGATATGCCGTGCGGTACAATCGTCCTTTTGCGAAATAGGATAACAGCGCCGTGTTCTCATCATCGGGATGAGCAGCAACATACAGTACCGAACCGAGCACGGACAATTTATTGACAGCAAGTTGCAATTCCGCACCGTCCGGCTGCTGCGGTTGTGCGTAAATAATGCATGTGATGGACAAAAGTGAGTGGAATATTTTTTTCATATATTGAACCATGAATTCAGTGCTTCTGGTAATTATTCAGTTTTCAATGATTGTTATGATCGTCGCTGTCGGCACATTCCCCGATACAGTCATGACAATAGTGCTGTTTATCACCGGTATCGTGCTCGGAGTAACGTCGATCCTGTACATGGGCATCCCCAATCTGCGAATTTTTCCCGAACCAAAAAAGGATATTCGGCTTGTCACGACGGGACCGTATCGAATCCTGCGGCATCCGATGTACACTTCCGTGCTGCTGTTCAGTGCTTCGTTCATCGCCGACTCGACGTCTTCCTTTCCGTACATTCTCTGGTTCATTCTTCTCGCTGTGCTCATTGGAAAAATCCACATTGAAGAACGCCTCCTCCCCAAACTCCTGCCTGGGTATGCAGAGTATAAAAAGCGGACATGGAGATTGATACCCTTTATTTTTTGATTGATTTTTTTTCTATGTAAACTATGTTCCTACGTGGTTTGTTTTTGTTTTAAACACATAAGGCACATAGATTTACTCTTCAGGAAGATTGCGAAACAACTCGTTCACAAATGTCCTTTGACCTTCCTTAAATACATTCGCGCAATTAAAATTTATCAATATCCCTTTCGGTTTTTCGAGCAATTTCATATACGTCAACAATTGTGCTTCATGAACGGGAGCAAGCGCATCAATCGCTTTTAATTCAACAACAATGAGGTCTTCCACCAACAGATCACATCGTAATTCAGTATCCAACGACAACCCTTTATAATTGACACCGACGAGTAATTCTGATTGAAAAGTCAATTTCCGCAGAAGCAATTCCTGTTTCATGCACTTATGATAGACGCTTTCAAGTAAACCGGGACCCAACGTTTTATGTACTTCTATCGCAGCACCGATGATGTGGTACGTCAGATCATTTAGTATTTTCTTTGTCATCACACTATGTGTTCTACTGTGCCTATGTGTTTCAATAGAATTTAACCTTCTCCGCCCACTGCGTACCACAGATAAATTTATACGGACAATCGGGACAGTCGTTGACGATCTCATCCGTCGGCTCAAACGGTTTTTTTATATCCTTGATCTCATCGACCAGAGAGAGAATGATCTCCTCCAATTTTGGATACCACTCTTTTGCCTGTTCCTTTGATTCAAACAGGCTCACTTCCGACTGAAGGTTCAATTGTTTCTTTCCGAGAAATAAAATCGCCGGAGTGATCTCGCTTGCCGGCACACCCGCGCTTTGGGAATACATCAACATATACAACGGCAGTTGTACAGAACCGATCGCTGATTTCCATGTCTCCCTGTCGTCAGGATCCAGTTTCTTGAAAGAGATCACGACGCCCTTTTCATCCGCGCCGGTTTTATAGTCGAGGATATAGACATCATCCCCTCTTTTTTCGATCCTGTCGGCGAATCCTTTGAACAATCGTTCGCCGATCGTTGCCGAAAGTTCTTGTTCAAGGTTTTCGATCGTGATGCTCTGGTCCCTGAGCATGATCGCCTGATAGTTGTCGAAAAATTCTTCAAGATGCTTGACCACCTGCCGCTTTGCAATGAACTGCTCTCCGAGCAAGTCTTTTCCGTAGTATCGTGCGAATGCCTCTTCGGTTATTCGATGCAATCTTTCTTTTTGTACATCAGCTGCCGTCAACCGCTTTCCTTTCAAGGAAATGAAATATTCATTCAAAATTTCATGGATGATCGTCCCGATATCGGCACGTTCAACCTCGCCTGAAATATCGGTCGTTTCATGCAGACAAAGGAGATAGCGATAATAAAATTGCAGCGGGCAAGTCAAATACGTATCGAGCGATGTAGATGAAAACTGCATTTCATTGATCGCTTCGATCATTGCGGGAGTTTTCTTGACGGCATCCGGCTGCCGGATACCGAGATCGATCGCGTACTGCAATTGCCGGATTGTTCCTGCCTCAAGCGTACGCTTTGCTTTCTGCTCCTCCCATAATAGTTTCTCAATGAACGTGCTTTTTATTTTGGAATCATTCTCAATGAAGAAACAATGCACATGTTCGGCGCCGCCGCACAATGTTTCAAAAATGTGTGCTTTGATCCTCTCCTGATCTTTATATGTCGAGAGTCCCAGCTGCTGTCGCATTTTCAACGGCAGTAGCACATCCTGCTGAATTCCCCCGGGAAGCACATCGTCGTTCAGATCGACGATATACACGTTCTTGAATTTCAACCCGCGCGTTTCAAGAAAGCCCAGCACCTGCAACCCTTGCAGCGGCGTTCCGGTGAACGGAACTTCAGCATCGGCAATATATTGCTTGAGGAATGAATAATACAATTCCGGCTTGGTAAAATGTTCGTTTGCCAGCATCGAATGCCGCAGCATCTCAAGATGCTGCAGCAATGTTTCAACGAACGGGCGGAAGAACGGATGCCTGTGCGCGGTACTGTGTTCAAAAATGAATTGCAGGACATCAACACTCTGCTTTCCCAGCCCGCCGACGCTTTCAAACGAGAGGAATTTTCGCACTGTAGCATCGTGCATATACCGGATATGCGCCTGAACGTCCGCATCGGTTATTTCTGTCTCTTCCGTTTTCACACGATGCAGAACAGACTGGATGATCTCCGGGCTGCTCTCAATATCTTCAATGGCAATATATGTTTTGGTATTGTGCGTCGCGCAATATCGTTCGATCGCCTGGACGATTATGCGGGTAACGTCGCTTCGATTCTTCCACAAAATATTCTTCGTGTACGGATGAAGCATGAATTGCAGGTACGTGGGAACGAACACCGTTCCGTTGCGTGATGAAAGAAGAACATCCATCAGCGCCATCAGGAATCCGTACACCGGTGTCCGGTTGAGCGGATACCCAAGCGCAATGTTGTACGAATCTCTGTCGTACCGCGCCAGCGTTTGATGGTAGAGCGGAAAGAGATTCTCTGACGACGGAAGGACGATCACCGAATCATCGCTCGCGTGCACCATTTCCGGAAGATGCTCTTTCAATATGGAATTCAGACTGAAGAATTGTCCATGAGCGTCGGGCGAGCGGTAGAAATGATATTTCGGTTTTGTTTGTTCAGGTTCTGTTTCGACCGTAATCCCGATTTTTTCCAATTGAGATGACATGCCGATTCCATCATGAAATATCAGTTCACAATTCTGCTGATCGACGATCTTCTTGAAGAGTAACTCCTCCGCCGCCGTGAATGCATAAAAACCGGCGAAGATCATCATCGAGTACTGTGAAAAGTCGATCTCGTTGCAATGTTCCGCAACATATCGGTACTTCATCGATCGTGTCGTCAGTTTTCGCAGGGTGAGTTCATTATAGAAATGATCGTACATTTCGATCAATGTCCCGGTTGACGACAGTGAAACATTCGCCGTTGCCTCTTGTAGCCGCCGTTGGTCGATACCGGCGATGTATAGTTCTTCAAGTTCAGAGAAGAGACTTTTCGCAAGAGGATAAAAAGAATCGAGCGTCGTAAAGTACTTTTCACTTATTTTTTTGCCGCGAGTAAGTGAAGAATGAAGCGAATATAGAATTGCCGATGCATCCAGCGTATCGATGGTTCGTTCGGTTCGTCCAAGTTGTTTCGAGTAGAGATGATCGATGAAGACATCGATGGAGAATACTTGTGGCGGAAAGAAGGGTCTCTTCAATTGATCGGCAAGTTTCTTCCTGAGTACATGTGCCGGACGTTTTCCGGGAAAGACGACGAGGTTGAGCGAGTAGTCAGTTCCGTTCGGCTGAAGAGAATGCAAGGCTTCGTCAATCAAATTGATGCGGGGAGATATCAAACGGGATTTGCTCACGGTACCTTCACCGCCTTTTTCATATCCACATAGAGCAAAGCGCCTGAGATTTTTTTCTCTTTGTACATCGATTGCAGAAGATTCATGTAATTTTTAACCTGCTCTGCATAGTTCTCATTCATTTCGTCGTTGCCTGTCTTAAAATCCACGACGGCAACTGCATCAGGATCGACAATCACACGATCCATTCGGAACAATCTTCCTTCGCCGGAAACAAAATCCTGCTCCCGCAAAATCTTCCGTTCTTCCTTTCGTTCAAAATATATGCGCACATCTTTCAACGCCAGAAATTCAAGCAATTCCTTTTCCATATCATTTCCGGAAAAGTTCATAACATACCTTGGCTGTACTGCAGCAAGATGGTTCCGAATTTCTTCGCCAAGAGTATCCGATAGGAACTCGATCCGTGAAAGTACGTCGTGAACAAATTCTCCGCGCATCGTTTCAACAAAGCCGATCTTTTCATACTGAGCAACCGGCATTTGCGCTGATTGTTTCAGGAATGACGGCTGCACTGTATAGAAAGGTTTTACTGCGGTTTTCTCTGCCTGCCGGAATTTCTCCCCGAAAATCTGCCGTGGAAAAAGCATTGAAGGAATATTCTTCTCTTCATCATTTTTATATTTTCCTTTTTTCTCTTTCGCCACAAGGCTGACAACATACATTTCCCGCTGGGCGCGCGTAAGCGCCACATAAAGCCGATTCAATTCGTCGTTGATCATTTCATGCTCTCGCTGTACGTAGAAATTTTGCAGATGTTCGGAACGCTCAGCGAGCCCTTTTGTTACCTTCAACATCGAAAGCCTCCCCTCCGATTCGATCATCACAGGACCGATATTCCTGCGCGATTTGTCCTTGAACAGCGCTATCACCACCGGGAATCCGAGCCCTTTCGATTTGTGTACCGTCATCACCCGCACAGCATGTGCGTTGGTTGGGACGTCAATGCACCATTGGTCTCCTTCCGCTTCTTCCTGCGTGAACAAAAGGAAATCCTTGATACTGTTGTTTCTCTCATTTTCAAACTGCTTTACGCACTCAAGAAATTTTATGAGAGCGCTCTCTTCATACTTGCAGAGTTCGAACACCGACAAGATTTTGAACATCTCAGATACAAGATCGTACACCGGCATATAGCCGACCCGGTTATACAATGTTTCAAAATATTCTTCCCACAATTCGGGATATTTCCTGCGGAACGCGAGATACTGATATCCGCCTGGTTGGGAAGTGCCTTCGAACAACAGTTCCCGAAGTTGTTCGCGGTGTACGGAAGTTTTGCTTTGCTTCACAACATTCGTGAACACATCGCCAAGTACAAATGTTGCGAATGAAAGATTATCAACCGGGGAATCGAGAAATCGGAGATATGAGATCAGTTCCCCGATCACTTTCCGCCGCCGCACATCAAGTGTAGAATGTGAAATGAACGGGACCCTTGCGGCATTCAGCCACGAACTAATTTGAACCACATCCGCGTTATTCGGCGTGAGGATTGCAATATCTTTGTAATCGTAGCCGCGATGAACACAATCGGATATTGCATCGATTATATATTTTTGTTCTTCAATCAACGCTTCCGCCAACTCGTCCGTTTGTTGAATGAACTTTACTTCTACGTACCCTTTTCCCCGCTGATCGAACGGAACATTTTGCGCGCACTCTAATAACCCGCTCTCCTTTGCATATACATCGTAACCGATCTCTTTGGTGTTGATAGTAAACACCTCTTTCACAAAATCGACGAGCGCCTGTGAACTGCGGTAGTTCGTATCGAGAGTAACAACACGGCTATGTGCCGAAGGGAAATAGTGCGGATCGCTCTCCAGTCTTTTCATGATCCGCCAATCGGCACCGCGGAAACCGTAAATGGATTGCTTTGTATCGCCGACAACAAACAGACTTCCACCCGCAGAGAGAGAATTTTCGATCAGCGGATGGAGGTTATGCCATTGTATAGGACTTGTATCCTGAAACTCATCGATCAAAAAATGATTGAGCACTTCGCCAAGTTTCAGATACACCTGTGGCACGACGGCGTCGGATAAATAACCGGCAAGAGTTCTGTACACATCGTCAAGCACAATGTTTCCTTCGAGCCGTTTGATCTGTTGCAGAGTTTCTTCAACCATCCGCACTGCGCGAATGAACGGCTCATAATATCCTTCTGCGTACGCCGCGGCGTATTCGTCGAGTAATTCCTGCAGTTGATTGACCGGATTAAAAAGATCCTTTTTCACCTTCTCGTACTTCGTTTCCTGATCCTTGTCGAACTTCACGAAAAACTTTTCCCATCGCTTTTTCCCAACAACAGGGAGAATATCTCCGGCAATCAGTTTGTTGAGGTCGTTGGAGAAGTGAACGTAAAGCGGTAATCCCGACGCAATGAATTTTTCACGTACGAATTGAGCAAGATCAATGATCTTCATCCGCAATGTGTGCAGCGTTTTTCCGGAATCGGGCGAGACCGGTTCCGATGCGTAGCGGCCGAATTGTTTGTGCAGGTCACGCACTTCAGTGATGATCTTTGCAAAGGGATTCCATGCGTACGATGCGTTGAATCGCTCCTGCTCTTCGATCAACTGTATCAATTCATCAATGAAATGTGCATCGGCGCTTCCTTCTTTCAAATCGCGCGAGAATGCATCAAATGATTGCCGCACCAATGCTTCGGCATCGAATGTGATGTTGACATTCGGCTGGTAGCCGAATTCCAGCGCCGAAGCTTTAAAGACAGTGGACATGAAGCTGTCGATCGTGCGGACATGGAAGTCGGAATAGTTAAAGATGATTTCTTCCACCATGCGCGACGAGCGGAGCGAGATTTCTTCTTCCGACAGTGAAATGAGTTGAGAGAGTTCAGCAAGGAGTTGCCTGTCATTCAGCGCGGCTTGTTTCAGCAGGCTGACGATCCGCTCTTTCATCTCTTTTGACGCAAGATTTGTGAATGTGATCGCAAGGATATTTCGCAGGTCGTTCCCGGGCACATTGCTCGAAAGCAGGAATTGCACGTACCGGCGCGCAAGCGTGTACGTCTTTCCGGCACCTGCAGAAGCGGTGATGACGGTAAGATCGGGAAATTGTAATTGTGAGTCTTTTTGAAGAACCGACATTACATGAACTGTTGTATCGAAGAAGTTGTTGAGAAATGTAACAAAATCCATTCAAAAAGACGAGCATTCTCACCTTGTTTTCACTCAACACTTTCACTATTTTTAGTATGAATCTATCCCCAATACTATGAAAAAAATATCTCTCCTTGTTGCAATTTCCGCCGGAATACTTTCTGCACAATCACCGATTCATGTTTTAAAGATCAACGGCAGCATCAATCCGACAACGTATGACTATCTTAAACATGAGATAGCCGTCGCTGAAGAATCAAACGTGCAAGCGGTCATTCTTGAACTTAACACGCCCGGCGGATTGCTTGAAGCAACGCGCGGCATCGTCTCCGAATTTCTAAACGCAAAAGTCCCGATCATCGTCTTTGTTGCGCCGCAGGGATCGCGTGCGGCATCTGCGGGTGTATTTATTACTATGGCTGCTCATATTGCTGTGATGGCACCGGGAACGAACATCGGTGCCGCACATCCGGTGAGCGGACAGGGTGAAATGGATTCGGTAATGTCGGGAAAAGTGACAAACGATGCAGCAGCATTCATCCGCGCCATCTCGGGAAAAAGGAACCGGAATATACAATGGGCTGAAGATGCCGTCCGCAACAGTGTTTCAATTACGGAAACTGAGGCATTGGAAGAGAATGTCATCGATTTCATCGCGTCGAACCGGGCTGCGCTGCTTGATTCTCTCGATGGTCGGAGAGTTGTGGTCGAGAAAGATACGATCACACTTGCGACAACATCTGCTGCAATAATCGAACGAGAAATGAACTGGCAGTACGATATTCTTAATATCCTCAGCGATCCGAATATTTCGTACATCCTCTTCCTCATTGGCATCTACGGATTGTTCTTTGAGTTATACAATCCCGGCTCCGTTTTTCCCGGCGTAGCGGGTGCGATCGCGATGATCCTTGCGTTGTATTCGATGCAGACATTGCCGATCAACTATGCGGGACTCGCCCTCATTATTGTCGGAATCATTCTCTTCCTCCTTGAAATTAAAATTACAAGTTACGGATTGCTTTCTATCGGGGGCGTGATCGCATTGTTTTTGGGTTCGATCATGCTGTACCAATCCGACGGTTCGATTGAATTTGTCGAGGTTTCGCTTGGTGTTATCATTCCGCTGGTAATATTTACAGCACTCTTCTTCTTTTTTGTAGTCGGTGCTGGCTTAAAAGCGCAGCAACGGAAAGTGACGACAGGAGAATCCGGGATTGTTGGCGCCGAGGCGGTTGCTATAACTCATTTGAACCCGACCGGACAGGTTCGCTTGCAGGGAGAAACATGGGCAGCAGAGAGTGTGTCAGGAAAGATCGAAAAGAATTCTAAAGTTGTCGTTGTAGAAATTCACGGTTTGTCGTTGAAGGTAAAAAAGCTATAACCACAAAGAGACAATGTAGCTAAAATATTTTTTTTGTGTTTTTGTGGCAGGAAATAAATTGTATCTATAAACAAGGAGAAACATCATGGACGGTCTATTCGGTTTATTATTGCTTGTCTTCTTCGGCGCGTTCGTTCTCTTCAACCTGATAAAAATCTTATCGGAGTATGAACGGGGCGTTATCTTTCGTCTCGGACGGCTACTTGCTGTAAAAGGTCCCGGGCTCATCATTCTCATTCCCGGCATCGACCGCATGGTGAAGGTCAGCCTTCGCACCGTCGTGCTCGACGTACCGCCGCAGGATATCATCACGAAGGATAACGTCTCGATTAAGGTGAATGCCGTTGTTTACTTCCGCGTCGTGCAGCCGGATAAAGCAATCGTGAGTGTCGAAAATTATATTTACGCAACATCCCAATTGGCGCAGACAACATTGCGCAGCATTCTCGGACAATCGGAGTTGGATGATTTGCTTGCGCAGCGCGATAAGATCAACCGCGAATTGCAGGAAATCATCGATCAACACACTGAGCCGTGGGGAATTAAAGTGACAAATGTTGAAGTGAAGCAGATCGATCTGCCGCCCGAAATGCAGCGTGCAATGGCTCGACAGGCGGAAGCTGAGCGGGAACGCCGCGCAAAAGTAGTCCACGCAGAAGGTGAGTTACAGGCAAGTCAGAAGCTTGGGGAGGCAGCTGAGGTCATTAACAGAAATCCAATTGCTCTTCAATTGCGCTATTTGCAAACGCTGACCGAGATCGCATCAGAGAACAATTCCACCACGATCTTCCCGCTGCCGATCGAATTGTTGAAGCCGTTTTTAAATATGGGGAGCAATAACGACACAAAATCGTTGAAGAAATAATTGTTTTGTAGTAGAGACGGACAGTGGTCCGTCTCTACATACTATTAACAGCTTCCATAAACCGTTTCAACTTCACTTCATCCAATTTCCCGTCGGTTCTCACGCTGCTGCACAGATCCAATCCGTACGGCTGCACCGTCTCAATCGCTTCACGGACATTCTCCGCTTTCAATCCGCCGGCAAGGAAGACCGGCTTCTTCACCGACGCGACGATCGTGCGGCTCAAACTCCAGTCATGCCTGCGTCCTGTGCCGCCCAGTTCTTTCACTGCAAGTTTCGGATTGCCGGAATCGAGCAGTATCATATCCACGAACGGTGCAACTGATTTCGCTTCATCAATAGAAGATTCATCGATCACATGAATGACCTGAACGATCGAAACACCTGGCAACTCTTTTCTCAATTCTTTATACACATCTGTTGAGACCGAATCGACCAACTGAAGCGTTGTCACGTTCGTCTTTCTCTGTTGAGCAATAATTGAATCTGCATCCTGCCTGCTCGTCAACAGAAATGATAAAATACCTTTTGGAATATGCGGCACGATCTCAGCAATCAATTCTTCGGATATTGGTCCCGGTCCGCTAGGCATCGCCGAAACCAATCCGAGCGCCGATGCACCGTACCGGATAGCCAATTGTGCTTCTTCAACAGAAGAGATGCAGCAGATTTTCACTTTAGGAGTGTTCATGCAATAAAAAACCACAGATTCTGAAAAAAATCTGTGAATCTGTGGTTCTCTTTCAATCGTTGTTTTATGCCGTTACTTTATCACCGCAGAATTCGTCGAATGCTGCAACTAAGTCAGCCGCAATTTCATCCGCTATTCTTCCTTCTATTTTGAAGCGAGGAATGAAATGGACAAGTTCGCTGTCTTTATAAAGTGCAATGGATGGCGAAGAAGGTGGAATCCCTTGCAGCCATCGCTCGCGCAAACGCGCTGTTGCCTCTTTTTCCTGTCCTGCAAAGACAGTCACGAGGCGATCCGGCTTTACGGAATGCTGCAGCGCCTTACGGATTGCGGGACGCGCTTTTCCTGCTGCGCATCCGCACACCGAATTAACGACGACGAGAAGCGTTCCTTTATTGCTGCTTAATGTTGAATCAACCTCTTCCGGCGTCATCAGTTCTTTGAAACCGACATCGGTCAGTTCATCTCTGAACGGCTGTATCATCACTGGATCGTACATTATTCCCTCAATAGTTGTTAAACAAGAGTTTCACATCTTGAAACGTCAAACCTGCTGTGAATCGTTCCCTTTTATTTTTTCCGCTTTGTTGTTTTCTTTTTTGATGCCGGTTTTTTTCGCATAGGTTTTGCTTTTGCTTTGTTCTTCATACTCTTTTTCACAGCCTTTTTAACTTTTTTCTTTGCGGAACTCTTTTTTGCCGGAGCTTTCTTCATTTGTTCTGCGATCAGATTGAGTGCGCTTCCCGCTTTGAACCAGGCAATCTGCCCTTCGTTGAAAGTATGATTCAGTTCTATTACATCGATCGAACCATTGTTATGTTTCACCTCTAATTGCAGCGGAACGCCCGGCGCAAACGTTGTAAGACCGCGAATTGCACACACATCGTCTTCAGAAATCTTGTCATAGTCTGCTGGATTCTTGAACGTTAACGCAAGCATTCCCTGTTTCTTCAGATTTGTCTCGTGAATACGTGCGAAACTTTTCACGATGATCGCTCTGCCTCCGAGGAAGCGCGGCTCCATTGCCGCATGTTCGCGGGATGAACCTTCGCCGTAGTTTTCATCGCCGATAGTTATCCAACCGATCCCCTGTGCTTTGTAATCACGCGCAACGGCGGAGAACTCTTTTACTTCTCCTGTGAGCACATTCTTTCCTTTTCCCGCTTCACCACTGAATGCATTCACCGCACCGATGAACATGTTGTTGGAAATGTTGTCGAGATGCCCCCGGTACTTCAGCCATTTTCCGGCGGGAGAAATATGATCGGTGGTGCACTTCCCTTTTACTTTCACCAGAATGCGCAGGTTTTCCAGATCGCTTCCTTCCCATTTTTTAAATGGAGCGAGAAGTTGCAGTCTGTCGCTTTTCGGATCGACGGCAACTTTTACTTTCGATCCGTCTTTCGCCGGCGCGACGAAACCTTCGTTGTCCGGTTTAAATCCGTTCTTCGGCAGTTCATCACCGGTGGGGGGCTGCAGTTTGACGAGTTCTCCTTTTTCGTTAACAAGTGTATCTGTCAATGGATTGAATGTCAGTTTTCCGGCGATGGCAAATGCGGTTACTATTTCCGGCGATGCGACAAACGCATGCGTTGCGGGATTTGCGTCGTTGCGCCCCGTAAAATTTCTGTTATACGATGTAATGATGGAATTTTTTTCTCCCATAGCAACGTCATGCCGCTTCCACTGACCGATGCAGGGACCGCATGCGTTGGCAAGAACAAGTCCGCCGACGTCTGTCAATGTTTTTAACTGACCGTCACGTTCGATCGTTGCACGAATCTGTTCACTGCCGGGGGTAATCGTGAATTCTGATTTTGCCTTCAACCCTTGTGCAAGGGCTTGTTTGGCAACGGAGGTTGAACGTTCGATATCTTCATACGAAGAATTCGTGCAGCTGCCGATCAATGCCACTTTCAATTCTTCCGGATATCCCTTTTCTTTCACTGCTTTGGCGAATTGAGAAATGGGCCATGCTAAATCCGGTGTGAACGGACCATTCACATGCGGCTCAAGTTCATCCAGATTAATTTCGATCACGCGGTCATAATATTGTCCGGGATTTGCAAGCACTTCTGCATCAGGACGTAAATGTTCGGAGATCTTATCGGCAAGTTTTACAATCTCACCGCGTTTCGTTGAGCGGAGATAATCCGCCATGCGAGAATCGTACGGGAAGACAGAAGTGGTCGCACCGATCTCTGCCCCCATGTTGCAGATCGTTCCTTTGCCTGTTGCAGAAATCGATTTCGTTCCTTCGCCGAAATATTCAACGATCGCTCCTGTTCCCCCTTTCACAGTCAAAATTCCGGCAACCTTCAGGATAACATCTTTTGCCGAGGTCCAACCGTTCATCTTCCCTTTCAGATGCACACCTATAATCTTCGGGAATTTCAATTCCCATGCCATCCCTGCCATCACGTCAACCGCATCTGCACCGCCAACGCCGATGGCGATCATTCCGAGTCCACCTGCATTCGGTGTGTGCGAGTCTGTTCCGATCATCATGCCGCCGGGGAATGCATAATTTTCCAGTACAACTTGGTGAATAATTCCGGCACCCGGTTTCCAGAATCCGATTCCATATTTATTCGACACACTGGCAAGAAAACTGTACACTTCTTTATTGTCGGTATTTGCACGAAGCAGATCGCTGACAGATCCGACTTCCGCTTGAATCAGGTGATCACAGTGAACAGTAGAAGGAACGGCAACAGTTTTTCTTCCGGCAGACATAAATTGAAGCAATGCCATTTGCGCCGTTGCATCTTGCATTGCAACACGATCAGGAGCAAAATCAATATAACTCTTTCCCCGTTCAGCGGAAGATTTTGGTGATTCCCAAAAATGCGCGTAGAGAATTTTTTCGGTGAGTGTGAGGGGTTTGCCGACAAGGTTGCGAGCATGTGTCACTTTCTTAGCATAGCCGGCATATACTTTTTTAATCATTCCTAAATCAAATATCATGGCTGTTATTCTTTCAATATGGACTAAACATTCCGTTTATTGAACAAAATATATGAAGAGTTCTGTTCCTCTGCAAGGAATTGTACATTTGCAACGCTGTTCAATTTTCTGTATTTTGATAAAAACTTCCAAGATTCATGGCAGAAACGCACATTCAAACCGAGGAAGAAGTCCTCGATGAAATTAAGACACAAGAGCCTGCAAAAGCGATCTTGTTCAATGACGAAGTGCATACATTTGAAGAGGTCATCGAGCAAATAATGAAAGCGACAGGCTGTGATCTTCCCACGGCAGAATCTTTGACCTGGGAGGTTCATACCACCGGCAAGGCAATTGTGTTTACCGGCGAGTTGGTAAAATGCCTGCAGGTGACAAGTGTACTCGAAGAAATCGAATTAATGACACAGGTAGAGGTGTAACGATGATAGTAAAAGAAGCACAGGTATTGTATGATGCCCGAGGTAAAAAAACACATGTTGTGTTATCTATAAAAAAATATCAGGAGATTCTTGAATTGTTGGATGACGCTGAGGACATCAGGGCGATAAAGGAAGTCGAACATCAAAAAACAATACCTTGGTCCGAGGTAAAAAAGAAATTACATAAGAAGACTTGATTGTATTCAATTGAATTTACAGGGACAGCAGAAAAAGATATTTTACACCTGCCACACCCTACTCGTGAAAGAATAGAATTTATAGTAGATCAATTTCAAACAAACCCACGACCTGTGCAATGCAAAAAAACTACAAGGGCTCCCAAACATGTGGAGGGTTCGTGCCGGCGATTATAGAATTCTGTATAATATTAATGATAAGCTAAAACACATCGTCATCTATAGAATCCTTCATAGAAAAGACGCTTACAGGAATTACTAACCAGTTTTCACAATGACATCAAAAGAAGTCCGACAATCATTTTTAGATTTTTTCAAATCAAAGCAACATACGATCGTTCCAAGCGCGCCAGTCATTCCCCATGGCGATCCGACGCTTCTGTTCACCAATGCTGGAATGAACCAGTTCAAAGAAATCTTTCTTGGAACGGGGAAACGAGATTATACACGCGCTGCAGACACTCAAAAATGCATCCGCGTCAGCGGCAAGCACAATGATCTGGAAGAGGTGGGACGTGACACGTACCACCACACGCTGTTCGAAATGCTTGGCAATTGGTCGTTCGGGGACTATTACAAAAAGGAAGCGATCGAATGGGCGTGGGAATTGTTGACAGAAGTTTGGAAAATGCCCAAGTCCCGTTTGTGGGTAACGGTGTACAAAACCGACGATGAGGCGGCAAAATTATGGGAACGTTTTGTTGATCCTTCCCGCATTTTACGCTTCGGCGAGAAAGAAAATTTCTGGGAAATGGGCGATACCGGTCCGTGCGGTCCTTGCTCTGAAATTCACATTGATCTCACCCAGCGCGGCGACGCTCCGGAAGCACTCGTCAACGCCGGTTCGCCGGAATTGATAGAGATCTGGAATCTTGTCTTCATCCAATACAACCGCGAGGCGGATGGCACGCTGAAAGAGCTCCCTGCAAAACATGTCGATACCGGCATGGGATTCGAGCGCGTCTGCGCAGTGATGGAATCGATGAAGACGAATTTCAAAAAATTTCCGTCGAATTACGATTCCGATGTCTTCACGCCGCTCATTTCAAAAATTTCATTCTTGTCAGGCAAAGAATACAAAGCAGGGCATTCCGACACCGATGTTGCAATCCGTGTTGTGACTGACCACATTCGCGCACTCACTTTCGCGATCGGAGACGGCGCAATCCCTTCGAATGAAGGACGCGGGTACGTGCTAAGGAGAATTCTGCGCCGCGCATCCCGCTGGGGACGCAAACTCGATTTGCGTGAGCCGTTTATGTATCAATTGGTGCAAACACTCGTCGATACGATGGGAGATGTTTTTCCTGAAATTGTCTCGAATCAAAAACATATTGAACGCGTCATCAAAAGTGAAGAAGAGAGTTTCAATCAAACACTCGACCGGGGATTGGAAATATTCGAACAAGCGGTCGTTGGGTTGAAACAATCGAAAGTATTTCCCGGCGAAGTCGCATTCAAACTCTATGACACGTTCGGCTTCCCGCTCGATTTGACACAATTGCTCTGCTCAGAGCACGGACTTGTTGTTGATGCAACAACATTTGCGCAGTTGATGGAAGAGCAGCGCGAACGGTCGCGCGAATCGAAATTGCACGGCGGAGACGAAGTAACCGAACAGGAAAAAATTGCGCTGGAAAGCAAAGAGAATGCGCGACGATTCAAATCCGATCTGTTTGAGAAGGAATTCCAGTTTCTCGGTTATGATTTAACTGAAACACGTGCTGCAATACTGAATGTCGAAAAAAACCTTCTTGTGTTGAATGCAACACCGTTTTATGCTGAGTCCGGCGGACAAATCGGCGATGCAGGCGAGATTACCATCGACGGAAAGTCGTTTCCGATTCTCGACACGCAAAAGAGCGGCAAAGTGCATGTCCACATTCTTGGAATCGATCTTCCGAAATATTCCGAGCGGTACGAAGCGCACGCAAAGGTCGATGCAAAACGCCGCTACTCCATCATGCGTAACCATACCGCAACACACTTAATGCACGCTGCGTTGCGTCAGGTGCTCGGCACGCATGTTCATCAAGCAGGATCGCTCGTTGCTCGCGAGCACCTCCGGTTCGACTTTGCCCATTTTGCGAAAGTGAGTGAATCAGAGTTAACAGAGATCGAAAATATTGTGAACGAAAAGATTAAAGAGAACATCGTACTTCAGCATCATCGGAATATACCGTTTGATGAGGCAAAGAAGATGGGTGCCCTTATGTTCTTTGGAGATAAGTACGGCGACAAGGTGAACGTCGTGCAGTTTGGTGAATTTAGTAAGGAATTCTGCGGCGGCACCCATGTGAAAAATACCCAGGAAATCGGATTTTTCAAGATCAGGACCGAAAGCAGCAGTGCCAGCGGCGTCAGGCGCATTGAAGCGCTGACGTATGACTACGCTCTTGAATATTTGAACTTGCAGAATAAAACGTACAAAGAACGGATCGAGTATGCGTACGACATCATTGATTCGATCCAGACGATGCACAATGAACTCGGCGCTAAGTCTCCGTTCTCGAACGAAGAAGTGCTCGGGCTTGACACAAATCTGAGGAAGCTGGAAGATATTCCTGACCTGCCGGCATCGGTCGTTACGGAAGATTTGAAGAAAGAATTCGCCAGCCAACTCGCCCGATTCCAGACATTGGAAAATTATATACTGGACCTCAGCGATAAGAAAAAAACGATCGAAAAAGAAAAAGCGAAGGCAGCGATCCAGACGGCGAGCGGAAATTTGGACACCCTCATCCAATCTGCCCAGGCAGTCAACGGATTCAAAGTGATCAGTTCGAGAATTTCCGCAAATGATATGGATTCTCTGAAAACACTGGGAGACAATCTCCGCTCAAAGATCGGCAGCGGGGTTGGGTTGCTTGCGTCGGTGATCGATGAAAAAGTGGCGCTCGTTTGTGTTGTCAGCGACGATCTTATCAAGTCAAAGAATCTTCAGGCAGGAAAGATTGTCGGCGCCGTGGCAAAACAGTTGAACGGCGGCGGGGGCGGAAAGCCGCATCTTGCGACTGCCGGCGGAAAAGATGTTTCCAAACTGGACGATGTGCTGAAAGGATTTTCAGACGTTGTCAAAGGAATGATGAACTGATGTACATTTATCAATCGTTACTCTCCACATCAAAGACAAAAGGTGCAGCCTATTTAGTCCTTGTCGATCCTGATAAAGTCGCTCCGGAGAAACTCCCCGCATTCATCCAGCAGGCAACCGTTGCAGGTGCCGATGCATTCCTTGTCGGCGGAAGTTTGATCACGGACGATTCGTTCGAACGATGCATCGTCTCCATAAAACAGAATACAAATGTTCCCGTCGTCATTTTCCCCGGCGGCGTCACGCAAGTTTCAGCAAAAGCAGATGCTATATTATTCTTATCGCTACTCAGCGGAAGAAATCCGGAACATCTCATCGGCAACCAGGTACTCGCTGCGCCGATTGTGAAGAAGATCGGGCTTGAAGCAATTTCCACCGCGTATATGCTCGTGGAATCGGGAAAAATGACATCGGCTGAATTCATGAGCAACACCCGTCCCCTGCCGCGTCATAAAACCGACATTGCGCTTGCACATGCGTTGGCAGCGGAAATTCTGGGATTCAAACTGATCTATCTCGAGGCGGGAAGCGGCGCGGATCAATCGGTGCCTGAAGAGATAATCGGCGCGATCGCAAAATATTGTTCTGTTCCTCTCATTGTCGGAGGCGGAATCAAAACACCCGGTGATGCAAGAAAGAAAGTTGCAGCAGGAGCGAACTTCATCGTAACAGGGACTGTTTTTGAAAAGAACGGCGATGCTACATTGATGAAAGAATTTGCTGCAGCAATACACACAAAATAATTTTCAATGTTGAATTCGTAATTTTTAATTGCTTCTATGGCACATTTACCTCTTACACTCGTGTACAGACAATCATTCATCCAGGATTCTCTGAAAGCGAGTGCAGCGACAAAACAGAAAATCGCCGAGCACTGTATGGGAGATATTTCCAAGGCAATCGATTTTATTATCCGCGCTTTCAATAATAAGAAGAAAGTGATGCTCTGCGGCAACGGCGGCAGCGCTGCCGATGCGCAGCATCTTGCTACAGAATTCGTTATCCGTTTAAACCCAAGGATCAAACGTCCCGGTCTGTCCGCGATTGCACTTACAACCGACGTTTCGAACCTGACTGCCGGCGCTAACGACATCGGTTACGACAATGTATTCGCTCGTTCCATTGAAGCACTCGGACAAGAGGGGGACATTCTCATCGGAATTTCTACCAGCGGCAATTCGGCGAGCGTCAACAACGCCTTCTTGAAAGCACGAGAAATGAAGATCAACACCATTGGTTTCCTCGGCAAAGACGGCGGCAAAGCAAAAGAATTGTGCGACATTGCAATTGTAGTTCCTTCCGATGATACGCAGCGGATTCAGGAAGGACATATAACGATCGGACATATTATTTTTCAGGAAGTCGAACAAGAAATGTTCGGCTAATCAACCATAGATTTTCCATATCTTCGGACTGCATAAAAAGCATGTCGGTAAACAAGTTACGATTTGGAAAATCTGAAAAGGAAATTCAATGAAAATACCGGGATTAGGGGACATTCAAGAGGTGATGAAGAAAGCGCAGGAGATGCAGCAGCAGATGGCAAAAGTGCAGGAAGAGCTTGCGAATAAATCAGTCTCGGCAGAAAGCGGCGGCGGTATGGTAAAAGTAACCGCCAACGGCAAACAGCAGATTCTCCAGATCAAAATCGAAAAAGAGGTTATCAATCCGCAGGATGCCGAGATGCTTGAGGATCTGATCGTTGCGGGAGTGAACAAAGCGCTCGACGCGTCACAAAGGTTGGCGCAGGAAGAGATGAAAAAAGTGACCAGCGGAATGCTGCCCAATATTCCTGGATTAAATATACCCGGACTTTAAATTCCAAATGACAATATCCAAGTCACAAACAAATCCCAATATTCAATTTCCAAGGTGTGGAAATTAGACGACTCATTGGTATTTAAGTTTTTTTGGATATTATTTGGAATTTGACATTTGAACTTTGGAGTTTTACCCTATGCTCTATACATCGGAAACGATCGAACAGCTCATAGAAGAGTTCGCCCAACTGCCGAGCATCGGACGAAAAACAGCCCAGCGGCTTGCCATGCACTTGTTGAAAATGCCGCGCGAAGAGGTGGTGAAGTTCGCCAAAGCGATGATTGATGTGAAAGATAAGGTGAGATACTGTTCCACTTGCTTCAATATCACCGAGAGCGATCCCTGTTCGATCTGTTCAAGCACAAAACGGAACCGGAAAACGATCTGTGTGGTGGAAGAACCGAATGATGTTATTGCGGTCGAGAAAACACATGAATTCAACGGATTGTATCATGTGCTCGGCGGCGCCCTCTCTCCGCTCGACGGCATCGGTCCGGAAGATCTGAAGGTGAAAGAATTACTGGGCAGATTGAATGATGACATCGATGAGATCATTCTTGCGCTGAACCCAAATGTCGAAGGCGAAACAACGACGTTGTACATTGCAAAGTTGTTGAAACCATTGTCGATCAAAACAACACGCATCGCGCGCGGGCTTCCGATCGGCAGCGATCTTGAGTTTGCCGATGAAGCGACTCTCACACGTGCATTGGAGGGACGTGTTGCGTTGTAATGTAGTGTACATCGCAAGTACCGTCTTTTCTTTTTTTATTATCTCGTGCAATTTATTCGATACACGGGATCCGGAAAATCCTATCACCGACAATCAAACGCTCCCTCCCCCGCTGACAAAAGAAGCGTTGTACAGCAATTTCCAGAATTCATTACAGCAGAAAAGCATTGTCGAGTACGAAAAATTATTTGCAGACTCATCGACACATACGCGGCAATTCCTTTTCATCCCCAATCAGTCCGCTGCCGTGCGGTATGCAGCGATCTTTCCGGCATGGACTAAAACATCGGAGATCGATTACTTCAGAAATATCGTCGCTGCCGTCGGTTCGTCATCCATTCAGTTTGCAGTCACAGCAGCACCGACCATTCTCACGTATCAATCCGATTCGGCAGTGTACACAATTCAATATTCACTGTTTGTTCCGCACAGCCGTCCCGGAATAACAACGCAATTTGAAGGACGAAGCGAATTATACATGTCCCCGAACAAGAACAACATCTGGATGATTTATCGTTGGATCGATTTTGAGACAAAAAAAGATTCCAGCTGGAGCGAATTGAAGGGGCAGTTTGCAAAATGAAATCATTTGTACTCGTCATAATTGCATGTGTGTTTATCGGCTGCGACAATCCTTTTGCGCCAGCGTTGAAAACTTCGTCGTCAGGACCGGGATCGATCCTCGGTAACCAGACACAGATCGATGGGGTATTCCGGAACTTTAAGCAAGCGTATGCCTTTCGCGATTCTACCATTTACGGACAATTGCTTGCTCCAAACTTCATTTTTGTGTATCGTGATTATGAAAAAGGAGCCGATGTGTTTTGGGGACGCGATGAGGATATCAGGATTACATACGGACTTTTTCAGAACGTGCAACGGCTCGATCTTGTATGGAACACAATAGTGTCGTCGAATGTCGAGCCCGACAGCCTGAAGGCAACAATCTTACGGAACTTCAATTTGACGGTCACTTTCAGCGCCAGCGATGTTGTGCGGGTGGATGGTTATGCGAATTGGACACTCGAGCGGCAAAAGATTGGCGACGTATGGAAGATCACCCGGTGGCGGGACGAATCAAATTTCTAAATGAAAAAGATTACTGTTTCATTCCAGGGGGAGTACGGTGCATTCAGCGAGAAGGCAGCATTGTCGTACTTCAGGCAATCATGCACTCCTGTTCCCCGCCCGCAATTCCGCGATGTGTTCGATGATGTGCGCAAACGGAAGTCATCATACGGCATTATCCCGATAGAAAATTCCCTCTTCGGAAGTGTTGCACAAAACTACGACTTGCTGCTAGAGTACCCGCTGTTCATCGTCGGCGAATTGAAACTCCGCATCCACCATTGTCTGATGACGCTTCCCGGCAGCTCTATGGCAGATGTCCGGCATATCTATTCTCATCCTCAGGCGCTGGGGCAGTGCGATGCCTTTCTCCGGAAGTTAAAGAACATAACTGTTCATCAATATTACGACACGGCGGGCGCTGCAAAGATGATTGCTGAGGAACAGCGGACGATCTCCGCAGCAATTGCAAGCGAACAGGCGGCACAACATTACGGTTTGAAAATACTCCGCAAGAACATCGAGACCGACCACCGGAATTATACGCGGTTTCTCATCGTTGCCGGAAAGAAAAGTACTCCTCGCTCACAGGCTAAGACATCGATCATTTTCGCAACGAAGCATCTTCCCGGCTCTCTTGTCCTCTGTCTTTCAGCATTCGCGGATCGCCGCATCAACTTATTGAAGATCGAATCACGTCCGCTCGTCGGCAAGCCGTGGGAGTATATTTTCTTCGCCGATGTTGATTCTGACGGAAGAAATGGTGAATTTCAAATGGCTATTCGCGAATTGTCGCGGCATGCGACATTCGTCAAAACTCTCGGTTCATACGAAATCGGGAAAGTGATTCAATAACTATGGCATTTTTTTACACGGTCAAAGAAGGCTTTTCAGGATTTAAACGGGCTCGTCTGTCATCCGTCATCACCATTTTCACAATGACGATCTCGCTGCTGCTGCTCGGTCTCTTCGCAATCATCTATCGAAATACAAACGAGATCATCCAGTCGTTCCGGGACAAAGTGGAGATGGAAACATTTCTGTCTGTCGAAATCGATTCAATTGAAACAGAACGAATACGACTGGACCTCTTGAAAATTCCCGGCATTGCAAGTGCGGCATACATTTCAAAGGATGAGGCGGCACGGATATTCAAAAAAGAATTCGGCGAAGATATCAATAGCGTACTGGATTTCAATCCCCTGCCTGCTTCGTTCAAGTTGCGACTGACGCCGGAATACAAAAACTCCGACAGTGCAAAGGTCGTTTATAAAGCGTTGACACAAGTGCCCGGAGTGGATGATGTGGTGTATCGGAAGGCGCTGCTTGAGATCCTTGACAGGCGGGTGAAAGTCTTCATCGGCGCGAGTGCGGCGATCGGTGCAACACTGCTGATCGCGACGATCTTTCTCATCTCCAACACTATCCGACTGACGATCTATGCAAAACGGAAGATGATCAACACGATGAAATTGGTCGGCGCCACGCGGCAGTTCATCCGCATGCCGTTCCTTATCGAAGGGATGCTGCATGGGTTAGTCGGTGGTTTGTTGTCTGCAGGATTGATCTGGAGTATTGTGTACATTGCCAGGAACTTCATCAGTGCGGAGCTTTCAGAGTTCTTCCTCGTTGAAATCTATTTTTACGGAATCATGATCGGCAGCGGGATCCTGCTCGGATTGCTCGGCAGCGGGTGGTCAGTCAAGCGGTTCATTTCGGAAAACATCGTCGTACAATAAAAAAGTGCCACTCACTAGAAAGGCGAGCGGCACCTTTATTTCACATCTTAAAACTGCGCTGCAACAAACTCTCTATTCAATCGTGCAATATGCGTGACAGAAATCTGTTTCGGGCATTCCGCCTCACATGCATACGTGTTGGAACAGGCGCCGAATTTCTCTTCATCCATCTGAGCGATCATACGCTGCACGCGCGTCGTTCGTTCTGCTTGTCCTTGCGGCAGCAACGCTAGATGAGATACTTTTGCAGACACAAACAACATCGCTGAAGAATTCGGGCATGCGGCAACACATGCACCGCAGCCGATACATGCGGCGGCATCAAACGCTTCATCGGCAACAGGTTTAGGGATGAGAATTGAGTTTCCATCCGGTACACCTCCAGTTTTTGCAGATGTGTAGCCGCCTGCCTGCATTATGCGGTCAAACGCAGTACGGTCAACCATCAGATCTTTTAATACAGGAAACGCCGCTGCGCGCCACGGTTCGATGACAACCGAATCGCCATCCTGAAAACTGCGCATATGCAATTGACACGTGGCAATGCCTCTCCCCGGACCATGAGCACGCCCGTTGATCATCATGCCGCAACTGCCGCAGATTCCTTCACGGCAGTCATGGTCAAACGCGATCGGCGTTTCTCCTTTTTTAACGAGTTCGATGTTGACAATATCGAGCATTTCAAGGAACGACATATCGGGGGATACGTCGTTCGCAGTGTACTCGACGAAACGTCCTTCGTCATTTTGATCTTTTTGCCGCCATACTTTTAGGTGGATTTTCATTCTTGCTCCTGACAATCTTTTTTGGCGTGTCGGCGTTAATACCGATCCGCCCGATCTAATTTATTTATAACTTCGTTGTGTCGGTTTTACGTATTCAAAATCGAGATCCTCTTTGTGTAATGCCTGTTTCTTTCCGGGACCTTTATACTCCCACGCGGCAACGTACGCGAATTTTTTGTCGTTCCGCTTTGCTTCTCCTTCTTCTGTCTGATACTCTTCGCGGAAATGACCGCCGCATGACTCTTCGCGGTGCAGTGCATCCATCGCAATCAACTCTCCCAATTCCATGAAATCCGCAACACGCTGCGCTTTTTCCAGTTCCATATTGATCTCGTGCGCGTTGCCGGTAATCTTTACGTTCTTCCAGAACTCGGCACGGATTTTAGGAAGCAGCGTGAGTGCTTTCTTCAGTCCGTCTTTGTTCCGTGCCATGCCGACATAATCCCACATCACTTTGCCGAATTCTCGGTGATATTCGTCCACCGTCTTCTTCCCGTCGATCCCCATCAGTTTGTTGATCGTTGCCGTGACGGAATTCTCCGCCTCCTTGAATTCTTTTGCATCGGTCGAAACTGCAGCAAACTTGTTGCTCGCCAGATAATCGCTGACCGTGTACGGCGCAATGAAGTATCCGTCGGCAAGACCTTGCATGAGAGCGCTCGCGCCGAGGCGGTTCGCGCCGTGGTCAGAGAAGTTCGCTTCACCGAGGACAAACATACCGGGAATCGTGCTCATTAAATTATAATCAACCCACAGACCACCCATCGTATAGTGCACGGCGGGATAAATGCGCATCGGTGTTGTGTACGGGTCTTCACCGGTGATTTGCTTATACATGTCGAGCAGATTTCCGTACTTCTGGAAGACCGTTTCTTTCCCTAATCGTTTGATAGCGTCGGCAAAGTCAAGATAGACCGCCATCTTCGAAGCACCGACGCCGAATCCGTTGTCACACATCTCTTTTGCACGGCGTGACGCAACATCTCGCGGAACAAGATTGCCGAACGACGGATAGAGACGTTCAAGATAATAATCGCGTTCGCTTTCGGGAATGTCGTTAGGATTGCGCGTGTCTCCTTTCTTTTTTGGTACCCACACGCGACCGTCGTTGCGCAAGCTTTCGCTCATCAACGTCAGTTTCGATTGATGATCGCCGGTAACAGGAATACAGGTCGGATGGATCTGCGTGTAGCACGGATTGCCGAAGAATGCGCCTCGCTTGTGCGCTCTCCAAATTGCGGTTGCGTTGCTTGCTTTCGCATTGGTAGATAGATAGAACACATTCGCGTATCCCCCTGTAGCGAGAATGACGGCGTCGGCGGCGTACGATTCCAATTTTCCGTTGAGAAGATTCCGAGCGATAATGCCGCGCGCTTTTCCATCAATCACAACGAGATCGAGCATTTCGCGACGCTCATAAAATTTCACAGAACCTGCGTCCATTTGCCGGACAAGTGCGGAATACGCGCCCAGCAATAATTGCTGACCGGTCTGACCTCGTGCATAGAATGTCCGCGCCACCTGCGCGCCGCCGAATGAACGGTTATCAAGATATCCCGCATAATCACGTGCAAACGGAACGCCTTGTGCCACACATTGGTCAATGATATTGCCGCTGACCTCCGCTAACCGGTACACATTCGCTTCGCGGGCACGGTAATCGCCCCCCTTCAATGTATCATAGAACAGGCGATAGACACTATCGCCGTCATTGGAATAATTCTTCGGCGCGTTGATCCCTCCCTGTGCCGCAATGCTGTGCGCCCGGCGGGGGGATTCATGATACGAGAAGGCAAGAACGTTGTAGCCGAGTTCACCGAGACTCGCCGCAACGGACGATCCGGCAAGTCCGGTGCCGACAACGATAATTTTGTACTTCCGTCTGTTGGCGGGATTCACAAGTTTCATATGAAATTTGTGTTCGGACCATTTCTTTTCTATCGGACCATCGGGAATTTTCGAGTTGAGTGTCATAACAATCTCAATGTTAAAATTTGTTTCAAGTTTCACGTTTCATGATTCAAGCCGCCTCGATTACCGTAACTGAGAACTATCTCATCATCGCAACGGCGCTGCCGCCGTAAAAATAGATATACAAAGGAATGATAGCAAAGCCGACCGGAATGACCAACCAAAATAAGACAGCAACAAATTCAATCATCCCGCTGTACTTCTTTGTTTTCCATCCTAATGTCTGAAATGCCGATTGGAACCCGTGCCGCAAATGATAACTGAGGACTATAAGAGCAACAAGATAGAAGACAACATAAAACGGCTGCTGAAACGTCGCATACACGAGCGAAGAAACAGACTGTTCATTGAAGAACCGAACCGGTACCCAGAATTTTCTCAGATGAACCACTAGAAAGAGGAATACCAACGCCGCCGAAACCGCCATCATGCGCGATTGGAATGTTGTATTCTCATCCAATTTATAAACTTGATACTTTTTGTCTCTTGCCCGGCGATTGGAGAGCCAGATGCGTGTGCCGTTGACGATATGAAGCAGAATCAGCGCCAACAAACCTACTTCCAGTGTTCTCACAATCGGATTGCCCCCCATAAAGTGCGCATACGCGTCGAATGCTTCTCCTCCGTCGTTCTTTAGCAAGAGAAGATTGCCGGCAAGATGCTCGACGAGGAACGTACAAAGAAAGATACCAGTCAAGCTCATAAGAATCTTTTTGCCGACCGATGAATTGATGAAAGCGAAAAAGGAATTCATGCGAAGTTTCCTTCGGATAGAAGTGCTGCGTTTGTGTAGAAAGCAAAAAAAATTAACTGCGGTTAAAGTATTAAAGAAATGGAAGAAATGCAATGAAGTGGGTAAGAAAAGATGGGAAGAAAGATGGAGCCCATTTGAGAAATGGGCTCCACATAAAATTAAGACTATTTCTTCGTCATTACGAACACGCCATTCCAATCATCCGGCGGCGGGTTATCGATAAACAATTGCGCGCGTTGGATGTAGAGATTGGAGACAATATCGTCTTTGCGAATAACAAGTGCCTGCTGGAATTGGTCGATCGCGCTCTTCCACGCTCGTTTCTTGTACGCTTCCAATCCGCTGTGGTACGCCTCAAGGAATTTTTTCGTCGCGTCGGTCTGCACTTCGTCGGCAAGCGCAATCAGTTCGTAAATACGAACCGGCTCTGTTTTTCCGACAACAACGACCAGATCCATTTCGCGCGAGAGTACTTTGTCGTGTACTTTTCGATAGGTATTATCACTCATCAATAAGCGTGTGCCGTACTCTTTGTTCACCCCTTCAAGGCGTGACGCAAGATTCACCGCATCGCCGATCGCAGTGTAATTCAACCGCGCTTCGGCACCCATGTTGCCGACGACCGCTTTCCCTGTGTTGATACCGATACGCTGGTTCACTACGGGGCGTCCGTAGTGAATCCATTTTGTATGTAAGGCAAGCAATTTGCGCTGCATTTTTAGCGCCGCACTGCAACAGTGAAATGCATGGTCTGCATCATCAAGCGGAGCGCCCCAGAACGCCATAATCGCATCGCCGATATACTTGTCGATGGTACCGTACTCTTCGATCATGATGTTGGTCATCTCGGTCAGATACGAGTTGAGCATGGCAACAGTATTCTGCGGTCCCATCTTCTCCGCCATGCTTGTGAAACCTTCGATATCTGCAAACATCGTGGTAATTTCACGCTCTTCACCGCCGAGCTTCACCAGTTCAGGATTATCGATGATCTGTTTCACGACCGCTTTATCCACGTAGCGCTCAAACATCCCTTTGATCTGCGCTTTCTGTCGTCCTTCGGTTGCTGCTGTGTAACTCATCGCCGATGCGTAACAGAAGAAAAGGGCGAAGAGCGGTTCAATAAGATAATAGACCTCGCCGTTGTTCGTAAATGTGGAAAAAGCAAACCATAAATACCCTGCAGTCAGCAAAATACCGATCGGCGCACTCCAGCGGAGTTTCAGCAATATCGCTGCAATACTGACGATCAACGCCATGATGGAGAGGAAAATCAATTGTACCCCAAAGGGCGCGTGCGTGATGTATTTTCCCATCGCAATCTGGTCGTACACATTCGCGTGAACATAACAGTTGGGAGAAATATCCGCCAGCGGTGTCGGGTTATGGTCACCGATGGAACGAGCCGTGGGACCGATAATGACGATGGCATCTTTGAACATCGACAGTACCGCTTTATCCTGCTTCACGAATGCATCAAGCACTTCCTGCAGTGACACCTGTTTGAAAATATCGTTCGATCCGGCATAATCGACTTGAAGATATCCGTCTGCAGTAAGAGGAATTTCAAGTTGTCCTGCACGAACAAGTAATCCCGTTTCGGTCTCTTCCACTGTAATTGATTGAAGATCAACCTGTGCCGCTGCAAACGCCAGTGCAGCACCAAACGTCGGATAATAATCGCCGGCAAATTCAATAAAGAACGGCACGGAACGAATGATCCCGTCGATCGGATCCTGGCGCAACAGAACATGCCCCACACCGGCAGCCAAATTTGCGAGCGAATCGTACGGGCGTTCGTCAATGTAGGTCGCTTTCGGAAATCCAAATTGCATGCCGCGCGTCGGAATGGAATGCGGATGCAGCGCTTTGTATGCTTCAGTATCGGTTGCCCGTTGTTCACCCGGATCGTCATCCGACGGAATAAAGGGTCCGATGGCATGATACACATTGGGGGCGTAATTGTGGAACAGCAGGAACTGTTCGTTCTGTGCCAGTGAAACGCTGTCCTGTTTTATCGTCGGGAAAATATCGTCAACTCCGATCGCCGTTGCACCGTTTTGTGCAAGGATTGCCAGCAATGTTCCGTACTTGTCACGCGGTATGGGATAGTCCAACTCCTTAACAGTGTACTCATCGATCTTGACGATAACGATATTGTTCGTATGTTCGCGTTCGCCTCGCGCATCGAGCATCGCATCGTACGCTTTCAGTTCCAGCGACTGAAAGAATTCAAACCGGAACAACCACGTAGCAAGGGCTACAGAAACAACTGCAAACAGAATACCGAAGAGAGTCTTGAGGAGTTTTTTGTTCATGACGATTCCGTTTGGTGAAGTGGGAAGAAGGGAATGTTGCGCCATCGGGCATAAGCCTTCGGCTCAAAAACAAGTTACCCTCCAATTCGGAGGGTAACTTGCTAAAAATTATTCAATTTATCCAACTAAATTTTCCAGTAGAGGAAATCCTTGATATTTGCCAATGCGGTCGGGTCAATGCCGCGGCGTCCTCCGAAGATAAACTTGTTTTCACCGCGACGCACCTGACGGCTTGTGGCGCGCGCTTCCTTCCGCGCCTGCAAATCCTGCAATGCGCTGAAGAGGAGACTCTGCAATTCGCCTTTATCAACAACAACATTCCGCTCTGCCGCACGCGTCTGTCCCATTTCGGCAACGATGTTGTCGATGCCGAGCTCGGCGTATGCCTGTTCCTGCGACGGGAATTTAGAGACTGCCGTTGCAAATGACTCAACAGTTCCATCGTGGTCGCCGCCGAGATATTTCAGGAGACCCAGATTGAGATAGATGCCGCCGTCTTTCTCATCCGTTTTAATGGCAGCAGTGTAGCTTTTATAGGCATAGAGCGAATCGCCTTTTAACAGATACACGTTGCCGAGATTATTTTGCGTTGCTGCAGATTTGTACGATTTGATCGCTGCAATGGCATCATCGTACTTGCCGGCGTTTGCAAGGAGCATCGCCGCTTCGTTGGCAGATTTTTCATTGTTCTGCCCCTTGAGGTACGCCACTTTTTGATTCAACATTTCGGCATTCGCCTGTGTCAGGTTCTGAGCATCGGCACTCAACAATTTCTCGATCTCTTCTGCAGAAGGTGTAGCTGCAACTTTTTCGTCGCTGGCAAGATTGCTCGGTGGCGACATCTCCCACGATTTACGGACATCAATCACATCAAGTTTCCCGTTCGCATCAACGGTCTTGTAATATCCGTCAGCACCCATCTTCCACGCATCGGAGAACGGCTTGTTGATGATTGTTGTTTCCAACGGAATCCACACCGTATTGTCGGCAACGACGTAGTCGCGTTCATTAAGACTGACGCGCGATGCATTTTTCTTGTTCACGCCGGTATCAAACATAATGAAGATATGGTCGGATGTTCCGATCAGTTTCGTTCGAATACCGAGATTCTCAAGGCACGCGGCGATGAGAATGGAACTATCGTCGCAATCTCCCGCCTTCTTTGCAAGTGTCTGGCGCGGAAATTGGATTTCATCGAGCACGTCTCCTTCGGCAACCACCCACGGATCGGAAACATAGTTGATCGAAAACGCCCGCACCGCATCCCAGATCTTCATCGCATTGATCATATTCCGCGACGCATTCGGGTATGCGTTGGGGTCGAACTTCACGTTGCCGACAACGTTGCGGGAGAAATTCTCGACCGCTGCATCTTTGTACGTCACGAAAGCGCCGACATGCGACGGGCGGTTCCAGCTGATGGAGTTCTTGCTGTAGATGGTCACCGGCTTTGTAATGCTGCGGGTCTTTTCTTCCCCGCCCTGATTGTATGAAATTTCTGTTTTTATTTGCGCAACGGTATTTTCACTGACCGCCTGCAATTTAACCTTGTCAAGCGTCGCGGAGACATCGAACGCTTTCTTTTCCCCCGCCTTGAGCAGCGGAATCGTCTGCTCGGATGCCAGGGCCATATAATTGGGGATAAAGATCTTCGCTTTGATATTTTTGATATCTGTTTTACCTGTGTTCTCGAGTGTTACGGCACCAATCGGATTCTTCGAATAATAGACAAACTGCGCCGGGAAGATGTTCTCCGCTTTGAACTCAGAGATCTCCAGCGCACTCGACATGATCATGCTCGCTTTCTTCACACCGCTCGTCTTTGTCGATACGTCGATCCGGTTGCCCGATGCACCGACGACGGAATACTCCTGCATGGCAGAGAATGCGCGGCGGAGATCGTCAAGCGTTCCCTTCATCTTCACGTCGTACGACGCCGCATCGCCTTCCATGTACCGCAATTTCATGCTTTCGATCATGGAGAGCTTCTGCGGGAGTTCGGATTCGATTTTCACCAGCGTTGCGTCATTGACGCCCTGTAAGATCAGCTCGACGATGATCGGCTTTTCCTTCATTTCTTTCATTTTGGCGTCGAGTTTCGCCATGAGCTCCGTGGCGATCGCGTCGCCGACTTCCTCGAGAGATTTGGAGGCGGCCTGTGCCTTGCCTTGCGATGCTTTTTTCGACGATGCACTGGCAACGGCAAGGATTTCACCCGTATCGGTAATGATCAGTTTCACCTCGCCGTCGGCGGTGTACTCGTTGGTCTTGATGCCATACGTCTCACGTTCGCCGCCGTACATCGTTTGTGCGCCGCCGGCAACGATCAGTTCGGCGCCGTACCTGCGGCCGAGTTCTTTTGCTTTTGTGGGATTAAGATCCCCCATGGCAAGGTCGCGGCCACGCACCTGTTCGAATTGTTTCGAATCGACAATACGGTATCCTTTTTCAAGCAGCGCTTTCTCAATCTTCCCTGCAACTTTACGCGCTGTTGCATCTTTGTCGTCAATTTTTTCATCGACGGCAACCATCACGCGCGGCATGTCCTGTGCGACAAGCAGCATACCTCCGGTGAGCAGCGACCACACAGTGAGTAACGAAAGAATGCGTTTCATATTTCTTCTCCTCATTGATATTTTTATTATTTCAACTTCGTGATCAACGCTGCCATCTCTTCTACTTTTTGCTTGGCAGGTTCGTAGCCGTCTGATTCATCCCATGCTTTTTGGTACATGGATTTTGCACTTTCGAATGCCGTTTTTGCTTCAGTTTTCTTTCCCTGCTTCTCTAATTTCTTTCCCTGGTCCTCGTAATCAAGAGCCTGAGCGTACGTAACGTAGCCGCTGAAGTTTCCATCTTTTGTCGCTTCGAGTCTGTCCTCATCTTCCGAAGACAACTTCACTTCAAGGTCACCGGCAATCTTCTTGACAAGCGATTGCAGCATCGTCAGAAATTCATCTAGTTCTCCGGTTTCTTCTTCGGCTTTCAGAGTCTCGCCCGTTTCAGTCCGCACGATGCGTACATCGATGCGAAGTTTATCGTTGAAGAGATTCGAGAATCCGCCGAAGAGCATAACCTGCGCACCAAGGAGTTTGCCCATCTGCTGCGTGGTCGCTTTGTCCACCATTTCCGTTTCATTGAGATTTAGTTCTTCAATGATCGATTGGATGCGCTGGCGCTCGACAACCTTGATCCCTTTCACCTTCGTCATTTCGGTAATCATCATATCGGCGAGCCCTTTTTTCAACGGATCGAGTTTATCTTTGTCAACAACGCTGTTGTTCTCAAAATACAACACCGCGATTGTCTTCGGATTGCTTGCAAGTGCCGGCTGCACGAACAATGCGCTACAGGCAAGAACGACACCCAATGCAACGGCAGCAAACGTGGTATGATTGTACTTCATACTGTTATCCTTCCGGAAATAATTATACATAGTGTGAAATTTTTCAAAACGAAACTTTCAGTCCTATCCCGACCTCGAACCCGTTGATTTCGTAGAATGTATCGTCGATCGTAATATTGCCGAACGAGTATCGTATGTTCATTGTTGGTGAAACGATATCGGAAACCAAAAACGCAAAATCGGTTCCGATAGAGGTGATCTCGGCATTCCCGGACTCGACCAGTTGACCACCTAACTGAAACTGATCAGGTGTGTAGTACTTCACTTCTATGACCCCGCTTCCAACAAGCCAATCGTTCAGTTGGTACGTTAATGAGTACTGACCCTCCGCTTGCAATCCCGCATCGAATTTTGTAGTTGTAGTATCGGTTATGGATGTATTCTGTTGACGATACCGGATACGTGAATTTAACTGATGATTGTATTCTCCCGTTTTCAGTGAATAGACCGCAACGATGATCGCCCGCGGACCGGACTGGAATATCTTCTTTCCGTCTAATTGATCTTCCATGAAATATGTGCCGGAAATATCGAATGAGAACCGTGCCTCTTTTGAATAGGTAATGAAATCGAGTCCGATATTTGCAGAGAATTCATCACCTGCATCGTATTTAATATTCGCTGCCTCGATAGGTTCGTACGACCCTTTGTACGAAAACGATGTTCCGATACCGAAGACCAAGCGCCGTGTGAATGCCGTTGCGTAGGCAATTCCTACGTTTCCGTTAAAGCCCTGTCCAAAGACGGGAACCTTCATACCGAGTGCCGCCTGAGAAATTTTTGTGGATGTTTCCAATTCAGCGTTAGACAATTTTGTCTGTCCTGTGGGAATGCTTGCTCCCGCAGCAAGCCAAAACTTATCGCCTGGCAGCACATATGATAAGGAAATCCGTGTGTCTGCAATTCCCTGCAATTCGGAAGTATCTGCTTTTGCCATTCCAGCTGAATTTGCAATAGCCAACAACATACGATTTGAGAGAGGTACCGCAATAGAAATCGGAGCTGACTGCTGCAATACTGTACCGAAACCACTTAGTGAGTACGATTGGTAGGCAGCGCCTGTTGTCACACCTGTTGCACCACGGAACAACATTTTATCGTCGTATCCCGGCTTGGCTATTTGAGCTTGGCTTGAATTCAAAAGGAATATCCCTGTAAAAACGGTAGCCCAAATATGGAGAGAGTGGAGTTTGAAAGATGTAATAATCATCACATTTAATGGTTATTTGATGAGCGTCATCTTCTTAACGTTTGTGTAATTATTTGCCTGTAATCTATAGTAATAAACACCACTTGCAACAGTTTTTTTGCCGTCATCTGTCCCATCCCACTCGACAAGATACGTGCCAATCGGCTGCGATTCCTGAACCAACGATTTTACTCTTTGTCCTAACGTATTGAATATCTCCAACTTAACGTGAGAGGTGTTGGAAAGTGAATATCGAATTGATGTTGTAGGATTGAACGGATTTGGGAAATTTTGAGACAGCGCATATTCCAGCGGAACAAGAGGAATGCCGTTCGTATTGGATTCAACAAACGACTGACGACCGACCAAAATGCGTATTTCACGGGAGTATTCTTTCTTGTCCAATGTCACTACGTGAGAAAGCGATGTCGTGATGTCGTGAACACGTTCTTTCGTTTTATCAAGCAGATAGATTTTGAAGTCGGAAGGAAGTGATCCGATCTTTTTCAAATTGATATTCATCGGAACACCCGGCGTGCTTGAAGCAACTTGAATATCCCAAAATTCACCTTCTCGAGACAATGGTTTGTAATCTGCAGCCAATCGCTCGCCGTTGTTTCGTATTGAGAGCGACAGGTAATCGGTCGGAGCTGTCGGAGGTTCGGAAAAATCGTACGCATCTTTTCCGCTCAAAGAGTTTTTCATCATGCCGATGTAGTTCCGTTCGTCAGATGATTTTTTGGATATCGCTGAAATCTGAATTTTCCATTCCTGCGGCGTTAATTGTTCTTCAGGATCAGATTTCGGCAATGAGGTTGGTGATGGTATTTGCTCCGAACTGATCATAACGCGCTTGAACGTCTTTCCTCCGTTCTTTATGAAATATCCCCTGAAGGGCTGCATCACTGTTGACGTGGTATCAAATTTTCCGTCGTACATCCAGAGGACATTTTCAACACTGTCTTCTTTAAATGAATTCACCCAGCTCACTTCATACGGAAACGGATTGCCGATCATATTGTACCCCGGCTGAAGGACGATCTCGAAATCCTCCTCGGTCCCCTGCACATCTGTCGTTCCAAAATTTACTGTGGTCGGTTGTTTGGTAATCAACCAGTATCCCTCTCCCCGTTTGATCGATTTAAAGTCATCGGGAAACTCCAGATATGATCCTCTTCGATCACTCCATTTTCCAAACATCCTCCAGACAAGATCGTTCTGTGGTCCGAGGTCTTTAAAGAGCGCCAGTACGGAAGAATCGGTAAAGCCGTACGGAATACTGATCAATTTATACGCCTCCTGAGGAGTCGGCTCTGGTAATTGAGCAAGCAGGTTATCCACAAGACCGAAAATATTGAATGCAAACCGCAGATTATTTCCGCCAAAGATGCCGTACGGCTTCGTCGTATCGTCGAGATCACCATTCCACCATATGTCGTAATCCGAAATGACGATGATCTTTCCTTTTCCGATCTGAGAATATGCAGCAACGGGAGCAAAAGGTATTGCTTTCAATGTTGAATCGAGCGGATTGATCGAAACAAGCTCCGGCGCTCTTGCTGCAAGAAGAGGAATGACATTCTTCACCGTCGAATCAATGTTCAGACTTCCGGGGGCGAACAAGACAACGCTGTCAACGCCGTACGTCAAGAGATTCTTTGCAACCGGGTAAGCAGCAACATAATCCGAAAGAGAAGAATCTTTAAGCGAAAGATCTGCGATATGATCGGTGTTGAATAGAATACCGACCTTCACATTGTGCTTCTTCCACGTGGAATCATGCAGAAAGATGTTGAAGGTAGAGGCAGATTTCGATCCATAATCTCCCAGCGCTACGACCGTCCCGCCGTTGATGATAAATTTCTGAAGCGAGTCAATGTCTTCCTGCGGCGGAGGTCCATTGGGCTGCACAAACACCGCGGCGTTGTAACCGGACATCGGAAGTATTTTTGAGGTATCAACTTTTATATCGGATCGCTCCAAACTCAATTTCCACAATTTGAAGTACTCCGATTGGCGCACACTGTCACACGAAAGAAAACCAACATCCGTGAATAACACTCGCCGCGTTTTAAAGTTGCGTGCGACGCCTGTTCCCTGAAAGCGTATCTTCACGACTGGAAACCTCGGATCAGTGGTTGTGAACGCCATATACGATTGCTTCACACCGGTTGAACGGGGAGAGAAACGAACCGGTAATTGGATAGTCTGTCCCGTATCAATTAATACAGAAGCACTCCCTTCGTATTTGAATGAGTTGGTATCGGTACTTCCAACATAGTTTACCGTGATTGCTTTCAGTCCGTGCTGATTATCAACATCAAATTCCACAACCGAATCTTTACCGACGGTCACCGAACCAAAATCGTACGTAAATTTTTCGAGCGAGTAGCGCTCAAAAGAATGACCCCGTAGAATAAATTGAACAGAATCAAACATAATATCTGTTGTACGAAAACGGAGCAACGCAATACGGTTCCCTGCAAACTTAGGTGCAAACCGAACCTTGATCGGAACATCGCCTCCTTGAGGGATATCAATTTGGTCAGGACCGAGATAAGAGAAGGCATTTGTGTCTGTCAATCCGGCAAATTGAACAATCACATTCCGTGCACCAAGGGTGTTCCGTAAAAATATCGTTATGGTCGTGTCCCGACCGAGTTGAATGCTGCCAAAATTATATTCTGTTGTATCTACCGTCAATTTTGGTCTGTCATTCAATTCAATTTTATATCCCCCCTTTTCACTCCCTACAAAATAAATATTTGCGTCCGTTGGATGTGAACCAAGCAGATAGAAAGGATTTTGCGGTATTGGGCTCGTTATCATATTCCATGTCGCCCCACCGTCTGACGTCGCAAAAATTCCCGCCGGTCCTGAGGCAATAAGTCTCTTGGAATCGAATCTGTCATACTGCACATCGTACACCGGGAGTCGTTGATTCAACGAATCCCATGAATCCCCACTATTTGTTGTGCGAAACAGTCGAAGAGGCTGGCCATCTTTTTGATCATAGACGGAAGAAAGAAAAATCTCTTTGTTGTTTTGCGGATTGATAGTCGGACTGAACATTTCAATGGCTACAGGACCGATTACCGGAAGCGAACCCTGCGTAGGCAAATTGGATGTAAGATTGAAATCCCATGTCTGCCCAAGATTTGTCGATTTGTAAATCCCTTTGCCGGTAATGTAGATCGCCAGAGAATCGATCGGATCGAATTCGATATTTTCCGGCACTTGGATCGTATCAAACGGCGATTGCCTGAATGTCCATGACTGACCGCCGTTCGTACTGACGTTGAGACCGTATGCACCAGAATAGAACATAATGAGATCAGGGTTTTTTTGGGAAACCCGGATCGTCATATCATTTTCACGTGTAGTATATCGGCGCCAATTCACAATTTTTAATGAATCGGGAATATAGATCGGCTGCCAACTAATACCTGCATTTGTCGAGCGATAGATCGTGTACGCTGATCCGGCATAAATGATATTGCGCTTATCATCTGTCATCACCGTTGTGATATATGGATTGGTCAATCCGGTATTCACCGGAACCCAATTGGCGCCGTCGTCGCTGGAACGAAACACTCCGCCGCCGAAGACGCAAGCAAAAACCAACGGTGTACCGTTGGCACCGGTCAGCGACGCCGTATTTCTGATGATACGACCTTTAATGCCGGCATTTTTCTCTTGCCAATTTTGCCCGTCGTCTGTGCTGATAAAAATTCCGTTTGTCGTTGCAAGGTAAATTTTTTGAGGATTTAAACTTTTGGTCGGAATAAAAATCGACGTGATATCTCCTGTGAGCAGTGGAAATTTATTCTGAATGATGCTGAAGTTTGAGATGGTCCCTAAGTTTGAACTTATCTTAAAAATACCGTTGTTCGATCCCGATGGTTTTGGCGGTCCGTCATACTCCGACGCATTGCAAGCAATGAACAAATCGAATATATGTTTGGATGTAATTGGGTCAAATCGTTCATACCGCAACGTACCGGTTGACACAACTCCGCGGATCGGAAAATTGGCATCGCTCCGTTTGATAGATTGCCATGTCCCAGCAAATTGATCCGTTTGAAGCCCATAGATACCGTCTGCCGTGCCGATGAGAACCCGGTAATCGGTTTTGCCTAAGCCTGTCGAATCAATTTCTACACTATAAATCCTTCTCGCATCACCTTTCGGTAATCCCGGTATAAAAGGATTCCATGTCAATCCGCCGTTAGCTGTCAAGAATATTCCAACGGTATCTTCAAATCCCGTCGTAGCGGCAACGCGCATTGTTGAAAGCACATTATCGCCCGGATGAATCGAGACTTTAAATATAGGACGGTTTCCGAAATACATGGCATCTTTCATCGGCTGCCAGGTATTTCCTCCATCTGTTGAACGCAGAACACCCCCTTCATCGGAGCCGAACAACACAGAAGGAAGACTTGGGGCGTACCGGACAGAAAATTTTGGAGTCGGAAATCCTTGTACTGCAAACCAATTCAATCCTTTGTCGTTGCTGCGGTACAAACCAAAAGAGGTTGGAAGAAGAATTGTGTCGGATGAATTTGGGTGGAAAGTGATATCGAAGATAACCCCCTGATTTGTTTGAAGCGCGGGGATATCAATTATTGTCCACGAATTTCCCCCGTCCGACGATCGATAGAGATCATGCTCACGAACGACTGCAATGACAACATCGTCGTTCAGCGATCCTTGAAGGTGCGAAACTATACCACCCTCAGGACCCAATGAAGTAACGCTCGCTGTTTGTGAGAAGACAATGCCGCTCAACAGCATGAAAATCGGTACAAAAGTTTTCATGAATTAATTTCCCGGAGGCTTCGGCGGTTCGGGGAGCGGTCGCGAAATAACCGGCGGCGGCTGGTTTTGGTTGCCTGTGCCGGGATTCAAATTGTTATTGATGTTGCCGATTAGATTGTTGAGCCTGTCACCAATGCTCCCTCCCCCGGGGCGATTGATGGGATTGCTCGATGGTACCAACGACGGGGCAGATAAAGTTAATGTGGTGTTTGACGATGATGTACGAGTCGTCGATCCGGTGGATGATTGCTGCTGGTTCTGATTTTCTTGAGATTGTTGCCCGCCGGATTGTTCAGTGGTCGGACCGACGATCTGCTCCGATTTCTTTGCCGATGCTGCGCTCGTCTTTGCCTGCGAAAAATTCGGATCGGTTATTGCCGCTTGCGAGTATGCTTCGTACGCCTGCGTGTACATTCCCCTGTCCTCATAATCAAGTCCGCGTGAGTACTGGAGAAATGCAAAAAAATTCTGTGTGGGAATTTCGAGGATAGCCTCCCTCTCTTCATCGGTAATCTTTATCTTCATTTCGTCGATTAGTTTGAAGACAAGGTCCTTCTCCAGACGGAAGAAATCATTCATGCTGCCTGAGATATTGGTTGTCGCATCTAGTTGCCCTGTCTTGGTCTGAGCAACAAACGCATCAATATTCATCTTTTCGCCTGTCAATTCAAAGTACGAACCTTTAACCAGACGATACGCGCCAAGAAGATTTCCGAGCCGTGGGGCTGTCTTTTCATCGACCATATCCGTTTCACCAAGATTCATTTCCTGTATCAATTGCTGTAACCGTATCCTTTCAACCACCTTCAGACTCTTTACCTTAGAAAGATCGGTAATGATCATTTCAGCCAATCCCTTTTGCAAAGGATTCAACTCTGCTTTTTGACCTTTGTTCTCAAAATACAGGATGGCGATAGTGTTGGTCGGAATTTTCGATACGTCGAGTTGTTTCTCCATTTGCAGCGCTCGCTGCGCTTCAAGCTCCATTTGCTGCCGATACAACAATTTGATACGAGATTCCACCAACTCTCTGTATTCACCAAAAAATGTCAGTTCGTTGTATAACCGGTAGTATTGGATCGCCTTGTTGTAATCTTTACTTGCTTCATAACTTGCCGCCAAATAGTATGCCGCCTGATCGTCCTCGTCATCCATCTTCAACACTTTGTCAAATGTCTTTACCGCTTCGGCATATTGTTTCTTGTTATAGAGTGCGATACCCATTAGACGATGGTATTCTGCCTCATTGGGTTCAAGAACAACAGCACGGCGCATGCGGGCAAGCGCTTCATCGTTACGACCTTGTTCGATAAGTGAGACTGTGATGTCGGAAAGGGTGGGACCGCAGGAAGCAAGAAAGAACGCCGCAAAAATCAGTTGTGCTGCAAGGCGTAGTGTACGATTCATGGATAGACTCCAGATTCTCATTCAAATATTATAAATTTTGCAGCGGTAAGCAAGAAGCCGGGTAATACCTAGTGATTTTTTATTTAATCATGCAAAATCTAAGCATAACAAACGGGAAATCGCGTTGTGATGCCGTACGGGACATCACACATTACAGTACGATGTGATATATCCCCGTTATTCAGCGTCGTCGCCACCCATCATTTTTTCAGCGGCGGATTGAGCCCACGCAGCAAGTGTATCGCGTTCCGCATCACTGAAATCAGCTTCCGGATGCAGCGGGATATATTTCGGAAGAGGCATCTCTTTTTCTTTCACTGTACTGTTGATGCCACCCAGAATACTTGCTTTTTTCGACAACCGGTACTTCCCCCATTCAGACATATTGAAGTGTTTCCGCCCTTCGGAAACATCGTACGCAACCAGCCACGAAGCAGGGGCAACGTACGCATAGAAGGGCCAGCGGGTTTGATTGGAGTGACAATCTATGCATCCACGGTCAAGCAATGCTACGATATTTGCGGGCGCCTGCAATTCCGCCTGCATCGTTTTTAACGGATCGAATTGCGGGTTGTCCCGGTTCGGTTGTACGAACTGAATCAATACAAAGATGACGCCGACGACAACGACAAATACCTTCACAATGTGCTTGTACTTCATGACTGACCTTTTGTTGGTTTGGGTTGGCTGAGAGAATATGAACAAACTCGAATAAAATTGCAAACTTCTCCATCACAGTTTCTTGCCTCTGCGGTGATCGTTTCTTATTATTGAATACATTTGAATGGAGCACTTCATGTCATTAATGGTCAGCATTTCGGGAATTCGCGGCGTCGTTGGTGTTTCACTCACTCCCGATGTTATCATTAAATATGTCTCCGCTTTTGCGGAATATACAAACCGTGGTACACTCGTTGTCGGTAGAGATGGACGCATCACCGGACACTCAATAGCAAATCTTATCGCCGCAACGCTGGTGCAAGCCGGATGCACTGTCGTCGATATCGGCATTTGCCCAACACCGACAGTCGGACTCGCCGTCGAGCAAATGAAAGCAGCCGGTGGAATTGCGATTACCGCCAGCCACAATCCGATGATTTGGAACGGAATGAAGTTCATCGCCCCCACCGGAATGTTTTTGAACGGAACTGAGAATCGAACATTCTGGAATCTCGCCGATCATGGCAATTTTAAATATGCGCCGTGGGACAAACAAGGCAAAATACAGGTCAAAACAGATTTCATCAACGAACATATACAAGCGATTCTTTCCCTTCCCTACATCGATAAAAAGAAAATCGCCGCAAGAAAATTCAAAGTGGTTGTCGATTGCGTTAATGCTTCGGGCGGTATCATCGTACCGCATCTGTTACGCGAATTCGGTTGTGAGGTGATCGAACTTCACTGCGACGTGAGCGGTATCTTTGCCCACACACCCGAGCCAATACCCGAAAATCTGACTGAACTTTCTGCGCGCGTCGTACAGGAAAAGGCTGACCTTGGGATAGCAATCGATCCCGATTCCGACAGGCTTGTGTTAATTACAGAACAAGGAATTCCTTTCGTCGAAGAATACACGATTGTATCAGCAACAAAATTTGTTCTCAACGCCGAAGAGAAACTCGGAAAAACCGGCAACACTGTTGTCGTCAATCTTTCCACAACGCGCGCCGTTGAAGATATTGCCGCTGAGTACGGAGCAACGGTGTACCGCACGCCTGTTGGTGAGATCAATGTCGCGTCAAGGATGAAAGAACTCGGCTCTGTCATCGGCGGCGAAGGGAGCGGCGGCGTCATTCTTCCGCAGTTGCATCTCAGCAGAGATGCCATTGTCGGTGTGGGATTATTCCTGCAATTTTTGGCTGAATTTGGTGGAACGGCTTCCGAACTAAAAGCAAGCCTGCCGCAATATGAAATCGTCAAGAACAAGATCGAGCTTGGGGCGATGAAACCGGAGACGATCCTTGCAAAACTGCATGAAAAGTACTCGAAAACCGAGAAAACAAATAACGACGACGGGCTGAAGATCGACTTTGCTTCGTCGTGGGTCCATCTGCGCAAATCGAATACTGAACCGATCATCCGCATTATTGCAGAAGCAAAAACGAAAGAAGAAGCGGCAAAATTGGTAGAACGATTTCAGAAAGAGATTTTGAGTTAGTGACAATCACATGTAATAAATTGTAATGTCATTGCGAGTCCCGACTTTTTTTGTCGGGACGAAGCAATCCTGTTTTTCGACTTTCACTCAGGAGATTGCTTCGGACGCTCAACCCTTGGGGTTTTCGCTCCCTCGCAATGACCGCACTATTGTAAGTTCATCTAAAATAAACAACATGATACTCTGCAAAGTTACGGGCTCCGTTGTTTCGACACAGAAGAATGAAACGCTGAAGGAACATAAACTGCTCATCGTTCAGCCGATCGATCTGGACGGCAAACATATCGGCAAAGATATTCTTTCGCTTGATACGGTCGATGCGGGAGTCGGCGATACAGTATTGATCATTCAAGAAGGAGCCGGCGCACAACAGGTATTGAAACGAAAAGATGTTCCTGTCCACACCATCATCGTCGCCGTTGTGGATGGACTTGATGCTGCGGTTAAAAACTGATGCCTTCTCATCTCAACATTCACGACCTTCTCCATCTCGCATCGATACCGAAGATCGGCAATAACCGCCTTCGCGCCCTTGTCACCCATTTCAAAACACCATCTGCCGTACTTTCCGCATCGCCAAAAGAACTTGCACGCATCGAAGGGATCGATAAGACGATTGCGTCGTCCATTGCTCATTCGGAATTAAACGAAGAGTTCATTGAAGACCAACTCTCGCGTCTTAATAAAGTGGATGGAAGAATTGTCACGTTGTGGGATAATGAATATCCTTCTCTGCTGAAGAAAATTTACGATCCTCCCGTCTTGTTGTTCGTTCGCGGAAAATTCGTGAAGGAGGATCAATATTCGATTGCGATCGTCGGTACTCGCAATCCCTCCTCGTACGGCAAATTGATTGCGGAACGGTTTGCAAAAGAATTATCCGGACTCGGCATCACAATTGTGAGTGGACTTGCGCGCGGTATTGATACGATCGCGCATACTGCAACCGTGCACGCCCAAGGAAGAACAATCGCGGTGATGGGGAGCGCGCTCGACCACATGTATCCTGCTGAGAATAAAAAACTCGCCGATCAGATAGAAGAGAACGGCGTTGTGGTTTCGGAATTTTACATGGGAACAAAAACAGACCCAGGAAACTTTCCACGTCGCAACAGGATTATCAGCGGACTGTCGCTCGGCACGATCATTGTCGAATCGGACGAAGATGGCGGTGCGATGATCACGGCTACGACGGCGCTCGACCAAAACCGCGAACTATTCTGCGTCCCCGGACCGATCACTGAAAAGAAAAACATCGGACCGAACAAGCTGATCAGACTCGGGCAGGCAAAACTGATACAATCGACCGAGGATGTCATTGAAGAATTAAGCACAGCGCTCCGTCCGATATTAAAAGCACCGGCACACAAAAGCGAGCCACCGCAACTGAATGTATTCGAACAGAAAATATTCGACGCTTTGACGTACGATCCGCAGCATATCGACAATCTCTCTGAATTGTCACATCTCTCCCCTTCCGACACGCTGGTGAACCTGTTAAGTTTGGAATTTAAGGGACTCGTAAAGCAGATGGCGGGAAAAATGTTTGTGAAGATGTAATTTCACTTGACACAACCTCTTTAGAAAACTTTAATTCCTTCCAAAACCTTTTCACTTCCTTAAAATATTCGTATCTTTTTCAGGCACGATGTTTGTAATCGGTGAAATATTGGTGGATGCTTCCGTAGCGGAAACAAAATTTGCATGCGACCTTCATGCATGTAAGGGTGCCTGTTGCACATTTGCCGGCGGACGAGGGGCTCCGTTACGCGACGAGGAAGTTGCGGAGATCGAACGATCATATCCAGTGGTCATTTCCCTGTTACCGCACGAACATATTCGCGTGATCGAACAGAACGGACTGATCGACGGTGTGCCGGGAAATTATGCCACTCAATGCGTGGAAGGGAAAGCATGCGTCTTTGTGTACTATGACGACGGGATCGCCAAATGTTCGTTTGAACAGGCGTACTTCGAAAAGAGACTCTCGTGGCGGAAACCGATCTCGTGCCATCTTTTCCCCATCCGCATTGGCAGGGACGGAAAAGAGATTCACTACGAATACTTCAATGAATGTGATCCCGCATTGAAACGCGGCGCAAAAGAAGATATTTCTGTGGCGGCGTTCTCGTCGGAATCGCTCCGCCGCGCGTTCGGCGATCAATGGACTGATGAACTTTTGAAAAAAACGGAACAACAGTAACATGCTTCATCTTTCGCAACAAATGCGGCTCCTCCAGAAACTGACGCCGCAGCAGATTCAGTACCTGAAACTGCTGCAGCTTCCAACCCTTGCGCTTGAGCAGAACATCAAGATGGAACTCGAAGCAAACCCGCTGTTGGAAGAGGGAGTGGAAGACGAGATCGAGTTGGAACAGAGCGACGATGATACGCCTCCGTCTCCGGAAGAAGAGGCAGCGGCGGAAGAAAAAAAGGAGGATGATTTTACATTTGAAGATTTTCTGAATGATGAGGAGACTTACACTCCTAAGGGTGAAAAACAGAGCAGCGATGACGAAGACAAAGACGAATTCCCCATTGCCGCACCGACACCGCTCACCGAAAAGCTGCTCGACCAACTTCACCTCGCCGATGTTACCGATATGGGAATGCTTGTTGCCGAAGAAATCATCGGCAATATCGATGAGGACGGATACTTGCACAGAGATCTTGAATCGATCGTCACCGATATCAATTTGACACACAAACTGCATTTGACTGTTACGCAGGTGGAAGAGGTCTTAAAGATCATCCAGCGGCTCGAGCCCCCCGGCATCGGCTCCAGATCGTTGCAGGAGTGTCTTTTAATTCAACTTGAATTCATTAAACCCGATCTTGATCCGGTAGAGCTTGCAAAAACACTTATCCGTGAGCACTTCGAACAGTTTCACGTCAAAGATGCAGCAACGGTCGCATCATTACTTCACATTTCGCTGACCGATGCGGAAAAAGTCATTGATCTTCTTTCACGGTTGCATTCAAAACCAGGACGGAAATCCGAAGAAAGCAATGGTGACGACAATGTTCATGATTCGCTGGCAGCCGGTCTTTCGGATACGTTGTTGAAACAGCTGCGTGAACGGAATACATCTCGAATTGATCTCCTCCTCGCCCAAGAGATTATCCATTGTATCAACGGTAACGGATATTTTCGCGGCGATCTTGCAATTATCGTTGACAATTTGAATTCGATGCACCACCTTCAACTTACCGTTGACGCTGCGGAATCAATGCTTCGTACTATCCAACAATTAGAGCCAAAGGGGATCGGCGCGCGTTCTGCGAAAGAAAGTATCTTAATCCAGCTGGAAAGCCTCCCCCCGGCACTTGACCGGGTTGCCGTAGCACGAAAACTGCTCTCCGAACATTTCGATGAATTCACCAAAAAGCATTACGAACAGATATCCAAATTGATGCTCATCCCGCTCGATGACGTGAAACGAGTGCTCGACTTAATTTCGCATCTCAATCCCAAGCCGGGCGAAGGGACGATCACAGCTCAGGAAAATTACCTCGTCCCCGATTTTATCGTCACAAAGGATGAGAATAATTTCGTCATCCAACTGAACGACAAGAACATTCCCCCGCTCCGCATCAACCGCAATTATCGTGAATTGATGTCGAAACGGAACAAAGCAACTTCAGCCGAAACCAAACAATTCCTGAAGCAGAAATTCGATTCCGCAAAGTGGTTCATTGCTTCCATTTACCAGCGCCGTGAAACAATGTTGAAAGTAATGCATGCGATTGTTGACCGTCAGCGCGATTTCTTCGAGACAGGAGAAGGATTGAAGCCGTTGATCTACAAAGATATCGCCGAGACCATTCGGATGGATATTTCGACGATCAGCCGCGTGGTGAACGGCAAGTACGTACAGACCGATTTCGGTGTGTATGAACTCCGGCACTTCTTCAGTGAGGGAATCAGCACACAGAGCGGAGAGGATGTTTCCAATAAGGAAGTGAAGGAAAGGATCAAAGAAATCCTCGCAACCGAAGACAAATCCAAACCGTTGAGCGATGAAGAGATCGCCTCCATTTTGAAGGAAAAAGGATTCAACATTGCCCGCCGTACCGTGGCAAAGTACCGCGAATCGATGATGATACCTGTGGCGCGGCTGCGAAGGTCAATTTGAGATTGATTTGTAACTAAGAATCAAAAGCACCGTCATGCTGAGCAAGTGCCGCTTTGAAATTAGTTCATCCTTCGACACGCTCGTAAACAACACTCGCTTGCTCAGGATGACCATCGTACGCGGCACGCTTCGAGGCATGACGTCGATGAGGTAAAATTTTCTGCTATTTGCATAAAACTAATCACAACTATGAATACAAAAAAATTCCACTCTACCACCATCATCGGATTGAAACGGGACGGTGCCTGCGCTATGGGAAGCGACGGACAAGTAACACTTGGCTCCACCGTGATGAAGCAGAACACGAAAAAAGTCCACATGCTCCACAATAATTCCGTTCTGGTCGGATTCGCCGGCGCTTCCGCCGATGCATTTGCATTGATGGAACGATTCGAGGAAAAATTGCAGATGTATCAAGGGAATGTCGAGCGGTCGGCGCTTGCGCTTGCAAAGGACTGGCGCACGGATAAATACCTCAGACGGCTGGAAGCGATGATCGGCGTGTTGAGTAAGGAAAGTACATTCGTTATTTCAGGAACTGGTGACGTTGTCATACCCGATGACGGCATTATTGCGATCGGCTCCGGCGGAAGTTATGCCCTTGCTGCAGCACGTATGCTGATGAAGCATACCAAACTGACGGCAAAAGAGATCGTCAACGAAAGTTTGAAAACCGCCGCCGATATTTGTATCTACACCAATGCTCACATCACGATACTGGAATTGTAATGGCAAAATCACACAAGAAAGAAAAACAGAACGAACACGATGCGCTGCATGAACTGACGCCGTCGCAGATCGTGAAAGAGCTGGATAAGTACATTATCGGACAGAATGATGCAAAAAAATCTGTCGCTATTGCGCTGCGCAACCGCTGGCGACGGCTGCAGGTTCCCGAGAACCTGCGCGAAGATATCATGCCAAACAATATCATCCTGATCGGTCCCACCGGTGTGGGAAAGACGGAGATTGCCCGCAGACTTGCCAAACTTGCGAACGCACCCTTCATCAAAGTGGAAGCGTCGAAGTTCACTGAGGTCGGGTACGTAGGGCGAGATGTCGAATCGATGATCCGCGACCTTACGGAACTCTCCGTTGTGATGGTGCGGTCGGAAAAAACAGCGGAAGTCGAACAAAAGGCGCAGCATCAGGCGATCGAACGCATTCTTGATATCGTCATCCCTCCCGTCCGGAAAACAAAAGTGACGGAAGAATCAGCCGTAACTAACGACGAATTGAACGAAAAGACGCGCGAACGGTTCAGGGAAAAAATCTCAGCCGGTGACCTTGATGAACGTGTCATTGAAATCGAAACCGTAACAGATAATCTCCCCGCCGTGCAGGTGATGGGACCGTTCAATTTTGAAGAGATGGGGGTGAACATTCAGGAAATGCTTGGCGGTATTCTTCCCAAGAAACAGAAGAAGAGAAAAGTGACGATCAGCGAGGCGAAAAAGATACTGACGCAGGAAGAGGCGCAGAAACTGATCGATCACGATGCCGTCATCAAGGAAGCGGTGCGCCGCGTCGAGAATTCAGGAATCGTCTTCATCGATGAAGTAGATAAGATTGCCGGCAGCCGTTCGGGACCTTCCGGCGGACCGGATGTTTCGCGTGAAGGAGTTCAGCGGGACCTTCTTCCAATTGTGGAGGGATCGACAGTTTCAACCAAGTACGGACCGGTGAAGACCGATCATGTATTGTTCATCGCATCGGGGGCATTCCACGTAGCAAAACCGTCCGATCTTATTCCTGAACTTCAGGGTCGGTTTCCCATCCGCGTTGAATTGAAAAGTTTGACCGAAGAAGATTTTGTAAAGATATTAACCCTTCCTCAAAATGCTTTATTGAAACAGTACACAGAGCTGCTGAAAACCGAAGGAATCGAGATCACATTTGCGGACGATGCCATCGCTGCGATCGCACGTATCGCGTCACAAGTGAATGAAGAAGTGGAGAATATCGGCGCGCGGCGATTGCACACGATATTAACAACGCTCCTCGATGACATTCTCTACAACTCTCCCGACAACATAGAAAGCAAAAAACTTTCGATCACACAAGTGATGGTAGAATCGAAGCTCTCAACCATTGCAAAGAACAGAGATTTGAGCAGATACATTCTTTAAAAGCAAAAATCCCCGAAGCTTTGAAAACTTCGGGGATGTGTCTTGCCTTCTTATTGTACTTCTAGAACCTTAACCGCATTCCCATAACAAAAGAACCGATCCGGAATGTTTCAGGATTCGTCAACAACGCAATACTTTGTGTTGCGAAATCAAGATCGAGTGTGTTGGCAAGATGAATTCCGAACCCCGCCGACCATGCAAACCGCTCACGGCCGCCGAGAAATATTCCCGTGCGAAGCGGCAGCCACCCCGCCAGCGGATCGAGTTCCGTTGCGATTGCGAACTGCGCAAGTTTGGTGTTGCCCGCCACTTCATTCATCCCAAGGTGCATATCGACTGCGACTGTCCACCGGAACGGAATAGCATCCAATACTTCATCCACACGCATTTCAGCGCCGAGATGGAACGCAGTGGGAAGACTGTAAGTAAATGCAGACGTATCTTTTGTTTCACCTTTGAAAGCATTCGCGACCTTGTTCTGCTGTGCGGTGTCCGTCGGGTTATCGAGTGAAAAACTCGATCTGCCGATAATTGCCTTCGTATACTTATCCCATGTTATCGAACCGATATCGGTGACGCTTGCGCCGACGCGAACAGCATCAAAAATAAATGCGCTGACCCCGATATCAAACCCCATACCTGACCCGACAGGTTGAGGAGTACTACTTACTGTATCAACGGCAAAGTACTGCAGATAATCAAATTCACCGACGATATTCTGAGCAAAAAAATGCTGTTCGCCGGTGTTTGCATCTGTGTAGTTGGTACCCTGAACGTCGATATAAGCATTGTAATGATCGGTTGCGGTATAGAACAGCCCCTGCAGGTATTTTACTCCGACACCAACTGCTATTTCGCTCACACCCGGCAGTTCCAGTGGAAGGATGTATCCGGCAGAAGCATTCACTTCCGCTATGAGAGATGCATTAATCGCTGTTCCGTTGAACGAATACAGCCGTTCAAATTCATGTCCCATCAACGGAAATTTCAAATACCCCTCCGAGAGATCAAGATTCGTATTGAACTGAAGCGACGGTGCGATGGCGAACCCGAAGTCTCCTATTTGCAACGAAAGACCCATTGTCTGCGCGCCAAGGGATGTTTGTGTTCTGGCGATACCTTCCGGAAAAAGTTCTAGAATATCCCTTTTGTCCTGAGCACTCAGATACTTTCCGATACGCTTGTTCGGGTCATTGGGGTCCGGAATCCCGGTAAAATGATCGTTGTATATTTTTAAATTGATAAAATCGCTGCCTGCTGCTAAACCTGCAGAGACTATATCAAGTGTAATTGTCGCATCCCTGTCGCTCAAGGCGAGATTCGCCGGGTTTGTCCCGACTGCATCAAGTCCTCTGGACACAGCTGTAAACGCGCGCCCCATACCGACGATGCGGGGGGAATACTTATCTCCTCCGGCAAACAGTGTGGAAACAGCAGCCACACCAAGGAGGAGCATTACAACCGGACATCGATACAAATGTTTCATTGTTTTTCTCCTTTATCTTTTAGTGTGGGTTATTTAAGTCTGTCAAAGTCAACATTGAATTTAATATTTGCCGCCGACCGTACAACCATACTGTCATTTCTATTGAACACCACTGCCGTTGTTCCGTTGTTTGCCGTTGTACCAAACTTTAAATCAATTGCCGTAAAAGCCGCCTGGCTCAGTTTGGAAGCTTCGTCGCCCGTAAGCGAGACGAACGTAAATGAATTTTTCTTCGTATGATCCGGGCTGCCGTCAATTCGAATCGTGTCGAGAACGAGTACAGGGGGTTCGGTAAGGCTCGCTTTTGACGAATCAGACGGATCTGGTTTCAGCAATTTTGTCCTCACCTCAATTCCCAAAGGAAACGTACTGATAAGATCGAATAACACTTTCCCTTCTTCGATCAAATTTATTTGTGCAGTATCGGACACATTCGCAGAGATCGATACGGTATCTCTCAACACTGCATTCTGAATTCCGACAGCGACAGGTATTGCATAGTCCATATTCACGAAGACGCTGTCTTCCTGGACAACACGACCAATGCCAGCGGTGGCGGTCGTTGTGTCATTGTAAACATCCGGCGGGCTGACTGTGACATATCCCCGCAGGTTGAATTTGGAGGGGAGCTCGTGGCTCGTCGCAAGAAAACTATTCATCAATGAGTTGACCTGAGAACTGTCGATTACAATCACGGAGGGATCACCGGGATTGATGCGCCGTGTGATGTTGACAGGTGTTCCTTCAACACCGTTCTTGTTCGCCGGGTAGATGTTAAGGTTCACGTCGGTCGGGAACAAACCCGTACTAAGCACATTCACGGCAAGACTGATCGCGCTTCGGAAACCATCGATGGTAAGATTGTTGCCGATATCGCCGATCCCGGCGTCGAATGATTGCGTGATGTCGATCTTTCGCGGGGGGATTTTTCCTTGTACTTCATCCAGTACGAATGATCCTGTCGGCTGCACATCGGCAATAACGTTGTCGGTTTTACTCACCAAAGCGTACTCCTGTGCATTTGCCTGCAATGTTTTTATTTCCAGTTTGAAATGCAGAAACCGGGTAACGACAGTATCGGATCCTTGACGATCGCGCGATACAAACGTGACATCTTTCATTTGTATCACTTCGGTTGTGGAATCTTTGGCTTTAATGGTGAGAATACCGGTCACAGGATCGGTCCCTTGAAGTCGGAATTCTTGTCCGTTGTTCCTGTTATCCCGCAGCTCCGAGATGCTGAATTTAACGCTCAGCTTCACCGCATTATTATTGACGATCCGTATCCGGACGGCACCGCTGTCAAATCTCGCAAGTTTTACTTTGATCGAATCGTCGAGTTTTACCGATGAGTCCGGCACATCCAGCACGCTCGTCGGATTAAAATTCAACGTGTTGACCAATGCAGACTGGAGTTTGCCGTTTGTAAGATTCACCGTCGCAGTAAGGTTATCGGTCCCGCCTACTGTTTTTCCGAAGTAATTGCTGATGATAACAGTCCCCTTGAGTTTGAGGATCGCATCCATTTGAACACCCGCCAACGACACAGTACTGGACGTTGCAGATGAATTTGGATTGATGGCACCAGGAAAATTAAAGGTCGCAACAGTCTGGGTCGTATCCTTCTTGTTGACCAACTGAAGCGCGTTTCCGGCGAATGCTATCGTGAAGGGAAAGTTATTCGTTATTGTCATCGACATCTGTCCTGTTTCAAACACGATGTAGAGGAAATTTGTCGAATCGCCGAAAATCTGATTGAGTGCGAACGGCGGCGCCGGATCGGGAACCATCGATTGAATCTGAGTTGATGCGAATGATACCCGCGCCGTAAGAGTATTGCTGTTCTGCAGCGTTTGACCTGTTGCGCCTGAAGTGGACATGGTCCCTTTCAACTTCAGAATGCCGTCCATTTTTACTCCTGCCAGCGACACAGGGGTGGAGGTTGCAGAATCGTTGGCTGCAATTTGACCTGCAAACGTAAATATTGCTACTGTTTGAGTTGTTTCCGGAGCAGAATTGAAGTTCACAAGGCGAAGCTGGTTTCCCGCAAACTGGATCGCAAATGGAAAATTATTTTTGATCTGAAGACTGATCGTGCCGTTGGCAAAGACGAGATATGTGAACTCCGTCGTATCGCCGAAATCCTGATCGATCGGAATTGACGGGATATCGGCAGGGAGAGGCGTACCTGTCGGCATACCGAGCTGTGCCGGCGTGAGCGACGCAGTTTGCGGAGGAAAACTCGGATTGAAATTTGCCGAGTTGATACCAAGGTTGGCTGATGTAAGATTGAACGACGGAGGAACGCCTATGTCAACAGGAATAGCGCCGATTTGCTGGTCGATCGTGTTGCCGCGGGGCGACGCCATTTTAAATACCTCAGGCGGCAGACCTTTCCTGTAGCCAAGTCCTTCTGTGATAGGCCGATAGAGGACCGTTCCACCTGTGGTATCGAATTTTGAATCTTTTCTGACGATATCGTTAAAATAATAAGTCCTGTTCATCAATGGAATCGTCAGCTGTGTGTCCCATTTAGGCACCACCGGATCAAGAGGAGTTTTAATACAATTGAATGAAAAAGGAAGAAGCGCAAAGAGCATGAGAAATAGTATCATCTTCATGCCGACGCTTCGATGGATTTGTCGCATAAAAAACCCTCCAACTATGGGAAATGGTATATGAGTGTATGTTCTATACACGAAAGTACAATCGCGCCCCTGAAAACGCAATCATACACAGCACTGTTAGAAAACTCTAATGGTGAGAATTACGACAAAACGGGCTGCGATGCCTTGCACCCCGTCACACTTAATGGATCTTCTCTTCTTTGGCGGGTATTTGGAATCCGAATGACGGATTCGGCAGATCTTCCCCCAAAATTTTTATTTCCCCGAATTTTTCTTCGTACTTATGAATATTGTCCTTCAGCGCATTCAGCAGCAGTTTTGTATGCTGCGGCGTCATCACAATTCGTGCATGCACTTTTGCTTTCGGCACTCCCGGAAGAATGCGGGTAAAATCCACAACGAATTCCGCAGGTGAATGCGTGATGATCGCGAGATTCGAATAAATCCCTTCCGCTTCCTTTTCATTCAATTCGATGTTGATCTGCTGCCCCTGTGGCGGTTGTTGGTTGCTCATGATATTTCCCTGCAATAAAAAATGCCGCAAGCGGATGAACATCCGCCGCGGCATGTGTACTGATTAATTCTTTCCCTGTCTGATCGCGTCCGCTTTGTCGTACGCTGCTTTCGCTTTATCCGCTTCGCCGAGATTTGCATACACCTGTCCCAGCAATTCCAGAATCTGCACATCGTTCGGTTTTTCGATCGTCACTTTTTCAAGATATGGTATTGCTTCTTTATACTTCGATTGATACGATTTGTCATTCTCTTTTCCTTCCTTCTTCAAACGCGCCTGCTCGGCAACTCCCCAGTTAACATACGTCGCGGCAAGGTTGTACGTTGCCGAACTGAATTCCGGATCGATACGGAGCACTTCTTTAAACGCAGCAACCGCTCCCTCAAACTTTTCATCCTTTAATAGGAAGACACCAAGATTGTAATGATCATACTTGCTGTCGGGATATTTTTTAACGCGCTCGTCAAGCAGTGCACGCGCTTCCACGTTCCGTTCCGATCCGATATAGGCATTCATCAGATTCTCTGAGACCTCTTGATCATCTGGGAACATTGCAATTCCTTTTTTCAAAACTTCGATCGCTTTATTGTATTCCGCACGTGCTTCGAATATTTTCGATGAATCGATGTTCGGTGTAAACGGGGATGTGTACTTCACACTGCTGACCAGATCACCTTCGATAGTGATAACCATATTGTATGGAGCGTACGTCCATTCTTCCTTCACCACAACAGCATTTTTTCCTTTTCCTTTTGTCTCTTGCTTTGTGGATGTGGGCTGTCCGATGTAGTACTTCACATCTGCCGCTTTTATTTTTTCACGCACCATTTCAAGATTCTTTTTTAGTTCAATAGCGTCCCGGTTCGCTTCCGTGAATGCCGATTTTGCTTTATCAGCAGCCATCATATAAATACCAACGAGAATCTTCAATGCCGTTTCGGATTTCCCTTGCTCGAACGCGACGGTGAGTGGTTCTATTGCCGATTGATAATCGCCTTTGCGGTAGTATGCAAAGCCGAGGCTTTGTTGGTTCATAAGACTTTCAGGCATCACATACGTTGCTAACTTGAATGTTTCAATTGCTTTGTCAAAATCGTTAGGTTCTTTAGCATTGTTGATCTCTTCAACACCTTTGTTGTACAAGTCGCCCCAAATCTTGAGTATGGCAAGTCCTGCTTCCTTCCTGAATTTAGTGCCGAGTTTTTGAGCTTCGGCAAATGCATCTTTCGCACCTTTCATGTCTTTTAGTTCATAACGCATTCTGCCGAGCATGTACCATGCCTCTTCATTCTTCGGATTCTTTGACAGTTCCTTCAACAATTGAGCTTCGGCGTTCTGATATTCTTTCCGTTGTTCATACAATTTTGCGCTGGTCATTTCCGCAGAGGAACATTGAAAACCCATCAGCGCAAGTGATGCAGCGCTGACGATCAACATTCCCCAAATAATGAATCTTTTCATACATACCTCAAATAATATGGTGGGATAATTTCAGGGTTTTTTGTCTGTGTCTGAGAAATATAGAGATTTTTCCCTTTAAATTCTCCACTTCTTTTTCTACTTTTTCAATGTAATCATACAACAAGCAGGTGGTTTATGAGCACAATTTTCACGAAGATCATTAACAGAGAAATCCCTGCCGAAATCCTGTACGAATCCGACAGTGTCATTGCAATCATCGATATCATGCCTATCCACTTCGGACATGCGCTGATCATTCCAAAAAAGGAATACAAGAACTTCCTGGAAGTCCCTGAAACCGAGTTGGGAAACCTGATGATAGTAACGCAAAAAGTGGCGCGGGCATTGGTGCAAGCGTTCAATCTGGAGGGCTTCAACTTTTTCGCCAATAATGGCGAAGTGGCGGGACAATCCGTGTACCATTTCCATATCCACGTAACGCCGCGCTACAAGGATGACGGCATTTCATTCCACCGCAATTTGAAGAAATACGAAAATCCGCAAAAAATGAAGGAAGTTGCGGATAAAATACGAGAGCACTTGAAGTAACAACTATGCGGAATCCGTCAGAGAGACGCCCTCCGCTGTCAACACTTAAAAGGAACAACACATGGCTGAAAAAATTACCAATCAAAACGGAAAACTAAACGTTCCCGACAACCCGATTATCCCGTTCATCGAAGGGGACGGTACGGGACCCGATATCTGGCGCGCGTCGGTGCGCGTGTTGGATGCTGCAGTCGCTAAAGCGTATGGCGGAAAAAGAAAAATAGAATGGAAGGAAGTTTTCGCCGGACAAAAATCGTTCGACAAATTGAATACATGGCTCCCCGACGAAACTGTTGAAGCGTTCAAAGAATATCTTGTCGGCATCAAAGGACCGCTCACAACCCCCGTCGGCGGCGGTATTCGGTCGCTCAACGTTGCATTGCGCCAAATGCTCGATCTGTACGTCTGCTTACGTCCTGTGCAATGGTTTACCGGAGTTCCCTCTCCCGTCAAACATCCTGAGAAGATCGATGTGGTAATCTTCCGCGAAAACACGGAAGATATTTATGCGGGGATCGAATACAAAGGGGGCTCACCCGATGCACAAAAAATTCTGGATTTTATTGAAAAAGAATTTCCGAAGGACTTCGGAAAGATCCGCTTCAGCACAAAGCAGAAAACGGAGGATTTCTGGAAGATCGTCGGCGCGCAGAATTTTCCAAGCAATGTCAATGTCGGCATCGGTATTAAACCGGTCAGTTATTCAGGATGCGTCCGCCTGGTTCACAGTGCGATCAGCTACGCCATTAAATTTAAACGGAAGAGCGTCACGCTGGTGCACAAAGGAAACATCATGAAGTTCACCGAAGGTGCCTTCCGCGATTGGGGCTATCAAACGGCGAAAGAATATTTCGGCGCGGTGGAGATGGATGGCGGTCCGTGGTGCAAAATTCCCGACGGCAAACCAGGTGCAGGGTTAATTATTAAGGATGCAATCGCAGATATTACACTGCAACAAGTCCTCACCCGTCCCGAAGATTTTGATGTGGTAGCCACATTGAACCTGAACGGCGATTATCTTTCCGATGCACTCGCTGCACAGGTCGGCGGCATTGGTATTGCACCGGGTGGAAATATCAATTACATCACCGGACACGCTATCTTCGAAGCAACGCACGGCACTGCGCCGAAGTACGCGAATCAGGACAAAGTGAATCCCGGCTCCGTTGTGCTGAGCGGCGAGATGATGCTCCGCTACATGGGATGGGTGGAAGCGGCAGATCTTATCTTAAAAGGATTGAACGGCGCCATCGCCGCCAAGACCGTCACCTACGACTTTGCCCGATTAATGGAAGGTGCGAAGGAGGTTAAGTGCTCTGAATTTGGCGATGCGGTGATTGCGAAGATGTAATTGCTCATGTCATTCCCGCACGGGCAGGAATCCAGAAGCAAAAAAAATCCGGGAGCGATCCCGGATTTTTTATTTATACGATTTTCTCGTTCCCAAACTCTGTTTGGGAACGTTTGCTTTCACGAAACACTGTTTCGTGACGGACGAAGCGGAGCTTCAATCACTGTGCGTTCCCGACGGGACGTCGGGAACGAGATAAAGGCAGGCAAGCGAGTGCTTTTCACGAGCGCGTCAAAGGATGTCGGGGTGGAGCGAAGTCCCGCTTTTTAAATCAGTTCTAGTCTGCTGCAAGCAGACTTTTTACAGATATATCTTCATCGACATCTTCCCAATGAATACCGATTCCCCTTCCAATCAAACGCCAGTTCTTTCTCTGTTGCTCGTTTGCATCACGTAATCGGGGAAACCATTCCAAAGGAGCTGAGACTTCTCTTCCATCTGCCAGCACTACTTTAAGTGCATCAGTAGTAAATGACAAATCGATAATTCTTGATTCAACTTTTACTGCTAAAGTACTCATACCACTTCTCCTCAAATAAAGTCATATTCTCCTGAACTAATTTCCTCAATTCCGAAATCTCGCCACTACGAAATCCTTCCGATTCCGCCAACTGAATAGGGTGCAGCCAAAATTTAGCATATCGCTCAGCATTCTCAACATGTATATGTGCGGGTTCATTACCCTCCCGGCTGAAAAAGAAAAACCGGTAACCTTTTATTCGCAGTATTGTCGGCACATTCAAATATACAATTTTACGTAGAACTTGGAAAGTACCGATTCAAAACTGCTTATTGAATTGTTGTTCTTGTTCCCAAACTCTCCGCCGCAGGCGGATAAATGTTTGGGAATGTTTGTTGTTACGAAACTCTGTTTTATGATATACGAAGCGGAGTGTTGCTTCCCTACATCCCCGCAGGAGGTTCCCACAGTTCGAGTTTGTTCCCATCGGGATCCATGACGTAACCGAACTTGCCGAACTCAGACTCCTCGGTTTTCTCCAGCACTTCACACCCCTCGGCGCGCAAAGCGGCAAGCAGTGCGTGAAGGTCGGCAACGCGAAAGTTGATCATGAATGAGGCATCACTCGGTTTAAAGTAGCCGGTATCTTCTTTAAAGGGATTCCACATGGTTGACCCCTTCCCTTCCGAAGGATCATCGGACCAACGGAATGCGACCCCTCCCCATTCTTCCACGTTCATGCCGAGATGAGTGCGATACCACTCCCCGAGCGCTTTTGGATTCTTTGACTTGAAAAATATACCGCCAATGCCGGTGACACGTTTCATGATTTTCCCTCTATGAAATTATGATGGGTGTTGTGGTTGCTGACACTCAACATTATTCTCTTTTCCACGGGAGGTGGAGAACGAGATGAAAGGGTTAGCGTTAAGTCGTCACGCAACATTTCAGAGTGTAGTGACGATGGCGTTAACGGCTTGAGTAACTGTTTAGCCAGTAAAGTCTACTTGTTCCATTTTATTATGCAGGTCTCTAATCTGTGAAAACAATTGATGTTTCAATTTCTTCGCATTTACGGTATCGAGAATTCGAACGTGATAAGACTTCATTTTGGTTTCGTAAAAAAATGAAATAAGGGACATTAATAACTCAGAGTCTTTTTTATCAATGTTGGAAGCTTTTATCCTTCCTACTAACATAGTTAGTTCATTTACTAGAAACCGATAGTCACGATAAAATGGATTGGCCAAAAATTGGGCGTTCTTGTAGTAAACTTTCAACTTATCTGTAAATGAATTAATTGCTTTTCTACCATGAAGCGGTCGGGTTATTTTTGCAACTTTTGATGAAAAATAGATAGAGTCATAATCACTTTTTATTTGCTTATACAAATCCAAGAGCACATTAAACTCTTGTGAATTAATATTCCTACGCGTTTCCTCATTTAAGGCTTTTATTTGAATATCGTTTGCTCTAGATTGTTCTTTAAATGAAAAATAGACCAGCAATACTCCTAGCAAACCAATAATAGGTGCTGTAATTCCGCCGATTGTGTCGCCAACATTTGCATAACTCGATAGATTTGTATCCTTCCATAGAGATTCATGTGGAATGACAAAAACCGCAAAGGTCATGATAAGGAATGTTCCTAATGCTAGTCCAATTACAGGTAGGAATCGTTTCATAGAATTTGGTGGATCATTTATAATCATGCTGACTTACCCATCAAATAGCATAAACACGGACTCAACACACTTCGAATCATACTGAATTCAGCTTTTGTTCGTTCACAATGTAGCGTTTTCTTTCGTTATCAGCAATCAGGTGTTTACGAGATGGGGTCCTCGCGGTTGTTCTGAGTCGCGGGAAATGAAAAAGAGGGAAAATGATACAGGCAACTATCGCCGGTACTTCTCATACGGCATCACCCCGTTCTTATCCACCACCGAAATAATGAGCGGCGACTGCGCAGGTTTTTCCGTCCCGATAGCGAATGCGTTTGCAACGCGCTGCGCTGTCTGTGCAACGATCTCTTTCTTATCGGTAAAGATCTCAGCAATTGTTTCTCCCTGCTTCACCGCGTCACCCGTTTTTTTCTTTAAAAGAATTCCCGCTTTCGGATCGATCAGATCGTCCACTGTGGTGCGTCCTGCGCCGAGCATGATGCCGGAGAATCCGAGTTCCAGCGAATCAATGGAGATAATAAATCCAGATGATGCGGCGGTGATCGTTTCAGAATATTTTGAGTGAGGGTATTTGTCGGGGTGTTCAAGAAAAGAAATATCTCCCCCCTGCTTCTTCACTAACTGCAGGAATTTCTCGTACGCTTTCCCGCTCTTCACGGCCTCTTTGCACTTTTCTATTCCTTCGGAAAGCGAGCCTGCTTTCTTCCCGAGCATCACCATGGCGCCGCCGAGCACATATGTCAGTTCCATCACGTCCGGCACGTCGCGCCCGCGCAGGCATTCGACCGATTCAGCAACTTCATTCCAGTTGCCGACGGCGTAGCCGAGCGGCTGGTTCATATCGGTAATGAAGCCGATCGTCTCTTTGCCGAACGATGTGCCGATGCCGACGAGCGCCTGCGCCAGTTCGGCGGACTGTTCGTGCGTCTGCATGAACGCGCCGCGACCGGTTTTTACGTCCAGCACCAGCGCGTCTATCCCTTCGGCAAGTTTCTTGCTCATAATGCTGCCGGCGATGAGCGGAATGCACTCGACGGTTGATGTCACATCCCGCAGCGCGTACATTTTCTTGTCGGCGGGGGCGATCTCTTTCGTCTGCCCGATCATCACCAGCCCGATCTCCGCAATCCCTTTCTTGTATTCATCGATGGTGAGGTTCGTCCTGAAGCCGGGGATCGATTCGAGTTTGTCGAGCGTTCCGCCGGTATGCCCGAGTCCCCGCCCGCTGATCATCGGTACCGGCACGCCGCACGCCGCAACGATTGGAGCGAGTGGTAATGAGATCTTGTCCCCGACGCCGCCAGTGGAATGTTTATCTACTTTGACGCCGGGAATGTGTGAGAGATCGATGATGTCGCCGGAGTGAAGCATCAGCCGTGTAAATTCTGCGGTCTCTTCCTTGTTCATCCCACGGAAAAAAATTGCCATGAAAAACGCTGAGACCTGATAGTCGGGGACTGTACCTTCCACGTAGCCGTTAATGATGAACTTCATTTCATCGGAGGTGAGCGGATTGCCGTCCCGTTTTTTTCGTATGATCTCGTTTGCGGTCATAAAATTATTTGTTGTGTCATTCTGAACGAGTTCCGAAGTCATCCTGAGCAAGCGAATGCATTTCACGAGCCCGTCGAAGGATGTCGGAACGAGTGAAGAATCCAGAACTTGTAGGTTTTCAAAATGCCAACTCACTGGATTCTTCGGTCGCTGCGCTCCCTCAGAATGACAATGATTACAGAGTACGTGTCACTTCACCCTTCTCGCACTCATCAAAATTCCTACGATCGTCTTTCCGTCAACGATCTCCTGCCGTTCGATCATGGCGAGCGCATCGTTCATGGGGAGGCGAAGCAATTGAATTGACGCTTCCCCTTCTTCCAGCGCCTGTCCCTTATCAGACAGATGAATATTCTTTGCTTCAAAGATATGAAGCACCTCATTGCAAAATCCGGGAGTCGTATAGATCGCAGTCAGTTTCTTCCACTCTGTGGAAGCATACCCTGTCTCTTCCTGCAACTCACGCTGCGCGCAGTGGAGAGAATCTTCCCCTTTGTCAAGTTTCCCTGCGGGGAGTTCGATCACTTCTTTAGCGAATGGATGGCGGTACTGCTTGACCAACAGCAGGTCGTTATTCTCGAAATGTGCAACGACAACAGCGCCGCCAGGATGCTCGACGATCTCGCGGACGGTTTCAGTGCCGGATGGATACTTTAAACGGTCAACGGTCAGGTCTATGATCTTACCGCGATATTTTTTTTCTCGTGCGAGAAGTTCGAAGTGCATTCTGTAATTCGTTTTTATGGTGGACCACCTGCTGCGGGTACGGAATCTCGATCTTCGCTTTCATCAACTCATTATAGATTGCAATGCGGAGTGCTTCTGCCACTGCGAACTGCATCTTGAAATTGGAGACGCGGCAGAAGAGGGAGAAATTCATTGAGTAGTCGGCAAGTTTCATCAAAAACGCTTCCGGTGCGGGAGTTCGCAATACATTTGCATTCGCGCGTGCGGCTGTGAGCATGATGTTCTTCACCTTGTCGATATCGGAACCGTACGCAACTGAAACTTCCACCACAACGCGAATCTCGCCCTGCGGGTAGCCGTAGTTCACGATGCGGGTTCTCACGAGGTCGTTGTTCGGAACGATGAGCAGGTTGTTGTCGAAATCGAGTATCTTCGTGCTGCGCAGCCCGATCTCGTACACATCCCCCATTTCGCCCGTCGGTATCTTCACCCGGTCGCCGACGCGGAACGGGCGGTCGATCATGATCACGAAACCGGAAATCATGTTGGAGATGGTATCCTGCGCTGCGAGTCCGAGCGCCAGCGAACCGGCTCCAAGAATTGCAAGGATGCTGGAGATATTCTGCCCGAATTTGTCCAGTACGATGATGGCAGCAACGGCGATAATAACGAATGTGGCGACACGATTCAGCAGCAGCGGCAGTGTCTGCCCGAGCTGCTCTTCATTATTGTTTCTGGCGATTCTGTGTACCGTTTCGGAGATAATTGTGCGGGAAATCTTAACGACAATGGCGGTGAAAAGAAAAGCCGTAATGATGTAGAGGACGATGTTGCTGTAATCGATAAAAGAGAGAATGAATTCGTTCGAACTTCTCAACCCGAGACGCAGTTCTTTCATGCCAAGATACAATCCCAGAATGCCGGACAGCGCGACGATCCGTTCGAGAAGAATATCGAGTATTTTATCGTCGATCTCGTTTTCAGTCTTCGCGATGATCTTCCTGCCGATACTGTTGAGGAGGAATTTTATTAATTTGCCTGCGAACAGAGTGAGACCGCCGATTGCGAGACCAAGCACGGCATGGTACGGCAGTGTGTTGCCACCGAAGATTTTCAGTAATTGATCAAGCAATGAGTCGAGCATAAAGAGAAAAAAATTGTCATTGCGAGCCGTTTTCTGGCGAAGCAATCTCTTTTTTAGTAATTGATGAGATTGCTTCGTCGTCCCGAAACACGGGACTCCTCGCAATGACTATGTTTTATTTACAGTACAAAAACAATCTTATCCCTGCAGTCCCCTGCTTCCCGGTTTGGAGATCTCGATGGCATTCAACCAGTCGGGAACTGCGTCCGGCTGAAATGTCTGCACATCCATTTCCATTACGGAATAGAATTTCGAGTCGAACTGCGCTTTACCGTTACTCCTGTCCACAATGCAGCCGACACCGACGAGTTTCGCCTCCGCCGCATGGACCAGTTTGCAAATCTCATCCACGGAACCGCCTGTGGTGACAACATCTTCCACCACAAGCACACGCTCCCCTTTTTTGATCTCGAATCCGCGCCGCAGTTTCATCGCCCCCTGCTCACGTTCGCCGAAGATCGTGCGTGCACCCAGCACTCTCCCCACTTCGGTACCGACCACGATACCGCCGACCGCAGGAGAGATGACCAGCTCCACTTCGCTGTACTCGTAATGCTTTGCAATATCCCCCGCGAGCAGATGGAGATACTTCGGGTACTGCAGCACTTTTGCACACTGGAAGTAATGCGGGCTGTGCAGTCCGGATGTGAGGACAAAATGACCTTCCAGCAGCGCGTGCGTCTCCTTGAAGATCTCAAGTATCTGTTCTTTGGGTAGTTTCATCAAAGCATCCTTAAGTTGTGAAAAACATTTGGTCGGTTACGGGTTTCGGGCGGCACGTTTCAAGTAACGATAACTGAAAAATCCCAAATCAATGTCATTCCAAGTTGTTGTCTAACGGGGAGATTTCTCGGTTCGCTAAAAATGACAATGCTACCATGAAACGAGAAACCTGAAACCGCCGTCCTCAGCGGAATCTCACCATTCGTCTTCAAGTTCTTCCAGTTCCTCGCGCATTTCTTTTCCCTCCTTCTCCTCGCCGAGTTCCTGCGCAAGGTCGATTCCTTTACGGTAGATCTTTTTCGCTTCCACAGTCCGGTTTAATCTGCCGTAGATCTGTCCGAGTTGGTGATACGCTGCGAGATATTTTGGATCGGTCGAGATTAACGTTTCAAGTTCTTCAATTGCTGTCTGCAGATCGCTCATGCCCATGTATTCGAGCGCGAGCGCGTACCGGGAAAAAGAATCGTTCGGATCCTTTTCCAGGAGTTCTTTCAGTTTCTGGATGCGTTGTTCGCTTGCCATATATGCCTTTTGTATTTACGGTAGGTCAAACATTCCTGTTTGACTTTTACAATTATTGACAGGCAAGAATGCCTGTCCTACCTTGATGGATATTATTTCAGTGAATTGATCTGTTCAGCAAGTGAGAAATCTTTTTGTGTGAGTCCCCCTTCGCTGTGGGTGGAGAGCACCAGTGTGACGGTGTTCCACCGGATATCGATATCAGGATGATGGTCAGCTTTTTCCGCCAGCAGTGCAACGGATTGCACAAATCCCATCGCCTCGACAAAATCCTTTTTGACCACGGCACGGTAGATTTGAGTGCCGTTCCGTTTCCAACCCTTCAGGGATTTCATCTTTGCCGTGATCTGTTTTTCGCTCAGCAGTGCCATATGCCCTCCAATATACTAATAACTCATTGAATCCAAACGGACTTTCCCGCGGAAAATCCAATAAATACTGATCGTATATGCCAAAACAAATGGAATTCCGATGATGGCAACGGTCAACATCACCGCCAGCGTTTTTTGTGACGATGATGCATTATAGATGGTTAAATGATAGTTCGGAGATATGGATGACATGACGATATTGGGGAACAAGCCGATGGCGAACAGTGCCATCAATGCAATAATGCTGGCACAGGAAGAAAAGAACGCAAGGAACTCGCGCTTATGATGGATCTCCCGCGGAATGTTGGCGATTGCCAGCATTCCGGCAAGCGCAACAAAAAATAACGCAGGATAGCGTTTGAACGGCTCCGCCATGTGCGGCATGTAGAGGAGCGTTGCCATAGTTGTAGTAACGTAACAGATGACAAAAAAGATGATTGTGTTGTTGATCCAGGCGCGAATTTTTTCCTGCATCGCTCCTTCGGTCTTCATCACCACGTAGATTGCGCCGTGCATCATAAAGAGTGCAACGGTAGTAATGCCGACTAACACTGCGTATGGGTTCAACAGTTCGATGAATGAAATTGAAAACTCCCCCGACTTATCGATGGGCAATCCGACGATCATATTCCCGAGTGCAACACCCATCAACAAAGCAATAAGGATGCTGGAAAGGCTGAATGCAACATCCCATACTTTTCTCCACCACGCCATCGGCTGTTTGCTGCGGAACTCGATCGCCACAGCGCGGAAGATGAGCATCGCGAGCAAGAGCATGAATGCAGAATAGAACCCCGAAAAAACGGTCGCATACACTTCCGGGAATGCCGCGAAGAGAGCGCCGCCGCCGGTGACGAGCCACACTTCATTCCCGTCCCACACCGGACCGATTGCGTTGATCATGATGCGCCGTTCGTCATCGGTCTTTGTGAACAAATGGAGTGCGCCGACACCGAGATCGAATCCGTCGAGAATGGCGTATCCGGTCAGCAGCACGCCGATGAGGATGTACCAGGTAAGATTGAGGTCGAGTCCGGTGAAGTCCATATTATTTGACTATGGAGATTGTTTCGGCAAACAACGCCTCGCAATCACAACATCTTTTTTCCATTGTCATTGCGAGCGAGTGTTTTTTACGAGCGCGGCAATCTCTGTTTCAATGATTATTATTTCGCAAACAACTGTTTCTGATGTTCATACTCAGACGGAATATCCTTCGTATCGTCCGGTCCGTGCTTGATCTTCTGATCCAATAAAAAGAGAAAGAGGACAAAGAGCAACGCGTAGATGAATCCAAAAAGGATCAACGAAAACAAAATCTGATCCTCCTTCACATTCTTCGAAAGCCCTTCAGATGTTCTGAGCAGCCCGTACACGATCCACGGCTGGCGCCCTATTTCCGCTGCAAACCATCCGACCTGATTGCCGATCTGGGGCAGCAAGACGGATGCGACAGAGATTTTTAATATCACCGGATAGTCGAACAATTTTTTCTTCCACCAAACGAATACCAAGACAACACTCAGTCCTATCAACGTCATTCCCACCGCGATCATCAGATGGTAGAACTGAAAAACAATATTGACCGGAGGACGGTCTTCTTTTTTGAAGGCATGAAGCCCTGTCACGGGAGTTGTGAAATCGCCGTAAATAAGAAATGTGAGCATCTTCGGCACTTCGATACCGAATTGCACACGCTCCTCTTTTTCATTCACCCATCCGAACAAATAAAATGGCGCAACGGCGGATGAATCATAATGCGCTTCGAATGCCGCCATCTTTGCCGGCTGATTGTTTGCAACACCGACGGCGCTCCTGTGTCCGGTGAACAATTGAAAGAACGATGCGAACGCCAGCAGCACGATCGCAATTTTCATCGATGATCTTGCAATATCAAGGTGTCGTTTCTTCAAAATGTAATATGCGCTGACACTCAAGACCAAAGTTGCCCCGGCAAGCCATGCACCACCCATCACGTGTGCGAGTCGTTCGACTGATGACGGGTTGAATACCATTTCCCAGAAATCGGTGATCTCCGCACGCGCTTCCAATCCTTCACCAACGATATGGAATCCGGCAGGCGTCTGCATCCAGGCGTTCGCAACAACAATCCAGACCGCGCTGAGCATGGAGCCGAGAGAGACCATGCAGGTGGAAAAGAAATGCATCTTCGGTCCAACTTTGTTCCAGCCAAACACAAGGATGGCGAGAAAACCGGACTCAAGAAAGAATGCGAAAATCCCCTCCGCCGCAAGCGCACTGCCGAAGACATCGCCGACGTAGCGCGAATAGGTTGCCCAGTTGGTGCCGAATTCAAATTCCATCACAATGCCGGTTGCAACACCCATCGCAAACGTAAGAGCAAATACCTTTACCCAAAACTTCGTCATCCGCTCGTACATCGTATTCTTGGTTTTCAGGTACATTCCCTCCATAATCACCAGCAGTACACCAAGGCCGATACTCAGCGGCGGGTAGATGTAATGGAAGGCGATAGTGAACGCAAACTGTATGCGGGCGAGAATTTCTACGGACATGGGCTATTTGCCGGTTTTGGAGTTTCAGGTTTCAGATGAAAAGGATTTCCACTGTGCGCCTTGAATCCTGCATCATGAAACAACTTGTGCTGCAATTGTTTCGAATATAAAAAAAATTTGGTGCGGATGCCAGAAAGGATTACTTGCTGAATGAACAGTAATAGAGGGTTGTTACGGTGAGTAGAATGAGTTTGTCCTTCATGAATACTGCATCCACAAATTGTTCGTTCGATGAAATTCCGGTAATATTTGAACGAGTAAGCGTGGTTTGTTTTTCATCGGCAAGAGATCGCAAAAAAATCTGATCGGGGGCTGTTGCAACGAGCATCTGATCCGAGGCATGAATATTTTTCCACTCAGTTGCTGGCAGCGAAATGGTCCTGAGATAATTGCCAAAACGATCGTACACAATGATCTTTGACTTGTCTAGGACAAAAATTTCATCGCTGGAGGAGACGGCAATGTCTTTTGGTTCGGTCACCATGCCGGCACCATCTTTGTATGTGCCGAACTCCCCGGCAAATCTCCCCCTTGTGTCCAATTTCAGAATTCTGTTGCCGTCCATGTCAATAATAAACAGATCGCCCTGCGAAGAGAGGGCACACGCCCGCGGTTGAAACCCCTTGATCTCTCCGGAAAGTGTCGTTTCATCGTAGGTTTGAATGTAATTCAAATTCTTGTCGAAACGCTGGATACGCCTGTTGTTGAAGTCGGTAACGTACACGTCAAGAAGGAACGAGGAAGAAACATCGGTGGGAGTATCGAATTCATAATTTCCTACTCCGTGTCCGCCGATGGAGCGGTAATTGCCGTTACCATCGAACGTCGCCATGATGTGCCTTGATTGCCCTATAACAACTACCCTACCGGAAGGATCCGAGGAAAAAGCAGACGTGGAAAATGAGAACCTTTTTTCCGATACAACTGCAAAATCGGTTTCTGAAGACTGCAACAGAAATAATACAAGCAGAAACATGCTACATTTCTGATAAAATAAAAAGCAGGTTATAAAGGATACTTCTAATCTTCATAACCTGCAGAAAATAGTCTTACGAATTATGTCGTCAGAATTTCAGACGAAGTCCTATCCGATTGATAGAACCAAGCCGTCCTGCATCGGCATACGCATAATCAAAGGAACCGTTAAACGACTCTGTCATGAAATTGATTCCGCCGCCGACAGTCAATCCAAGTTCATCGTACCCAAATTGGTAACCTCCGCGAACCGCAATCAAATTGTTCCACATATATTCAGTTCCGACATTGAATTTTTCTGGATTATCGGAGAGATGAATAAAATCTCCCCCAATGATCAAACTCTGATCGTTCATGTTGCGGAAGAAGTTGTACGAAATACCGCCACGAAACGATAGTGGAGCAGAGTACGGAGTGTTGTTCAATGTGGCATCAAGCGGTCGCGCAGTGAGTCCGCCTGTCTCTGATGTACGGTCAACCAGCGTGGTCAATGATTGTCCCGAAAACTGACCTTCAGTGCCAAGGTTGCTCACAGACAAGCCAAGTCGAATGCCTTCTTCAGTCAATGTGTAGATAGTACCGATATCAAATAATAACAATGTAGCACTGACATCAAAAATACTATTTTGAACATACTTCATTGAAACACCAAAAGCAAACTGATCTGTCAATCTGCCGGAAAGCGTTGTGCCGATAGCAATGTCGTTGGCAGAATATGTAGAGCCTGTTCCATCAGGTGCATCAATAGTGGTGATTTCGATATCTCCTGAACTGAGAGAAATAATACTCAATCCAAGTGAGTAATTGTCGCTGAGAGGAAATGTGAATCCGGCATAGCTATGCTGAATGTCGGCGAACCATTGATTGTATTCAAACGTCATGTTCAGTCCTTCTAAGAAGGCAACACCTGCGGGATTCCAATACAATGCGGATATATCGTCCGCAACTGCACTGAACGCCCCACCCATGGACATAGCACGGGCCCCAATCCCGATCTTCAGGAACTGAGCTCCCGATCCACCTGCTTTTTTAAAGTTGGCAGTTGTAGTACCGACCTGGGCGTACCCGATACTGATACAAACCGTGAGCAAGCCCATAACAAATAAAGATGCGAGTAATTTCTTTTTCATTAACGACCTCCAAAATTGGGAAGTACAAATCTTCTAAAATAGTTGTGGATGCCAATATTCTGGCACCCACGTCTGAATATTAATTTTCACGTATCGATCTGAAACCACCGACAATCACGGAGAACTTCACAATTGTGGACGCACCGTCGGGTGTTTCAATATGGGCAAGGAGCAACTGACTTGCCACCTTTTGCCTTCCATCGCTCAGTAAATCCCATTCTGCTCGTGAAGAACCGCTCGTGTGTTCAATCACCTTAATTAGGTCTCCAGCAACATTGTAAATTCGGATTGTGCATTTTGGCGGAAGATTGTTAAAGAACAATCTTGGCACATCCGTCGTCACCTGTGCTTTATGACTGATGAAATACGGATTGGGAACAACCCGGATTTGTTTTAAGTGCGTTTCCGTATATTTTGTTGGGGCTTGGACACTGGCTTTAGCATTCAGTACCACATTTGGTGAGGGGAATGCAGGGGCACCCATTGTGCCAGCAATACCCCCGGCAAACTTTACCGTAATTTGATCTCCAACAGTGATATCATTTGTCACAACAGGTTTATCAGCCCATTGACGTGCAGGAGGAACACTTGCGAGTCGGCCGATATTGTGTGGATCAACAGCAAATTTCCAACCGAGTACAGAATATTCATGAACCGGGAATAATGTATCCTGGTTAGAAGTTCCATAGACGGCTCGCAAATAATATTTATTTGTAGCCAGTAGTTTTGGCGGGAAATTCCGAACACCATTCTTTGAGCGTACAACCGTGGTGTTATTGTACCATTTACCATACGGCGCATTTACAGTCGCATTTTTTGTTGTATCAAATATCAATCCCGATAATTTATCTGTGACTACTAGCGTCAAATAAGGTACCGCAACCTTATCCCCGCTCAATGTCAGAGTATCAACCCCTCCCTGCTTAAAATCAAACAACAGGTCGGCTTCACCAAAATTTTCATTGGGTACTGCTGACGGTGAAAAGAATCTGGAAGGTGAAACTGTGGAAGTCCCTTTTGTCACCATTGCCGTATCGTAATGTAATGAATCCTTCCGCTGAATGATTGAGTAATCCATCTTTATTCTGAAGGCATTGAATATCTGCGGACTAACATATACAGCCGTAATCACAGTATCCTTGGTCAATGTTGTAGGTTTAACTTCCAATCCGGGATTAATTGTTATACTTGTCGAATAATCTCCAACGGAATCTTTTATGTCAGCGATAAGGGTGTAACTTGTCGCATTATTTTGTGGTCGCAATGTCAGTTTCAAAGGATGTCCTGAAAACAACTGATCAAACCTTTTCTGATTTGTCGGCTCCACCCTAAAATTTTTGAAAGAACCAAGATTCCCCGCGGTATTGAACGCACTGAATGAAACAGTATTTCCTGCATTCGGACCCTCGGGAATTAATTTCCTGACATTCACATTTGCCACCGGAGTATTCTCTAATGAAGGAATATTGTTTGAAAGGTCTCCCTGATCAAAACTTGAGACAAAATAATAATAGTCAATATTATTTACTAAACCACCCGTTGTATCAGCTCCTATATCGATAAATTTATGTGGAAGCCATACACTCGCTGGTGTTCCCGGAGGCGCTGTCGCCATACTCGTATCAAGCAGTTTTTTCCATGGACCTTGTGAACTTCTGCTGCGATACAAGCGATATCCGTAAAAGTCTGCCCCTCCGGTCAAAGTATCAATTGAGGCTTCAGACGAGGTGTCCCATGTAACAACGATACCATTGTTAATACCATACCCACCCACACGCGCCGGATCGGGTGGTTTTGGTGCAGCAAAGTTGTTGTCATAAACTCCTTGAGCAAAAATATCAAGGTTAACAAGCGAGTCCAGAAATGGAAGGTTTTCAACCGGAGTACCCGATGCTAACGCTCCGATGGAGGGAGCAATCATTATGCAAATCACAACGCGGGCTGTATCGTTGGGAAGCATTGTAAAGGGACCTGTAGCGAACAACAAACGTTTATCACCAGCAGAAAGATCGCCGTCTCTCACATTCGCAGCCATAAAGTCGTAGCGTGCGTTTGCACCGGACGGATCAATATCAATCGTCCAATTCCTGAATGTTGTCAATCCGATCTGCTCACCTACTCTGCGAACTCTTCCGGTGGATTGAAAATATTTTACGGAATCCTCTGATGTTTTTATCTTCGGACTTTCAAGAAAATCAAACCCCAAAACGCCGCCATAACCGACTTCAGATTCTGTATACTGAAACGCCATATTCAATCCCTCATTTTTGAAATAGAATGAATTATGGTCATTAGCAGCATCGCCGATATCCGGATCCATAGCGGGTGCAAGATAACAATCTCGAAGTGTATCGCCGCTTTTGTTTAATACATTGTACGAGAAGAAGACAAAATCTTTATACGAGCTAAACCCCCACGAATACACGGTTTGTTCAATTTCAATTCCATTTGGATATCCTGAACCGGGTTTGTATTCAGGGTTTCTTTTCACGTCTGTATCCTTATACACTGTAAAAAAGTCTTCTTGAGAAATAAAGACTGCTTGATACTGAGCACGCTCTGCGGGATTTGCAACATAATCTCCGAAGTACCCATCTTTGCCGGGCGTCTTCGATGTATTTTTCCATCGAACAGGCCAATCGGGACGAGAGGGATCAACAACATTTTTTCCCGTTGCATCATAATCAACGGAACGATACAGAATATAATTTGCTGCACGAGGATCCCCGTCATCTAACCCGGCGGCACCGTCTGCTACAGAACCCGGCGTAAACCATGCAGCACCGCTGTTCGGGTTGTACCCGACTGTAACGACCTTGACAACCGAATCAGCACCCGTGCTCGACTTGATTGTCTTTTTTGATCCGAACCATGGTCCTGCACCGTAGATGTATGCCCGGTTCGACTGACGAGGCCAATACCACCCAGCCGCGCCACCACTTGGTGACTGACCATATAATCCATAGTTGGTGAGATAGAACTCATGATTACTGATTTTTGTCAATCCTGTCTCAAAAACTTGTGATTTTCCCAGAGACAGAATCTTTTTCGTCTTTTGACCTGAAACCGCGTACTCGCTGGAAAGATACAGCATCACAATTCCAATGAGCACGAGAAAAGGAAGTTTATTTTTTAACATACGTTCATTTCTCCTGGAGCCGTTTAGTGGCTATAACCGTTTAGATTCATTCGATTCTTTATCGGTAACATTAACAACTTTTACTTCTAAAATTGCAACGTCATTCCAAACCATACCTGACGAGCTTGCTGGTAAAGACCATTATTCCGGCTGTCAAAGTATTCCTGTCGCAATTTATTTATCCCATACAGTTTTTCATCAACCGAATTGATTCCATCCTTATTAAGATCAATGTTCGGATGGTAGAGGTCGAATCCTGCAGCATCTTTGCTTGCTGCTGTCCATGGCTGGGCGCTCGGAGTGCTCACATCCTCTCCATCATTATCTGCAACACCGGATTTTGCATAGTATGCAATCGGTTTTACATTGTTCAGCAGGTTAACCACATCGGCGAATATCGTCAACGTCATCTTTCCCATTGCACTTCCGAAGAGGCTGGCAAGGCGTATATCGCGGCTGATTCTCATATCCGTCCTCGTCCTGTCGGGATGTCGCGAACCATTATACTCACCAACCTGCAATCCTCTTTTATCTTGCCTGGTGTACGGTGTTCCGGTCTGATAAAATGTTGTAAAATTAACATTCATTCCCTGCAACACATGGACTCCACCGACCACCGGACCTTCACCCTGCGGAACGACAAAATCCAAAATAAGGTTCAACACATGCCGTCTGTCAAAATCAAGATAATAATCTGTCAAAGGGTACACACGCGCTTTTCCCGTATAAGGATCCGGCGGACCGTTGGTCACCAATTGATAATTAGTGAATACATCCGACGAAGTTCCCTTTGCAACGGAATACGTATAGGTTGCCTTTGCTCTCCAGTAATTCTCCAACCTCTTTGTCAACGTAAACTCAACACCGCGAACATTTCCGTATTCCCCTGTGGAATACACCGAATAAGAACTTGGGACTGCTGGAACAAACGTTATTCCTTCAATATTGTAAAGATCTTTATAGTAAGCAGTTATATCCAAGGCAAAAACATCAGATAGTTGATTGCCATATCCAGCTTCAAAAGCTTTTGTTCTCTGTGGTTCCAGATCAGGATTTCCGAAAATCTGGTTACCGCGCGACAAGTCGAGATCCGTGATCGAATCATACAACCGGGTCAACGGCGGTGATTGGAAATACCATCCGTAGTTTAAATAGAACTTCGATCTGTCCGTTACAGCAAATGCTATCCCAAACCGGGGACTGATCTGCAATTTAGCTTTTGAATCTACGAGAACCGGAGGATTTCCTGGTTTTAAAAGATTAGCGATCTTCTTTGCCTCGGGATCGAGGTAGTCCATACGTACACCTGGGTTTAGAATTAATCCTTTATATTCAACCTTATCCTGGAGATAGACAGCAGCCTCAATCGGGTTGTAATTGTAATGATCATCGAATGGATTTGCATCCCATGGCAAGCTGTTATATTGTGTCTTCACATTGTGAAGCTTCAAATCAAAACCGGCTTTCACAAGGTTATATTTATTAACCTGTGACGTGATGCTGCCATTCAGAGAATTGTATTGGGAAGTTTCCGTTCGGTATGTTCTGGTATTCCCGAACATGTTGAACTGTATCACGCGAGCTGAAGCACCAACGACACCATACGGGTTCCGATTTCCCTGTGCAAACGTCGATCCTTCACGATGTCCGGTTGCCGGATTTACTTCATATCCGTCTTTTCCGTAACCTGCGTACACATCAATAATACCGTCATTATTTCTGTCTGCGTTATCAAATCCAAAAATCTCATACGTATCAAGCAGTTTATTGTACTCCTTTTCGGCTTTCTTGCCGGCATCAAAGTTTTGCTCAAAAGTAGCTGCTGTTATCTCATAGAATGTTGCATTGTCAAGTGTGTGGGTAATGCGGGCAAAAAGTTGCCTATTGCTTTGCACCTGGCTTGCCTGCTGAGTATAGTCGCCATATAACCATGACCATGTGGAATTCTCCCACATGGAAATACCGTTGAACCCTGAGAGCGTAACTTTTACATTTGATGTTGGGTTAAACGTAAACTTAGCGTTGATATTTCTTTCAAGGAAATTGTTATGCGGACGCTGACCGGTATTATTCCCATCAGGGTCAATCCATTTATAATCATTATTTCTGTACTGCTGGTAATTAAACTTCCCGGCAAGAAAAAACCGCGAACTCATGCCGAGATACATCGGTCCGCCAAAAGCAAACTCATAAAGGCTTTCATTTTTAGCACCCAACTGAACTCCTTTGTCGGATTCACCATACAACGGTTGAAAATCAAATTTTGATCTTATTGTACCTTCATAATTTCTCAAATCGCCCTCTTTGGTAACAGTATTGACTATGCCAGAAAGAGCGTTTCCGTATTCTGCGCTAAAACCCCCGGTAATAACCTGAACTTCTTCTACCGCCAAAGGACTGACGGTTGAAAAGTAATTTGTCCTTGCACCCTCACCGCCGAATCCACCATTTTGAGGATTTGAAACAGGTAATCCATCTACCTGATATAAATTTTCTGTTGATCGACCACCACGAAAGTTTTGCCCATCAACAACACCCGCACTTAGTGCAACAAGTCCCTGTACACTTTCTCGGGGGATGGTGATTACATCTTCAGCAGATGTCCGTCGAATTGTCGCCGTCGTTGTCCGTTCGACCAAGGGACGGTCAGCCTGGACGACAACCTCTTGCACCTGAACGGTTGAACTTGAAAGTGAAAAATTTTGTGATGTCGTAATATCCGCACTGATTGAAACATTTTGTACGATAACCGGTTGATACCCGATTGCCGACGCGCGGACACTATATGTTCCTGATGGAATATTGAGAATAAAGAAATCGCCGGAAACATCGACAGCCGCACCAAACGATGTTCCAATAATCACAACGTTAGCACCAACCAACGGTTCTCCGGTCTCTTTATCTATAACTTTACCCACCAATTTACCCGTTATACCTGCAAACATCTGAACAGACGACGCAAGCAGGATGAGTATGAGTAATGGCAGAAATTTGTAACGCATGATATCACCTTTGAGATGATTAAAGTATGTGGGGTTTGAAATACCGATAGTTAAGAGAGTTCAAACATAAAAATGCGCACCGAATACCGATTTCCGGTATTCGGTGCCTGATGCTTTTTACAACTCAAAAATCTGCATCTGAAGATTATTTCAACAACATCATCTTCTTTATTGCAACATAGTTGCCGGATTGCACTTTATAGAAATATGCGCCTGAAGAGAATCTTGATGCATCAAAACTCGCAACATACGATCCTGCATCTTGAACTTGGTTGACCAAGGTCGCAACTTCCTGTCCGACCGCATTGAATACCGTCAGCGTCACCGGACCTGCTGCTGGAATTGAGTACCGGATGTTAGTTGTCGGGTTGAATGGATTCGGATAGTTTTGTTCAAGTTCAAATTTCTTCGGACCGAGGTTGGCAATAGGACGAACCGATGATGTTGTGAATGTTATTGTTCGATACACGATATTTTCCTGGTTCGTCGCTGATTCTCCAAAAACACCATTCCCACGTGTTGCATCAGCAAGGTACAACAAATGAGCGGTTCTGCTGTTGCCGTTAACGCTTAATTTCGGCGCTGCTACTGTAAAGAGGGCACCTGTTGAATTAGCAACCTTCGTCGGCGTACTCCATATTCCACCTACTGCAAAATTCCACCATAATTCATATTGAATAAAACCACCGGTGGTATCCAGTGCATTGCCATTGAATACTGCCTGTGACCAAGCAGCAAATACAGTTCCCGCATCATCAATTGCGATAGTCGGGTATGCATTTCCGATCGCATTTCCGTTGTATGCATAATATGATGAATCATATTCAGCCATAGCACCCATTGCTTTGTCCGAAATAATCTGCCATGATCCACCTTCGGTTTTATACAATGTATAGAACCGATTTGAACCGGTCGAATCATTGATCATCTTGGTGCTGTAACCGTTCACTACCATATGCACCTTATTATTGTTATCAATAACCGCAGTGAGCTGTCCGAAATTTGTAAAGTTTGGATAGACCGTGTCACCGGGGGCTACAACCAACGCCTCGCCATCTTTGCCCCATGTTGTCCATGTCCAGTTCGCACCACCATTGGTCGATTTAAAATAACCAATAAGATCTGAACTATCCGCATGTGATGAACCGGTCGGAGGTAGGTTGCCGTTACCGCCGATAGTTGTTGCAAGAATGATGTCGCCGTTCGGCGCAACGAGTACCGGAGCATCCAAACTGTAATCGCCAACCGCTCTCCATGATTTGCCGTTGGGTGCATATTTCAAGAGAGAATCGACGTACGTCCAGCTTGTGCCAAAATCTGTCGATTTTGCAATCTGAATTTCCGTGCGGTTCTTTGTATCATAATACCAGAGAGTTCCGCCATCCGGAGAAACGGTGATTTCCGGATCGAGGACTGCACTCGGAATACTTGAGGGAATCGCGCTTTCCGTAAATTGTCCTTGCCCCGGACCGCCATCAATTGCAAATTGGTTCGGCGTATGATACACCATAACGGCAATACCGGCACCATCACCGGCAGGAATTACATCAATACCGCCAAAGCCGCTTGCACCTGTAGCTAACGGACGCGGAAACGCAGTAACCATTGAACCGTCAGCAGTTTTATAGTACACATATTTCTGACCTCTGCGGTTGTTTGGTGATGCCTGAGTCAAATCGCGGTGCATATATGTCATGTGTACATCCGCACCATTATTAAAAGTTTGGATAGTCCGGCTCCAACCTGAGTTCCAGCCGTAATCATAATCAGTTGTACCAAGTACAACTCCAGTTGAAGGATCGGCTGTTGCTTTGCTGAAAGAGCGCACCGACTGTGCAGCCTGGTTCGATGGTATTGTTACACTGTTGGAAAATACCGGTGATTCGCTGACAACTTTTCTACTCTGCTTTTTCACACCTGCAAAACTTACTGCAGCTGATGCAAACACTGCGATAAGCAAAAGTGTAGATACTTTTTTAAACATGACTCCTCCTTTTAGTGGATAGATAATGT
>JBFMFY010000030.1:0-37801 GCA_040751955.1 Bacteroidota bacterium
TAGAGGTTCATTACGTTGTATTTTTTTGTATACAATGATATGCAAACAAAGAATTCAATACAATAAAATTCAATTGCTTTTGCGGGTTGGCAATAGAGGTATACTACACTTTATTTCAGAGTGAGAAGCATATTTTTATCTGGCAATACTTATTCAACACGTGCAATTATTTTTCCGCTGGTGTCCGCCTGTGTTTCTGTTCTTCAACATCTTTTCTATGCCTTTGGCGATACTCCACCATAGTCATGCCGGTAACTTTCTTGAAAAGTTTTGCTCCGGTGTCTTCGCGTAAGCCGAATGAATAACAGATATATTTGCAGGACTCTTCTGTTATAACAAGCATTTCTTTCATTGCCTGTACTTTACTACCCACGTTATAGTCGCTAAGTGATATATTTTCTTCTCTTGAAAAAATTTTCTTTAGTGTTTCGTAACAAACATGGGTAGGTGAGGCAATGTCAGAAATTGTCTTGATTTCAGCGAGATGGAATTCAACATATCTCTTTATTTCACGACAATTGATACTCATGTTTACTTCATATCTAATTGTATTTGCTTTACTGTATATAAAGATCGGTAGTTTTTTAAAAAGCCCGTCCCGCGGGGTGCGGGACGGTTGGTATGAGGAGGTAGTGCTTTCGTTTTTGTATGTTAGGAGGGAGGAAACTTTAAGGCTTTTTCATCTCTGCTATTGATGCATCGAGCAATGCAAGTGCATATTTTGAGTTGTGTATGCCTTTGCTCAAATCATGCTCCACAAAGAAGTAGTTCCACAATGCACCTGCTTTTTGCATTGGTATACTTGCATATGATTGATCTTTTCCTGTTGCAGGATTCAAAACTTTTTTAGGAAGTTTAACCAGCAAAGATGTCGCATCAAGTAAGCCCTTTTGAATCAATAATGCCTGCAATGTATCCAATCTTTCAAGAACAAGATTGTAATTATTGGCGCTGTATGTCTTATAATTTGAAGAAGTTATTGCACCATTATGGCAATCAGAAGTGTTGCAACCTGTTAATACATATCCTGCTGAACCGGATTCAGTTGTATATGCTATGTTCATTGTGTGACCGCCACCCTTTGCTGTACCACCGCCGGTTGGGGCAGACATATGGCATTTAGTGCAACCTTCCTGCTTAATGACAGGCTGATTAGTATGAGGGGAATTTGTCAACGTCATACCCGGGAAGTGAAAACCGCCAGTACCAGAAAGCATCTCACCTTGAACTCCATAATGCGAGTACCATCGATTTGTTGTTATCACTATAGTGTCAGTCTTTGTTGGATCAGGTTTCATTGAAGTATTAAAGACTGTAGCATTAGCAATTTCTCTTGTTTGATGGCACAGAACACAAAGATTCCCTTTACCATAATCAAATGTCAAATCGTTGTTACCGACAACGTTTGATTTAATGACAACGGGCGCAAAATTATTTCGAACGCTGAAATTACCTTGCTTGTGGGGTGAATGACATGCAAAACATCCCGGAGGACTTGACTGAGCATATTTTTTTGTTTTTTGTCCTGCAAATGCAGTTGGAAAACTTTTACTTGCCCGTTCCATAAATCCTTCTGTGGTATGGCAACCTGCACAGTCTTCAAGATTGCGATCAAAATTTCCGCCATCATTGTGTTTTGAAACCTCCCATTGCACACGACGCGAAATCAGATAATACGTTGTATCATTATCCGGTGTGTGGCAAGAGGCGCATCTCAAGCTATCTTTGAATCCTTCAAAATAAACAAAGCCCGCATCGGCGCCTTTTGCGCCATCTTTTCCGGCGGGACCCTGCACACCTGCAGGACCGGCTGGACCTTCGCAGGCTTGTAAAGCAAGAAACATCAGCGCTATCAGAACAGTCAATAATTGTTTCACTGTCTTAACGCTCCTTTCATTGATGAAGATTGTTTTTCCGTTTGTTAATAATGACCTACGATTTCCGTAAGCCAAACTCTGTACTAGTCAATCTTTCCATTCATGTGCTTGGAAGGATTGATGATCGCCATACTGGCATTGATTACACTGCCATGACATTGTACACATGTATACGACCCGATTGCGGGATGTCCGGATTGAGGAAATGCTTTTTCCGCAAGCGTTGTTTTTGTTACGTCACCGTGACATGTACCGCATGCTGTTGCAGCAGCGGTCGTGTCGGTCCATGTCATTGTCACATTCAGATTCCCACCGTTTCTATTTCCATGACAGTATGTATTCGTGCACGATACGTTCGCTGCGCTGTATACTGCATTCGAACGGAACATTGCTGACGTTGAATCGAATCGTACTTCTGCAAATTGTGTGTTATCGATATGTCCCGCATCGTACAACTTTGTCGGTACTGCGTGACATTCTTTACATGCAACGGGCGCGCCAAGAAGTCCGCCCAGAATATGCTTTTGGTGTGCACCGACGCTGCGAACTGTCGGAGATGTATTGTCGGCAAGATCTTTCGGAGGAGCAGCGTTCACGCTGCCGTGACATGTCGTGCAATTCTCAGGTCCGTCTTGTTTGTTATGGCACGTATTGCATGATGTATTCGCCGTGCCGCCATCATACGTTAATCCATGGCATTGCCGGCAGGTTGTAATGTCGAAATTTTTTGATTGGATGTACTTCGCATGAAAATTCGCTGATGACGGATTTGTAAACCCATCTCCGTGGATCGATACAACTGTCTGCGTCGGAATTTTTTCCTCTTTCAATTCGCTGCAACCAATCACAAGAAGCGATGCAACCAGCACAACTATGCTATATGTAAAATTCTTCTTCATTATTTTGCACCGTGACAATATCCGCAGAATCCGATTCCCGCTTTGCCGTTCGGACGTGCGTTCGCATCTGTATGGCAAGCATAACATGTGGCGGCTGCATCTTCATGCCATTCACCTTTTACATCTTTCATGAACCCAACGGCATGCGTCTTTGCCTGCGTACTCTTCATTCCGTCATTATCAAAATGGCAGGTGATGCACGTTGGATCGCCCCCTTCCGTATCATGACACGATATGCAACGTTGAATATCTCTCTTCGCTAATTGTGCATGCGTTCCGCCGCCGGAGCCGACACCAATAAGAGTGAATCCCGGTTTCTCGTGGCTTGTCGGAACGACACCGCCAAGTGCAGCACTGCCGTTCATATGGCAGTCGGCGCAGAATTCCTGCTCGCGATGGCAGGTCTGACAGACGGACGACTTCCCTTTCGCTTCGATGCCGTGTGTGAATTTATAATTGATGCTATGGACCGCTTCGCCGGCAAGTGCGATCGATTTGTCATTTCCAAAGCGACGCGGAGAGATCAATCCCGCTTTTACGCCGCTTGAAAGTTCCGTAAGGTTCGTTCCGTCATGGCACTCCGCACACGATTCTTCGGTATGGCATGTCTGGCAGTTTGCATCGAACGTGCGGAGATTCATCACCCGCGCATGTTCTCGTTTGAAATTCCCCACCTGATGAGATGCAGGACGAAGCGTTGCAAGATTTGTATGGCACGCCTCGCATTGATTTGTTGCTTTTACATTGTTATGACAGGTGTTGCACGATGCCATCGAGGGATTGTTTGCATCGCCGGCAAAATCTGTCTTCTCAAGTCCCTGATGGCATGTTTCGCATTTCATTCCTTCGTCTGCAATATGCTTCTTGTGGCTGAAGAGAACTTCGCGAACCGGATTGGGGAGTGCTTGCTGATTATCATCCGTTGTATGGCAGAAATTGCACGTCTCGTTCACTTCCTGCTCGTGGCAGGATTGACATTGGTCGTGGGTCGGAAGAATACGGTCGGAAGAGAGCGTGCTGACTTCGGCATTATGACATTGCGAACATTCAACTCCGGCTTCAACAATATGTTTGGCATGCGAGAATTTGATCAATTGTTTTTTATCCAATTGACCATCTTCACTTGCCACTGCCTTGCCCCTGCCAAATAACACTAAACCAATCACCGCAAGAGTAACGCCAAATATGTAGAGGTTTTTTTTCATTCGAGATTAAAACCAATTCATCCGTTCGTTGGACCAATATGTGAATTTAACGAACAAACGCATGTCGCTGTCAAACTGAGGATTCTGCATCCATTGCAATTGAACATCTGCAGACAGTGACTGTACCGGACGATAGACAGCGCCGACATTGAGATTCAATACCGTACTTGAAGGATCTTCTTTTGCATGTTTATAGGAAGCGTACCCCAAACCAAGTGTCGGCGTCAGCATTCGTTCCATCATCGGATAAACTGCTTGCAATGAAATACCGTTCAACTCACCAGCGTAACCAAAATTCTGTGTATAGGATGCAGAAAGAAAATCATACGTTCCGCCAACGGCAAGACGCTGGCTGATCTCATCCACGTACTCAACATTTGCAAAGCGGGCAAAGATGAATGTCTTTGCAAGTGGACGGTATTCAATTCCGCCTTCTATTTCTTTCGTGCTATTCACATTGAAGACAGAAAAAATAGAATTGTACGCAACCCGTGGTTCGCGGAAGATATATTCAATAGTCGCACTCAATTGTTCCGTTGCACGGACTCGGGTGAATGCCTGAATTTTGGAAAGATCTTCTTTGTTAAAATCATATTCCGTTTTCGCCTGCAGAAAAATGCATTCGTCAACATTATACTCCGCATCAATCGATGCAAGTTCCTCTGCCAACGGCAGACTGTTGACCACTACAATGTACGGGTTGAACAACGAGTCCGCGCGGACCGCTTCGTACGGTTTGCGGATCTTCCGTTTGTTGGCGTAACTCAACCCCACACTTCCATTTTCAACTGGTGCGACAACAATCTGTCCTCCGAACATTCCGTTGTCACCGATCCATTGCGACTTGATATCGCGCGAGTGAATCACATTCGTTCCGCCGTACCCCATGATGAACAGTTTGTTCTCCAAAAGGTGCAGATTTGCCGTCATGCCGTCAATCAATCCGTATCCCGCACCGGCATAAATAAACTGGCGGCCGACAGAGAGATCTGCCAAGCCGCCAATTTTTCTCACCTTCACCAATAAGGAGGAGACTCGTAGTTCAGGATCAGTAGCAAGTGTAGAACCAAAATCGTTACTGACCATTGCATTCATGTTAAAACTGACATCGCCGCTGCCGGCTGTCAGGTAAATATTTTCATACGCTCTCAGATATGTCTTCTTTGCAAGCACTGTATCTCTTCCCTGGAATCCGTACAGCGATGTCGTCAACCGTCCGTTGAACAACTGCGCCGATGCGGGAAGAGAAACGATGAGGAGCGCTATGAAAATTCTGGCAAACAATGATCACCCTTTCGGCATCGGATGTTTTATTTCTTCCATCATTTTTTTGAAATCGAATTCTTTCATCTCGTGCATCTTCGGCGTATGGCAGGTTTTGCATAATTTTTCATCGCCGTTGAGGATGAGACCTGCTGCAATAGATTTCTCTTTGTTTTCCGGTTTGTTGTGTATCGCTTTATATCCGGATGCAGCGCCGTGACATGCTTCGCATTGAACACCCATTTCCATCTTGAATGATTTTTCCGCAGGTTCACCATAACCGGTCGTATGACATTCCAAACATTCTTTGGCTTTTGTTGCATCAGTGATATTTTTTGCATTCGCAAATTCTTTTGCTTTCTCTGTGCTCAAAACATTGAATGCTTCGGCATGTTTCGATTTTTTCCACACATCAACCTGCTTCCCTTGTTTCGGTAGATTATGGCAGGCACAGGTATTGACACCAACAAATTTATTTTGTGCTGCAAGCGGAAGTGTGAAGAATAACGCCATGAAGAGAAGGGAGTATTTTTTCATTACAGGTCTCCTTTGAAGTATGTTGTGAGGAGAATATAAAAAACTGCTAATTATGCGACAAACCATGTGCCGAAAAACCCTACAGAAAACCGTTGAAATTCACAGCAATCTTACACATTTCTTCCTATGATTGAGAAATAGCCCGTTTCTCCCTTTGCAAAGGTAAGAACGAAGCAGACCAGTTTCTCTTTTTCGATGATGACACTGAAAACAGACGTAAATCTTATTTCCTTTCCAATCTGCGAATATAAGTATAGAGCGAGATCGCCAGTATAGTAATGATGAAAGTGGAAATCCCTAATCCTTTTCGCCTGAAATAATACTCATCCACCGCCGATTGCGCTTCCGTTTGAACGATAGACGCTACTGCAATCCCGGCAGAAATTACTTCATTGAATTGCTGCTCATTAAAAGAATGAACCATAGTTCTTGACTGCAGCCGCGCCTGATGCGCATCGCGTAATTTGAATTTGGCTTCACCGATTTCCATTCCCTTCTGTTCGGCGTCGCCAATCAATTGTTCTGCCCGATGCTGCTGGATGACGAGACTGTCAATCAACATTCTCATTGTTTTTGCCGTCATGAACCCCTTTGGATTTACCGATTCGCTGTGGCATTTAATACAGACGGCATTTCCTGTTGTACCTACCAATTCGTCTGTTGCATGAAGAATTTCATGATTGCTGTGGCATGTTTCACACTCAGGTAATTTTTTTTCATCAAATGCTTTTTTATGCGGACTTGCTGAAAACAATTCTGCATTTAAGGCATGGCATGTTCCGCAGACTTTGGATATGGATTGCACACCGGGTGGAACTGCGCCGTGATTTCCATGGCAATCATTGCACGAAGGAGCGCCGAGATCTTTTCTTTCGAGCAATGCCTGTCCGTGAACACTTTTTTTGAACTTATTGAACTGATCGGTAGGAATTTTATAACTTTTCATATATGAAGTATCGCTATGGCACTTAGCGCATGTCATCGGAATGTTTGTGGGGTAAATTGTTGAACGGGCATCGTTAACCGATCGAATGCCGTGGCTTCCATGACAACTTGCACACTCCGCTACTTTCACATCCCCCTTCATGTGTTTCATTCCGTGCACACTTGTTTTGTATTTCTCCATTTGATCAACCGGCAGCGCAGGATTGTATGAACGCATAAATGTTGCGTTGGAATGGCACTGCGAGCAGAGTTTCGTGACATTCAACGGATAGACAGGCGATGCAGGATTTTTTGGACTCACAATACCATGCGAACCATGACACGTGGTACATTGCACAATATGCTCTTTGCCATTGACCGATGTTTTTGCATGGACGCTTTTTTGGAGTTCATCCCATTGGTATGTCGGAAGTGATGAATTGTATACTTTCATTTTTTCTGACGACGCATGACACGATGCACAACGCTGCGAAATATCATCACCTTTCGGTACGCCGGAATATCCCGCGTTCTTATTCATCGCCACGTCCATATCATCAGATGTTGAATTTCCCCCGTGGCACGCGGCGCACGAAATACCTTTTTTGAAATGGACATCCGTTACAAATTTTTGCGACGGTTCATCCCCAAGACTGGTATGACATGTATAACATTGATCATCCGCTACTGCAATGCCTGCAAGCACGAATAAAGCGATGAACGTGATAACGACTTTATGTGCAGTTTTCATGAGAGCCATCCGATCACTGTAAGGGTGATAATAAACATGACGATAAACAGACCGAAGTAGTTTACTATTTTATTTTTCTTACCCTCCGTACTTTTTCGATCCCAGAAAGGAACCAGCATCCACAACAGACCGCCCAACCCAAACATCAAAATGCCGAATAACTCACCGTCAATAAACAATACATGACCGGGAATAAATTTGAGCGTTTGGAACATGAAGAGAAAATACCATTCCGGTTTTATGCCGGCTGGTGCGGACATAAATGGGTCTGCTTTTTTCCCCAACTCCCACGGAAAATATACAGCAAGAATGGCAAGTACATTTAATACAATCAACCACAACAGCAAATCTCTTAAAAGAAAATTCGGGAAGAACGGCATCTTTTTGATTTCATCTTCTTTCAAATGCTGCATGTGCATTGGCGTACTCATTCCTTGCATTTGCACAAACAATAAGTGTATGCTCAGAAACACAGTAAAGATAGCCGGCAGTACTGCCACATGCAGTCCAAAAAATCTCGACAGTGTCGCCCCCGTTACATCTTCGCCTCCCCGTAAAAATTGCAAGATGGGTTCGCCGATGATCGGAAGAACGCCTGCTATATCGGTCCCGACTTTTGTTGCAAAGAATGCCAGTTCATTCCACGGCAGCAAATAGCCGCTGAATCCGAATCCCATTGCTAACAGCAGCATGACCATTCCCGTCAGCCATGTCAACTCTCTCGGCTTGCGATATGCTCGTTCGAAATAGACACTGAACATATGAATCATTGCAGCGAGAATAAAAAGATTTGCAGCCCAACTATGAATAGAACGAATGAGCCAGCCAAACTGCACTTTAGACATAATGAAATGAATGCTTTCAAATGCCTGCTCTTCCCCGCTCTTGTAATACATCAGCAGCAGGATACCCGTAAACACTTGTATGATGAAAAGAAATAATGAGACACCGCCAAAGTAGTACCAAATGGAATGCCGATGCACCGGCACATATTTCTTCTTCATAAAATCAACAGCATCTGCAAGATGAAAACGATCATCCATCCAGTGATAGACTCCGGTAAAGATTTTATTCATGGAAAATCCTTCTCGTAGATTATGATTTATGAATTAAGATGTCGTCGCCCTGAAGTGTAACATTGTAGGCATCAAGCGGACGAGGGGGGGGACCAGAGACATTCCTTCCATTAAGATCATACTTGCCGTTGTGGCATGCGCACCATATCAATCCAAAATCATTTCTGTATTGGACCGTACAATCGAGGTGGGTGCATGTCGCTGAAAAGGCTTTAAACTCGCCGCTCGAATTACGAATGAGCAGAACCGGTTTTGAACCAAACTTAATGATGGTGCCGGTGTCCTTTGCAAAGTCTGAAATCTTCCCTGCTTTCACACTTTTGACAACAACTTCCGCTTGTTTGGGAGGTTTGAGATAGGCAAGAATAGGATAAATGACGGAAGCAAGCCACGCTGTTGCACTTCCAAAGAGGATGAATTTCAAGAAATCCCGTTTTTTGTTTTGAATTTCTTGACCAGGATGTTCCTTCATAGGAAACTCCTTATCTATTTTGGATTATGACAATCGCTGCAATTCATTTCTTTCCAGGCATCGCCGATATCAACAGGATGTTGATACTCGATTCCTGCTATCGATAGACGAAGTTTATCTTTTTCAAATTGCTGACTGAGGATGGTATGGCATACATTGCAATCGCGCGACAATATTTTTCCATCTTCCGTCTGATGTTTGCCGTCATGACAGCGGAAACATCCGGGATAGTACATGTGGCCGATGTTATCAGGAAATTTTTTCCACGACACTCTCATGTCGGGGAAATAGTTCCTGTTATAGATTTTTTGTATTTCATCGATCGATTTTTGAATAGATTCCTTTTTACGAGAAAAGATTTCAGGATATTTCAATCGATAGTATTCTTCAAATTGTGTTTTAATGCTGTCAAGAGCCTTCTCCCGTGACGTGTATGGAAAATCCAATAAATTGACCGACAGTGTTTTCGCATCCGGCAGTTCCGGATCGATCCAGCCAAGACTCATTGCAGTATTCACTGTCCGTCCGGGCGGACGATAAATGTGTGTCGGACGGTTATGACAGTCGATACAATCCATTCTTCGCGTTTCCGTCGCCGCTAACTGTTCATCGGTCAATGGAGCATCCGTGCTTGTATAAATTCGCTCGGCACCGGTTGCAACATCTTTTACTTTCACCCAAGGAATAGTCTGCCTGCTGGAATCGGAAGGAGCATACGTGATTTGATGTCCGATGTTCATGTGCCAATGGATACCGGAGGTTGGTCCGGCTTCGATGTTGCCGCCGCCGATTTTCACAAGCAATGTCAGGTCCCAGCGCGTGTTGTTCTTATCCGAGAGGAAATAGTTGTTCTTGTGTAATTTTTCGCTGAAGAAATGCTTGGGCCAATGACATTGCTCGCATGTTTCTTGAGCCGGACGCAGGTTGTGGATTGGTGTAGGCACAGGGCGCGGATATTTGTTAAATGCCACGGAATACAACTGATAACTGCCGGAGAGTTTTGACTTCACAAAGTAATTGGCGCCGGAGCCGATATGGCATTGCACGCAGCCGACCTTTGCATGGGGAGAAAATTGGTACGCAGTGTATTCCGGTTCCATCACGGTGTGGCAGGTCGTTCCGCAGAATTCGTCCGATTCGGTGTACTCGTACGCCTGAAAACTTGCGAAGCCGATGCTGAACAAGAACGAAGCACCGACAAAGACGATAAAAAAGAAATTTTTCCTATGCCGCGGATTATTAAAATCAACTGAGGGCAAATGTGTAGAAACATCCCCTGTTCTTATTCTCCGCCGGCGTTCCAAAATCATTCCCAGGATGATCACTGCGACTCCGAATACCAGCAACGCAGGAAGAATCACAAACGCAAGTATCCCCATATACGGCTTTTGATTCGTAGCAAATATTTCCAGCACGAATAGAAAAATGATCAGTCCAAAGCTTATCGTGGCAATTGATGCTCCGATAAGACTTACCGTATTAAAAAATGCAGCAGGGAATATTTTCTTCAGTACCATACTCTGCCCCGAATGATTTGTTTTTCGAAAAGGACTTTTTTAATTGTTGACCTACCAACAATGTTATTGATAACTGAAAATCATTGCGTAAATAATCCAAAGAACGACGCTGAATCCGATGGTCACCGCCGTCCAACCGAATATTTTAACCGCACGAACGACAATGGGGTGGTACGGTTCAACAAGATAATTCTCCAGTTCACCACTTTTAACCAATGCATTGTACTCTGCCGGTTTGTCCCGCTTCAGTTCTTCCACCGACATTCGACCTGTGAAGACAACAAGGTCCATCGGAAATTTTTCGGGGCGCAGATGCGTGTTGAAAAAATGAACCGTGAAAATAAATCCTGTCGCGAGCAACGCTTCATCGCTGTGGATGATTGTTGCAACATTAATGAACCATCCCGGAACAAAGTTCGTAAAGAATTCAGGGAACCAGAGCGTGAGACCTGTGGAACCAATAATAAAGACACCCCAGAACACCGCAAAATAGTCGAATTTTTCCCAATAGGTCCACCTTCCGTACAGCGGACGTGGACCTCTGCCGATGAACCATTTAATAGAGCCGATAATATCATGCAAATCTTTTTTTGTCGGTAACATCGTGTTTGCGCCAAGAAGCATTTTTTTCCACGAGCCAAATTCATGCCTCTTGCGGCGGAAGAGATCGACAATATGTGTGATAAATACAACTACCATGAGCGTCGCAGCAATCCGATGAATATATCCTGCAACTTCAAAACCGCCGAAGAATCGTGACAGAATAGCAGCCCATCCGGTGTACGAAAATTTCAGCATCATACCGGTCAGCGCAAGCGAAAGAAAACTGACGATCATGGCAACATGAAGGATTCGGTTCAATCGAGAGAAGCGTTGATACTGCCGTTCACCGCCATGCTCCTTTTCCATTTGCTGATGGATCTTTCTCATCTCCCATGCTCTCGGCAGCCACAACAATGTGTGCACCCCGCTGAAAAAGAATGTACCGATTACGAGGCCCGTCATGCCCCAGAAGACCCAAAACAGAATCGGATATTTATCCGGGTCATGGTGTGTTGCGTGCGTCAAATACCCGGCAAATCTCCTATTTGCTCCCGGATGACATTGTTGGCAGGTTTGGACCACATTTTGTCTGTGCAAACGAGAAGATGGATTAGATGTAGGAAGAATATCGTGTGCACCGTGACAGTCGTAGCATTTCGCCGTCTTCGTGTAGCCGAGCTTTGCAACTTTACCATGGTACGTATCAAAATACGTTTTGGCGATCTCGTTATGACATTTACCGCATGTCGTCATCACTCCTAATTTAAATCCTTCGGCATCGGTACGGTTGATTGTATGTGCAGTGTGACAGTCATTGCACACTGGCAACGGTTTCTCGGATGTCGATACCAGTCGCGAATGGATGCTCTTGCTGTATTTCTCTTCTATTCCATGATGACACTTGCCGCATGTGGCAGGGATATTTTGTTGGTTAATTGTGGAAAGTGAATCAGATTTTGGAAGTTCCATATGAGAAGAATGACAATCCGTGCATTTAGCTGTGACCGTCAATCCGCTCTTTGCTAATCCTTTACCGTGAATGCTCTCGGTGTAATGCTTGATAATGTCGTGTTCGGTTCCCTTATAGCGTACTGCCGCTTTCTTCCCTTCCTGATGGCAACGAGCGCACAATGCCGGAACATTGATAGCAAAGGTCGGCGACGAAGGGTCTATTTTACCTTTCACACCATGCGTGCCGTGGCATTCCTTGCATGTCGGCGCATTAGCATCCTGCTTTGCAAATAACTTGCCGTGTGTACTTTTCTGGTATTGCTCGCCAACTTCCGTGTGGCATTGTGCACAATCCACTTTTTTTGTGATTGCATCACAGGGGCGGGTGTGGGACGATTGTACTTCGGTGTGGCATTGGCTGCAAGCAACTTTTGCGCCGTGTTTCGATCCCGCATATTCAGCAACATCAACAAAGAGGGAACGTCCATCGTTCGAGGCTTTAATATCTTTCCGTTCATGACACGTAAGGCAATCTTTGTTTGCCATTCCTTGGTCATAAAAGACCCGACGTGCTTTGTGCGGTTGATGACAATCAACACATGCCGGCAAGACATTTGCCTGCTTCTCCCACAGTTCCCCTTTAATTACCTTACGATGTACTGTTTCAATTGAAGAATGACATTTTGAACAGGTCGCAGCGATGTTTTTCCGGTTGATTGACGAACGCGGATCGTTATGCGGACGGATAAGATGCGGCGTATGACACGATGCGCATGTTGCAGCAACGGATAATCCTTTTTTCAGCAATCCTTCACCATGGATGCTTTCAGTGTAATTTTCAAGAATATGATCCTGCGAAAGGCGGCGCGCTTTTTGTACCGGCGCCCCTTCCTGATGGCACTTGCCGCAGACGTAAGGAATATTGATCGGACGAACTTGGGAATTAGGATCTTTGACGGCAAGAACATCGTGCTTTCCGTGGCAATCGTAACAGCGCGGCGCGAGCGGATCTCCTTTTGCGGCGCGTTCTCCATGCATGCATTGAACATATTGCTCTTGCTCCGACGCGTGGCATGATCCGCATTGTACAGGTTCGATTTTTTCTTTGTGCGGGAGATTGTTCGGATCGAATCCTTCGTGGCACGAAACGCATTGAAGATCTTTGTGTATCGACTTGCTGAATTTTTTGTCATCGAGAAAAAGAGAACGGACTTTTCCGTTTTTTTCTGCTGTTAATGATTGATCTTCATGGCATGCAAGACACTCGGATTTGTCCTGCGCCGCTATGAAGCCCGCACATATCCACAACAGCCCGACAAGGAGCGATCCGCGTCTCACTATCACGCCTGGAAATCTCATTTTTCTTCGGCTTCCTTTTGTTTCGCCAGTTCCGCTTCTTTGATTCTACGGAGTTCCAGCGGATGCTCATCAGCCATTTCTTCTTCGGAGATAGTTCCCTTCAGCCATGCAAGGTTCATCGGATAGACATCGGGATTAAAAATGACGAAATAAAAATGCCAGACAATGATCGCCAGCGTTGCAAGCCATGCTTCGTAAAAATGAACGACACGTGCTACATCCCACCATTGCTTCCCGATTAGTCCCAGAAATGTGTTGTCGAACCAAAGGATAAAACCAGTCATCCCCATGACGATCGTCCCCCATACAAGTGCCCAGTATTCCACTTTTTCAATGTAACTGAAGCGGTCGAGCAGAGGTTTTTCCTTTGATATGCCCAAATTATATTTTGCCACATTCAACGCATCCGTTGCATCTGAAATTTTCGGAAGCAGATCGCGCAGCAGTTCTTTTCCACGCGGGATAAAAAAGATATAATACAGATGGAATACACTTGCCGCCAGCATTGCAATACCAGCGATACGGTGGACCCAGCTTCTCACTTCAAAAAACTCCGGCGTTATCGAACGGATTGAAACAACCCACCATGCGTCGGGATACCGCAGCATGAATCCCGTAACAACCAACGTAATAAAACTGAGCGCCAACGTGCCGTGCTGCAACCGTTCGCTCAATGTCATACGGACGTAGAGACCCCGTCCAAGTCCTTCATCATCGAATGTGCCATGCCGGCGATGGCGAAGACGGCGTTTGGATTTACGTATAAAATCCAACCCGTTATGCACTGCCATACCGCCTATCGTCACGACAATGAGAACGATGTACAGGTTGGAGAAAAAATAGATCAGTTCATCTTCACTGTCGGTTGTGGTCGAAACATGTACTGCACCAGCAGCAAAATTTTCATTGGCGCCGGGATGACATGAACCGCACGTTGTGGCGAGATTTTTTTTGTTGACCCTTGATGTTGAATCGGACGAGGGAAGAATATCATGGAATCCGTGGCAGCTGGCACAGTTTGCCGCCTCTTTACTGCCGGCTTTTACCGCAAGACCGTGAAAACTATCAAAAAACGTTTTGCTTCTTCCAGTCGGCAAACCGTATTTCTCAGACATCTTCACCGAACTATGACAGGGAGTGCAAACTTGTTCCGATACATGCAGCCCCGATACAGGAGAGTTCGGATCTTTTGGTGCAAGAATTTTATGCTCACCGTGACAATCGGTGCATACCGGCGACGCGTTATTACCGTTCGCAAATGCCTTACCGTGTATCCCCTTGTCGTACGCCTTCACCTCAGTTGAATGGCATTTTGCACATGTTGAGGGGATATTTTTTTTGTTCACTTTGGAGGTTGGATCGGAAGCTTTATGCATGTCGTGGCTGCTGTGACAATCGACGCAGTTGGCTGCTTCTCCCTTTCCGTTCTTCAAAGCCTTGGCATGCACACTTTGTTCGTATGCAAGGATAAATTCGTTCGACGGTCCCGTACCATCGCGCTTTTGGCTGTGACAGGTAACGCACATTTTCTCTTGTTGAAGCTTCAGATCTGCCTTGCTGAGCAAATTGTTCGTTGTGGGCAACACTTTTGAATGACAATCAATGCACGATGGCGCCTCTCCCTTTTTCTCTTGCAACGCAACACCATGCGCTGAGGTAAGGAATTTCTCTGCTTCTGGTTTATGACACTGTCCGCAATCGGTGATCACTCTGGATTTATGGAATTTTGCTCCTTCAATTTTCGGTGATTGTACGGTGTGCGTTCCGTGGCAGTTCTTGCACATGGAACTCTTGTCGGCACCGGTCCCTATTACAGTCTTATGGAACGAGTGCTTAGCAAGAGCTTTGGTATGGCATGTCTGGCATTGAACAGGCGTGATACTCTCCTTATGCGGAAGGTTGTTCGCATCAAATCCGGTGTGACACGCCGTGCACGAGAACTTTTTATGAGCCGATGATTTGAGATGCTGTTCGTCAACAAAAAGAGAGATAGTTCTCCCCTTTTTCTCCATTGTCAGGGAATTATCAGAATGGCATGCAAGGCACTCATCATTGGTTTGAGCAGGCAGCAGAGTAAAGAGAAGCAGGGAACAGAGTAGAGTGAAAATAAGCTTCATTGTAGGTGCTCTTAATTCTTATTTGCTGTATTATAAAAGCGAATGCGCTAAGAAAAACCACTATAAATAACTACAAAGAGCGTACCGTCAATATGTCTATAATTTCAGCAGAATTGTACGTTGAATTTTTCAACTTTGACCATCAATGCGCATATATTATTAAAATTGAGATAATTAGAATGAATTATGCGGTAAATAAGATGATAAAATCTGATTTAATCAATAGATTAAGGGGTGAGAGTGAAATTTTTGCGAAATACTTGGTGGGAGGATTGTACACCCGTCGGGATTTGAACCCGAAACCTTCGGCTTCGGAGGCCGACGCTCTATCCAGTTGAGCTACGGGTGCGTTTTTTGCAACCGTAGCGAAATCCGCCTTCTTTCTGGCAGATTGATCCGCCTTCGCTTTGCTTCGGCGGATTCGCAAAATGTCTTCAACTCGCTTCGCTCGTTGGACATTTTGGAAGCTACGGATGCTCTTTTTTTATTGGCAGGTAGGCATTAATGTCTACCCGCCCAAGTACGCCCGGAGGGATTCGAACCCCCAACCCTCAGAGTCGAAGTCTGATGCTCTATCCAGTTGAGCTACGGACGCGTTTTTTGCGTTCGTAGCGAAATCCGCCTTCTCTTTGGTGGATTGACTACGGACGCAATGCCGAATAAATGTACAAATTATTTCGTCGAGAGACAATGAAAGGGGAGCATTTCTTGAAAGATTACAAACCAAGAATCTCTTCGGAGAATTTGAAACTTAACCGGACAAATGGTCCTTGTGACCATAACGTATAATCAATCAGATCTTTTTCTTTATATCCTTTGAAATTATATCCCGCATGTACCCTAACATTACGGTACACAGCATATCCTGCATCCACACTATATCCGTTCAGCATGTCACCAGCTTCAATTTGGTGCAACAACCGATACTCTGCACCGAAACTCAGATATTCAGTGATATCATATTCTCCTCTCACAAGGTAGAAGTTTGTATTGGTTGATATATCGAATACCTGAGAGTGTTCTTTTGCGTTCTTGTAAGCGTACTTAACACCAACCTCGAGCAATCGGATCGGCTCAACAAACATGTGGACAGATATGATCGACGTATTGTATTCAATAAAGGGAGTAATAAAATGATTCCTATCTGATTTCACTTCGTACTTTGCCAGCAAGTTTAACCAGTTCTCGTTTACAGGACGGTATGCGAGACCGGTAATTAAATGGTCTTGATCACGATACCCGGCGACAGTGTTGGCAATTTCCTTTGCATCTCTGTATTTCAAAATTAGACTGAAATCATGTTCAAACCTATAATCGCCGCCGAATGTAAAATTCGTTTTGTCCGAACGGGAATCCTCTCCGAATTCGACCTTCGCCGCTAACTTCAATGGCATTGTCGGCAAGTATTCCAGTGCCGCAGAGTACGCAGAATGATCGTTCGTCTGCGCTTCGCCTAAGCGCTGACCAAGCCCTTTTGTTCGTTCATATCCTAAATGACTCGTGAGGTCGTTGCGTAACTTGATTTTATTTTTAAGCCCGATACTTATCTGATTACGATAATTTCCGACTGCATTGCCGATTTCGTACGATCCGTATGCCTGGGTGTTTTCAAATACGGTGGATGTGAATCCGACCGTTGACAGCATGCCGCCATCTTCATAAAATTTTTCCTGAGCGTTCAGCGAAATGTTTTCGGTAATGGCATACTCACCGATTAACGATGTCGCGTTTGCCCTTGTAACATCTACTGCAGGACCGAAATTACGTTCATGCAAACCGGAAATTTTGAGCTGCTGGCTATATGAATAGTCGAACTTTACGCTGCCTAAAGTAGATTTTGTAACAAGTTGAGGTTTCGTTGAATCAGGATTCGCGCCATCGTATGTTATTTCTTCAATGCGTACCTGTCCCTTAAAGTTATCGACAAATTTATGTTCCACCCCTCCCGAAATCGACTGCAATTCATTGACTCCGCCTGTTAACAGTGTTTGATTTGTTCGATACATTTCTGATTGAAGTTTTGTTGAAGAGCCGACCGAATAATCGCCTCCAACCCCATATTTGATCGTCCCGAGTTCACGCCTGCCACCGATTTGTGTTTCATTCGTGAACCCTGCTTCCACTCTGCGATAGTAGCTGTTCAACCGCAGGCGCTCAATCGGTGAAGTGCGTGCGTCGAATTTGTAGGCGATGCCCGTCCCGCCGATCGCAGACGAGCGCGCAAACTCTCCACTAACAGAGAGCAAACTGCCGAGTGAATATTTTGCATCTGTTCCCATGAGAGTAAAATTGCTGGGTGACTGTTCTTCTGATACCGCAGTAATACCTACTGAAAAATTGTTTGCAATCTGATGCTCGGCACGACCGCCTGCAATGTAACTGATTTCATTCCCGGTCTTTGCTTCAAATGAAACCATGACGAAGATGGGATTTCCTATCTGATCGACCGCCTGCACCGGTTGCTTGAAGAAAATCGTTCCTTGCGTGTAATCAATATCGTAGTCGCTGTATCTATATTTATGTTCTACTTTCAACAACACTTCGCTGTGGAATTTATCGCGGGTTTCAATACGGACTTTTTCCGTACCGGGTGTAATATCGGTGTTACCAAGGTCGTAAAAACCGGATAGACCGGTACCCCGCAATTCAATTTGCGTTGCTCGGCGGTCTGTTAATGAACCAAAACCGGTGATTTTCCACAGTTTGTCGCGGTGACCGAATTTCAAACCGTTCAGTGTTCTATTGTAAGAGATAAACTCCTGCCCTGTCAGTTCAGTATTGAAATCGCCAATCATGCCGAACGTTTGATTCTTTTCCAGTTTGATGAACAAATTGCGATTGGTTTGAATATCATAGAACAACATGCTGTTATCGCCATAGATAGAATAGAGATAATCAGGATCAAGTTCTCTAAAGTATTGTCCGCGATTCTTTCTGTCTGTATCAATCGAAGCAGTCAATAAATATTCATCAAGCACGGTACCACGTGCATACATTGCCACTCGCCCCTCACTTTGAATTCCGTCGGGGAATGTTTTCTCGTCAAACAGTACAGAGCGATTGCCCTTTGCACTATACATACCAGACATTCCCGTTGCCAACCCGACCAATGTCAAGGGCTCCTTTGGAGTATTCAAATTGATTTCTTTCTCGGCAAACAGCTGCCCGATCTGAATTGAAATTTTCGATACGCCTGCATTGCTGCCTGCTCTGTATTCAAAGGTTGCCGCTCCATTGATAACAGGAATTTGGATTCCTCTGCGAGAAGAATCCGCATCGACTGCAGCAACACTGCCGCTATCGACGCCAACAGTAATGAATGACCCATCCGCAATCGGATATCCCCACTGATCGAACACAGTAGCGCGAACATTCATGCTTGATGTTCCGTCAGCCGGAAGCTCTTCGGAGTCTGACTCCAAATTGATTGCGGCAGGCGATCCGAGAATGTGGATGAAGCGCTGTTCGCTAAATGCTACGGAGCCATCCGGATTTACAATCCGAACTTCAAACACAACAGGACCTGCCGGCACCTCGGTATTGATAAAATCTACTAAGCCGTCAAGCCGGACAGGTTTCTTTGATGCAAACACTCCGTTCACATACAGTTCTGCATCGAATCCCGAAACGCTGCGTGCTGTAATTGCCTGCCGAGTAAGCGGACTGACAGTGCTGTCCCGATCCGGCGAGATAATTTGCAGCTGCGCAGATGCTGATGTAAAAATAAACGACAACGCAAGCAGCAAATATGCATTAGATATTTTGGCGGTATATTGTTGAATGGTTCTCATTATCTCTGATTTCTCACCAGTATGCGGCGTTTCCGTACTTCCACAGGAACGCTTTTCGCAACTTCATCAATGATTGTCTCATCTTGTTGTTTCTTCCTTACAGTGTAGGAGTTGTTGATGACTGTTTCATCAGTCGTATAATGGTTCACATCCACAAGGTATGCGAAAGAAAATGTGCTGTCACTCTGCGAACAATGTGCAATGATTACGTTCCCCTTCACCATTATGCTGTCAATGCCTTTCAATCGGACAACGGATTCTTTGATCAGCGAAAATTCCGAGGGAATAGTATCGATCACAGTCGTTGCAATGGTATTCTTTTTTGCAATACGGCGAATATCTATCCTGATGATGTATCGTTCTTTTGATTCTGCAGTAACAAGCGAATCAAATTTCTTCGGCATTAATTCAGGCAAATGGGTTCGAATCGCTATTTTCGATGAATCATTCTTCCCCTCCGGCAGAACGTTCTGGACAAACTCGTTTCGGAGAATTCGCATCTCTATACGGCGGTTCACCTGTCGTCCTTCAGGTGTATGATTGGAAGCAAGCGGACGGAACTCTCCAAAACCGACCGATTTCAATCGTTCGGCAGCGATGCCGAAGTTCTGTACCAGCGCGTTCTTAATAGTGTTCGCACGCGCCTCCGAAAGTTCCTTGTTTGACGGAAACTCTTTCGTAGAGATTGGTGATGAATCGGTGTGTCCTTCGATCATAGCAGTCGCGCCCGGATCTTCTTTCAGGAATTTTGCGGTCGTTTCAAGAGATGAAAGCGCAGTTGAGCGGAGCGTCGCCTTCCCGACATCGAACAGCACTCCGTTCATAACAAAGTTCACCGCTCTCCCACGGATTGCGATGGCGATTTCATTTGTTGTCAGGAGCGTGTCAAGCGAATGTAATGTATCGCTGCCAACAACATAGCGTATGGACGATGTGAATGAACGGACCGGCAACGGTCCATATTGACTAGGACGTTTTACCATCACCGTGTAACGGAGCTTATATTTGAAGTTGGAACCCGGATTTTCGATGTTCCATCGCAGTTCGTTGCCGTTGATAGTCGGAGCAATTGAACTGTCGGCGAACGTGGCGCTTCCGTCAACATATCTGAAGCCTTCATCAAGCCGATCAATTAATTCAATCTTCGAAACGTTACTTGTTCCCGAATACTCGATTGGAATTTCAAATGCAACGGGCATTTCAAGTACAGGCTTCTGTTCGGTTGAAGGTGTAAAGAAGAATTCAACGCGGCGATTCAAACTTCGCCCGTCAATAGTTTTATTTGTCGCAAGGGGTCTCGTTTCACCATGCCCTTCAACCCTGATTCGTGAAGCGTTGATCCCTTCTTTGTCAACAAGGTAGGTTTTGACTGCCATTGCGCGCGCCATTGAGAGAACTTTGTTGTTAGGGAATTCTTCCGTTGCAATCTTCATCGAATCGGTATGTCCCGCAACGATCAGCGGTTGATCGGGATATTCGCGGAGAATATCTGCCAACTGTCTCAACGTCACGTATGCTTCGGGTCTTAGCACGGCTTTACCGACTTCAAAATTTAATCCTGTCAGCTTCATTGACGCGAACCGCTGGTCTTCGATGAACACAATATTCCGCGGCGAGGCGATTCGTTGGATAGTGAAGTTCCCGACTTTAACAATCGAATGATCCAACAGAAGCGAATCCGGCTGTACGATATTCCGTTCAAGATAAAAATCGACTCTCGCAATTCCGGACTCGGTCAACCGAACAAAGCGGGATGTCGAGTCGCCGGCAAAATCGTTGTAGCCCATTTCAAGATGCGTGTGTTTCGGCAGTGTATGTGTTCTAACTCTGACAACATGTTCCCCCGGAAGCACATCAGGTAATGAATATTTACCGTCGTCTCCCGTGATAACTCTCGTACCATCTTCCATCATCAATTCAATTCCTTTTACGCCGACTTCTCCGTCATCCTGATATCTATTTCTGTTATCGTCATAGAATACTTTGCCGATGATAACGCCATGCGTTGTAAACACCCCGCGGCGAACATCCACACGTTCCTGCACAAGTGCAGATGCCATCGGATTGCCGAATTGCGAAACACCGAATGCCTGAGCGGTGTTGATGCCATTCCCTTCAACACCGCCTGCACCGACGATGAGACGGTAGCTGAACTGAATTGAAGCACCCGGCGCGAGTGAATCGTTCAACGCCCACATCAATTCTTTCTTACCAGCCGGATCGGCAATCTTTGCAGTGTCGATGAACGTTGAACCCTTCACATACGCAAAACCAAACGGAATACGATCGGCAACCTGAATATTGTATGCGTAATTCGATGCACTTGTATTCGTAACACGAACAACATACGCGGCAATATCGCCGATCTCTAAAACTTTACGCACCGCTTGTTTGCTGATCCGTAAATACGACACCGATGACCGCACAGTCGCATCACTCATCGAATCCAGATCGGAAGTTACCGATCCGCCATTCCATGATGCAGCGGCAACGTTTGTATATTGGTGATCACCCGGTTCCAGCGTCGTTCGCACTCGCGTTATCAACGATATAACAACAGAGTCGCCGACAAACAGCGTATCGCGTTTCCATGTGATGCTGTGCAATGCAGAAGAATAGAGCACTGAGTCAATCTGCATTCCAACCGCACCACCGCGATAATACGCTGCTGATCCACGCAAGAAATCAATTTGGGTAGGAAGTTTGTCGGTCACAGCCACACTATCAGCAAATGAGCCGGAGATATTTCTCACTTTGATTGTGTAACGAACTGAGTCACCTGGCTGCGCAGTATGAACGTCCGACACCTTCCAGATTCTCATCACAGGAGGTAATGCCACTGTGGTGTTGACGGAATCCTTAATCATCGTCGTTTGGTCGGATGTAACGCTTGCCCGGTTCATCGCTTCCATGGTATTTTGCAGAGTGTCGGCGAACCGGACTTTTACAGCAAATACTCTCTCAGAGAATGAATCGAGTTGTGCAATATTCCACACGATGCGGTGTTGCGCGAAATTATAGATTCCGCCTCCTGTCGCGCTCACAAATTTCATTACCGGATGGAGCGAATCGGTAATCACCACATTGGTCGCAGAGAGTGTTCCGGTATTCTTTAGCGTAATGTTATATTGTGCTGTATCGACAAGCGTCACCCGCGAAGGACCTGTCTTTTCAAAGACGATGTTCGGATTCAAAGTGATGGCGATGTTGGCATTAATGATGTATCGTCCGTTCGCAGGATTCTGGACAAGAACTGAACCAGTTAAAGTTGAGTGTGCAAGTGAAATCAAAAACTGTCCTTCAGGTATGTAGTCAAACTGGAACGTTCCTGTTGAATCTGTGTAAGTTGAGTCTATCGTCGTTAATGTATATGGTGATGCGTCCGCTTTATACATTCCACGCGACAATAATTCGGCTGCCCCGGAGATCGACTGTAACAACACAGTAATTTTTTGCGCCGCAACCGGTTGATGCGAAATAAGGTAGTACACTGCGCCTGAAACAGAATTTTGATTCGGCGTTGGCAAGTCGCCGTTACCGGAAACGTTCACTGTTAATTCTGTATTAACCGTTACTTCTTTGCCGAATTCATTCACAGTAGTGATCATCACTCTGAAACTGTCCGTTTTAGCGACAGGAATCAGATAGTATCCGTCTTCTTTCGTCACTTGCATACCTGCAAGAGAATCGGTGGTCTTTGAATACGCACGCACAACTGCGCCGGAGACCGGAAGCGACGTGCGGTGATCAATCACCGTTCCTTCAATTGCACCGGGATAGAACAGGATGTTGACTGTATCTTTTGCAGAACAACCCTGCCCGTCATCTGCCTCTGCAATTGCCATCGCGTTCACAAGATTATTTCCCGCAACAGTCGCCCGAAGTGAATCAGATACTTTTCCGTCTTTTGAATACAACACGCGCATTTTTTGTCCGTTAGAGAACTCACCAACGGTGGTGGATAATGTTACAGGAGAGCCATCGGGTTTTGGATAGCCAAGCGTGTTGCTTAAATAGACTTCGATATATGCTTTCGATTTTCCGTTGCCAATAATCTTATCCGGCGTCGCTTTCATGACAATGCGGCACGCGGGATCGGTTTTTGCAGTGAACAACGCATACGCAGTTTGCTGACCGGTTTGCGAAGTGTTTGCAAAGGCATAGTTCAATACCAATTCACCATCGTGAACCTGATAAGGATTGAGTTGCCCGATGATTGTAATGGAATCGGATTCTCCGGCAGCTAACGCATCGCGGTTGTACGTCACAACATTTCCATTCACCTTTCCCTTGCCGATAACTTGCGGATTAATGATGTGAGCGGGAAGCGTATCGACGACAGTAATGCCGGTTAATTGTTCGGTTGAAATGTTCTTCACCCGTATGTAGTACGACAATGTGTCGCCGATGTACACGATATTTTTGGAAACAGATTTTTTCAATTCCAATTTGAATTCGGTCTCGGTTTTCGGCTTCACTTCCGTTACAGCCTGGGCGATGATCTCGGAAGTTTGATCTGTTGCAGCATACGCGGTATTCAAGATCACTTCGAGATTCGGACGGTCTTGACGAACAGTTGTCTTTACATAGAACGAATCCTGCTCTCCCGCATTGATTGTATCCATTGTGAAAACAACGACCGAGCCTTCCAAACGCAGCGAATCGAGGAAGGTCATGCCGGATGCGGTCAGAGAAACAATTGATAATTTCCCTGACCGTGGCTGCACGGTACCAGGCTGTTCGATACGAATGTTTTCGACTTGGAACGGGAGCGGATCGCGGATAATGAGATTGGTCAATTTCTTGTTCGAGATATTCGTTACCCGCACAACGTATGAGAGAGAATCGCCTGCAAATACTTTAGAAGCAGAAGCAGTTTTAGTAAGGAGCAGTTTTTCCAGATTACCGGTGCGTGAAATGACCGTTACTTGCGAACTGACCATCGGTACTTCCGTTGCAGATGCATGAGCGGTGTTGGTCACCTGTTCTGAAACATACGGACTTGCGTTCATCACCGACACAATCACGATTGAATCCGTCTGACCGACGGTAAGTGAACCGGCGTTGTAATACACAAAATTGTTAATGAGTATTCCCTTGGAATAGAGAATAACATTCTTCGTCAATTGCGTCGGAAGTGTATCGGTGATGATGACATTTGTGAGATTCAACGGTCCGTTATTTGTGAACTGGATGACATATTTGACCGAATCTCCGTTGACCACAGTATCTTTTGAAGCGAATTTCTTCAGCAATAAGTTGTTCGCCAGCGGATTAATGGTTTCCTTAAACGGCGTAAACGCAGTTGCAGAAATTGTGGGTGTTGTTGAAGATCGGGCAAACGCGCTGTTTGTATATCCGGCGACTGATTTTTTATCTACATGGACCCGAACAGAGGCAACGATACTGTCGCCGACTGCGAGCGTATCTTTTGTCAATGTCAGCACATTATTTTGTACTGAGGTGATATTTGACGTCGCCATTACGGTGAAGTACGTCGCGTCAACTGTGTCGGTCATCGTAATTCCTGTCAACGCCACGTCTCCGTTGTTCTTCATTACCATACGATAGTTCAACGTATCGTTCGTGGTCACCGAATCTTTGGATGCGGTTTTTGTAATGGTCATCGAAGGATTCGATACTATGACTGCAGATGCGGCAGCAGCTCTCCCAATTAAGATTGTTGAAACAGATTGGACAGCGTTTACTGTGAGACTATCTGTAGGAATCTCAGCCATGAGATAGACCGTATTGGTAATTATGCGTTCTGTAGCAGGAATCCTCGCAAGCCGTGTCTGCATAGTGAACGAAAGCGAATCGCCTTGCTTCATATCGGCAAGATTCAACGACAGAATACCATTGCTGAATACAATCCGTTGATCATCGACCGAAATAAAGTCGAGAGCTGTAGGAAGCGTATCGGTGAGTGTCACATTCTGCAGAGCTACATTGCCGCTATTTTTGGCGCTGATGACGTAAGGAAGCACGCCGCCAAGACGTACAGAATCAGCCAGAACATTTTTCTTCAAATCAACGTCGGGATTTCTTGCTGCAGAAATCAATGTTGTAGCGGAGGAAGTTATTACCACACCTGTACTGTCGGTCGCAAAGGCATTGTTCGTAACTGTGTATGTTCCGTTCGGAATATTTTTTACGAACACAGTGATGAGCATTGTATCGGGGCTGCTCGGTGAGACCGTGCCAACATTCCATGTAACTATATTCCCGCTTACAAATCCTTTTGTTGAACTGATAACGGAAAAATGCGACGGCACTGTATCTGAAACGACAACCTGTGAAGCGGAGAGATTCCCTGAATAACCGACTACAATTTTAAACTGAACAGTATCTCCGACACTGAGATTTGTTTGAGCGACTGTTTTATTCAAAAAGAGTGAACCCCATCCTTCCACGGTGATCCGTGCCGTATCACTGCGCACAATTCCCTGGCTGCCGTTGAGATACTCAAACCGCGCCGTTGCGACGTTGTCGATTCGAGTTCCTGTCGGCGTCTGAGCGTACGACCGCATTGCCGGAACGAACAGTGCGCCGACAATAAGGAGGCAAGAGAGAATATGTTTGAGAATGTTGTTCATTAATTTTTGTTTCCGGAGCTCTCGCAAGAGAGGCTCCGGAAGGTGTTACGTTAATCGATCTTCACCTTAAATCTGATCTGACCTGTGTATGTTGCATTTCCAAGCATGCCAGGACCAACCGACCCTAATGTCACTGTAATTGTCCCGCTCGACACTTCTACCTCATCGGCATCTGCATCATCAGTCTTTGCAGTGAACGTGTTACCGTTCGCCGAATTGTTGATGGATACCGAGTTGCCAAGGTATGTGGTGTTTGTGGGAGAGACATCGGAGATCACGATTTGATTCGCGGTACCGGAGCCCGTATTGGTGTACGTGATCGTATAGATCAACGTGTCGCCCGGACGCGAACGGCCTGATTGAGTTGTAACGCTCTTGGTCAAAGCCATCACTGGTGCTTTCACACGCGTAATGTGATACCCATCTGCAGATGCAGATTGAGTTACCGACGTTGCCTGATAGTATGCACTATCGCGTGAACGATCTGCAACGGATTGAGCCACAGTATCAACCGCGATAAAGAATACCGAATCATCCTGTGCAACGATCACGGTATCGCTGCTCAAATTGAAGAGCACGTCCGTACCGGAATCGTACGACCCATTCTCGTTCACATCCTTATACATCGTCCATGTAAGAGGAAGCGACGATGTACGGGTGAATGTTGCAGAGTCTGTCCTGTTGCCGGTGTTCGTCAGTTTCAACTTGAAATACACCGACTGGGTGACATTCACAGAATCCTGCGCATTGTCTGTCACAAATGCACTGCCGATCACTGCAACTTTCAAATCCCACGAAGCGGAACTTGACACGGTGCTTGTCGTCGGACCGCCGACGGGCTTCTTCGTTCTGCCGCTGATGCTGTCATTATATGTCAGTGTCGCACGGTTGCTGATGATCGTTCCTGCGGGAACTCCGCTGTTCACTGTCACCTGGAACGTTATCTGTCCGGTTGCGCCGCCGTAGATATCGCCGCCGTTCCCGATATTCGTCCAGATGATACGATCTGGCGATGACGCGAACGAAACCGATCCACCTCCGGAAATTATGCTGGCAGATCCCCCCACGTACGTTACGTTGCTGTTGAGCGTATCAATTAATTCCGAGCTTTCAGCGGTACCAGTACCATTGTTTGAATATGTGATGGTGTAGGTAATCGTTTGTCCCGGCGTAGGTGTTGCATTGTTGTTCGTCTTGTTGACACTGACCTCGGCAACCCTTGTCCTGATAGAATCCCGAACCCAGGCAGACGCAATTGGATCTGTTCCATTGTTGAACGTGGAAGTCGCCGCCGTTCGGATCGTATCAAGTAAACCGCTGGTAACGTTGTTCGGAACGAACAAGCGAATGATGATCTTGTACTGAGCATCGGCAGCGAGAGAGCCGGTCGAAGAGACAACTGATGTTTCGCCGGAATCCCACACGCCGTTGCCATTGGCATCAAAGAAAATCGTCGGCGACCAGCTTGCCGAATCGGCAGAAGTAAGATTGTAGGTATCGCTGCCATTACCTGTGTTTGTGACTGTATGCGCAAAATAAACATACATGCTGTCGCTGGAATATTGCAGACTGCCTGTCGGCGTCAGCGTTACACCAGCAACTTGCTCTACCGTAACGGATGCTGTATCCGAATAGAGCGTCGGGAACGAGTTTCCGGAAAGGTCTTTGTACGTCATCGATGCGACGTTTTTAATTACCGTTCCGGCAGGAGTTCCCGCTGCGTACACTGCTGTCGTTCCAAGAAGGACGGCAAGAGTGCCTGCGACTATAAAAACCATCAATTTGGTTTTCATAAGTAACCCTTTCGATTGGTTTGTTTGTTGTTTGTGTCTGTAATTCATATTGTTTTTGTATTTGAAAATTTGAATCTCATGCATCACTTAGCCACCGAGGGGGTGATTTGGACCTGACAAGAAATATCTTTTTCATTTTTGTTCTCCTTTTTTGTTTGAATACTATACTATCGTTTATTTGTTAATTGACTTTCACTTTCATGGTGATCGTACCTGATTGACCGGGCTGAACAATTCCGATATTAAATTGGATCGTATTTCCGATTAGTGTCACTTCATCTGTATCAGAAGCATCGGTCTTGACTACGTTGTTGATCCTTGTAGAATTCGGAATGTATGTCGTGTGCTGCGGTTCGGTATCGGAAACAGTAACAAGTGCAGCGGGCTGTGTGCCGATGTTCGAATATGAAATTGTATATGTAATTGTATCACCCGGTTTTGCGGTCGCCCGGTTCGCGGATTTCGACATGATCATTGACGGCCTGTTCACAGGTGTAAATGATGAAGAAACGATCGCAGTATCCCCATCACCTCGGATCACCGCGACGTTCGTTGCCGGTGTTTGATGCTGTATTGTCGAATCGATACGTACTTGATACGTCAACGCAGCGCTGTCACCCACATTCAGTGTGAATGAGTTGAACGTAATTACCCTTCCGCTGACAGTGCCGCCCGGATTGATAGTGGAAGAAAGAATTGTTACAGACTGCGGAACGGTATCCGTCACAACAACCGAAGTTGAATGTGAAGAGCCGGTGTTTTTTGCCATGATCGTGTATGAGAGAGTATCTGCAGGAGAAACGAATCCGCCGTCGATATCGACATAAGATTTAGACGATGCTGAGAAATCGGGTCTCGCTACGATAGCAACACTTTCCGAATCGCTAGCGGCTGAAGCATTTAAAGCAGCAATAACTGCACTGTTTACAATTGTGGTCATTCCCGCGGACAATATAGGATCAACTTTTACTTTGAACGTAACAACATTCCCTGTATCATCGGGAATAAGCGCAGCGCGTGAGACAACAATTCTGTTTGTATTGAATGCAGCACCAGTGCCTGTAATGCTTCCGCTGATAAACGACGTGTTTGCAGGTATCGTATCAGTAACTGTAACAGTTGTTGCGGTATCAGTTCCGGTATTGCCGTACACGAGGGAATATGTGATTGTGTCACCGGGAATATTGGAGGTGATTGTCGCACTCTTTCGTATCGTAAGTTGCGGGTACGAAAGCACAGTGGTGGTTACCGACGTCCCTTGAATTGTGTCCACAAGTTTGTCTGTGTACACTCTGGAACTGTTCGTAATGATTGTTCCATTGTCAATCGGAGAATTAATGCGGACTTGAAATACAACGGTCTTTGAAGAATCAGGGGTAACATCACCCAAGTATAAACCGTACACCAACGGCGAAGTACCGTTTGTATCCGGCTTTGCAACGCCGTTTACAACGGTGGAGTTTGTAATGTATGTGGTATTGCCGGGAATATTATCGAACAGTACGGTTCCGGTCGCTGTACTGATCGTCGCATTTGATACAACCATCGAATAAGTGATAATGCTCTTTGCATTAGCGGTTGTGCTATCCACTGATTTGACAGAAGCAACCTGAGGGTAAATGATATTCGTCAGAGCCGGTGCGGATGCTTTAAGCGTCGTTTCAAATGAAGAGATGTACGAGACGTTTGATATTTGAGAAACACTATTATACACCATCGGCTTCGGCAATCGGACTGTCAGCGTTACTTGTCCCGAATCATTCACCGCGGCATTCGGTAAATTCCATACAACTACACCATTTGAATATGCTCCACCGTTCGATGCACTGATGAAAATCGTGTTTGTCGGGATCGTATCGCTAATAGAAACACTTGTCGCACCCGCCGAGCCGACATTCTTATAGAAAATCGTGTATGAAATTGTATCTGCAGGTCCCGCAGAGACTTTATCCACCGACTTTGTTAATAGAAAACTCGGAACCGCCCTCACCGTGTCGGTAATGGATGAAGTCTTGTACGTCGCTTCGGCGTTTGTGAGCACCGCTCTGTTGACGATGTACGAATTAATCGGTGTACCGGAATTGATGGTCGCTTTGAAAGAAACAGTTCCGTTCGTATTTGCATTCACGGTGCCGAGATTCCATACAACCCTGCCGCGTGGGGAAGGACTTCCCACAAACGAGCCTCCTCCGGTTACTGAACCGACAACGTAGGTGAGATTCGCGGGGATAGTATCAGTGAGAATGGTGTTGGTGGAAGGTTCAACGCCGGGCGCGTTTGAATAGTAAATCGTGTATGTGAGTTCCGTTCCGACAGGAGCCGAAGTGATATCGACATTCTTTGTCAATGTAATACTCGGTGCAAGTAGCGATGTTGTTGTGACAGTGTTGGTGAATGTTACAGGCGTGGTATTGTTCATCGACGCTTTGTTTGAAATAACAATTCCACCTTGATTGACAATTGTCCGAATCGTTAATGTTGCAGAACCGCCATTCGCAATCGTGCCGGGATTCCAGGTGATCACATTGCCGCTGTTCGATACCGTGCCCGAAGTAGCAGTTGATCCGACATAATTCACCGATGAGGAAAGCGTATCTTTCATTGTTCGACTGCGCGCCGAACCTGAATTATTGAGATAGTACAGCGTGTACACAAGCGTATCACCCACATACACGGTTGATTTATCAACCGACTTCACCATCACTTCTTCATTCTCAGCAATACCGATTGGCAATGTTGTAGAAATTGTGCTTTGAGTACTGCTCACCAACACACCACGCGCACGAGCTGTGTTTGTATAGTTCACACCGACAATAGGCATTTTCACTCTGAAGGAGAGCGTTTTGGTTTCACCGGGGGCGATTGTGGCGGAAGGATTCATCAACCACCGTACGGTGCCGGTGCTTCCAGCAACAGGTAGTGTCGTAATGGAAGAATACAACGTCCCGCCGTTTGTCCACCGATATTGGAAATTATTAGGCAGAACATCTTCAAGTGTGTCGAGCGTTGCAGTATAATATCCGCTGTTCGTTAATGTCAGTGTAAACGTACCTGTATCACCTGTTGCGTACACTGCTTGATTCGATGTCTTCGTCAACGATACGTTCGGGATTGCATTGACGTACAGCGTAGCGTTGTTTTCGTACGGACTTGTTTCATTGGAGAGAATCACCGCTTTGTTAATCAGCGGCTGGTTTTCACCGACGGTCGGATACGGATTTACAAGTGATGCTTGGAATGTGATCGTGTTGTTCAAGTTTCCGCTACCCGCGGGAATAGTACCGATATTCCATGTCAGCACTTGGCGGGTAGGATTACTCAGTGTTGTTACGTTATTCGGTGCAGGATTTCCCGTGCCGTTGATGTACGTTAGATTTGCGGGAAGCGTGTCACGAACGATTACGCTGTGAGCAACGCCGGTTCCAACATTGCCATACAAAATTGTAAATGAAACGTTGTTTCCAGGATATGTTGACGTTGGGCTGACCGACTTTGAAAGAGAAAGAACCGGACCTAATACAGTATTCGATACTGAGGAACTATACACCGGTTCTGCAAGATCAGACGACGTTAATTTTCCGGTATTCACCAGTGGATTCACGCCGTTGTACGGCTGCGACACACGTACGCGAACCGCTACCGAAGCACTGGCTCCGACATTCACTGTTCCGATATTCCATGTTACTTTTCTTGTTGTCGAATCATAACTGCCGCCATTATACACAACAACGGAATTGCTGAGCCCCTGCACAAGCGAATCGGTAACAACAACGTTTGTCAACTGCACCGTACCGGTATTTGTATAGGTCAGCGTATATCGGATCGTATCGTTCGGATTAACACCTGCTACCGCTGATGTTGACTTGCTTAGCGTCGCTGCTGCATTCGTTACCGTAACCGGAGCTACATTATTTGCTGAAGTAAAATATGTTGAACCACGAGCGGTTACAGAATTCGAATACGTTCCCGGCGTTGTTCCGGCAAGGGCGTTAAACAACAGAGTCTTGGTAGAACCCGCAGCCAATGAAGTACCTGGAGAAAAAATCCACCGTATAGTCCCGCTAGAATTTGCTGCCGGCGATGTTGTTGGAGTTAATGTCCCTCCGGTTGTGTCATTGAGGTATATAAATGTCGCAGGAAGAATGTCGGACAATGTATCGAGCGTGATTGCATTGGATTGTGGGTTTGTAACTCTAATGGTATATATGACCTTGCGCTGTGCATCCGGAAGATTGGATTGAACAGTAGATTTATTCACCGTTTTATCCAGTGCAGCGGGAATAATGCCGCAATCATTGTTGATGACAGCATACACATTGGGGTACTGCTGGACAGTTTGGAGGTACGAATCGGCGCTGTTCGCCGCTTGATCAACCGCTATAACTTTTATGAGATATCTTCCACGCGGAAGTGACGATGTATTCCACGTTGCTGTCCACGTTCCCAATGTTGTTGCCGTTCCGTCGCTAATGTACGTCCACGAACTGCCCACTTCATCGGGAAGGTTATTTTCATTCTGGTCATACCAGTAATAAAATGAGTTTGTGACAACGCTGCTCGTCACCGTTGCACAGTCGAGAACTCTCTGTGATGTGATGACTTTTGTAGAAAGATTTACTGTAGGACAATATGCAGCGGTGACTTCTGTAACGACAATTTTGGGAATGGATGCGCCGGGGTCGAGCGTAATAGGATCGCCGCTTGCAAAAGGAGCACTGATTGATGGACAGAAAGCGCCGACATACGCATAATCTTTTTGAAACGGATCTGAATTGCTGTTTGCAGTAGTAAATACCGCCGTAAATACTGTCGAAGTTGTAAAGACGGGACCGTTGTATGCACTTGCATCAAGTGCAGAAACAGGAATTTGGAAATCAATGAAGAATTGTCCTTCCCCGTCAGGACTCACACGCGAGGTCCCGTAATCCTTTACCGGATTATTCCAATCTTGCGGTTCGACAAGATTTCCGTTCCCGTCGAACTGCTTCATTTTATTGTTGTACGTTCCGCTTGTATATTTTTGCGAACCATAAATTTCACTTAGAAGATAAATTCCCGTTCCTGGCACAATCGATTGAGTGTTGGTCAATCGTGAATAGATTATTTGAATGCGATCTATCGGCGTGCTTGGTGAACCGCCGTCGCCATTCAAGTACACTGCGTAGTCTCTCCATCCGTCGCCATTCACATCCATCATCATGATCCACGTACCAGCTTTCCATGGATCGGTGTTGGCGGCATTATTCCCTGTGTATGCATTGGGATCTGCTTCAACGCGGAAGCGTACGAACAGTGTGTTGTTCTTGAAGGCAAAATACATTGAAGGCTCTGATTGATCAGGGCTGCCTGATGAAATGTTCACATAATTTTGCGGCGAGGTTCCGCCATTGGATGGATCTTGTACGGCAGGGTCAGCAAACGTAGTATCTTTAATCGTGTAGTAACGCCATTCATTACTAAGAGGCCACGCAACAGGATTAAACTGTTGTGCAGCAAGCGAAGCAACGAAAACTGAAATCAGAGGTACTTGTGCGAATAACTTGAGTAAAAATTTTTTCACGATAAAGTTGAATATTTCATCACCAGATTGATGAATAAATCATCACATCGAGTGAATACTAATTGGTTTAATTGTTGTTCAGGATTTTGAGACAACAAGTTCAATACATTTATTGCTTGAATCACTTGCAGTGGAAACACTTTTTATTGAAGATCCCCCTAATAATCATACAAGCAGATTTGTACCGTTTCACGTTTAAAATCGAAGTAAATCGTTATTTATCCAATGGTTATTAGGATTTTCTAATTTAGTTTTTTTTAAGATCCGTATATCCGACATATATATAAGATGGTTGAATTTTACAAAACAGAATTAGACTATTCTAATGCGCATGTTTTGAATTGAAATATTAATTATGCTAAAGTATATTTCGCCTGGCGAAAACTGTCTTAAGTTCAGATTCTTGCTTTGTTGCATAATGAAACTCAAGGCAACTCAATGCGAAGAGTGATGTTGTTCGATTGATCAAATACTCAATGTTCACATAAGGAGAGCATGAAAACACGCAGAAAAAACGAAATTCAGGAATCAGGTAAATCTTCTATACCGGCAAGAGTGCCAAAATCAGAAACGATAATTCGTCAGGTATTCAATCAGAAGATGGAAGAGGTTGGTTTTTTTATTAAAGAAGAGATTGACCGGCAAATTTACACGGCTACAAGAGATATACAGGATATTCTTGAAAAAGAACGGCAGCAGAGACGCCAAGCATATAAACTGATATATTCTTTGTTGATCGTCCTTCTTTTCATCACAACTGCAGTAGTGTACTATCAGGTCAACAGTGAAACTTCAATCAAAAATGTCATCGCAAAAGAGTTGTCCATTTTTGAGGATGGAAATAAAAAAAATACAGAGTCGTTGTTTCTTCCAATAAAGCAGAGTGTTGAAAAAAATCTCAACAGGATTTCAAACGACCTTGAACTCAACCGCACTTACATTGATATTTTTGCGTTGGAAGGATTGTCGAGAAACGGCAGCCGGCTTGCATTCCAGGAACTGGTAAAGATGACGAAACGTGGAGGTGATAAAGCGAGGTTTGCTTCGATAAAAGTAAATGAACTGAAAAATTATTACTCAATCTTGTCTGAACCAAAAAAACAGAACGTGACACTCGGTGAATTGTCTGTCCTAAAAGCGAATGTTACAACAACAATCGATGCCCTTAACGACATTGAGTTAATATATTTGCTCAGTTCCCCATCATCAAATCTGTCTCAAATCCATCATATCATGACCATCTTATGGAACAAAGAGATCACAAAAGATATGGAAAATGAGCTGTGGAATATTTTACAGAATAGTCAAAACCTTGCCGCCACTATTGCTACGTGCTCTCTTCTCCATAAAAATTTCGGAGCAAAGGGATCTATTTACGATTTCGCTCAGTGGAAAGCATTCCTAGAATCACGAATGTGAATGATTCACGGATTTCTGTAGCAAGACTTTCATCTTCAAGTTTAAATGTGCATCCCCCCTCTATCGTCAGATATACTAGGTGATATACAAATTCAAGACGTATTCTAACACTTTCTGATGTCCGCTTGAAAAATCTGGTTTTACATCATAACGGACAAGATTGCCAATTTCCCGTATGTTGCGACACACAATCGTGGGATTTTTCATTAATTGGGACAAACTGATCGATATTCCACAACTAAAATCTCGTGCCCGCTGCAGAAAAAACCCATTAGTCCAAAGGGAATATCCTCGCGATGCCGAGAGCATTTGAAGAGTTTGATCCATTACGGTAAAATCATGCTATACATATTCGAGATGGATCAATTCAGAAAAGTGATGGATCTGAATTTGTACGGTACCATCCTTCCGACGCTTACATTCGGAAAATCGATGGTATGGTAACAAAAAGAATCGCTGTCTAAAAATGATTCATGCAATGCGAAAAAAGAGCCGTTCGGAAATCATCCTCGCTGTATCGCATGCTCGCACAAAAAAAATTGGTCAAAGCATATTGCGTCAGGAGAATTTTTTCGACACAATACTGGAACGGCGGGAAGTTCCAACTCCTCTGACAGATGCAGTGGAAAATATGAAAGTGATCACCACCATGATTAAAAATTCAGTATCTTTGCCATAATAAATGAGACGATCATGCCCGACTACGCATTAATGAATCAGTACCTCTACGAAGGAAAAGCGAAAGAGGTCGAACAAATGACCAAAGATGCCCTTGCCGAAGGAAGACCGGTGCAGGAAGTACTGACCGAAGGATTGATCGCAGGGATGAGCGTCGTTGGCGAGGATTTCAAACATAATGTTCTCTATGTGCCGGAAGTATTGATCGCAGCACGCGCAATGAAAGCCGGGATGGCTGTTCTCAAACCGCTGCTTTCCGCCAAAGATTCTAATGTAGAACCGGCTGGCGTTCTGCTGATGGGAACTGTACGGGGCGATCTGCATGACATCGGGAAGAATCTGGTACTGATGATGGCGGAGGGTGCCGGTTTTGTAGTGCACGACATAGGCGTCGATCAAAGCATTGATAAATTTTTGGCTGCAACGGAACAGTACAAACCAGATATCGTCGGCATGAGCGCACTCCTCACCACAACAATGACGTACATGAAAGTGGTGATCGATGGGTTCAAAGAACGGGGACTGGACCATATTAAGATGGCTGTCGGCGGCGCACCGATCAGTCAGATGTATGCGGATGAGATCGGCGCAGACGGATACGGGGCAGATGCCTCCAGCGCTGTGGATTTGTTCTTAAAACTTGTCGGAAAAAAATAATTACCTCAACCCTTTTGTAACCAACACATGGCGCGCTACCAAATACTATATTGGCAAGATATCCCGTCTCAAATTAAAACGTAGGATGATTTCGACGAAGTCAGAATTGAACTTTCCCAAAAATTTGTCGCAAAGATCGATCTCGCTGCTCAGAAGCAAGGACTCACTCAAACAGATGACTATCTTGCACAATGGAAGTGGAGTGACGAACAAGAACGTGACGGGTCGCCCGAAGAAGTTGCTGCAGATCTGAAAAACGAATTGGAATCCCAATGAAAAAAATTTTACATGAAGCGATTCTTGAACGGAGGCTTGTGTGCGACGGAGCGATGGGAACGCAATTGATGCTTGCAGGATTGGAATCAGGCGGCTGCGGTGAGATGTGGAATCTTACTCATCCTGATCGTGTCCTCGCTATTCAACGAAGATATGTTGATGCAGGGGCGGACTGCCTCATTACCAATACATTCGGTGGGAGCAGAATTATGCTGCGCCGTCACGGATATGACGGACAACTCCGAGAGATCAACAATGCGGGGGTTCGCATTGCGCGCCAAGCGTTTGGAACGAAAGAGGGTTATGTCCTTGGGGATATGGGTCCGCTCGGAGCAATACTCGAACCATACGGCGATTTATCACAGGATGAAGCATTCGAGGCATACAAAGAACAAGCGGCAGCATTGGTTGAAGCCGGTGCCGACGCAATCATTATCGAAACTCAGACCTCGCTCGACGAGATCGGGCTTGCAATTGACGCAGCAAAATCTGCCGGAGCGCCAAGTATCATTGCATCGCTTGCGTATGATTTATCGGCGGATAAAACATTCTATGTTACCATGATGGGGGTGTTGCCGGAAAAGGCCGCTGAATTCGTCGAGGAACGAGGAGCGAATATCATCGCGCTCAATTGTGGTACAGGAATGGATATGGAAGGTGCAGCAAAAGTTGTATCGCTCTACAAACAAGCAAGTACTTTGCCTACAATGGTTCAGCCAAATGCCGGGCTTCCGATATTGGAAAGAGGAAAAGCGGTGTATAAACAACTTCCTGCGGAAATGGCGGCAGGCGTGCCGAACGTATTGAGTGCCGGGGCAAATATCATCGGCTCATGTTGCGGCAGCACTCCCGATCATACCCATGCGATCTTTCAAGTGGTGGAGCGGTTCAATAAACATGATTGAACCGGCTACTACAACGAGACAAATATCTCCTCGTCCGTAATTTTTATTTCAACCCCGGCAACTTTTGCTGCCTCTTGCAAAGCAGCATGGAGCATTTCAACAGGGTCTTTGCTCACATCCAACCGCCGCATCAACCCTTCCCCCTTTTTTGATCCGGCAACGAACAATATTTTCAATCCTTTCCTCTTGCAGGATACCCGCGTTCCATCCTCCAGCACTCTGTTCATCGGTTTGATAAATGCATCAGTATAGTGCACCCCGATCCCGGATTTATCACCGACGATACCGGGAAGTTTTTGTACTGCTTCTTTGTTGACATCGCACAGTTTGATCATCTGTTCTGCTTTCTGGAAAATGTTATGTATAAGGATTCAAATTTCTCTCTTTCACATATCGAACAAGCGCAAAGTGCAGCACTTCAAGTACCAATCCCCACTTATGCTCTCTGCTCGAAGGCTGGCAATAACACGCAGCGGGATTGTATTCCCGTTTCCAGTACAATATATCATGGGGCTTGACTAGATAGAACTCAAGCATTGAAAAAGATTTTAAGAATTAATTGTTTGATATCCGAGTGCCTGTTATTGAAACGGAACTCGTATTCTTTGAGATACAAATAAAAGTCCTGAGAACGA
>JBFMFY010000031.1:0-37657 GCA_040751955.1 Bacteroidota bacterium
TTTTACTGGCTATAGTTTTGAGAACAGTTTGGATTGCTTTTTGATTACTAAGTATAGCATCTACACTATTTTTATAACCGTATAAAAGTTCATCATAGTATTTCTTATTTAAAGTTCGAACCCAATCCTTATGTATACTTTGAGAAAGTTGTTCATTAACGGCATCCGACATTTTTTGAGCAATTACAAAATTAACAAGTTTGTTTTTTATAATTATTTCTTTTGCGATTACAGAATTTTTCAAATACTCTGAAACGTTTTTTTGTGCTAAGGCTAATTTTTTTAATTGCGCACTAGGAGTATCGAGCGGAGCCTGAAACTTTGCCCGGATCTTCCCGTTCACTTGCGCCACGACCTCCACCGTATTCATGATTGTCAATGTTTCGTCGAACGCGGGCCATGCTGTTGTTTTGAAGATCGACTCTGCATGTCCAAACCTGCTCCACAATTCTTCGGCAAGGTGAGGCGCAAAGGGAGACAGAACAATAATGAATTGTTCCATCAACTTCTTCGGGAGCGATTCCTGTTTATTGGCTTCGTTCACAAAAATCATCATTTGGGCGATCGCAGTGTTGAAACGAAGTGCCGGAATATCTTCCGTTACCTTCTTCACTGTTTGGTGATACACACGCAGAAAGTCTTTGGTCGGTTGAGCATCGGTGATGATCGGATTCAACTTTTCATCTTCGGTGAGATACAATCGCCAGACACGATTCAAGAAGCGATAGACACCCTCAACACCTTTCGTGCTCCACGGTTTCATCTCTTCCAACGGTCCCATGAACATTTCAAACAGCCGCAACGCATCCGCGCCGTATTCTTTTACCACATCGTCGGGGTTCACAACATTCCCAAGTGACTTCGACATCTTCTTATTGTTCTCACCGAGGATCGTCCCTTGATGGCGAAGTTTCATGAACGGTTCAGGTGTTGTGACATAGCCAAGATCGTACAGCACTTTGTGCCAGAACCGCGCGTACATGAGGTGCAGCACGGCATGTTCAGCGCCGCCAATGTACAGATCCACCGGGAGCCAATATTTTTGTTTTTCAATATCGCAGAAGATCGTATCATTCTTCGGATCGATGTACCGGAGATAGTACCAGCAGCTTCCCGCCCATTGCGGCATCGTGTTTGTTTCACGACGGCCTTTTTTTCCTGTCTTTGAATCGACTACATTCACCCAGTCTGTGGCAATTGCAAGAGGAGATTCTGTCGTACCGCTCGGCTGGAACTTGGCAAGGTTCGGAAGTTTCAAAGGCAATTCTTTTTCATCAACACAACTCATGGTGCCGTCTTCCCAATGGATGATCGGGATCGGCTCTCCCCAATATCGTTGACGGGAGAAAAGCCAGTCACGTAATTTATAATTGATTTTTTTTCTTCCGATCCCTTTTGAATTGAACCATGCAACGATCTTCGCAAACGCTTCATTGTACGCCAGACCGTTGATGCTTACTTCGCTGTTGGATGAATTAACACAAGGTTCATCCTTTGACACGTAGCAATTTTCATTTACGTCGTGCGGCGATTTTACCACTTCGATAATCGGCAGGTTGAATTTTTTTGCAAATTCCCAATCGCGTTCATCGTGTGCCGGCACGGCCATGATCGCTCCGAATCCGTACCCCATCAACACGTAATCGGCAATCCAGATCGGAATTTCTTTGCCGGTTGCCGGATTCACCGCATATCCTCCGGTGAAGATGCCGGTCTTGTCTTTATCCATTCCGCGGTCAAGTTCCGATTTCAGTGCTGCTTGTTTTCTGTACGATTCGACGTCATTTTTTTTCTCGGCAATGGTCACAGAATCGACAAGCGGATGTTCGGGTGCAAGTACCATATACGTAGCGCCAAAGATCGTGTCGGGACGTGTTGTGAAGACCCGGATCTTCTCGGAGCTACCTGCAATTGCGAAGTCAACTTCCGCTCCTTCCGAACGCCCGATCCAATTTTTCTGCATTTCGACGGTCGATACGGGCCAATCGAGTTGTGCGGCGTCTTCCAGCAATCGTTCGGAATAGGCGGTTATCCGCATCATCCATTGCTTCATCGGTTTCCGTTCTACAGTGTAGCCTTTCTCGACCCATTCATCCACTTCTTCATTTGCAAGAACTGTTCCCAACGCTTCGCACCAATTGACCGGTATTTCAGCGATGTATGCAAGGCGGAAATCTTTCAGGACCTTCTGTTGCTCCAATTCGTTCATCATCTTCCACCCGTTAGCATTGAAACAGCAATCGTTGCTTCCGCAATAGAGCGTACAATCTATTTGTGAGCAGCCGCGTTGTTCAAATTCAGCGATAAGTTCGGAAATTGGCCGTGCTTTGTTCACGCGGAAATCGTACCATGAATTGTAAATTTTCAGAAAGATCCACTGCGTCCACTTGTAATAATCCGGATCGGTTGTGTTGACCTCGCGCTCCCAATCGTAACTTAATCCGAGCATTTTAATTTGACGGCGGAACGTATTGATATTCTCTTCAGTGGTGACGGAGGGATGGATGTTCGTCTGCATCGCGTACCGCTCGGCGGGTAATCCGAATGCATCCCAACCAATCGGATGAAGGACATTCACCCCATTCAATCGCTGGAATCGTGTAAAAATATCTGTGGCTGTATATCCTTCCGGATGACCGACATGCAAACCGGCTCCACTGGGATATGGGAACATATCCAGGATATACAGTTTTTTTCTGGAAGGATCTTCGACTGTTTTGTTGGTCTTATGCTTCTCCCAATACTCCTGCCACTTTTTTTCTATGTCTGTAAAATTATACCCCATGTTTCGTCTTCACCAATATTGTTTCGTTTTGTTACTTCATTGACTGATACAATTTCACGGTGGAATCTTTCACGATCCTGAACCGCTTTTTTATTTCATCTATAGTCGCCCCTTGTGCGATCATTAATTTTATTGCAGCGTTACGTAACGACAAAGGGGTGATCTTTCGGAACTCACCGTTCTTAATTCCCGCTTTGGAGAGATAGAAATTTATCCGTTCCCGAATGCCGCGTGATGTCATTCGTTGGCCGCGCGTGCGATTGCCCGCGCTCATGAACAACGGATCGGTGTCGCTGGCATTCGTTCTGTACGACAGATACCCCTTTAGTGCGTCGGAAACATCCTTCGGCAATGCAACGATCATCTCCTTCGATTTCATACCTTTCGCCTGAAATGCTGCAACCATCCCATCTTTCTTCCGTTTCACATCGCCGATATCGGCGCGGACAAGTTCGATCTCAGATAAGCCGCACCCGACCATCAACTTCACAATTGAAAAATCCCTGAATCCTATTTCGTCATTACGGTCTATCGCTTGTATCAACTGCTGTACTTCGGTAATTGAGATACTTTTTCTTGTGTGACGGGTATGCGGTGCGCCGCCTTTTACCTTGCGCGCTGCATTTTCCGTCAGCGCTCCCCGCTTCATCAAAAAATCAAAGAACTTCCGCACGGATGAGAGATACATCGTTACAGATACCGGCGAGAGTTTTCTCTTTGTAAGCAAATATTTCTTATACCGCTCAACATCCTTTGCAGAGTAGGTCATCTCCGGTTCATTTCTCACCCATCTCATAAATTCCCGCAATGTCCGTTCGTACGTTCCCCGCGTTTCCGGTGACCGCTTGTGAAGCTCGTTCACATAATCCGAATGAAGTATGAGAAGTTTCTGAAGAGGAATCGTCTGTCCGTTCGTCTGTTTCATCGTCCGTTATGAAGATAGAAAAAACGTCCGTGATTAGCAATGAATGGTAATTTGGCAATGATTAAAATTTTACAGAATAACGTCATGCCGAACTTGTTTCGGCATCTCTTCTAAGGAAAGATACTGACATCCGTTAATATGGCGAATGCTGCAACATTTAAACTAAGACACTATTCATTTTCCAGACATTCCGGTCGTTTGTAAATTCAATACTCCCTTCCTATCTTTCAAATAAAAAATGAAAAAAGTTTTCGCTGCCGCCGTTCTCTTGTCAACCACCCTGCATGCCCAGTACTGGATAAAGATCGATTCTGTTTTCAGCCCGTTCGGTGTAACGGTACAAAGTTTTTCTGCACCTGATTTTTGTGATATCGATGGTGACGGAGATTTTGATCTTTTTGTTGGCACGCTCGGCGATGATCGCGTTGCATTTTTCAAGAACACCGGTTCTTCAAACACACCTGTTTTTCGCAGAGATACATCGCTGCTTCAATCCATTTATGCACAGGGATATCAGTTTACAAATGCGGATTATCCCGCTCTTGCTGATCTTGACGGCGACAATGACTTCGATCTTGTAATCGGAGGATTCAACGGGCTGCTCTATTACAAAAATATCGGTGATTCGCTCTCTGCACAGTGGCAGCAAGATACGCTCGCATTTTTCACTATTAATGACACAATCGGTACGGATGCAAAACCGGCATTCGGCGATCTGGATGGTGATGGTGATCTCGATCTATTGATCGGCATTGGCGAATCGTTCTTTGGAGAAATTATTCCCGCCGGTGTTACCATTGCGTACAGAAATAACGGCACTCCATCGACTCCGAATTTTGTACCGGACAATTCGCTTGTTTCCGGAATCCCTGATATCGGATTAAACTCATATCCGTTTCTGAAGGATATGGATGACGACGGTGATCTTGATCTGTTGCTGGGACGAGATTTGCAGACAATGCTGTATTACAAAAACACGGGAACAGCGCTTTCGCCGACATGGACTTCCACTCCTTCACTTGTATCACCGCTCGAAACAACTACCTATTGGAAAAATCCAACGGTATGCGACCTTGACGGCGATGGCGACAATGATTTGATCTACGGGACATCGGACGGCTCAATCTATTTTTATCAGAACACCGGCACCATGGCTGCACCGGTTTTGCAACGAAACACTTCCTATTTTCAAATGATCCGCATTGACGGCGGCGCATCGACAACATCGTTCGCAGATTTCGATAAGGACGGCGATTTGGATCTGCTCAGCGGGGACTGGCTCGGTGGAATTCAATATTTCCGTAACGACGGCAACTTCGCTCACCCTGATTTCAAAAAAGCATCGACCTCGTTTACAACTATCGACGCCGGTTCGTACAGTTCACCGCGATTTGTCGATATCGACAACGACGGCGACTTTGATATTGCTGCCGGAAATTTGAGCGGTACTATTCTTTGCTACATTAATAACAACGGAACGTTTTCACAGAACTCGACGATCTTTTCCGGCATCGATGTCGGATGGCAGAGCCACCCCGCTTTTGTGGATATCAATAACGACGGATCGTTGGATATGTTGGTTTGCGGAGAAGTTGCCGCTGAGGCAAAATTTTACAAGAACAACGGATCGAACGTATTCACGGCAGACAATTCTCTCATTGCTGGAGTAACGATTCCGGGATATGCGTATCCGACCTTCGCTGACATTGATAAGGACGGAGATTACGATCTCACGTTCGGCAAGATCGGCGGCGAACTCGTCTTCTATGAAAATACCGGAACACCTGCAACCCCTGCATGGCAATTGAATAACGATATCGTGAAAGGAATCGAAGTTCCGCAGAATTCATCTCCGGCGTATGCCGACCTTGACGCTGACGGAAAATTGGACCTGATCATTGGTGAGTACAGTGGGAATTTTTCGTTCTATAAAAATCTGCTGCCGACCTCAGTCTCACAATATGCAAGCGCTCTTCCGTCCAATTACGTTCTAAAACAGAACTTTCCTAATCCGTTTAATCCAACAACCACAATACAGTTCTCCATGCCGCGTTCGGGAATGGTTTTGTTGAACGTGTTCGACGTACTGGGAAAAGAGATTGCCGAATTGGTGAACGGTGAAGTATCGGCAGGTGTTCATACAGTTCGGTGGAATGCCGACAATGTTCCGAGCGGGATATATTTCTACCGCATACGATCGGATAATTTTGTTGAGACAAAAAAAATGCTTCTGATGAAATAAGCAACGTAAGTCTTCTGAGGTTTATAAACTTCAGCGAAAATTCGTTTCTTGCTTTTACAGCACTCTTTCAGTAGTATTTAACTGACTAAAACGGAATCACAATGAAAATTCTTTTGGTCTTCTTGTGCTCGATTCAACTCTCCTTTTCGCAAACGGATCTGTTGAAAGAAAAATTTCTTCACAACGTTAAATCAATTGCAGATAATGCCGACGCTGTGGTCGGTGTCGCAATCAAAGATCTGAAATCGGGAGAGCAGGTGCTTATCAATGAAAATGAAGTTTTCCCGCAGGCAAGTTCCATCAAGATCCACATCCTTGCAGAAGTGTACAAACAAGCGGCAGAAGGAAAATTCAAACTTTCCGACATTAAACAATTCCCCTCATCGGCGCGTGTCGGCGGGAGCGGCATACTCTCGATGCTCGGCGAGAAATCTGTTTCGATGTCCATCCGCGATTACTGCATTTTGATGATCAATCTCAGCGACAATTCGGCAACGAATCTGCTCATCGATCTTGTCGGGATGAAGAATGTGAATGAATCGCTTGGAAAAAACGGCGTCCACAATACGAAGTTGCAGCGTGTGATGATGGACTATCAAGCGGCAAAAGAGGGGCGCGAAAATATCAGCACACCCAAGGACGTTCTTACAATTCTGGAAAAATTGTATTCCGGCACACTGGTCAATAAACAATCGTGCGACGATATGATTGCAATTATGAAAATGGGAAAAGGTGGATCGATAAAAGATGGAATTCCCGCCGACGTTGAAATTGCAAACAAAGCAGGTGATGTGGAAGGAGTCAGGGTGGATGCCGGAATCGTCTATTTGGAAAACAATCCTTACATTATATGCGTGATGACAAAAATGTTACTCAATGAAAATGACGGAGCAAAGATCATCGCGGCAATTTCGAAAGAAACATTCAACTACATTGAACGCAAGGCAAATTCCAATCAGTACGGAAGACGCATCCCTAAGTAGATGAAAAAACTGACCGAGGCATTTGCACTTATCTTCTCCAACGATGATTGGTTCAATAAGATCCTGATCGGCGGATTCTATATCTCAATCGTTGTGACTGTCTTTCCGATCATCATGATCAACGGGTTTATCGTCGAATTCATGAAGGGAGTCATGCAGAACTCGAGGGAACTTCCCTACTGGAGAAATTCACGGTTGATTTTCAAAACGGGATGGAAAGTATCGCTAGCGTTGATCATATACTATGCAGCGGCGACTTTGCTGCTGACGTTGACCGGAACGCATGTACTTTCTATCCAGACGACACTCCTCTATTTTGTTCTGCACACAACGCTGCACCCGGTGATCTTGCTTGCGTACGCGCACGAACAACGTTTCTCAACATGTTTCAATATTTCAATCATTCGCAACATTCTGAATGATCACTGGAAGGAGTTACTGCCGGTGCTGTTTATTTCCGCTGCGTTGTTATTTATTGCAATAACATTAGGCTGGATGTGGATCGTTGTCGGTTGGCCGTTACTGGTTTTCCTTGCGTTGATAGTGCAGAACACAATGGTGGCGCTTGCGGTGCGAAATCATTTCTTCAACCACTCGTGAATCAATTCTTCCAATCTGTTTTTTTCAAACCGAGATTCATCGTACATCCTCTTCTGTGTTCGCTGGCGTAATGCTTCGTAAATTGTGACTGCGCAGGCAACCGAGACATTCAAACTCTGGATCATCCCCATCATTGGAATGTATAGTGTCGCATCTGCCATGAGTGCAGCCTCGTCCGAAACTCCCGCGTGCTCGTTCCCGAAAACAAATGCGGTCGGCTTTGTAAGATCGAATTCATAGAGTTGCTTTGCCGTATCATCCAACCGCGTCGCAAGAATCTGGAATCCTTCTGAATGTAATTGATCGTAACACTCGCGGACCGATCCGAATTTCCTTCGCTCGATCCATTTGTTCGCGCTGGATGAACTCTTGCTTCCAATGCGTGGAAATTTCTCCTTTGTATAGACAAGATTCACGCCTTGAATACCGACCGCATCGGCAGAACGGAGCATTGCACTCACGTTGTGCGGATCATGAATATTCTCCATGACAAGAGTCAGATCCGGCTGCCGCCGCGACAATACTGTTACTATTTTATTTTTTCGGCGTTCTAATTTCATTCTTGCACCACAATCGGTTCGTTGTCGGATGATGTGCGCTGCAAAAGTAGGATTGCACTAATGACGAGGATTGCGCCGAACACCTGCAGCATCCCCATTGTCCCTCCCAAGAACAACCATTCAGATGCGATTGCCACCACCGGCTCTAAGGTACTCGTGATAATTGCCTTGCTGGATTGGATATGATGCAATCCATAGTAGTAGAGTGAGTATGGAATCAGTATGGAGATCAACGCAATTGTTGCAAATACTTTCCAGTCGTCGAAAGAATATTCTGCCCGGACAATGTCCATCGGCGTATTGATAAAACTCCAAAACAGCGTCGCCGCTCCGAACAAATAGACCAATCCCGTCCACACGGTGTACCGTTGGGTCAATTTTTTACCGCTGATATTGAAGATGGAAAACGAGACTGCCGCCAGCAGCGCCAATCCGATTCCCAATTCGGTTCCACGTAACACCGATGGATCATACGCACCGATTGCGAGAAAAATACCGACGACGGAAAGAACAAGCGCCGATAACTTCGGCATTGTCAGTTTCTCTTTCTGAACAACCGTAACGTACACCATAACCATGATCGGTGCAGTGTATTGCACCAAAATCGATGTGGAAACATTGGTCTCTTTTATCGCCATGTAATAGAAATAATTTGATCCGGCAACACCGAGAATTCCCGCTGTCAAAAAGAGAGGCACATCCTTCACATTGAATTTCAACAGAGAGCGATTGGTAACAAGAAAGAAAATGAACAGAACAGCAAACGAGATCGTTACTCTCATTTGCACCAGGATGAGCGGATCGTAATTTTTATTAAAGAAGAATTTTGCAACAGTTGCAGCAACTCCCCACAGAAAAGCGGCAGCGGAGATCGCAAGATACCCCTTCCACTCTTTCATCGAATCGGGCTCTCCCCCGATTCATCGGCTTTCACGCGGTAGTACTCGGCAAGGTCCTTCTCCCCGATCGATTGGTAGAGAACGGCAAGACGAAGGCAGATTGATTTTTTATTATGAACGAATTCCAATCCAACCTTCAAAAACTCGATAAGGTTCTTTGCAGGAGGAATGTCAAGATCGGGATTGTAACAGTCGCACGCATCAAGGTACGGATCCGGTTCATCAGGTTTGATTGCTGCGGCTTTTTGATAATACGTCAACGCCATTTCGAAATTATCTTTCTTCCCGAACAACACTTCAAAAATATTCGCCAGCCACATATACACATCGTATGCAATATGACGAAACTCCCGTGCAAGTTTCTCGCCGAACAGTATCAACTCATCCGATCCGAGTGAATCGTTCCAGAATAAAATTCTGTACAATTCAACATCATCTATTCCCTGTCGAATTGCTTCATCAAACGCGTCAAAAAGTTCGTTAAAATTTTTCGAGGTGTTGAAGATGTGCCGTATTTCAGTTCTGGAGTGCATCCGGATTCGCTGTCATATCAGGAAAATAGCGAGGCAGTCTCTGAAAAGCAAGGAGGGAAAAAAATCCGGCGCTCTTGGAATGCCGAATTTTTTTCATGAGAGAACCGATACGGTTGCTATTTCACCAACACCAGCTTCTTCGTCGCCAAAAAATTACCTGCTCGCAGCGTATAGAAATAAATCCCGCTCGACAATGCCGATCCGTTGAATTGAACAGAATATGTGCCGGGTACTTTCTCCTTGTTAACAAGCGTTGCTACTTCCTTTCCAAGCACATCATACACATTCAAAAGGACTCGGCTGACCTCCGATATCTGATATCTGATCTCTGTTTTTGGATTGAACGGATTGGGATAATTCTGTTCCAATGTGAACGAACGAGGTGTGCGTTGGTTCTGCAGAACAGATGAAATCGGACTGTGTACCAAGAACGGCGTGTATATTACTCGACCCAATGTACCGATGTCTGTACTGTCGAAAATAACCAGTGCAACCGAATCGGGATTAGAAGTTCCCCAATAGTTATTCTGCGCTTTGATCACGGCATTTGTGTTGTTGTAAAGAGCAAATACTGTATCGCGGTTCTTATTGTCGATAAAAACATTCTTTCCGTTGTCAGTCGAATCTGCGTTTGTAAGATCGCCAAGATTTGGAGATGCGATTCCTTGGATCGTTACTCCCCATGAGTTCCCCTGAATGACGTTCCCCGTGATCACCGTGTTATTGATCGAAGGAGTAGAAGCGTTGCAATTGATTCCGCTTCCACCAGCGTACGGATCAGAATATGTATTGTTTATAATCTTATTGTTTCTGATCCGGACAGCAACAGTGCTCGTCCCTTGACTTAGTATTGCAACACCATACGCATTGTCGTGCAGATAGTTCTCTTCAATAATCGCACTTGAGCCTGAACCGGGGAAGAACGCACTGATGCTAATAGCACCCACTTTGATATTCGGTGTCTCATGGAATATTTCATTTTTACGGATGGTCGGTGAATTAACTCCCTGTGCACCGATACTTATTTGATTTTTGAAAAATGTGCCTTGAAGATTGTTGTTGAAGATGACACAATGTTCGATCGTCGGATTGGCATCGAGATTAATGTTAATTCCGTATTGTGCATTATTATAGATGCTGTCGTAACGGATTATAGCATTCGAATTGAAACACTGGATGCCATAATTACCCGATCCTGCAAGCGAACCAGAGATCAAACCTGTATTTCGTATTGTTGAATATTGGACGGTAGGGCTTGCACTGACAAAATTCAATCCTAGCCGCGCATATTCGACAATGCAATATTCCATTTTGCAAAGGGAATCGACCGCAGAATCTTCGAACCGCAACTCCTGCCATGTCGAGTCGTTGACAGTGAATGTTATCAGCGAATCATGCGAACCGAGCGCAAGAAAACCGCCACGTATCGTTATTCCTTTACGGTAACTTATTTTAATAGTTGAACCCTTTCGGAGATCCAGTACGTCGTTGGCAGAGACGAAAACAGTATCATTTACGGTGTATGTCGGAAAACTTCCCGTTACGACTCCGCCTGAATGGACAACAAGCGAATCAAAATTCCACTTCACACCGGTATTTGGTGTGGTATATCCCGCCATAAGCATGGTGGCAGAGGAAAAAAGAAGTATCAGTGCACGGTTCATAGTTCTCCAATAGAAAAAAGAAAAGGGGCTTGCACACGTGCGCAAGTCCCCCGTTCAATTGTACAATAAATTTTATTTCTGTAAAAGAAGTTTTTTCGTTTGTATGAAATTTCCAGCTTCCAACCGATAGAAATATACTCCGCTGGCAAGTGTGGATGCATTCCATTGCACCGTATAGTGTCCGGAATTTAATTCTTGGTTGACCAGCGTGGCAACTTCCCTCCCGAGAAGATCGAAAATTGTCAATCTGGTCTTCTCATGTGCAGCGATAGAAAAATTGATCGTCGTTGCAGGATTGAAAGGATTAGGGAAATTCTGTGCAAGTGCAAATTCCACCGGTACAACATCATCCATTCTTCTTACTGAAACCACAATCGTATCTGTTCCGCCCGCCTCCAAATATCGAGCTTTAAACTCTTGCAGATAGAGGTTTGCTATTCGCTTGCTGTGAACAATCAGAGTATTCTCATTGTTCGATGTTTCCGCAGAACTGCTCCAGTTGTGCGAACCGGTGACGACCGTTTGATCCGGCGCGGAAGGATTCTCAGCATCAATGATTGCATACTTATGATGAAGCAAACCACTCAATGCCGCTCCGGGGAGCCGGACATCGACGCCGCCAGATTGAAGAACGGTGAACTCGTTTCCCGAATCACTGTTATTATCCATCAACACCCGCACTTTTTTGCCTGCAGATTTTTTAGCGACAAGAGTCTGTCCAAGTTCATCACGTGTAAACGAGAGCATCGCAACATTCACCGCGGTTGTTGCACTGTTCAGCGCAGTATTGATATGCGATGTTACCCTATCCGACGGACTGAAATATAATTCCATCGGGATTCCGCCAACGACAAATCTGTGCGGCGTGTTGTTTGTTTTGCGTGATCCGAATCGTGAAACAGATTGGTTCGGGATGTCTCCGTTGCTTCCCCACATCTCCTCAAATTCCATTGTGTAGGCTGCCGCTAACGATTGATCCTGAATTTCGAGAATGTTCTGTGCATCATCATTCGTACCAGGATCTGTGGCATTCCACGATCCCATAATGACCCAATCATCAGCCGAAGAAGTTTTGTCCCGATAATCGAAAACGAAAAATTTGTTGTGCATCAACCCGTTGCCAGCGTTTATCACATCATAGCCATCATGAATTACGGTGATGCCGTTGTTTTTCAATGTTGACCACGGTGCTGTACCTTGATTATCTTTCTCGCCGATGACACGAATCTTTACTCCACGATTTTTTGCAGCAATTAGCGCCGATGCAACATTTGCGCCGACCGTTCCGCTTAAGCTGTATGTGCAAAAATCAATCGAGTGCTGCGCTGCGTTAATTCTACTGATCAGAATATTAGAGAGATCTGCAATTTTTGCAGTTTCAGACTGTGCAACAGAAGGATGTATGGATTTATTAAAATAGACATTCACGGTTCCTGATGATGTTGAGCCGCTAATAAAAAAATAATTTGCCGTGGTCGTTCTCCCCGTTCCATCCTCTGAACTTACTTGATAATAGTAAATTGTTGATGGTTGAAGATTGGGTAACGTTACTGCATGATTTGTAACGGGTGTTGCGTCAACTACCGAATCTGTCAATGCGCTGGTCATTCCATACTTCACGATGCTGGATGAAGCATCCGATGTTTGCCACCGTATCGTTACTTGATTTGATGTAATATCTGCTTCATACGGAGGGACGGTAATAATTGGTCCTGCATAAAGGATGATATCAGATTGTGTCCGGGGAACGATTTCATAATCACCGGTATAGGGTGCAGGCGGAGCGGGAGTGCCGGGTTTAAATTGTTTTAATATTCCAATCAGATCAAATGTGCCTGCAGGAGGTGTGAAAGGAGGATTTGGAATATATGTTCCCGTTGTTCCGGTTGCATCTGTAATTGTTGATGCCGCCGCATCGTATGTTACGTTGTTGATCCGAACTAATCGACTTTCGTTCGGTTCTGTATAATCGTCGGTATTGAACGTTGCATTCACTTCGGCGGCAGTAATCACTTGCGGCTCAGGAACTTTCGCCCCTTTTTTGTGAAGAATATATTTTGTTGTGTCGGGAGCGATCTCGGTAAGTCCGCGAAATTGTAAAATTGAACCTGTGATTGTTACACTATCACCTACTTCATAATTAAAAGAACGGGTCGATTTGAAAATGTTTATTCCACCGGTTTCATCCTGAACATAAATCTCCGTTCGTGTCGGGGTTAAATCTGCTGTAATAACTCCCGTGATGGTCACAGTTGCACCTATTTGATACGGAGCAACAGGAACTCCTTGCGAGTTGTTGATATGGATCTCTACGATTGGCGTGATCCGTGTGACTGAAATAAAAAGTGGTGAACTGATTTTTTTTGGAGTTCCGTTTTTGATTGCGGTCTTTATGATAAATTCAAAAGTACCGGCTGTATCAGGGGCTTGGAAATTTTGAATTGTGATAAATCCTGTATCTGCGTTTGTCACAGCCGATTTTCCAAGAAAAATAGTATCACCGTTTATTGTGATAGATGATGATGCAAAACCGGCTCCACTTTTTGTAAGACTTCCAACAGTTCCACCCCATGTCCATCCTTTGGGAATAATGAATACAACACTGTCGAGTTTGGTAGTATCGGTACCGACAAGAGTAATTGAAAAATTCTTCGCTTCACTCCGTTGGTACAAACTGGGAGAGATCGTCGCAGACCCGCTTCCGTCGCCTCCGGTGGAAAAACTATGAACTTCTATTGGGCTTAACGAATTTTGAGGATTTGAGGCAGCGGAAGCATTCTGGAAAAAATCAGACGCATTATTGTTCGTGTCCCACGCATTACCAAATGCATCGGGTGTTGTTGCCGTCGATGAACTTTTTCGCTCGAATGATTTACCATCAGAAGTTGTACCGGATGGAGTAAATCTTGTCCCTTCACCTAAAAGGCTCGTTGAAGCATCCCATGCGAAAGCATCGATCACAGTAGCGCCATCTCGCAATTGCACGCACGAACGAATTCCTGAATTAGCAAGATTTTTACTTGCCGGGAAATTTACATCCCGTCCTGCAACACCGGCATCAGCAATCAACAAAAATCCGTATGCTTTGATCGTCTTCCCTGAAAGCGAAGCCTGCCATTCTGCAGCGTTGGTACCGGATGTATTCCCTGAAACAATCTGTACATTAGCACCGAAAACTATGTCAGTCGGTAACGGGTTGTAAAGTTCTATAAACTCACCGGTGTCAAATGCTGTTGAGCCCCCCTTCATCGGTGATACCTCGCTGATCATCACATGGGTGGCAGTTTGGGAATACAGCATTGTGCTAACGACAAACAAAACTAGGCTAAAATATCTTTTCATCAAAAAAAACCTCGCATCTATTGAAAAAATTATTGATAGAATGTAGCAATTTACATTCTTGGAAAAAAGAAGAAATTACCACACGGTTAAATTGTTGATTGGCTTATGAAAAAAAAGTATTTTGTCCCATACTATGCTTCCGATACCGATCTCCCCGCCCAATCAATTAACTCTGCTGCGTATCATTCTGACGCCTGTGTTCGTGTACTATCTGTTTTCGCCTCACCCGACCGACAAGCAAATTGCACTCGGAATTTTCATTGTCGCCGCCATCACGGATTGGTACGACGGATACGTTGCGCGGCGGTGGGGATATATTACACGGTGGGGAAAATTTCTGGATCCGCTTGCAGACAAGGTCCTAACATCGTCCGCGTTCGTTTCGTTCGTTATCATCGGATACGCAGAGACATGGATGGTCTGGATTATCGTCATCAGAGATTTTCTTATCACTATACTGCGCACGTACGCGGAATATAAAAATAAACCGATCGATACAAGTCGCCTTGCAAAAACAAAAACATTTGCTCAACTGATTGTCATTTATCTGTTTCTCATCCGGTATATTGTACTCGCCGATCCATATTTAACGGAACAAGGGGCATGGATTTTTGAGATTGTCGCCACTCCTATGATCATGTCCATCATGATGGCTGTCGTTACATTCATGACAGCGGGAACCGGAATATTTTATTTTATTACCAACTGGAATATTCTCAAAGAACTTTTTTCGCCGAGCACACATGGAACAGACACCGAACGCAGCACCCAATAATCCACCTCAATTAAATTTTTTGACGAAGTTCGTTGGATCAGGATTCTTTACAGGATATGCTCCGTTTGCTACCGGAACTGTCGGTTCGGCAATCGGGCTTGCATTCTTTTTCATCCCGAATTTTCATGACCCTCTCATTCTCATTCCGGCGACGATGATTTTGTTTTACTTCGGCGGTCTTGCTGCAGAAAAGATGGAAAAAGTTTACGGTCAGGATCCCTCCGTCGTTACAGTTGATGAAGTTGTAGGAATGTGGCTTAGTCTCTGGTTTATTCAGCCGACAATCGTTAATCTTACGACAGCATTTATCATTTTCCGTGTTCTCGATATCCTCAAACCGTATCCTGCACAGATGTTCGACCGCAAACAAGGTGGGTGGAATATTATGATCGACGATGTTATTGCGGGTTTCTACACGAATATCATCATCCAAGTTGCTCTCCTCTGGCTTGCGTTATGACATGCGAAATAATAACGATCGGTGATGAACTTCTGATCGGTCAGGTGATCAATACTAATCAGGCTTTTATTGCTGAGCAATTGAACACAGTCGGTGTATTTACCGATCGAATGACGACTGTCGGCGATGATGCTGATCGAATAAAACAATCGTTCTCCGACGCAGTTGCAGTTCACGATGTCGTGTGTGTCACGGGTGGCTTGGGTCCCACTCATGACGACATCACAAAAAGAGTGGTGTGCGAATTCTTTGAGACCGATCTCACTATGAATGAACAAGTCCTCGCCGACATCAAAGCACTGGCACAAAAGAGAAACATCGCACTCATACAATCGAATATCGATCAAGCGTTAGTCCCGAGAACGTGTACGGTTATTCCCAACAAACATGGGACGGCGCCGGGAATGATGTTCGAGAAAGAGAAAAAATATTTCTTTGTAATGCCTGGCGTGCCGTTTGAAATGAAGGCAATGGTTGAAGATTGGATCGTTCCATTCCTTAAAACAAAATCTGACGGATTGATCGTACGCCATCGTACGTTGAAAACAACCGGCATCGGCGAATCGATGCTTGCTAAAGAGATCGGTGATGTTCAAGCAATCCTTGGAACGGACGGAAAAGTTACGCTCGCGTTTTTACCCAATCCGACGGGAACGAAACTGCGCATCACAGTAAAAGATTACGACCAAAAATTTGTGGAAAGAAGATTGAGTGAAGTTGAATCGGCAATTCGCTTGAAAGCGGAAAGATATATATACTCTTCCGATGAAAAAGAATTGGAAGACGTCATTGGAATTCTCTTGAGAGAAAAGAAATTGACTCTTTCGACAGCAGAATCATGCACAGGTGGTTTGATAGCAAATAGAATTACAAATGTCTCCGGCTCATCTGATTATTTTATGCGGGGATTTGTTACGTACAGCAATCAATCCAAAATTGAAGAACTACGCGTTGATGCTCTACTTATTGACAAGTACGGTGCAGTTAGTAAAGAAGTAGCAGAAGCGATGGCGATTGGTGCGCGAACTGTTTCAAAAACAGATATTGCAATTTCTTGCACTGGCATTGCTGGACCGACTGGTGGAACGCCTGACAAACCGGTCGGATTGTGCTATATCGGATATGCCGATCGTGAGACGACCTTAGCGATGAAGTTTAATTTTGGCGATAACAGACTCCGGTTCAAAGATCGAGCGTCGCAAGCGGCTCTCGAATTGCTTCGACGAAAATTGCTCAAGATCGGATGATGCCATGTCGGATCAACTGCTTCGCTCCTTTGTGGGAATTTTCCCTCCTGCCGAATTGATTGATCGGCTGGTTCTCATCCAATCGAAACTGAAACCGTTTGCCCCACATGCAAAATGGGAGAAAGAGAAAAAGTTTCATATCACGGTTGAGTTTCTTGGCGATAAAACAGAATTGTGGCTAAAGCAACTAAATAACGATATACGCAATTCTCTCGCCCTTCCCCCGTTCAACATCGAACTGACGCATTGCGGTGCATTCCCTTCCGACCGTTCTCCGAAAGTATTTTGGATAGGATCGAATCCGGAAAAAAATTCCCAACTTGAGAATCTAGCCGAAATGATTAGGAAGATCACGAAACTGCACGGACATACGCCCGATGCAAAGCCTTTTCATCCGCATATTACCATCGGAAGAGCAAAAGGAAAAATATCTTCCAACTTGATTCAGAATATTGAAACAGTTACTTTTCATCCGATTGAATTCACATGCAGCGAGATTCGGATCATGAGGAGCCGGCTCGCCAGCACCGGTTCGACATACACAACCCTTTTTACAATCCCATTGAAGTAAGGAGCATTATGGCTGACGAAAAAGACGCAAAAGTTCAGGCGTTGAAGATCGCAATTGAACAAATTGAAAAACAGCACGGCAAAGGTTCCATCATGAAGTTGACCGATGGACCGATCATGAAAATCGATGCGATTTCGACCGGATCGATCTCGCTCGATGCTGCACTCGGTATCGGCGGCGTGCCGCGCGGGCGGGTAATCGAAATTTACGGACCCGAGTCGTCGGGAAAAACGACACTCTGTTTGACGATCATCGCGGAAGCACAAAAGACCGGTGGCATTTGCGCCTTCATCGATGCGGAACATGCGCTTGATACTGCTTATGCACGACGGCTCGGCGTTGACACAGCCTCTCTCCTTTTGTCGCAACCGGAATATGGCGAACAAGCGTTGGAAATTGTTGAAACACTCGTGCGAAGCGGCGCACTTGATGTTGTCGTGGTTGATTCGGTCGCCGCATTGACACCGCGTGCAGAGATTGAAGGTGAAATGGGAGATCCTACGATGGGTGTTCAAGCACGGTTAATGTCGCAAGCACTTAGAAAATTAACCTCTGCGATTTCAAAATCAAAAACGAGTGTCATCTTCACAAACCAACTTCGTATGAAGATCGGTGTCATGTTCGGAAACCCCGAAACGACAACCGGCGGCAACGCTTTAAAGTTCTACGCGTCAGTCCGTATGGATGTTCGCAGAATTGAAGCGCTGAAAGATGGACAAAACGTGGTGGGTAACAGAACGAAAGTGAAAGTAGTAAAAAATAAAGTCGCCCCACCGTTTAAAGAAGTGCAGTTTGATATTCTGTACAATGAAGGAATTTCAAAACTTGGCGATCTGATTGATGTTGCCGTTGAACACAACATCATCGCGAAAAGCGGTTCATGGTTCTCATATAAGGATGAACGAATCGGTCAGGGACGTGATTCTGTGAAAGCATTCCTTACAGCCAATGAAAGTCTTGCCAAACAGATTGACACCGAAGTACGGGTAAAATTAGGATTGATTGCTGCTGCCCCTCAAAAAGCAGAACCGGCAACAAAAGAGTCGGCAAAACCCGAACCCGCTGCGAAGAAAACAAAATAACAGATGCGTGCCGATCTGCATTGATAGACACGAACGTTCTTTATGATCATCACAAAGATTGAACGGCAGAAGAAGAATAAATCGCGATTCTCAATTTTTGTCGATGGAAAATATGCCTTCAGCGTGGGGGAAGATGTTTATGTCCGCTTTGTTCTGCATACGGGACAGGAACTCAGCCCCACCGAACGGGATGAAATAGAAAATGCCGAACTTGAATCATCGGTCAAAAAAACAGCGCTGCGATATCGATCGTACCGCCCGCGATCGACAAAGGAAGTTTACGAATACCTGACGAAAAAGGGATACGATGAACGCAATATTGAATCTGCCCTCGCGTATTTGAAAGAAAACAATCTTCTCAATGATGAAGAATTTGCCCGCATGGTGTGCAGAGACAGACTGACACTCAAGCCTGTCGGCAAAACAGCGATGAAACAAATTCTGTTGAAAAAGGGGATCGACAGAACAACGATAGATGAAGTATTACAGAAATTATATACTGCTGACAAAGAATCCACATTGGCACTAAAAGAAGCCGAACGGAAATATAAACGAATCGCTTCTCTCCCCCCTCTTGCCAAGAAGAAAAAAATTTATGAACATCTCCTCCGCAGGGGATATGAATCATCGTTGTCGTTAAAGATCGCAAACCAAATGGTGAAATCATGAAAGATGATAGAAATTTCTTCCGCAGCAGGCATTGGAAAGTGTTCCTGGTAACCATGGCAATTGCACTGCCGATCTTTGTCATCTCGACATTTGAAGATCTGTTTCTGATCCTTGTCGTCTCCTTCACGCTGACGTTTATACTGAAGCCGCTCGTGGATTACATTGAAAATCTGGGCGCCGTTCGCTGGTTTGCAGTTCTTCTGGTTTTTGCGGGACTTGGAAGTATTGTTGTGCTTGCGATATTTTTATTGCTTCCCGTACTCACCACACAGATCTCTCAAATTTCTGCCGCATTCGGCAAAGATCAACTTCCGAAAATGCTCAATGAGTTGAGCACACAGATCTCATTCCAGATTCCTTTTTTTAAATCTGAAGCGATACGCGAGCAATTGAACGCCGCACTCATCTCATTCGGCAATGCTGCGGGAGAAACGCTCTCCAGTCTGCTTGGTACTGCTGCATCGCTGATGGTCGTTCCCTTCATCACATTTTTTTTGTTGAACGATTACTACAACATGCAAAAGTCGTTCATTCGCAACATGTCCAACAAATATTTTGAGATGACACTGAATATTCTCTACAAAATTGAAGACCAATTGAGCAAATACATCCGCGGCACTGTAACGGAATCGGCAATCGTTGGAATTCTCTACTCTATCTGTTATTTTGCACTGGGAATCAACTATGCTACCGTGCTCGGTTTGATCGGAGGAATAACGAATGTGATTCCATTTGCCGGACCTTTCATCGGCGCGATACCCGTCCTTCTTATTTCAATTATTCAATTTGGCAATTTGAGTATGCTTCCGTGGATCGCACTGATCACCATTGCGATTCAACAGATCGACCAGATGCTTGTACAACCTGCTGTCTTCAGCCGCATTATGGATATTCATCCGCTCACTATGTTCCTCGTGATTCTTATCGGGAACGAAACACTTGGAGTAATGGGAATGGTTCTTGCAGTACCAATCTATACGATCATTCTCGTCACTGCAAAGGAAACGAATTGGGGATTGAAAAATTACAAGATCACTCAAGTATGAGCCGTATTGTTTTTGATATCGAAACCCTCGGATTCCCCTTGGAATCGTTCGATCAGGAATCACAAACGTACTTACTACGCTTTGCGGATTCTGATGAAAAAATCGAAGAACTCAAGAAGAATCTCAATTTGCATGCGTTGACTGCACAAATCCTTTGTATCGCGCTCTACAATCCTGATACCCAACGGGGAAAAGTATTTTTCCAATCCGATAAGCAGGAAGATTTTTTTTCAAACGATAATTCTTGTCATTACAAATCGGGAACCGAAGAGGAAATACTTCGAAGTTTTTGGGAGATCATTCCGAAGTACGATCAATTCATCACTTTCAACGGAAGGAGTTTTGACTGCCCGTTCCTGTTGCTCCGATCGGCAAAACTGGGAGTGCAAACAACGCGCAATTTAATGCCCTACCGTTATGATGCAGATATCCATTGTGATCTTCTCGAGCAACTGACGTTCTACCAGACAACCCGAAGATTCAGTTTGGATTTTTATTGCAAATCTTTTGGGATCGAAAGTCCGAAAACAAAAGGGATTACCGGACTCGATATGAAAAAACTTTATGACGAAAAAAGATTTAAAGACATTGCAGATTATTGCTACGGAGATGTACTCGCTACTGCAGAACTGTACAAGCGATGGCACTCATATTTGAATTTCCATTAATAAAAAATCCTCTCAGCGAGAGGATTTTTTATTAACATAAACATTCTATTTAGGGAAGCCTTCTATACCGTTTGGAGAATTCCGTATATATTGCTGCGGCAGCCGCCAATTTAAGAATATCCCACCAGGAAAAAATCAGAAAGCCGCTCGCAAACGCTTGTTGCATATTATGAACAGCAACAAAATTAAGATGCAGCGAACCGATTGTGAAGATAATTATTAAAGCAGCGAACATCGATCCTAATGTCCAAAAGTAACCTTTATAGAGACTTACCAAATATCCGACAACTGCAGCAGCAATCGGAAAACTCAGCAGATATCCACCGGTCGGTCCCATAATTTTCATCAATCCGAATGATCCACCGGAAAAGACCGGAAGTCCCAATGCACCGGCTGAGAGATAGAGCAGTTGAGCATACGCACCGTTCCTTGATCCAAGGAAGGCTCCGGATAAAAGAACAAAAAATGTCTGCAGCGTGAAAGGTACGGGTTGATGAGGTATCTCGACTTGAGCGCCCAACGCCGTGAGGCCGGCGAAAGTCGTTACCCAGCCTATTTGAGCGGCAATTATTGACTGAGATTCTCTTTTCTCCATGACAAAGATATTCCTGATTCCTTCCATTGTTAGTCCTCCAATACTAAAATAAACAACTTGAATGAATCCCCTCAACAATTTCAATATAAAACTTGACTAAAATAGCCAAACGTTGGTGTAATGTCAACTTGATTGAACATAATGTGCACTGAGAAAAAACGTTGACTATCTGGATAAATTTTGATATTTTTAAAAACTAAAGCAGACTTCATCTGGTTTGTCCGGAAGATTATCTATGCCTCAATTAAAAATTTTTTCAGGACGTTCAAACCGTCCTTTAGCAGAGAAAATTGCGCATCATCTGGGCGAACCTCTTGGAAAACTGGAAATCCAGGACTTTAGTGACGGAGAGATTTGGGTTAAGTTCATTGACAATGTGCGCGGCGCCGATGTTTTTATCATTCAATCGACAACGCCACCTGCTGAAAACCTGCTGGAATTGTTGATTACTATCGACGCGGCAAAACGCGCATCTGCCCGAAAAGTTACTGCTGTAATTCCGTACTTCGGATATGCGCGTCAGGATCGCAAAGACCAGCCGCGCGTTGCAATCACATCAAAACTGATTGCCAATTTGTTGACAAAGGCTGGATGCGACAGAATTATTTGCATGGATTTACATGCACCGCAAATTCAGGGATTCTTTGATATACCGGTTGATCATATTTATTCATCAGTCGTATTTGTTGACCATTTACGAAAGCAGCGCATTCCGGATCTGACCGTCGTATCACCGGATGTCGGCGGAATAAAAATGGCGCGTGCGTACGCAAAAAGACTGGATGCTGATCTTGTGTTGATTGATAAACGACGTCAGGCTGCAAATGTTGTTGAAGAAATGAATATTGTAGGACGTGTTGACGGAAAGAACGTTTTGATTGTGGATGATCTGATCGATACGGCGGGAACATTTACAAGTGCCGTTGCCGAATTGAAGAAAGAGGGTGCCAAGACAGTGTACGGCGCTTGCACACATCCTCTCCTTTCAGGGAAAGCGTTGGAGAGGATCAATGCAAGTCAGGTTGAGAAAATTCTGGTGTGTGATACGATCCAATTGAAAGTGCAATCTCCCAAAATTGAAGTGATGTCCGTCTCGCAGGTATTCGCGGAAGCAATCGAAAGATGTTTCCACAACAAGTCGATCAGTTCATTGTTTGATGTGGATAAAGACAAGAGTATTGATAATTAATTTATTTTTAGTGAGGAGAAACAACAATGTCAGAAGTAGTTTTAAATGCGGAAGTGCGGAAAGAGACCGGAAAAAAAGTGAACCGCCTCCGGTACGAAGGAAAAATTCCGGGAGTATATTACTCGCGTGGTGAAGGAAATATTAATGTCACAGTAACCCCTCTTGCATTGAAACCGCTGGTGTACACATCCGATACACACTTGATCAATCTAAAACTCGACAACGGTGAGACAAAAACCTGCGTTCTTCGCGATGTTCAATTTGATCCTATCACCGACCGCCCGATTCATTTTGATCTGCAAGGTGTCCGTGAGAATGAAGAGTTGATTGTTCAGGTCCCCGTAATCATTAAAGGTACACCGCAAGGTGTAAAAGACGGCGGCACGATGCAATTTGTGATGCACAAAGTCCGCGTTGCGTGCTTACCGAAATTCATCCCGGAACACATTGAAGTCGAAGTCTCCGATTTGAAAATGAACGATACCATTCACGTCCGTGATATCAAGTTGCAAAATGCGCGCATTGTCGATAATGAAGCCGGAACGATTGTTGCAGTTGTGCCTCCGACCATCGTGAAGGAAGAAGTTCCGGGTGCTACACCCGATGCAGCAGCAACGGCAGCTCCTGCTGAACCTGAAGTTATTGCAAAAGGCAAAAAGCCTGCTGAGGGCGAGGCGGCTTCTCCGGCACCTGCCGCAGCTCCGGCGAAGAAATAATCTTCTCAATTGTTCTTTGATAAAGAAGTTTCTCTGTGAAGTGCATTGTTGGCTTAGGGAATCCCGGAAACCGATATCGCTTCTCGCGTCACAACATCGGGTTCCTCGTCGCTGAAATGTTGAGTGATAAGATCAAATCGCAGCCGTTTGAAAGCAATGAACTATACGAATGCAACAAAGGTTTGGTCGGCGACTGTGATGTCCTTATTGTACAGCCGCAAACATATATGAACAACAGCGGTACGGCAGTACGTGAGTTGAAACAGAAATATGAAATCGGCTTTGATGATTTCATGATTGTCTTCGATGATTTCCAACTCCCCTATGGCACACTGCGCATGCGGACAAAAGGAAGCGACGGCGGGCATAACGGGATGGCATCCGTAATTTATCATCTCCAATCGGATTTGATTCCTCGATTGCGGATTGGAGTTGCTGGGAGATCGATTCCCGAACAACATACACATGATGCAATGGCTGACTATGTGTTGGCTCGATTTGAGCCCGATGAAGAGAAACTTCTGCCGCAGTTGCTTCAACACACGACTGATGTTCTTATCTGTTGGGTGAACGAAGGAATTGCGAAGACGATGAGCGTTTACAACAAGAATTTTTTCACTCCCGGCAATAGTGCGGGATGAGTTTTCTAAAAACTACATACTTCATTAACCTGCTCCATTCAATGAGATACAGAATGTATTTTATATCGAGTGGGGCCTAATGTCCAAAGGAGCTACAATGATACACACTCGCGTGTACGAGTCTGTTATCATCATCAATGCCACGCTCGAAGATCCACAAATCGACGCGGAAGTTGAGAAGATAAAAGACTTCATCCAAAAAAATAACGGCGAGATCCGCGCGGTCGAAAAATGGGGCAGACGCCGTCTCGCATATCCCATCAAGAAGAAGAACAACGGTTTCTACGCGTTGTACGAATTCAAGGCACCCGGCGACATCGTCGGAAAACTTGAACGTCAATACCAATTGAATGAGAACATCATTCGATTCCTCACCGTTGAGCTCGACAAAAAAGCACTCAAAGCGAAAGAAGTGGGACAGAAAACACCTGCGACTGAACCTGTTATTGTTGAGGAGAAAGGACCGGTACAAGCATGAGACAGAATTCTTTTTCTCAGAGAGAAAATAATTTCAGAGGCGGAAACCGCAACGGCGGCGGAATGCGTAACGGCATGCGCGGCGGTATGAGAGGTGATCAGGACAAAAAGGAGATGCAGCAGAAGAAAAAACGGAACTGTCGTTTCACTGAAGCGGGCACCATCTGGATCGACTATAAGGATGAGAAACTCCTTCGCAAATTTATTTCTGAACAAGGCAAGATCATTCCGAAACGTATCACCGGCACAAGCGCAAAATATCAGCGCCAATTGGTCACGGCGATCAAACGAGCGCGGCATCTTGCATTGCTCCCGTACGTATCCGATGCTATTAAGTAATGAAAAGAGGCAGAACACTATGAAAGTAATCTTACGTCAAAACAATGAAAAACTCGGCGCCATCGGAGATGTCATCGATGTGAAAGATGGTTTCGCGCGAAACTATCTCATCCCGCGGAACATCGCGTACCGTGCAACCCCGGGAAACTTAAAAGCACTGGAGGAAGAAAAGAAGATCCTTTCGCGCCGTGAAGATAAAGCAGCGAAGGATGCAGAAAAGATCGCTGCTCAACTCGGCAGCGTGTCGCTGACGATCACAATGAAGGTTGGCGAGGATGATAAACTCTTCGGAGCGGTCACATCACAAATGATCGCTGATTCGCTCACCGAGAAAGGCTTCACGATCGACAAACGGATCATTGAACTCGAAGAGCCGATCAAAACACTCGGAATTTTTGAAGTGCCTGTGAAATTGCATTCCAAGGTCACTGCAAAAGTGAAGGTGTGGGTCGTTCGAGAATAGAAAACTGGATTTTCCAAATCTTAAAGATTTGGAAAATCTAAAAAATTAAAAAAAACCTGACTGAAAAGGTCAGGTTTTTTTATTACTTTGAATGAGAAACCGGAGAAATTATGGCTCAGACAAAATCATTATGGAGCGGCAGGTTCAAACAACCTTTGTCAGAAATCGCGTTGAAGTTTTCTTCATCAATTGATCTTGACAAAGCATTGTATCAGGAAGACATTCAGGGAAGTATCGCCCATGTTGAGATGCTCTCATCATGCAAGGTCATTCCTGCTGAAGATGCACGCCGGATACGGAAAGCACTGAAAGAAATTCTTACTGAAATTGAATCGGGCAAACTCGATTTGTCATGGGAGAAGGAAGACATCCACATGGCAATTGAACAGAGACTTATTCAAAAAGTCGGGCCGATCGGCGGGAAGTTACACACTGCCCGAAGCCGCAACGATCAAGTCGCGCTCGATGAACGACTATATTTGCGAACCGCCATTACCGAATTGAAGAAACTTATCTCTCAATTCCAACGTGTTCTTCTCTATAAAGGAGAAAAATATTTCGGTGTGCTAATGCCGGGATATACCCACTTGCAGAGAGCCCAACCAATTTATCTTTCACATCATCTCTTCGCATATATTTCTATGCTGGAACGGGATTACGAACGGTTGACCGACTGTTACAAACGAGTTAACAAACTGCCGCTGGGTGCAGCCGCACTTGCAGGTACCTCCTTCCCTATTGATCGGACCGGCGTTGCAAAGAAATTAAAATTTGACGGGCTGATCGAAAATTCCATTGATGCAGTTTCTGACCGCGATTATATCGTTGAATTCATCTCCATCTGCAGCACCATCATGATGCACCTCAGCAGGATGGCAGAAGAATTGGTGTTGTGGTCATCGCAAGAATTTAATTTTGCAACAATTGATGATGCCTATACAACGGGCAGCAGCATTATGCCGCAAAAGAAGAATCCCGATATGGCAGAATTAGTGCGTGGTAAAGTCGGAAAGGTGTACGGCAATCTGGTAAATATTCTCACAACAATGAAAGGTCTTCCTCTCGCTTACAACCGCGACATGCAGGAAGACAAGTATCCCTTATTTGATGCTGCAAACACGACACGTGAATCTTTATTTATCCTTACACACGTGTTCATCCATACAACATTTGATAGAGATCGGTTCGAAGAAGAATTAAAGAACGATTTTCTTACTGCCACGGAAATCGCCGATTATCTTGTTCAGCACAATGTTCCGTTCAGAGAGGCGCATTCTATTACTGGAAAGATTGTCGCCTACTGTGTTGAACACAAAAAATCACTTTCAGCGCTTTCGCTAAAAGAACTGCATCATTTTTCTCACAAAATCTCTGAGGATATCTACGATTTGCTTGAACCGCACAAATCAATTGAGCATAAAAAATCAGCGGGAAGCACGTCCCCAAACGAGGTGAAAAAACAAATTGTGCATTGGACGAGGGTGTTGAGGGGAAGGAAGTAGATGAGAACCTTGCGAAAATTCCGAAAGAGACGCAACGCTGAAACTTAAAATATCCCTTTTGTCTGCCCCCCGTCAACAAGGAAGTTTGCACCATTGATAAAGCTCGCCCGTTCCGATGCCAGAAAAGCGATCACATCGCCGATCTCTTCCGGTCTTCCTAATCTTCCAATCGGAATATTCTTCGCACTCTCCACAAGATATTCTTCCATTGTTATATTCTTTTCCGCAGAACGTGAGCGGCTTAATTCTTCCTGCCTTTGCGTGAGAACATAGCCGGGGCAAATCGTATTGATGGTAATCCCAAACTTGCCATATTGATTCGCCAGAACTTTTGAAAGCCCGAGAATTCCCGGACGAAGTGTTGAAGAGATAAGCAACTCATCGACAGGTTGCTTGGCGGTGATCGAAACAATTGTTACGACTCTTCCCCATTTCTGCTGCTCCATCATCGGAAGTACGGCTCGGGTAAGCCTGATCGTGCTCATTAACGTCAGATTTACCCCTTTCTCCCATTCGGTGTCAGAAATTCCTGTAATAGTTCCTGTCGGAGGTCCGCCTGCATTATTCACAAGAATGTGAATGGTTTCAAATTCTTTTTTGACTGATTCGATGAGCCGGTCAATATCGTCACTCCTTGAAACATCTGCTGCTATTGGGAATACATTAGCGCCTGTTTGTTCAGATATCTCTTTTGCGGCAGCGTTAATTGATTTTTCATCTCTGGAGCAAACGGCGAGTTTGACTCCTTCTTTCGCAAGTGAAAACGCAGTTGCCTTACCAAGTCCCTGACTGGAAGCAGTAACGAGAGCAATTTTATTTTTAATTCCTAAGTCCATAATTATTTCCTGATGCCCTTGTCAAGATTTATCAGCTCCTATCCTAACTTTAATGAGGTTTTCTTGTTCATCTTTCAGCAATCAATTTTCACAATTTCGTTTTGAATTTTATCTCCAAGCAAAATCACTTCTTTGTCCTTGGAGATGTACACATCAACCTCCAATCGAATCCCGAATTCTCCCGGCAAATATATTCCCGGTTCAATGGAAAAGCATGTTTCCGGAATAATCTCACGGACATCCATGGTCTCAAAATTATCAATATGCGCTCCGTTGCCGTGCACTTCTTCGCCAATATTGTGTCCGGTGCGATGGACAAAATATTTTCCATACCCATTCTTTTCAATGTAGTTTCTTGACACGTCATCTACATCGCAGCCGCGAACTGGTTTACCAGCAGCGAACTGCTTTTTCAGATATTCAACCGCAGAATCCCGCGCTCCTTTCACCACATCAAACACTTCCTGATACTTTCGAGGAATTTCTTTCCCTGCATACCCAACCCATGTAAAATCAGCGTACACGGAACCCGGCTTTTTTTTCTTCGCCCACCAGTCAATTAAAATGTAATCTCCTTTTTTAATCTCTTGGTGAATTTCGGATGTTGGATCGTAATGCGGGTTTGCTCCATTTGCATTGACGGAGCAATTTGCCGGTGCGTACGTTGTGAGATTGTTTTTTTCAAACTCATTCATGATCAATTGCTGCACGTCATATTCTGTCACCCTCTTATCGCCACGTAAATTTTCCCCGATGAAAGCAAATGCTTTATCGACTGTACGAAGCAATATATTCGCTGTATCCTGAGCATCTCGATACTGTTCATCGTTCCACCGCGCTTCAAAATATTGCACAATATTTCCTGACGAAACGACTTCAACGCCGAACGTTCGGATAAATTCCAATGTGCCGGCATCGACTTTGGAGAGATACGGGATGTCGTTGTTCGGCGAATATTCCATACAAATTTTTTTACTGCCTGAAATGAGTTTTTTTACTCCGTCATGGAGTGTCTTCCATTGGTTATAGATTATCTTATCCCCCGGCAGGTGGTCAAGATCGTATTGTTCAATACTATGGACTAATTTCTGCGGTGAGCCGTTGACAGGGATAAAATAGAAGTATCTCCGTGAAGAAAGTTTTCCTGACTGCATTTCCAATATTTTTGAAGCAAACGGATTGCATCCGCGGAAATTATAGAGCAGCCAGCCGTCTAATTTGTATTCTTTTAGTTTTTGCTGGATAAGATCAATTTTGTTTTGGAATGACATTGAGTTTATGCTTTCGGTTTATGGTTTGAAAATTGCCACTTCAATATCGCTAATTACTTCGTAATGCTTCGTATCAGCGGTAAGCACGGTAAGTCCATTAGCAAAAGCTGTGGCAGCTATTAGTGCATCGGCAAGTTGTAACGAATGACTGAGATAATGATGTTCAACAAAGAACATTGCTTTCACAGAAATTTCTTCATTAAGATAAAGAATTTTAACACCCCATTGCCTCAGGGTGCTGCGTAAAACAGCAAGCTCTTTTTTATTTCTCATTCCCTGTACTAATTCCATGTACGTTACAACTGAAATGAAAAAGCTTTCCTGATGTTCAACAACGGTTTTGGCCTTTGTATTGCCACGTAAATACCATATAAGCACATCGGTGTCAATCAGGAACATTAGTGCCGTCTCTTTCGAAGGTTACGAACATACTCACTCACGTCCTTCAACTCTTCGTGATCTTTCCACAAACCAAACAATTCATCTTTTTTCTTTTCTTTTTTTGCGCCTGATTTATAAGGTATAAGTTTTGCGTAAGGTTTTCCTCTTAAAGTAATAATCACTTCTTCACCCCTTGCAACTGTTTCCAATAATTCTTTGGTATGAAATCTCAATTTTTTGGCTGTGGATTCCATGCTTTTCCCTCCATTTATAAGTTTATACTTACCAATATAAACTCGAAAAAAGCCAAAATCAACTTTCAATAAATAAAAAACCCCCAGCCAATATCCGACTGAGGGTTTATAGTCAGATGCTTTCTTATGTCAAAAATCAAGCATCCAGTATCTTCAATTACGCAACTGTGAATACATCTGCGTAATCCGAGCATTCATTAGTACATGTCACCCATACCGCCGCCCGGAGGCATTGCTGGCATTGGTTTCTTTTCTTCCGGCTTCTCGACGATTGTCGCTTCAGTCGTTAAGAGCAGCGATGCCACACTTGCTGCATTCTCAACAGCCACACGAGCAACTTTGGTCGGATCGATAACACCCGCTTTCACGAGATCTTCGTATGTTTCGGTTAAAGCGTTAAATCCGAAGTCTCCTTTTTGACCGCGAACTTTATCTACAACGACAGAGCCTTCAAGACCCGCATTCGCAACGATTTGACGAAGCGGCTCTTCCAAAGCACGGCGAAGAATATCAACACCTGTCTTTTGATCTGCGTTTGAAGTTTTTACGTCATTGAGTGAATCGATCGTTCGGAGCAATGCAACGCCGCCGCCGGGAACGATACCTTCCTCAACAGCTGCACGGGTTGCATGAAGAGCATCTTCAACACGCGCTTTCTTTTCTTTCATTTCAACTTCTGTTGAAGCACCAATCTTCAACACAGCAACGCCGCCGGAAAGTTTTGCAAGTCGTTCCTGCAATTTTTCTTTATCGTAATCGGATGTTGTTTTTTCGATCTGTGCTTTGATCTCGTTGATGCGTTTCTTGATCTCTTCTTTCTTTCCGGCACCTTCAACGATTGTAGTATTGTCTTTGTCAACAACAACTTTCTTTGCCGTACCGAGATAAGAAATTGTTGCGTTTTCAAGTTTATACCCTTGTTCTTCCGAGATAACCTGACCGGAAGTGAGAACAGCAATATCATCCAGCATTGCTTTGCGGCGATCACCGAATCCGGGGGCTTTCACAGCAACTACTTTCAACGTTCCGCGCAGCTTGTTGACAACGAGTGTTGCGAGCGCTTCACCTTCGACCTCTTCGGCAATAATTACAATTGAACGACCGGACTGTGCCGTCTTTTCCAGAATCGGGAGAAGGTCCTTCATCGCGCTGATCTTCTTATCATGAATCAGGATGTACGGATTCTCCAACTCCGCTTCCATAGAATCTGCATTGGTGACGAAGTACGGTGAGAGATATCCACGGTCAAACTGCATACCTTCAACAACATCAACAGTCGTTTCAGTACCTTTTGCTTCTTCAACAGTGATGACGCCGTCTTTGCCAACTTTTTCCATCGCATCAGCAATCAGGTTTCCGATTTGTGGATCGTTGTTTGCGGAAATTGTACCGACCTGTGCAATTTCTTTCTTTCCTTCAACTTTGCGTCCCATCTTCTTTAACTCTTCAACAACTTTCGCAACTCCGAGATCGATTCCACGTTTTAAATCCATCGGGTTTGCACCTGCGGTCACGTTCTTCAGACCTTCACGCACGATCGCTTGTGCAAGTACTGTTGCTGTTGTTGTTCCGTCACCTGCAACATCGGATGTTTTGGAAGCAACTTCACGCACCATTTGTGCGCCCATATTTTCAATAGGATCTTCCAGTTCAACTTCTTTTGCAACTGTCACACCGTCTTTTGTTACGGTCGGTGCGCCGAATTTTTTGTCGATGACGACATTCCGTCCCTTGGGACCGAGCGTAACTTTTACCGCATTGGCGAGTTGGTCAACACCGCGTTTCAACGCTGCACGAGCGTCGAACTCAAAGGTTATTGTTTTTGCTGCCATAATAATTCTCCTTAGTTATTTTTTGTCAGATAAGAAATTCAATGAATGCATCAGATTATTTCGGCATGATCGCGAAGATATCACTCTCGCGCATGATTAACACTTCCTGCCCGTCGATGGTAATCTCTGTACCGGAATATTTTCCATACAGAACTTTGTCTCCAACCTTTACTTCCATCGGCACTTTTTTTCCGTCGTCTGTGGTTTTACCAGGACCCGCAGCAATTACTTCTCCCCACACCGGTTTTTCCTTTGCCGTATCGGGAAGGTACAGTCCCCCTTTGGTCTTCTCTTCCGCCTCCGCGGGTTTCACTACAATACGATCTGCTAAAGGATTAATTTTCATAATGCCTCCTTATAACTTGTTTTATTTTAATGAATTATAGAGATGGATTGTTATAGCACTCTCTATATTTGAGTGCTAATATAATATCAAATTGTCTTGAAGTCAAGAGGGGAAATAATCAAAAAATACTTTCGTACGAATGATCGAGAGCCCAACCCTAAAAAAAAACACTACACAATTCTCCCATCTACCATCGTCACAATTCTGTCGGCACGTGAAGCAAGCTCTTTATTGTGGGTGACTATAACGAAGGATTGCCCAAATTTGGAGCGGAGATCAAAGATAAGATTATGAAGTTTGTCAGCATTTTCGGAATCGAGATTGCCGGATGGCTCATCAGCAAAAATTATTTTGGGATTATTCATCAACGCACGCGCCACAGCAACACGCTGCTGCTCACCGCCGGATAATTCCGACGGTTTATGCTCAAAGCGGTCTAAAAGCCCCACCTCGGCGAGCAATTGTTTTGCACGATCGGTCTCATGCTTCATTGATTTACCAGCAATCAAAGTCGGCATTAATACATTTTCAAGCGCAGTAAATTCCGGGAGAAGATGATGGAACTGGAAGACAAATCCAATCTTTTGGTTTCGCAAAGCAGATATCTCCTCATCCTTGAGCGATGTTAAATTTTTCTCTTCAAATGACACTTCCCCTTGCGTCGGCTTGTCGAGCAGTCCCAAAATATGAACGAGCGTGCTCTTTCCTGCTCCCGAAGGACCGACGATAGCAATGATTTCTTTTTCCGCAATCGAAAGCGAGATACCCTTTAGAACATTTAGCGAGGAATCTCTTCCTGTCGAGTAGGTTTTGTGGATGTTGGTAGCTTCTAATATCATGTAATTCTTTCCAAAATTACTGGATGCTTCGACTCGTCCCGACTAAGAAACATCAGGACTCGCTCAGTATGACCATGAATTATTTTTTACCTTGAATCCCGAATCCTGAAACAAAAAAATTTTTTCTATAACCTATTCCCACCTCACCGCATCCGACGGCAGCAAATTTGCTGCGCGCTTTGACGGAAAGTACGATGCACCTAAACATAATACCAGCGTAGCAATCGGGATGACGATAAAATCCGAGATTCTCATATCAATAGGAATGGCAGGAATAATATACACATTCGGGTCAAGCGCGAATAAATGAAAATTGATCTGTAATTGACAAACAGTGTAACCAAGTATCAATCCCAAAAAAGAACCAACGACGCCAACAATCAATCCTTCAAATCGGAATATGGAAAGAATATCTTTATCTCTTGCTCCCATTGCTTTCAGTATTCCAATGTCACGCGTCTTTTCGATAACCGTCATCGTTAATGAACCCATGAGATTAAACGACGCGACACCGATGATAAGAGTAAGAATAATAAACGCAGTCCATCGTTCCACCTGCATAACAGAATAAAGGTCTTTATGGAGGTCGAACCATGTCTGCACTGTGAATTTAGAACCGAACGTATGTATAACTTCATCCTTCAGTTGTTCGGAATTGGAAATTGAATTCAACCGAACATCATATCCCTGTACAAACGGTGCCTTAAAAATTCTTTGAGCCGCATCGACGCTCGTATAGCAATAGAGCCCGTCATACTCTTTATTGTTCGATTCATAAATGCCAATAATCCGGAATGTATGCAATTCCGGAGGAATGAAATTAACAACGGCATCGTGAGCACCTGTTGCCGTAACAATGTAAATAGAATCGTCAATTCCAACACCCATTTTATCAGCAAGATTGAAGCCCAATACGATCTCACTATCACCATGACGTGTAAAATCTGTATTTCCGATGACCAGTTTTTCCTTTACTCCGGAAACATTGCTGATCTGATCCGGTTCGAGTCCGCGAATAGAGACAACCTTGGTTGTTTTTTTGGAAATGATCATTCCCTTTCCGCTCACAAAACTACTTTTTCCAGCAATTGATTTCTGATTCGATAAAAATTCGTTCAGTACTTCGATATCATCTGAAGTCGTCGTTTTTGTTTTTTGAATGCGGAGATGTGGATCGAACCCGATGAGTATCTCGGTCACCAAACTGTTGAATCCATTGAAGACTGACAACACTACAATCAACGCCGCCACGCCAATTGTTACGCCAATGATGGAGATCAGCGAGATGACAGTAATGAATCCTGCTTCCTTTTTAGCAAGTAGATATCGTTTTGCTATGTAGAGCGTGAAATTCATTAACTGAGTCGAATTGCTTTTATAGGATCAAGTTTTGACGCCAGACGCGCAGGAACAAAAGACGCAATGAGACAGAGAACAATACTGATTCCCGATACGACCAAGAAATTCTCCCAACGGAAATAGATTGGAACGCTTTTCATAAAATAGATCGTCGAGGGGAGAGTAAAAAACTTGAATTGAAGCTGTGTCCAGCAAACGACAAATGCAAATGCATTCCCCAGCAATGTTCCAACCAGTGCAATCAACATTCCTTTCACCAAAAAAATATTACGGATCTGTGCCGACGATGCACCCAGCGATTTGAGAATGCCGATCTGTTTTCGTTTTTCAAGTACAAGCATCAGCAACGTTCCGATGATATTTACCGCTGCGACGGCGATAATCAGTCCGAGGATGAGCGGAATCGGTTCTTTCTGCAGTTCAATCCAGGTAAACAGATTCCGGTACAACTGAAAGAGTGTCCGTGCATAAAACGGGTATCCCAACCCATCCATGATCTCCTTCGCTATTTCCGGAGCCTGATTGACATCGTGCAGCATCACTTCAAACCCGGAGACCGCTTCTTCAAAATTTATCAACTCTTGTGCCGCCGGGATTCCAACGTAAAAAAAGACATCGTCATATTCTGACATACCGGACTCATAAACACCGCGAACAACGAACGCCATCACATTAGGCGCAAGTGTTGTTTGGATGTGCCCTTGCAAACCAAATACCAGCAGTGTATCCCCCAATTGTGCACCAAGCATGTCCAACAGTTTCCTGCCGATGACGCAGCCGTACATTCCTTCATCTATTTTTGCAAAATCAATTTCACCTTGTACGAGATACTCTTTCACGCCACTCTCCGCGTTTACTTGCTCAATCCCTTTGACGATAATTCCCTCTGTGGCTTCTCCGAAGTTCACCATTCCTTCTTTTGAAATGAAAGCAGAAACGCTCTTGATTTGCGGGAAATCCCTCACCAGTTTCTTTTCAACATTTTCATAATAACGTATCGGTTGGTTTGAGAAGGTGGTGATTTGAATATGGGTAGTGAAACCGATGACTTTGTCTTTGAGGTCTTTCTCGAAACCGCCGAGAATTGTCAGCGCGATGATGAGGGCGCCGACGCCGAGTGCGATGCCGATAATGGCGATAAGCGTAATGAACGAGATAAAACTTTGACTGCGGGAAGTCTTTTGGAACTGAAGAAACCGGCGCGCGATGAAAAGAGTAGATGACATTGTCTGAATGTTTATGCAACCTTCTGATTACTCGACTGCATCAGATACGTCTTGATGAACTCATCGAGATCGCCGTCCATTACTCCCTGCGTATCACTTGTCTCATGATCGGTGCGGTGGTCCTTTACCATGTTGTATGGGTGGAATACATAGGAACGGATCTGGCTTCCCCATTCGATCTTCTTCTTCGTTCCTTCAATTGCGGCGAGCCGCGCCTCTTCTTCTTCTCGTTTCATTTGATACAAGCGGGACTTCAACATCTTCATGGCACGCTCGCGGTTTTGAAATTGCGAACGTTCTTCCTGGCACGCAACAATAATGCCGGACGGAATATGGCGCAACCGAACCGCCGTTTCGACTTTGTTGACGTTCTGTCCTCCCTTGCCGCCAGAACGGTACGTTTCCATTTCCACATCGGCAGGATTAATTTCGATTACAATGTCGTCATCAATTTCAGGATAGACAAAGACGGAAGCGAACGACGTGTGTCTGCGCTTGTTTGCATCAAAAGGAGAAATCCTTACAAGACGATGCACGCCGATTTCCGCTTTTAAGTATCCAAAAGCAAATTCTCCAAGAACTTCTATTGTAGCGCTTTTTATTCCTGCCCCATCTCCGTCTTGCCGTTCTGCAAGGGCGACTTTATAGCCGTGCTGCTCTCCCCAGCGTACGTACATTCGCAAAAGCATCTCTGCCCAATCCTGCGATTCAGTTCCACCTGCGCCTGAATGAACGGTGAGAATTGCATTTCTTTTATCATCTACGCCGCTGAGCATATTTCGGAACTCAAGATCTTCGATCGCTCTCGTAATCTTTGTCAGTTCATTCTTGATTTCGCCGCCGAACGATTCGTCATGCGACTCTTCTGATAGTTGTATCAGTGCATCCAGATCTTCTATCGATTTTTGAATGGCGAGCCATGCATCAACCCACGTCTTGCGCGAGTTGATTTCCTGCATCACTTTTTGTGCAGCGATGTTGTCATTCCAGAAGTTCGGTTCGGACGTCTTTTGCTGGAGGGAATCTACTTCGGATTGCTTGATATCAATGTCAAAGAAACCCCCGGAGTTTGGAGGACTTATCAAGCAATTCTTTCAATTGCACTTTTTCATCATCAAACATCTAAATATTCTCCTCGATATCAATTTCCATTCGCAGCATGACACTGCTTAACGTCTTTCCTTGAGCATCATTTTTTAGTGACTTCGTTCCGCCCCCTCCAAGGGAATTATGCAAAAGGAAATTCAGCGCACCGATATTCGGAAGTTCGAACCGTTCGACGTTACCCAAACAGATCCCTTCGAAATGCTTTTTCACTTTTTCTTCCGTCAGATATTTCACAAGAAGCGGATAATATTCCGGTTTCCGTGCGATCACGCCGACGTTGCCCGTGTCTCCTTTATCGCCTGAACGGGCATGAGCAATTTGCATCAATTGAATCTTCATATCGATTCAACCTCCACTTTCGGCATCACAGCCGACTTCGGAATCAATGCAGGCCAATAGGCAATCACCTCGCTCGGTTTGGGACGTCCCGCTGCAAATCCCGTCACCGAAGGCGGTCCGGTCAAGATCAACGGAGCAATTTCGCGACCGAATCGTTCGATGGCGTTTTTATCCTTTCCTCGAACACCGACACGCAACACTACTTCGTTCAACGATTCACCATGTTGTGCCAACGGACCGAACGAAGAATTATATCCAAGAAACTCCGTACGTACCTCTTCAAACTGAAGACCAAGATTGTTCAAACGTGTACGAAGGACCTCATCTGCCTTCTTTGCCTTCTCCAATGCATCAGGCCAGGCATAGGTCAAAGTAGAAAATGCTGTGTAGCCGTCAAAGTATGCCATTGATACTTTGTATGAATCGGTTGCGGGCTTCCCCTGCACGCCACTTACTTCTACTCTGTTTTCGGCTGTATCTGTTACATGAATGGTGGTAAAATCGGCAATGCAGTCCGGCGTAATGTAATTCTTTGGATTCCCAATTTCGTACAGCAATTGTTCTTTTACCGTTGCTGTAGAAACTAGCCCGCCCGTCTCCTCATGCTTCGTAATAAATATTTTCCCATCAGGATGCGCTTCGGCGATAGGAAATCCGATATTTGCCAGATCGGGAACAGCTCGCCAATCGCCTGTAAAATTTCCGCCGCTCGCCTGTCCGCCGCATTCAAGAATATGTCCGGCAACAGTTCCTGCAGCGATCTTGTTCCAATCATCCCACTTCCAATTGAATTCGTACATCATCGGCGCCAGAGTCAACCCTGTATCGGTCGTCCGACCGGTGATGACAATCTGTGCTCCTTGCTGAAGTGCTTCAACAATTGGGCGAGCACCA
>JBFMFY010000032.1:0-37512 GCA_040751955.1 Bacteroidota bacterium
ACATCTCCTAAATTTTCGACGTGAACATGAATATAATTGGTGTCGTCGTAAACTATACTTCTTGCCATGAGTTTTGTTTGAGTGGCCTTCTCCATATCAGATTCCGGAAATCGGATGTAATACACTTCTGATTCAGATTGTTTCAATCCATACCCACGTGCTGCCGATGCTTCCTGATCAGTGATTAGCTTTTTGGGATCAAGAACGACCATAACAGGATAATCCCTCATAATGTTATCTTCAACATCGTTCTTACCTAACGCAACGATTTCATTATTTCCGTTATTATCTATGTCTGAGATAAATGGCATTAAGCTTCCAAAATGCCAGTATCTTCCAACAACATTCAAATGAGAATCTAATCGTGCGACAAAACAAGGTGAGCGTCCAGCACTTCCATCTGTAATAATGGCTAATTCATTATTAAAGGTTTCGATTTTTAAAATAGTGCCCGCATAAAATTCCATGTTGTAAAAAATATTTTTGAATTGAATATTTTTGTTCTGAAAAGCAAAAGACTTTATAATTGTACCTTTATTATCAAAGACAAGAATTTTTCTTGGACCGTTCAAGTTTGCATTAAATTGAAGATTAGTAATAATTTCATTAATGCCGTCTCCGTTAATATCACTAATTATAGCTTTTTTCATCTTAAAATCATTTTCGAATTTTTGCACTTCTTTAATATTACTCAGAGGCATAGACCATAACATCTGGTTGGTTTTGTTGTACACTTCAAATTTGGCATTTGCATCGTTTAGGAAGTAATAACTAGGATTTTCATCAAAACTCTCTATACCGTTAAATACCTGCCAGCTTAGCAAAGCAAAAAATCCCAACACAAATAACGACATCGTTGAACTCACAACAGGATGCCGTCGTGCAAATAACATCACCCTCCGTATCGGTGCACGTTCGATTTCGTAATTTGCACGTATCTCTTGAAGCGGAGAAGGAGAAGTGGTGGTAAGGGATTTCTTCTGCCTTACAGGCAACTGTGAACTTGTTTGCAATGGTTCATTCTCCATTGTCTCAAAAAATCCGGCATACATATCTTCCATCCTTGCAACAAGTTCACGACAGCCGGCGCATTCATCCAAATGCTGCTCTATCGCTTCGCGCTGCTGCACAACGGCATTATCATTCAGCACGTAGAGTTCTAATACTTTTTGGTCAATGTGTTGCATATTTATTATTTAGGTGCAGTTGTTGTTTCAATCAGAAATCCCTTTTAAATCCCCCTGCGACTTCGTCGCCTCCCCCTTTTCAAGGGGGATGTGTCAAATCCCCCTGTCGCTTCGCGTCGTCCCCCTTTGGAAGGGGGACTTAATAATTCCCCTTTTTAAGGGGGTGTCCCGATTGTTTTTTCAAATCGGGACGGGGGATTCTCTTCAATCCACTCCTCAATTCTCATCAACACACCCCGCATATTTTTCTTTACTTCATGGTCTGTAAAATGTAACACTGTTAACCCGAGTTTTTGAAGATCGATATCCCTATCGGCATCATATTGTTCTTTTCCTTCATGACTGTTGCCGTCGATTTCTATGACGAGATTCAACTGTTTGCAATAAAAATCGGCAATTAATATTCCCAATGGTTTTTGCCGATTGAATTGAAATCCTTTCATCTGTCGTGCACGAAGATATTTCCACAACAACACTTCAGAAAGAGTTGATTCATTTCGCAAATCTCTGGAGCGTTGCTTGAGATTTTTGTTGTATGGTAAAAAGTTGTTGGTCATGTTTTTGAATCCCCCTGACACCTTCGGTGTCTGTCCCCCTTAGAAGGGGGACTTTCAAATCCTCCTGCGACTTGGTCGCTTCCCCCTTTTCAAGGGTTAGGGGGATTTAGTAATTCGGCCGCAATTGCTTCGCGACATAATTTGTAATAGTACTCCAATTTTGTTCTATGACATTTTCGGTATTCTTGCGCGGTTAAATGTTTCAAATGTTCTTTTAGTCCTTCAAACAATGAATCTGCCGAGCCGTTCGTTTCATTCATTTTTGCCAGCAGCACACTGTGAATTGTTTTGAAGTATGCGTCAACTGCATCCGGCGTTGTATTTTCTTTGCCGTTGGTTCTCAAAAGGATTGTTGATTTAATTTGTCCAGTTACTTTTTGGATAATCTCAGTTGATTCAAAAATATTGACGGCATTGCTGGTCGTGGAAGTTTGATATTCCTGTTTTGCCGCGAGCAATGCTCGAAATGTTAGTGCCACAGAAATGAGCGGGACAATTTTACTGTATTCTTCCTGCTCTCTGATGTATCGGGAAAAAATTGAAAGTAGTTCGGGTACAAATTCATCGCCGCGTACATGCGATTGAAGAAGCATAAAAAGAAATTCCTGATCTGCGGTCGGCAAATGTTCGTAAAGATTGCAGTGAATCGGCGCGATGCATGCTTCGTCAAATCGATCAACTTCAACGAATGTTTTATGTGCGGAGATTGCGAGCTTGATGTTCCGTATAATCTTTCCCAAACTCGGATCAAAATCCCGATAGACATGCATCAGATTTTGATTGACTGCCGAAGAGATCAATCTGCGGAAATGCAGCAGGATCTCTTTCTCGGTCAATGATGCGAAATCAAAATTTGAGAAATATGTCTTGAAATGAATTAATTGGTTGGCAGCATCCCGCTCGAACAACTCTGCAATGCAATCATACCCAAGATCGTTCTCATTTAATCCTAAATGATGCTTAATACTTGGCGTTTGCATGAATTTGATACGCAAGATATTTGCCGCCAAGGTATGTGCCGAGGAAAGTAAAAACTTTTCAGACGATAGAGGAAGTTTGTTATTGAGAATCGATAGGATAGATTCTCGTAGTTCTTTTACTATGGTATCCTGTGCTTTCACGTGCACAGGAATATACACTGAATTGCACTAATAGTGAAGAGGAGGGAATGCATGGAGCCATCCAATTGCATTGCAATCGGATGGCTTTATCGACTACAACTTCGCCGTTATCCCTGCAATCGGTGTAATACCAAAATCATACCGGGGTGTTTTTACAATATTTCCCGAAGCATCTGCTTTAAATGAATAAGAAATGATATTGTCGCGGTTATACACATTCCAAAGATCGATGTACGCCGTCAACGACCATCCCGCTAAAATAAATTGTTTATCAACACGTATATCCAATTTATGGTAATCGGGATACCGCGCTGAGTTTACGGTGCCATCCACCAAATAGAATGCACCGTTTTTACTTGTCACCGCAAGCACAGGTGTATAAGGATTACCAGACGCGAACTGGAATTTTGCGCCAATCTGCCACCCTGAACCGATTTCCATTCCTGCAATGAGATTGATAATGTGAGGACGGTCGTATTCAAAATCATAGAATGATTGAGCGGGAGTATCTTTCCGCTGCGATGTAGAAAAAGAATATGATGCGCTTCCGACAAATCCGTTGGTAAATTTTTTTTGAACGGAGAATTCAATCCCTTCGGCATATCCGCTCCCTGTATTCACCAACAGATTTGTGCTGTCCGGATCGACGATGACATCGGAAAGATCCTTCCGATACATTTCAACGAGCATTTTCGTATCGTCGCCGATGCGGTGTTCAATGCCCGCAACATAATGCGTTGCATGAACGCTTCGTAACAAAAGATTGCGAGGATCGGGTGAAATCTGGTATGCGGCGGGAGATTGAACGAATGTTCCCCACGCAGCATTCAACGATGTCCTGTCCGTTATCCGGTACGTTGCCGCCAACCGCGGGCTGAGATTCGTTTCATTCAGCATCTCAAAATGATCAAACCGCACACCGGCAGAGATTGTGAACGGATTGAACGGAGTATAATTCGTCTGTGCAAACAACGACGATTTTGTTGTCGTGTTCGGAGTGAATGTGATCGTTGCGGCGGGGATCAGTGTTCCCGTGCGCGTGGTATCCTCCGGTGTCCATGATTCATTTTTCGAATCGATAAATTTTATCTGTCCGCCGATTTTAAAATCGAGAGATGAAAGAAGTTGATACGTAATTTCCGATTTTACCATCATCTCGTTTTCCAGAATATCCTCGCCGCGGAGCGAGCGGTTTGTCAATGATCCCTGGCGTGTTGTCCATCCGTTGCCGGTGAACGAAATTGTCGTCATCGCATATGCATCGCGCGACAGCAGCGATCGCCAGTTCAGTCCGAATGCAGAGCCATAGTCGTCACGTGCAAGATATTCGTATTTGCTCATTGCTCCGGATTCTTTTGTCGTTCCCTCTCTGTCGATCTGATCTATATAATAGAATCCAACAAGACTTATCCTGTTGTTTGCGTCGAGATCGTATGTTATTTTCCCGACCGCGTCGTAATATCTTGGCGCCGCAGGACGGTTCATGATTGAAGTGAGTATATCAAAAAATCCACGGCGCAGCGAGAAGATCATTGAACCTTTCTCCGTTACCGGTCCGTCAACCATCACGCCGAATCCTGCGATGTTTGTATTGATGTCGGAGTTGTACAATTCTTTGTTGCCCTCTTGCAATGTCATTTCAAATACAGACGAAACCTTATCGCCGTACTTCGCCGGAAATCCACCCGTGAGAAAATCGACTTTTTCAAGAAGCGCGGGATTTACGATGCTGATGATCCCCATCGATTCGCCGGAGCGGGCGAAGTGGATCGGATTATAGATCTCGATATTGTCGAGCAGTGTAAGATTTTCATCGGGGCTGCCGCCGCGGACGATTAATTGCGCGCTTTTTCCACCCGCCGTTGCAACACCGGGTATCGACTGCATCACGCGGAAAATATCTTCTGCCGAACCGGGCGAGCGACGAATTTCTTCCGGAGAAAGCGATCGCATGCTCACGATGTTTTCCGTTGGTTTTGCAAAGTAGTCGCTTTGAATTTCTACTGTTTCCAATTCAACATCCGAAGATTTTAATCCGAAGTGAACTGTTTTATTTCGCTGCGGGTGAACGACAACATCAGTATTTGTGGAACGTTCATAGCCAATCATTGAAGCGTGAAGTGTGTAGGTTCCCGGTTCAATATTTTTTATCACATAGTAACCGCTTTCATTTGCCGTTGCACCTAATTTTGTTCCGGCAATAAGAATATTTGCGCCGGGAAGCGGCTGTTTGGTAATTGCATCACGAATTTCTCCTGAAATTGAACCGGTGTTTGTCTGTGCAATTCCACGGAATGAAAGAACAATAAGTGAAATGAGAAGTAGAAAATGTTTGGTGTGCATTATATACTGTTCCAACCCTTCTGTGTCCATAGTGAGAGAATGAAAGTATCAGTATGATGCAGGCGGATGCGGGAAGATTCAGAGTTTTGAAGGACAAATTCTTGTAAAATTCTGTATATTCAAGCACATTCTATGAGAACTGTTATATCAACATCAACACGTCGAGCTTCGGATTTCATTCTTCACAACGAGATCGTCGCATTTCCCACCGAAACCGTGTATGGTCTCGGTGCTAATGCATTTAGTACCGAAGCAGTAAAGAAAATTTTTATTGCAAAAGGTCGTCCTGCAGATAATCCGTTGATTGTGCATATCGGAGAATTAGGGCAATTACCGTCGGTGGTTTCAATGATTCCGCCGTTCGCAGAAAAATTAATTGCTGAATTTTTTCCCGGTCCGTTGACATTGGTGCTGCCGAAGAACAAAAAAATTTCATCTGCAGCCACTGCAGGGCTGAATACTGTCGGTGTGAGAATTCCGAAGCATTCGATTGCACAAAAATTTTTGAAAGAGTGCGGTGTTCCGGTTGCGGCTCCGTCGGCAAATATATCCGGCAAACCAAGCCCGACCACATGGCAGGCAGTAAAGCACGATCTGAATGGGAAAATTCCGTGTATCTTAAAAGGTAATCCATCCCGCGTCGGTGTCGAATCAACTGTGGTGGATTGCACCGGTGCGGCGCCACTTATTCTTCGTGCGGGCGGAATTACATTCGAACGATTACGTCAAATAATTCCCTCCACGCGATTGTTGAAGATAAACGGGACCGGCGCGGTGAAAAGTCCGGGCGTGAAGTACCGTCACTATTCTCCCCTGGCGTACATCTTTATCGTGAGCGGTGTGGAAGAAACAGTGCCGATCAAATCTTCCGCGTATATTGGAATGCAGCGGATAGGAAGAAGGAAATTTGGAGTGACGAGGATCTGCCGGACGAAAGAAGAATACGCCCGTTCGCTGTTTCAATTTTTTCGCGAATGCGATGCAAAAGAAATTCAAACGATCTACTGTGAACAGGTAAGTGAAGATGGCATCGGTTTAGCGCTGATGGATAGGATTAGAAAAGCGGCGATGCAGTAGCATAAAGTGGAATACTGACAAATGAAGATTCTTGAACATATTCCTTTGGCTCCATACACCACGCTTGGACTTGGTGGCACCGCAAAATATTTCTGCGTGTGTTCATCTGTTGAAGAAATATTGGAATCGCTGGAGTTTGCACGGAATAAAAATCTTCGTGCACATATTCTTTCCGGCGGCAGCAATACCGTTTTTTCCGACAGCGGTTTTGACGGAATTGTTGTGAAGGTTGATGTGAAGGGAATTTCATTCGTTGATGACGGAGACGATGTTCTTGTTAGCGTGAAAGCGGGAGAAGATTGGGAAAAATTTGTGGCGATGTGCGTAGAAAAAGGATACGCTGGAATTGAATGTCTTTCGGGAATTCCCGGGAGTGTCGGCGCAACACCAATCCAAAATGTGGGTGCGTACGGGCAGGAAGTGAAAGATACGATCGAAAAAGTGTCCTCTATTGATTGCTCTACATTCCAAGAGATTTCATTTTCAAATCTTGATTGCCAATTTTCGTACAGGCAGAGTCGTTTCAAGTCTCGGGATGCAGGTAAATACATCATCACCGAGGTTACTTTCCGTTTAAAGAAAAACGGACACCCGACGATCAATTATCCGGAAGTGAGGAAGATTGTTGAAGATTCTGTTCCACTTTCTTCACTCACCGATGGAAGAGAATCGCTTGAAGCAGTTCGCAGTGTTGTCTTGTCGCTGCGCAAAAAGAAATCAATGGTAATCGATCCGAATGATCCCGATACAAAGTCGGTCGGTTCATTTTTTATGAATCCGATTGTGGATGATACTCAGCTGCTGCTACTTCGTCATCGGTGGAACGAAATCGGCGATGGAACAACGGTACCAACATTTGCATCGGGAGAAAAAACAAAAATTCCTGCGGCGTGGCTGATCGAAAAATCCGGATTTAAAAAAGGATACACAAAGAACGGAGTCGGTATTTCATCAAACCATACTCTGGCATTGGTGAACAGGGGAGGAACCACTGCTGCGCTTCTTGCGTTAGCAAAAGAAATCCGAGACGGCGTGGAAAAGAAATTCGGCATTCGTCTTGAACAAGAACCGGTCGTTGTTGAATAACTGTATGGAGGAAACCATGAAAAAAATGTTGTTGTGTATCGTGATTGCTGTTGCATCTCTGGCAGGACAATCTAAAGAGCCTTGTTGTTCCATGTCTGCAACGGAAGAGTTCTCTTCCATGGGAGGCGACCTTGCATTTGTAGCGCTTCATGAAGCACCGGAGCCGTTCTCTTTGAAACTCGAAGGGGGGTCAATGAAAATGATCCCCGCTGCTGATAAAAAGGATGTGAGAATTTTTGAGGTGAAAGCAGCGAATCCGACCAATAAATATCTGTTTGTCTTTCAGGAATGGTGGGGATTGAACGACTACATCAAATTGGAATCGGAAAAACTCCAAAAAGAACTTGGCGACGTTACTGTGATCGCATTAGATCTATACGACGGAAAAATTGCCACAACTCCGCAGGAAGCAAGTCAGTATGTTCAATCGGTGAAGGATAAGAGAATACAAACCATCATCAAAGCGGCTATTCAATATGTCGGAAAAGATGCAAAGATTGCGACACTCGGCTGGTGTTTCGGCGGCGGTTGGTCTCTGCAAAGCGCACTGCTGCTTGGAAAGCAGGCTGTCGGCTGCGTTGTCTATTACGGAATGCCGGAAAAAGATGTCAAAAAATTAAAAACGCTCAACTGCGATGTGCTCGGCATCTTCGGCACACAGGATCAGCATATCTCCCCGAAGGTTGTTGCAGAATTTCAAAAGAACATGAAAGCGGCGAAGAAAAATCTTGAAGTACATAACTATGATGCTGTACACGCATTTGCCAATCCGAGCAATCCGAAGTATGACAAAGTTCACGCCGATGATGCTCACGAAAAAGTAATGACATTTTTGAAAGCAAAATTCGGATTATGACATTTACGGCTAAGGCACGAAGCCGCAAAAAAATTCTCAACGCTGTTTTGTTATTGACTTTACTGCTGTGTACCTCGATTGCTTCGTCACAAACATCGTACGATTCATTGTATCTGAAAAACCCCGTGTATAAGAATCTTACTGCACTGTACGATCTCTCGAAGATTCAATCTGCCGATATTGTCTTTCTTGGAAATTCCATTACGTTTGGCGGTAATTGGATGGAATTGCTGGGGAGGGATAGAGTTGTCAATCGCGGCATCGGTTCCGACAATATTCCCGGAATGTTACGTCGTCTTCATCAGGTAACACGGCTCAATCCCAAACTCTGCTTCGTCATGGCAGGCATCAACGATCTGTATCAGGATGTACCTGTCGATACCGTGTTCAATCGATATGTGCAGTTGATCGATTCGCTCTGTGCGCACAATATTGTTCCCGTTATCCAGTCAACACTGCATGTCAATCCGAAATGGAAACGTGCCGAAATTAAAAATCCTGACGTGGCGAAACTTAACACCCGATTGCAAACGTATGCAAGAGAACAGTCCATCATTTTTCTTGATCTGAATGTCGTCCTGTCTGAACAAGGCGTACTGAAAAATATATATACGACAGACGGTGTTCATTTAACTGCCGGAGCATATCAAGTTTGGCGCGATCTTGTTGATCCAGTTTTACAGCAACATGGTTTATAATATTCCGAATATTCCTCTCAGAAATCGTCCTTCCTTTTCGTATATTCTTGGGTCTTTCTAAACACTTTTTTACCAAGGAGTTCTTCATGAAAAAACTATGTGTAGTTGTACTTGTGCTGTCATTTGTTGCAATGGGATTTGCACAAAAACCGAAAACAACACCGAAACCGGCACAAACAAAATCGAATTTAAAAACAGAAGATCAAAAGATCAGCTATGTAATCGGTTTTGATATCGGGCAGAAAATTCTCAATGATATAACACAAAGAAATTTCAATCTCTTGAATCCATTTGTGCTGCAGGGTTTGCAGGATGCATTCAACGGCAAACAGCCGGCGCTTCCGGACAGCAGTATTCAAAGTGCAATGATGGCGTTTCAAATGCGTGTGCAAGCGCAGCAGGCGGTAGAAATGGAGAAACAGCAAGCAGTAGCAGCGGAAGCAAAAAAAGCAGGGGAATCGTTTCTTGCAGCATGTGCCAAAAATGATAGCGTGAAAACGACGGTTAGCGGTTTGCTCTACAAAATTATCCGGGAAGGGCAGGGGAAATCGCCCGTTGATACGAATACTGTTGTGGTGCACTATCGTGGAAAATTGATTGACGGCACCGTTTTTGACGAATCGTATGCCCGCGGCGAACCGACAGAGTTTAAACTGAATCAGGTCATAAAAGGATGGACGGAAGGGCTGAAGTTGATGAAAGAAGGATCGAAGTGTGAATTGTATATCCCCTCGGAATTGGCATACGGCGACAGAGGAGCTGGCGGATTGATACCCCCAGGATCTACGCTTGTATTTGAAGTTGAGTTGATTCAAGTGAAGTAAATCTGAAACAAAAGCGTTTCCGGTTTTTACTATAGCATTTTCACAATAAAAAGGCGAACATCTGTTCGCCTTTTTCATTTGTGTGCGGTGTCATAGGGTATGGACTTTGACCAATGCAAACCATACATTTGCGGATAAAAGAATCCGAATATCTGAAAATTTCGTTATTGGTTAGGAGGTCGATCACCGAACATCGGTGGATGAAAGATTCTCCGGTAATTGTACACAGCAGATCCTTATGGACTGAAAATGTAGTACACCGAGACCACTCATTTTAATAACATTCAAGGAGGTTCTTATGCATAAAAATTCTATACTATTGCGGTCGGTGGCTGCAATTGTTTTTTTTCTCGGCAGCATAGGTAATGCTCAGTCAACGAACAATCTTGTGTTCACGATGAGCGGCGACAAACAAAATCCGGCAGTGACAACAAAAGGATACGGTGCCGGTTGGGCAAAAGTCGATCTTCAACAACGCAAAGTAACATACGCAGTTGCGTTTGATTCGCTAACGGGTCCACCCACCGCTGCACATTTTCATCTCGGTCAAGAAGGTGTCAACGGTCCCCCTCTCTTTGCCATCACATTTGATGCGAATGGAGTTGCATCGGGTGAATTGACCAATCTGCACGATACTACACTTGCTCATTTTCTTAAGGGAAGAATCTACTGCAATATTCACACTTCCGCACACGGGAGCGGCGAAATTCGTGGGCAGGTGGAATACGCGGGACCACTCACATTTACAATTCTTGCCAGTGGAGCAAACCATGTTCCTCCGGTTGTTGAAAACGGTAAGATGGTTGGCTTTGCAGTGTTATCGAATGTTGGAACTATAACTGTCTATGGTGTCGCCAAAGGTTTAACCGGACCTCCGACAATGGCGCATCTTCATTATGGTGCGGCGGGTCAAAGCGGAAGCCCGGCAATTACACTTGCAGCAATCGGGAGCTTGATTTCCGGAGGCGGTCTTTTGCCGTCCGACTCAACGTACAGAAAGTTGCTTGCCGGAGAGCTGTACTTTAATGTACACACAAGCGCACACGGCAGCGGAGAATTGCGCGGTCAGGTGATGGGCTCACAATTCTACCCGTTTTGGACATCAATGAGTGGAACGCAAGCCGATCCACCGAATGCATCGACGGGACAAGGCTTTTTCCTGCTGCGATATAATTCCGCAAACAAAACGATTGAATACGGATGCCAGATATCAGGACTTACGAATGTCACCGGTGCACATATTCACGCCGGCGCATTTGGACAAAGTGGAAATGTGATGGTGCCGATACCGTTCGAACCTTCAGGATTCGCCAGCAAAGGAGGAGAGCAGGCTGTCATGGTAGCCGACAGCGTCCTTCGCCGATTGACAAAACTGGAAGCGTACGTGAATGTGCACACCCAAGCATTTGCCGGAGGAGAAATTCGTGGACAGTTATCACCGGCGTATAATCTCACATCGATCGCATTTCTCGACGGAATGCAACAGGTGCCTGCGAACAATAGTACCGGTGCAGGACTCGGTGCTGTTATGTTTCCGACCGATCCGGGTCAAAAAGAAATGTATTTCAGCCTTCTCGTCGGCGGACTGTCCGGTGCAGTAACTGTTGCACACATCCATAAAGGAGTGCCGGGTCAAAGTGGTTCCCCGATCATTGATCTTCAAATTACGACTGATGGATTGGTCAATACTGTAGAAGATTCGATCATGATCCAATTGCTGCGGGGAGGTGGTCATTACATGAATGTCCATACAGCTGCTTTTTCCGGAGGGGAAATTCGCGGCGATATAATACCGATAGACGGCACCGACAGCGGACCGAATAAAGTAGTTGAACTCACCAACGGAATATCTCCGAATGCGTACTCACTCGAACAGAATTTTCCCAATCCGTTCAATCCGACGACGACGATCCGTTTCTCCGTTCCTGTTTCGGCATTGACAACAGTGAAAGTGTTCGATATTCTCGGCAAAGAGATTGCAACGCTTGTCAACGGAGAACAGAAGAGCGGGCAGTATGAAGTGCAATTCAACGCTTCCTCATTGTCAACCGGTTTATACTTCTATCAAATGAAATCGGGCAACTTTGTGGAAACAAAGAAAATGCTGTTGATGAAATAAGGACATTTGTGAGGCAAAGTTTCAAAGGGTGTTCCCGAAATACGGGGCACCCTTTTGTTTTTAAAACGAATACTTTCCTCTCAAAAACAAAGACCGTCCATATTCGCCGTATTCCGTCAATGCATCTCCGGAGAAAATCAGTCCGAAAAACGAAACATCAACATTTTCAATAACCGACCATGATGCCGATGGCACAAGCACTGATGAGCCGTCGTTGGGATTGTAGATGACAAATCCTGAAATACGGGCGAGCGGGTGAACATTGAATGATAATTCCTGAAACAGGGACCATCGGGCGGGAGATAATAAACCGAGTGAAAGAGAAACAGGAAGAAATGACGCGGCATTCCCGGTGACTCCCTGATTATTGAACAACACTTCGGTGTGAACGTACGTATTGTTGGTGAATGTATAATCCGCAGAGAGGACAGCGGTTGTCAACCACGTTGCATGTAATGTTGGGAAGAGCATTGTTGCTTCATTGCTGATTTTCTTTGAGGCAATTTCTCCGCGAAATCCGGCGCCGGCAATATCACCCGCCCATTCCACGCCGAAAAAAGGATTGTTGCCATGCATCCCCCCGAGGATATGAAAGTCGTAGTTCCATTGATTGAGGAGAATTTTTCCTGCAACAATACTCCTTGATTTTGCTTTTCCAGGCTTCATCGCAATCTCAACCTTTGAAACTTCGCTTGTAAAATATTGTGCGTGTATTGCATCGACACCCGGCCGTTCTTCGTAATCAAAATCCAGAATGGAAAGCGGATTGAAGAGATCGGTAGGATTCCACACCAACGCGGTGCCCCATGCAATACGCTGCCTGCCAAGTGTCAGTTGAAATTTTTCATACGTTGCATCAAGGTAGAACCGATCGAGTTCCGAATGGGCGACGGAAGAACGGGTATTCCACCACACAATATCGGCATTGCCTAAGTCGTGATCGGATTGAATGGTGGAAAGAAAGTTTGGTGTATGTTCAACACTCCCACCAAAAAAAATTCTGTTGCGCAGTTCTGCGGCTGCAGTGATCGCTTCTGAAAAGAAATATTTTCCGTTGATGCGGGAGTGGATGATATGATCGCGTACTCTTCCGAATGCAGGATTGTCGGTATTGCTGTAGAGATATTTGACATAGCCGCCGAGTTGGTGATTATCTGCTTGGGCGGAAAGTAACAATGGTACCGGCAGAAGTAATAAAGATATTTTCATTTGTCGAACATATCGGCGCATCTCTTGTATGCTTTTGTGCGCACTGTTCCCGGCTGTTTCAAGAAATTTTGTCACCTGTAATAGTACCATCTTCCAGCGTCACCACACGCCGCGCCCGGTGGATCACCTTGGAGTCGTGAGTGGAAAAAATGAACGTTGTGCCGTACTCTTTGTTCAAATCCTGCATCAAATCAAGAAGAGATTCGGCTGTGTGAGAATCTAAATTTGCCGTTGGCTCGTCGGCAAGGACGAACGCGGGGCGCGATGCAAGCGCGCGAGCCACGGCAACTCTCTGCTGCTGTCCGCCGGAAAGTTCTGCCGGTTTGCGGTCGGCTTGTTGTTCAAGCCCGACGCGCTTCAATAATTCCATCGCCCGTTGGTACCGCTCTTTCTTTCCTTTTTGTTGAAGGAAAAGTATGAACTCGACATTCTCCCGTGCGGTTAAAACCGGAATAAGGTTATACGCCTGAAAAACAAACCCAATGTTGTGAAGACGGAAATCAATCAATGTTCCTTCATTCATCGTGGTAATATCGTGTCCGTTCAGAATAACTTTTCCTTCAGTCACGTTATCCAATCCGCCAATGATATTGAGCAGCGTTGTCTTTCCGGATCCGGATGGTCCTACCACTGCGGTAAATTCTTTTTCCTCGATCTGAAGATTGATGCCATTCAACGCTTGAACAGGAACAGAACTTGTGTTGTAAATTTTTTTAACGTTTTGAAGTTCAATTATCGCCATGGTTCTTTTCTGTTAAAATTTTATTTGCAGGAGTTTCAGGTTTTAAGGTTCAGGTTTCATGTTCTTGTTTTTTTCCGGAGCGTCAACCTTGAACCGTCCAGTTTCTATCAGAGTGTTCTGATCGCTTCTACCGGTTTCAACCGCACTGCTTTTATTGCAGGGTAGAGCGCAGCAATGATCGATGTTGCAATCACCATCACAGCCAATGTTCCGTACACTGATGGCGGAAGAAACGGGTAGAGCATTGTCGGAATTCCATACGCGGAAAGTCCTTTAGAAACGATTGAAAGATCAATACCATGCACGTTGAAATATTCGGTAGCACTCCATCCGGCAATGACGCCGATGATTCCGCCGGTGAATGAAAGGAAGAGCGATTCCAGAATAATCATCAGGAACAATCGCCGCCGGTACATTCCCACAGCCAGCAGCACGCCAAAGTCACGAACGCGGTCGAGTACGGACATCAACAGCGTGTTCGTTAATCCGAACAGAAGCGCAAACAGAATGATGCCGAGAAAGATTGCGTTGACGGTATCCGAAGCATCTGCGGTGTATTTAATTTCGGGGGCAATTTCTTTCCATGTTTCGAGCAGGATGTTGGCGCGTGCGGCGCCGGCATTGGTGTGAAACATTTTCTGCAGTTCGGTTTTTGTCTGTTCAAGAATTTTTGAATCGTTTGTTCGAATGATGATTTCGTGCACGGGCGCCGCTACCGTCAGTAGTTCGGAAATATCTTCCTGCTTTACAAAAACATTCGTCTGATCAAACATCGTAAAGTCAGTTCTATAAATTCCGCCGATACGAAATGCAGCGTACACAATATTTCCGTCTAGTCCGGAAAAACTCAGCACGATCCTGGAATGAAGTTTCAGATTCAATTTCTCGGCAAGTTTTTTTCCGATCACAATGGATTTTGTCCGTGTCTGTACATCAAAGTACGTTCCTTCTATCAGGCATTGAGCAATAGCGGTTGCCTGACGTTCAACGGTCGGTGTAATTCCAAAAATCATCACACCGGCTGCGGTGGTTGCCGAAGACGCCATGCCTTCAATGAGTGTGTGAGTTGCAACCACTTTTACATCAGGATGCAACCGAATCAACCGCACGAGCGAATCCGGATGAGAAATATACTGGCGAAACAATTGGTCTTGCTTGTATTCAGCAGTATGAATTTGGAGATTTCCCAATTCACGATTGATCGCCGACTGCACAATGGAATCGTACATACCGCTCATCATTCCGATGGTAAACAAACCGGCGGTGAGTCCGATGGCGGTAGCGGCGAGAATAATAAGGGAGCGCTTTTTGTTGCGCCAGATATTTTTCCACGCAAGAATAATCATCATCATTTCACACCTCCACGTCCTTGCAAAGCCGAAACCGGTTGAATTTTTCTTATAAAGAGCAGAGGATAGATCGAGACGATAATTGTTATGAGAAAAACAGCAATGGTTTGTGAAAGAAACACCCCCGGTTCTATGCTTACAGGAAGAATCGGCTCATAGCCGTACGCAAGCATTGCTTTTGCCGCATCACCGGTAAGATGAATTGGATTATGGTTTAAGTAAAAGAGAAGCGGAAATGCAACAACCGATCCGGCAAGTGCACCGATGATTGAAACAAGCATCGCTTCGATGGTTGTTATCAACAACAAGCGGGCGCGCTTCATTCCGAGTGCTATCAGCAAACCGAATTCCCGAGTCCGTTCAATTGCCATCATCATCACTGTTCCGAAAACGCCGAACCCGATCACAGTGTAGAGAATGAACATGATAATAAGTTCGCCGGCAACATCGCTTTGAATGACCTGCACGATTTCCGGCGACATTTCCTCCCAATTCATTACAACAAGATTCGTGTCAAGTCTTGCCGAAAGGTCAGACTGAATGCTCTTCATTTTTTCCATATCGTCAATCATCAGCACCATTCCGGTCACACGATTGTATGCATTGAACAGTGACTGCGCTTTGGCGAGCGGAAGATAGACCATTGCATTATTCATTTTTGGAATTGGGAAACGGAGAATCCCTTCCACGGGCAGCAATTCTGCCGCAGTTACTCCTTGATATCCCTGTCCGTATAAAATAATAGAATCGCCGATACCAACATGCAATCGCTCGGCAAGTCCTTCGGCAATCATAACTCCTCGAGATGAATCAGTGAGATACGAACCTTCCACAAGCCGTTTGCGCAAACCGGACATTTCATTTTCAGAATCAGGATCGATTCCAATGACGGGCGAAATACGCGTTTCAAGTTCATGCGAAATAAGCGCAACAGATTCGAGCCGTGGATTGATTAAGGTGACATGTGGCGTGTGTGCAAGCAGCGATATAAGAGCATCATTCTGCTCAATACTGAAATCGAATGAGCGTTCATCCCAATATCCCTTTCCTTGCACTTGCAGATAGCCCGTGTATGTTGAAACACTCATCTGAATAAAATAATCATGCTGTCCTGATTGCGTGGAACGGAATGCCGTTGCAAAAAACACAGCAAAGAGCACAGACGTTGTTGATAGCAGGGTACGTTTTTTATTGCGCCACAAGTTGCGCCAGGCGAATGTTAGATAATACTTCATAGTAGTTATCACCAAACCCTCCAGCGCTTTAAGCGCAGGCAGGGTTGCTGGTTACTTTACTCGCCCCATATTTTGTATTGAAAAAAACTCCGGCGAGATGTTGATATCAAAGTCCAATTCCTTTGTCTCAAAACTCGTTTTGTTTCCCGGCTTGTTGTGCGGAACCATTTCGGAATAGGATGGTAGCAGATGTCCGTCAAACATCTTCGGATTGCTGCCGGTCATCGTTCGCACGAGAATACCATCTTCATCGTAGAATTCTTCTTTCAACTGCATGTATTCCTTTTTTGAAATCCATATAATGATTCTTCCCCACACAACTCCTGCTTCAGGTTTTGGAAGCAATTCAATCTTGTAACACCGATAACCTTCAATTGTATCTTCGCCGATCAGTTTATGGCTGTAATCGTTCATTATGGATGACTGACGTACGAGATCGTCATTTGTGAAATCAGAACCCATCCACGAAGCAAGCATCATCGATGGCGGGATTTTGATTGTCTTTTGAACGCTTGGCAGCCAGTTCCACACTTCATTCTTTCTTTTTAATGTCACCGAACCCTTATCTCTCGCCGGTTCCGTAATGTACACGATGGAATAATCTGGCTCGATGGACCAGGTCTTCATAGAAACCGTTCTGCTCCACGTCGGTTTGGTAATGGTCATCGTAATAACGGAGTAGGTTTTTTTGCCGTACATCAGGTCGATAGCGTGTTGCAGGATCTCTTTTGCATCTTGTGCATACGCCTTTGTTGTGATAGAAACGAGAAAGCACAAAAAGATTAAACGTTGCATGACGCACCATTTCGTAATTATAAATTAAAGTTTCTCTCATCAGTGTATTAACAATTTTCCGAAACATCAAGAATAACAACCTCCTGACATAAAAAATTCTTATATTGAGCGCAATATTGTGAAAGGCAGTTATGTCCACTAAAGCAGTACTTATCACCGGCGCCAACGGCGAGATCGGCCACGGCCTTATTACCCGGCTTACGGATGAGAATCCCAACATCCGCATCGTTTCAATTGATGTGCATCCGATGGACAAAGAGTTACGGAAGCGATGTCACGAAACGATCATCGGCGACATTCTTGATGCCGGATTGATCGACCGACTTGCCGCATTCTATGATTTTGATACGATCTATCATCTTGCAGCGATCCTTTCCACAAAAGCCGAACGCGAGCCGGTACTCGGACATCGCGTGAATGTTGACGGAACATTGGGTCTGCTTGAGCTTGCTGCACGACAGGCGAGAGCTACGGGAGAGAATGTGAAATTCCTTTTTCCGAGTTCCATTGCAGCGTACGGATTGCCGGATGTTGCAACGAAAATGAAAGCTGGTAAGGTGAAGGAAAACGAATGGGTGGATGCGAGGACAATGTACGGTATCAACAAAAAATATTGCGAAGATCTGGGGCGTTATTATAATTGGTACTACCGGCAGATCGATCCGCAGCCGACCTCCGCACATGTCGATTTCCGCGGATTGCGGTTTCCCGGTCTCATCAGCGCAGTGACCCTGCCGACAGGAGGGACGAGCGATTACGGACCGGAGATGATGCACTACGCCGCGCAGGGAAAGGTGTATGATTGTTTCGTACCGGAAAGTGCAACACTGCCGTTTATGGTGATGCCCGATGCGATCAACGCGCTGCTGAAACTTGAAGCAACTCCCGCAAAGAATCTCACGCAAGTGGTGTACAACATCGGCGCATTCAGCGTTTCGGCAAAAGATTTTTATGATGTTATCAAAAAGGCATTCCCCAAAGCACAGGTGAATTTCAAACCCGATTCGCTCCGGCAGAAGATCGTTGACAGCTGGCCCTCCGATGTTGATGATTCCTTGGCGCAGAAAGAGTGGGGCTGGAAACCGGAATATGATTTCACACGAGCATTTGAAGAATACTTGATTCCCGCAGTAAAACATCGGTACGCAAAATAAATTTTTTTGCTACCATCAAGAACCCGGAAACGATGTAAACGATTATTTCTGGACAAAGAGGAGGTTATGATGATTAATGTTGCCAGAAGTTTTTGTTATTGTGTTTTTATTGCCGTGAGTGTGTCGGCGCAATTTGGGTGGAGAGAAATACCTGCATCCCCTGTCTCAACAAGCCGGTTCGATGATATTGTATTCGTCAATAAGGATTACGGATGGATTGCCGGGGGAAACGGTGTTGTGTACAGAACAACGAACGGAGGAACCACATGGACAGGGACAAATTCAGGAAAAGGATACATTCGGGCTATTGGATTTGCAGATACACTGAAGGGATGGATCGGAACATTTTCTCTCCTGCGTCCTCTTTGCAGTACGACTGACGGTGGGATTACCTGGAGTGATGTTGACCTGCCGGGTTCTGATACTGCGGCGGCTGGTGTTTGTGGAATCTATGTCCTCGATTCACTGCATATTTTTGCCGTAGGACAGTACTCTGGTCCTGCCCAATTCATAAAAACTTCCGACGGCGGCAAAAGCTGGAGTGTGTTTATGTTAGATTCAGTTGCACACGGACTTGTGGACTGCTACTTTTTGAATCCGGATACCGGCTTTGCCGTTGGACATATCGGTACTTCTGTTGTATCAACAAAGCAATCTGTCATTCTTCAAACAACCGACGGTGGTACTACATGGATGAGGATATATGTGAGCGATCGTTACTACACGAATGCATGGAAAATTTTCTTTGTCAATGGAAATGTTGCATACGTTGCGAGCGAAACGTATTCACAGACGATTTTACCATACCTTGCCCGCACAATAGACAGTGGAAAAACGTGGACATCATTACCCTCTCCGATTGATATGCAGGGGGTTGGATTTATCTCGCCTGAACACGGATGGGTATCAGGTTGGGGATCCACATTTTACGAAACGACAGACAGCGGAAAAACATTTACAAAACTTTCCTTTGGGAATAACACAAATCGCTATCGTAAACTGAACGATACGTTGATGGTTTCAGTCGGACAACGCATGTATAAATACGAACGGCTCCCGGTTGTCTCTGTTGAACAAGAATCGACTGTACCTGTTCGTTTCTCGCTTCACCAGAATTATCCCAATCCATTCAATCCTGTGACGCGAATCGAATACACGTTGCATGAACCGGGAAAAGTTGTTCTTGAGGTATATAGTATTATCGGTGAATATATTGCTACGCTCACACACGATATCCGTATGGCGGGAACCCATACGGTCGATTGGAATGCCGCCAATGTTTCCAGCGGGGTGTACTATTACCGCTTGCAAACGTCCTTCGGAGTACAGACAAAGAAGATGATCGTCATAAAGTGAGAGAATAAAAAAGGTCAGCCGTTGGCTGACCTTTTTTGCTTTTACGATGGTTCTGCTTTACAACTTCGCCCGCAGATTAATCGTGCCGACATTCGTCACTTGACCCGATGCGACGGAAATATTCGTTAGTGTCGTATCGTAGAACGCAATACTTCCGGAAATAATCATGAGGTCGTATGTTCCGGGCTTTACGTACTTGATCTTGAACGAATTGTTCGAACCTGTGATCGTTGAGAGAGTATCTCCGCCGCCGATTGCCATCACCGATGCCTTTGTATTAATGCTTCCCTCAATAGAACCGGTGGACGATGTCGTCAGCACTTTGATGACCGGTTTCAGGATCAGTCCTGTTCCTGTTGTGACGAGCGACCGTGTTGCATCGAAATCGAGCACGAGTTTGTACGTGATGTTCGCACGGATCGCAGCGTTGATATTCAGCTTAATCTCACTGCTCGGTACTTTCAATGCAATCCTCACGCTGCCGGCGTAAACGTAACATGAGTCTCCGAGAACCAGCCGCATTTGCGTATATGTTCCCGCTGCAAGGTCGGCTTCTCCGAGCACCGCTTCCACACCGTTCACGAGTGAAAGAAGATTGTACGTTTTGGCTTCGCTGTTCAGTGTGATCCAGCTATCCGCCGATGCGGAATTGGACGCATGGATCTCAACGAGCTGCACCGAGATTATGATGGAATCGTACGCCGATGCCGGCGCATCCACCATTGTCACCTGCATCCGTCCGGAACCTTCATTGGACGCAGGATTGTCGTCGCTCTTACATCCTATCATCGCCACCACTGCGAGTGAAGCGAGAACGAGAATCTTTTTCATTGTGAATCCTTTCAGTTGTTTGTAAATGTACCTGCACTATGGCAGGCGTTCATCTATAAGAACATACATGTACGGACAGAAAGTTGTGATGAGGTTCAAAAAAATCGGTAACCCGCTATGCAAAGTTTGCACAACCTTCTTTTTTTGAATCAGAAAAGTGAGAAAATATTTCCCTTTCACGATCGGCGCAGGAAGACTGCATTATTGCAAACAGAGCGAGAATCCGCATGACGATCCCGCGCCGGTAATTTCTTGAAACCCTCCGTTCACATATCAAGTCTAACAGAAAAAAGATTTCTTTCATTATAGGAGGAGTGTGTTGTGAGACAATATCTTTACGTTGTCTGTGTAGTAACGGCTGCTGTAATTCTATCTTCTTGTGACGGACAAAAAGCCGATCCCGATTTTTCTGCTGCAGTCAAAAAGCCTGCTATCCAGGAAGGAAGTGTAAAAATTCTCTTCGATGAAGCGCACAATAATATTCATACGATGGCTGGAACGTATAGACCGTTTGTGGAGCTGTTGGAGCACGACGGCTATACGATCCATCAGAATGTCGATCCTTTCTCAACACAATCATTGCAAGGGTATTCCATACTTGTAATTTCCAACGCGAAAGGGAAAGAGCGGAAATATGATCCCGCCTTTACGGAGGAGGAATGTTCTGCGGTAGAAGAATGGGTTCGCAATGGCGGGAGTCTCTTGCTGATCGCAGACCACTACCCGATGGGTGCCGCAGCACAGAATCTTAGCAAACGGTTCGGCATTGCCATGAGCAACGGCTTTACGAATGATTCCATTTATTTTGATTCATTGTCGTTCACGCAGAATCAGATTAACGGCAGATCACAGCTGGTCTTCTCGCGAGAGAACGGGCTTCTTCTGGATCATCCGATCACGCTCGGACGCGATTCGAGCGAAAGGATTAACCGCATCATTACATTCACGGGACAATCATTGAACGGACCGGAAGGAAGCGCCGGATTTCTGAAACTCTCTTCAACGGCGTCGGATGTTATCCCCGATTCGATATGGGAAGAGCCAGAGATGATTTTCTTTACAAACACGTTTACGCGGTTTGCCGATCCGGTCTCTGTTGCGGGACGATATCAGGGTATGGCGATGGAATTCGGGAAAGGGAGAGTTGTTGTGCTTGGTGAGGCGGCAATGCTGACGGCGCAAGTGTCAGGTGAGGAAAAATTCGGCATGCAAGTGAAAGGGATCGACAACAAGCAACTTGCATTGAATATCGTCCACTGGCTTACACGGATTTTGTAGAATCAATTTACTTCTCGGCTTGAATGTCGTATCTTATGTGGAGTTGATCTATTGAAAAAGGAACGAACGATATGCCGGAACATATTTCAATTGAATTGCGCTGCAGTAAGACCAGTGACGGTAAATATACAGCCCATACATTTGCAAACGGCAAGCAGGTGAAAGATCCCGAACTTTCCGTGAATCGCAGCGACGAGTACGCTGTGGTCCTGCTCCATCAGCGGGTGAAAAAGAAATATCCCAAATCGGACATTGTTGTGAAAGGATTGGATAAGCACGCGATGGACGAAATTGCGCGCTCTCAAGCGTAGTATATCTGAGCCGCACCTTTCAACCGCAGATACGTTTACTGATTGCACGGAGGATTGTAGTTCCCCACCAGATCAGATTCGATTTTAAGGCGAGTTTTCCTATCAGTCTCCAACCGGATGCAGATGCAATTGGCTTTGTACCGTTTGATGTATTGGTTGTCCGGGCGGTCAAATTGCTTTGCGAGATTGTCCGTCTGTCCGACAAAGATATGATTGTGCGAGACTTTGTTCATTTCGTCCGTAACGCGGCGCGTTATAAAGAACACTCCCGCCTCTTCCTTAAACAATGTCGTCATAGGGTGGACAGCGAAACTGTATTTTTTCCCTGATTCGCCTGTGAATGTAATGTTCGCCATAACTCGATCCTTTTCAGTGAATGAAACAGTAATCAGTACTCTACGAAGCGATTGGGAAATGTTCGGAGGGCAGCGATCGGCTTTGTAGAGGTCAATATAGCGAAAATATTGTGGAGTTCCAACGGAACAGACGGAAGCATTGAAAAACGGAAAAGCAGATGTTTATGATCCGAAGGAAAAGAGCGCCCGAATCTTACCGACTTCGGGCGCGATGAGGAGGATGAGAATTATATCAGAGGGAATTGACGCCGAGTAATTTCTGCTGCATCCTTGCTGAGGCGTTTCGGAAAAAGTTCAAATCGTCCGCAGTTCTAACACTTTGTTCCTGCACATACCACACGGGGTCTTCGCAAATATTTAATGTGATGTATGCTTTGTACCGCATCTTGCCTGACGGATGTTCTGCTGCTATTTCACCAATCTCACGGACGAGATAGGAAACATCCGTCGAGGGGTAACGCATTTTCATCAGCGCGGTAACACGCATTGCCGATTCTACCACCCCTGCATTGTCCGACTTCAATCCCTTCATCAAATTTCTTTTTGCAAATTCGATCTTCGCTTCCTCTGTGGCGAACCGCTTCGCCTGCTCTCCTGCCATTCCGTATTGCAATACTATCAGTATCGCTGCGAGTGTTATTGCTGTTCTTGTTTTCATATCATCCTCCGTTGATGTCGTGTCTGAAAAATTGTTTCAGTATTTATTGTTACCTGAACAAACTTACGGGAAGGAAGTGTGGAAGATGTCGTTGTTGCGTGTGAAGTTGTAAAATGTTGTCACGGAAGAAGGAATACAGATCGTTGTATCGGAAATCTTTTTCTGCATACGGACACTCCTTTTACTTTAGATACTCCATGAGTATATTGTTACAAAAACAACAATGACCCGCGAACGATTCGAACAGATCGCACAAGAGGCATTTGACAGTCTCCCGCCGGATTTTACCGACCGTGTAGAGAACGTGCAGATCGTCGTGGAAGATTATCCTTCAGACGATGCGCTCGGGAAAGCAAAAGCGGACCGACATTCACTTCTCGGATTTTACCAAGGGATTCCTTTAACGCAGCGCGGACAATGGTACGGTATGAGTGCGACTGTTCCGGACAAAATAACCCTCTACCAAAAAAATATCGAAGCGGTCTGCAAAGATGAGGAAGAGATGGAATTGAGAATTACCGAGGTGCTCTTTCACGAACTGGGGCATTACTTTGGGATGGATGAACGACAGATACGGAATGCGATGAGGCGGTTTTTGTAAACACACCCCGTCACAAAAAACATGACACCCCTCTCTCCAACACATTGGCTTTTGCGCAGAGGGGAACATTTGTGCGCGTTTTTATTCCCTTCTGTATTATGGAACGGTGCGTAAGGGAGAGGGGTTAGGGGTGTGTAAAAGGGAGAAAAAACATTCGCTCAATCTCTTGAAATTACGCGGCAGGCGCGCAAAAAAAAGAATGTGTCATTCACGCGGATTGTTAGCGGGAATTCGCCAGCAGTGTGATGCAATACTTCGTGCGCAAGCCCGAAATCGTCGGCGGTGAGCGAATGGGCGGATTCAATCAGAAGGATATTTCAATTTCGATGCAGGCTGCCAAGTGTCGGTACGTAATCAACTGCTGGCGCATCGAAATTGACGGACTGTGTGCTGGCGATTGAATCGCGCGTTACGATTTCGAAAGACTTTCTTTGTTCCTTTCTTTGGTCACAAAGAAAGGAAGCAACGCTCAATTTTTTTTTGCCAACTTTCTTTCCGAGAAAGAAAGTTGCAAAGAAATCCTCGCGAAATTTCACCGCTCGCGATGAACCCCGTTCGCTCATGCCCGTCGAATTCTGCATAGAAAGAGGAGAGGAAACAAAAAAGAAAATATGCATCGAATGCAGAATTCGAAAGTCCCTTCGTTTATCGCCTTCCATTCGCTCAATCCCACGAAATTTCGCAGCTGACGCGCAAAAAAAAGAATGTATCATTCACGCGGATTGTTAGCAGGAATGATGTTGTAATTGTGTTATTTTATGATTGCAGCAGCACTTCGGCAGGTATAGCAAGTTCTTTGTTCAGCATCCTCATCATCTCAATGCTCAGGCGTCTCTTACCCGATAGAATTTCCGACGCCCTGTTCGTTCCGATCATATTACCGATATCCTTTTGTGTCAACCCAAGTTGTTCCATTCTGAATTTTATCGCTTCTATCGGATCAGGATTGGGGAGAGGGAAATGTGTTTCTTCGTATTTTTCCACGAGCAATGAAAGAACGTGCAGCATATTCTCTTCGTCCGATCCGCTTTTTGCATCCATCAATGCATCGATCATTTTCAATGCATTGGTGTAATCCTTTTTTGTTTTAATCGGCTTAATGATATTTTTAATATTGATGGTCATATTTCCTCCGCGTTGATCTTGTCGTACTCTTTATGCGTGCCGATGAATCTGATGTATGCTATTCCGGTATTGTAATGGAACTTCACCACAAGCCGGTATTTGTTCCCCGCGATATTGAACACCGCTCTGTTGTTACCGACAATGCTTGCATGACGGTACTGTGCTTTGATGTCGGCAGGATTTTTCCACGTTGCCGCTTTTGCTTCTGCATACCATGAAAGCAGCGGCTGTTGTGCATCGTGACATCCTGCTCTTTCGTAAAATTCTCTGATCCTTGAACGTGCGATGATTCTCACATGGCAATATAGAAAATTCCCAAATTGGGAACAAGGGAGAAATGCTGTCGTCCTTGCATAGAGATGTAAATCCTTTTCCGTCCCGCCCAATCTTTTCGTATATTACACCGCAATTGAACAAGTCCCGACTGAAGTCGGGATGCCTTTTTATAGAAGGATGACATTTTACTGGATTCTTCGGTTGTCCCGATTAAATCGGGACTCCCACGGAATGACACACTTTTTTTATCTGACTTCTGATTTCTGAACTCTGACATCTGAATTATGCTTGCAGTAAACAATCTTTCCATCAACTTTGGCGAACGGTATCTGTTCGACGATCTTTCGTTTACCATCAATCCGCATGACCGCATCGGGCTTGTGGGAAGCAACGGCGCGGGAAAATCCACATTGTTGAAGATCATCGCCAGCATCAACCAGCCGATGGAAGGAAGCGTTAACAAGGCGCGCTTTGTTACGGTCGGTTACCTGCCGCAGGATGCGGTGGTGGAGTCGGACCTCTCGCTCTATAAAGAAGTGGAATCGGCGTTCGAAGATATTCTGCAGATAGAAGAGGAACTACACGAGGCGTACGAAAAACTTGCCGTCACAGATCACACAACAACAGAGTACACGGAATTACTCGAGATCATCGGCGAACTGCAGCACAAGCAGGAAGATGCCGATGCGTTCAGATTGAAGTCCAAGATAGAAACGGTTCTTATGGGTTTGGGGTTCGGGGTTCCCGATCTGGAACGAAGTGTGCGTGAATTCAGCGGCGGCTGGCAGATGCGCATTGCGCTGGCAAAATTGTTACTGCTCGAGCCGTCGGTCCTTTTGCTCGACGAACCGACGAACCATCTTGATATTGAATCTCTGCAATGGCTGGAAGAGTATTTGAAGAATTACAACGGCGCAATCATCCTCGTCTCGCACGACCGCGCTTTTCTCGACGCGCTCACCACAAAAACATTCGCACTCAGTCTGGGAAAGATGGAAATCTATTCCGGCAATTATTCGTATTACGAAAAAGAACGGGTAATCCGCAAAGAACTGATTCTCAACGCGAAGAAGAATCAGGAACAGCAACTGAAACAGACGAAAGAGTTCATCGAACGGTTCCGCTACAAAGCGACGAAAGCACGGCAGGTGCAGAGCCGCATTAAACAAATGGAGAAGATTGACATTATCGAAGTGGAAGATGAGGAGGAAGAGATCCATTTCCATTTTCCCGTTGCGCAGCAAAGCGGTAGAGTGGTGATGGAGTTGAAGAATCTGCGCAAGTCCTACGGCGATAAAGTTGTGTACGAAAATTTGAATTACGTTTTCGAACGCGGTGACCGCATCGCGATCGTCGGTGTAAACGGTGCGGGAAAATCAACACTCTCCAAAGTTGCAGCGGGAGTCGAACCATTCCAATCCGGCGAGCGAAAAGAGGGATACAACGTGATCGTTTCGTACTTCGCCCAGCATCAAGCGGAAGAATTGGATTTAAATAAAGAAGTGCTTCAAACGGTTGATGAAGTTGCGGTAGGTGAAATACGGACGAAACTCCGCTCGATTCTCGGGTCGTTTCTCTTTCGCGGCGATGATGTTTTTAAGAAAGTGAAAGTTCTTTCCGGTGGAGAGAAAAGCCGGCTCGCGTTGGCGAAGATGCTGCTTGCTCCTGCCAATTTCCTCATTATGGACGAACCGACGAATCATCTCGACATGCGCTCGAAAAAAGTATTACAGGAGGCGCTGCATGAATTTGACGGCACATATCTTATCGTGTCGCACGACCGCGCATTTTTGGATTCAATTGTAAATAAAGTGCTCGAAATTTCTCCGGGTGGAAGAGTAAAGACGTACATCGGAAATGTGAGCGAGTATATCGAGGCGAAGAAGAGTGAGAGAACAAGTATTCAGTCAACTGTATCCAGCAGGCAGAACAAAATTACCAATAACCAATTACCAATAATCCCTGATCCATTAAGTCAAAAGTTAAAAGTAAAAAGTGAGAAGCCGAGGAAGAATGTGTTTCAATTGAAGAAGAGATTGGAACAGTTGGAAAAGGAGATAGCAGAAATTGAACATCAGAAATCAAAAATTGAAAATACAATGGGCAGCGAAGAGTTCATCAAATATCCCGTGAAAGCAAAAACGATCAGCGCGGAATACAGTGCAATCAATAAAAGACTGAACGAGTTGATGGAAGAGTGGGAGAAAGTCTCGGAAGAGATTGAATCGTAAATAATGGAAAGACACAGACGCAGTAGAACACAAAATATCTGTGCGCTATGCGTCCATGAGATTCTCCCATCATTCGCTTTACGCCAGCCCTAAAAATTTTCTCACAAAATCGAGATTCGTCACTGCATCAACAGAATATTTCCCCGGTCCGTTGAAAAGCAGTATGATCGCCGTACCGATTAAGAATGCGGAGTATTCAAATCCTTCTCTTCCCGCTTGGTACTGACCAAAGTAGTTCATAAAAAATCCGTTCTTGCCGTCCAATAAATAAATTGCAAAGGACATCTGCAGTATCACAAGAATTGAACCTAAACCTGTCATTGTTCCGGTCATTAGCAGTGCGCCGGCGGTAAATTCCGCCACAACGCCCGCCGCAGAAAAGATTGCCGGCACGCCGAGCGTTGTGTGCAAATAGTTGTACGTTCCGTTAATACCAAAACCGCCGAACCAGCCGAACAGTTTCTGCGACCCGTGCGCAAGAAAGACGATACCGATCATGATGCGCAATGCAAGAAGCGTGTATGATTGAAGTGCTGTTTCACCCATAAAATCCTCCTAAAGTTTGGAATGAATACATAATGATTGTTGTTGTATCAATACGTTAGTCAAAGAAACCGGCAAAAAGGATACGGGGGGAGATACGCCGTACCTGGTAAAATATTTGCCCGTATCCTTTTCCTTTGGTACATTGTCTAATATTGAAAGGGTATTTTTTACCTATTTCAGCGGAAAGTTTATGAGAACACACGTACAATTGGATGACCATCAAATCCTCTCGCTCTATCATGCGGGGAGACGGAACGATGCTCTGAAGAAATTTTCAGAGATCTACCAATCCCGTCTCTATTCACTTACATACAGAATGCTGGGGAACCACGACGACGCGCGCGATGCAATGCAGGAAATATTGATCAATGTGGACAGGTCGCTTTCGACGTTCAAAGGGAATTCATCGCTGTACACTTGGGTGTACCGTATGGGATCTAACATCTGTCTGAATTTCCGTAAACGGCGCGCCCGTCCTGTTACCAGAATTGATTTTGAGACCGATCTCCTCGATGCAATGCTGCCGCCGAAAGAGAACCAGCAAAAAGACCCGGATGAAATGTGTGCGTCTGATTTTCGTAAGTACCTTGTCGAAAAATCAATCCTCGAACTTCCGGAGTCACAACGCATCGTGCTTGTGATGTCGGACGTAGAGGGATTGTCCGGTCCGGAGATCGCCAAAGCGCTTCGCATTGAACTGACCGCCGTGAAAGCGCGCCTCCACCGCGCCCGTGCCTCATTGAAGAAGATCATCGAAAGACACGGACGAGCCAGGGGAATCGAATTGATCGGACCCGATGCCCCCGGCTGCACGCGTGAGTACCTTTCCGAAAGTTTAAACTGACCTCATGCACAAATCAAACACCGGTCTCTGGTGGATGCTCTTCAGCGCATTCTGCTTTGCGCTGATGGGAGCGTTCACCCATTCGCTTAAAGATACATTCGATTGGCGTGTGACCGGCTTTGCACGGGCATTCATTAATTTTGTTCTCATCATCATTCTCGCGAAGGCAACAGATAAACCGCTTCTCTTTATTAAAGTTCCGTCGTCGTTGTGGTGGCGCAGCATCGCCGGCACGATTTCGATCCTCTGCACATTCTACGTCTTTGCACATCTGCCGATTGCCGAAGCGACTTCGCTGAGCAATCTCGTCCCGATCTGGATGGCGCTGATTATTGCAGTAGTGGAAAATAAGCTTGTCTCCCGGTCTATTCTTGTCTCGATTGTGCTGAGCGTGATCGGTGTCTTTCTCATTCAGCAGCCCCACTTCGATCAGGGAAGTTTTGCGGTGTATGTCGGCATTACGCAGGCATTATTTGCGGCGATCGCGGTGTACAATCTTCATCGCACAAAAAATCTTCATCCAACGACAGTCGTTGCACATTTCACCGGCGTGGCAAGTCTCGTAACGTTTCTTGTGATGCTGCCGTCCCTGTCGATGATACTAGATGGAGGAAAGTATTCTTTGCCGGTCATTATCAGTCTGCTTGGAGTAGGCATTACGGGTACGGCAGCGCAACTGGCGATGACGAGAGCATACATTCTCGGCAGCCCGTCGGTCAATTCCACGGTCGGTCTTGCACAGGTGGCGTTCGCCACGGTGCTCGATATCCTTATCTGGAATCGCCTGTTTGGATTTGAAACAATTCTCGGTATTTTGCTTATCACGATTCCGACGACATTCTTTGTGGCAAGGATACAGATACGGAATAGAGCGCAAGGGGTTTGAATGAAATTTCAAATTGTCAAATTGAAAATTTCAATTTGATAATCTGATAATGTGATAATTTGGAATTTATTTATGTCCAATACATTCTACAATAATTTCGATACGCACTGCCTTGATGAACAGAGGAAAGACGATTACCGCACGCCGTTTGAACAGGACCGCGACCGGATTATCCACACCTCCGCATTCCGCAGACTGCAGGCAAAGACGCAGGTTTTCCTTTCCGGAGAGTATGATTTCTACCGCACGCGGCTGACACATTCGCTCGAAGTGGCACAGATCGGCAGGGCGATCTGCAGTTACATTCAGCGGAACAATCCGCAGTTCAACGAAAAATATTTCATTGATCCGAGCCTCGTTGAAGCGATCTGTCTGTCGCACGATCTCGGTCATCCGCCGTTCGGTCACGCGGGCGAACGGACACTCAATCAACTGATGCGCAACTTTGGCGGATTCGAGGGGAATGCTCAGACGCTGCGAATGTTGACGGAGACGGTTTATTCGGAACGCGGCGACCGAAAAGGAATGAATCCGACACGCGCGTTTCTCGATGGCGTGCTCAAATACAAAACACTTTTTTCTGAATTGGAAAATCCGATTAATCATTACATCTACAATGAGCAGAAACGATTCCTTGAATTCTCATTCGACGGATTCGACATCGCAAAGAAATTTACCGCAGGGAAACAGCGAGATAATTTCCGCAGCATCGAATGTCAAATTATGGATTGGGCGGATGATGTTGCGTATTCATTGAATGATGTGGTGGACGGCATCCACTCCGGATTCATCACGAAAGAAAAGATCGAACGCTGGGCGGAGGCACAACAGTTAAGTGATGAATTAAAAACAAGTTTGCAAAAATTGTATGACGCGATGAAAGACGGCTACACCGAGCGATACATGTCCGCGAAGATCGGAAAATATATTTCCTCCTGCTCGGTTGTCGAGACGGAAAATGGAATGAGCACAAAAACGAACCGGTACAAATATGAATTGAAGATTGACGATGTGGCGAAGAAAGAATCGAAAATGTTCAAGAAGTTGTCGCTCGACCTCGTTTTCCTCTCCCCGCAGTTGAATCAGGTGGAAAAGAAGGGAGACTTTATGCTGCGCAGAATCTTCGAAGCGTTCACCGACAATTACATCAACAAGGAACATTTTGAGATGCATTTGCTCCCGGCATCGTTTGAGCAGAACATTCTCGCTTCAAAGGATGCAGCATTCCGTGTCCGCTTGATCTGCGATTACATTGCAGGGATGACCGACGGCTTCGCGATCCGCACGTACAAGAGACTCTTCGATCCGGACTTTGGCTCACTGGCGGATTTGGTGTAATTCTTAACCATAGAGACACAAAGTCACAGAGAAAATATTGGTATTACTGTTCGTATGAACACCGATAACAAAAACTGGTACGCAGTCAACAATATTGCCGATATTGATTCTCCTGCACTCATCATTTACAAAGAAAGAGTGCGCCAAAATATCCGTAACGCCATCGCTGTGGTCAAAAATCCGGCGCGTCTTCGTTCGCATGTGAAGACAAACAAAATAGCAGAGGTGTGCAGAATGATGATGGATGAAGGGATCACGAAATTCAAATGCGCCACGATCGCCGAAGCAGAGATGCTCAGTTCGATTGGTGCGAAAGATGTTCTTTTTGCATTCCAGCCGGTCGGTCCAAAGATTGATCGTCTGTGTAAGTTAGTTGAACAATATCCCGCAACAACATTTTCCTGCCTCATTGATCATAACCATGCCGCGAAAAAAATTTCTGATTGTTTACAAAGAAGAAAATTAACATTGAATGTTTATCTCGATTTGAATGTGGGAATGAATCGCAGCGGTGTTACAATAGACAATGCTCCATCTCTGTTTGAAAAAGCAACACAACTGCCGAACATCAACATTATCGGACTGCATGTGTATGACGGACATATTACTGACGCAGATATCGCTCTGCGTAAACAACAGTGCGACGCAATATATCGGGAAATTCAGCCGTTATTGAACAGAGCTGAGAATCGAAAATTAACAATCGTTGCCGGCGGCTCGCCGACGTTTTCCATTCACGCTCAGAAAAATGATGTGGAATGCAGTCCGGGCACATTTGTCTTCTGGGATTGGAATTACAAAACGACGTATCCAGATGAGCCGTTTGAGTACGCCGCGCTTGTTGTGGCACGAATTGTTTCCATTATTGACAAAACAAGATTCTGTATTGACCTTGGGCATAAATCGCTGGCGTCGGAAAAACCGCTGCCACGTGTCCATTTTTTGAATGCGCCGGATGCAGTGCAGATCTCCCACAGCGAAGAGCACATGGTAGTGAAAACACCGGATACGTCGCGCTATTCCATTGGCGACGTTTTGTACGGAGTGCCTGTGCACATCTGTCCGACCGTGTCGATGTACGAACGCGCTGCGGTCGTTGAAGGAAATACGATTGTTGATGAATGGAAAGTGACGGCGCGGGATAAGAAAGTATCTGTGTAAATTTTAATACATATTCATTGTCATTGCGAGCCGTCGTCTGGCGAAGCAATCTTGTTTTTTTGAATCTCACAAGATGCTTCGGTCGCTTGACTCCCTCGCAATGACAGTCCCTTTTTTAAGATGAGTTTTTATTAAAAAAAAGGAAATCAGTTGGAACAATTGAAATTGCAGTACGGCGATGTTATTGAAGTAACTATTGAATCGACCGGATTTGAAGGGAAGAGTGTTGCTCGTGTTGAGGGACTGGTTGTGTTCGTTGAAGGAGCGGTGGAAGGTGATGTCGTCAAGGCGAAAATCCTCAAGACGAAGAAGAAACATGCCGAAGCGAAAGTTGTCGAAGTGTTAAAGCCCTCGCCGAAACGGATCGTGCCACGCTGTTCATACTTCGGCACCTGCGGCGGCTGCAAGTGGCAGCATGTTGACTATAATGCACAGTTGCACTTCAAGCAGCAGCATGTCGTCGATGCCATCGAGCGGATCGGCGGGATGAAAGATGTGCCGATACTGCCGATCATCGGCTCTGACGATATTTATTTTTACCGGAACAAACTGGAGTTTTCGTTCAGTGAGAAAGCATGGCAGACTACCACACTCGCGTCCCGTGATGTCTTTCTGAGCGACGCCCCGAAGGGGCAAGCGAAGAATCCAGCGGATGAATTGACGCCGGATTCTTCGGTCGTCCCGATTGCATCGGGACTCCTTCAGAATGACACGTCATTGGCGCTCGGTTTTCACGTTCCACAGCGATGGGATAAAGTGCTTGATGTGCACGAATGTTTTCTTCAATCCGAATTGAGTAACGGAATTTTGAATGCTGTCCGTGAATTCGCACTGTCGAAAAATATTCCCGCATACTCGCAGGAGACGGAGAGTGGTTACTTCCGCAATCTTGTCATTCGCGAAGGAAAAAACACCGGCGATGTGATGGTGAATGTCGTGACGTTTGAAGATAAGCCGGAGATCATGTCAAAACTTTCTGCAGAACTGACGAAGAAATTCCCGGAGATCACGACGGTGATCAACAATGTGAATCTGAGAAAGTCGCAAGTTGCGGTCGGTGATTTTGAAAAGGTGTATCACGGCGAGGGGATCATCCACGACAAGATCGGGGGCAAACTATTCCAGATCTCCGCGAATTCGTTCTTCCAGACAAACACGAAACAGGCGGAGAAATTATATTCCATCGCAAAAGAATTTGCCGGTTTGAAGCCGACCGATGTTGTGTATGATCTTTATTGCGGCACAGGTTCGATTGCGCTGTATATTTCCGACGCGGTAAAACAGGTGATTGGGATTGAACTGGTAGAAAGTTCAATTATCAACGCACGGATGAATGCGCAACTGAACGCAGTGGAGAATTGTGAATTTATTGCAGGGGATTTGAAAGACCTTTTAACGAAGGATGTGGAATGGAAAGGACAATATTCTCATCCCGATGTCATTTTTGTCGATCCGCCCCGCAGCGGCATGCATCCGAAAGCAGTGGAAGAGTTGGGAAGGTTGAAAGTGCCGACTGTCGTCTATGTCAGTTGTAATCCCGCAACATTAGCGCGGGATCTGCAGATGCTGACGAAGTACGGATATACGGTCGAGAAGGTTCAGCCGGTCGATATGTTTCCGCACACATACCATATTGAGTGTGTGGCGAAAATTGTGTTACAATAACATCTTCAAAAAATAGGTACGATTTTTCGTATTGTACTATTTTCAGACACTGCATTGTCACTATTTATATGTTACAATTATATTCTACGCCAACTATAACCGAAAATCCCTGAATAGTATATATTGGATGTTGTGCAGAATTGTAATCACTGATTCGCACAAAGCGATAGAGTGCTGATAAATTGGCTCCGAGCCATGGAGTAATTGATTTGTACAATATAATTTTTCCGTAAATCCCGAATCCTTTTCCTTGATATGAGTTTTCAGTAGATAGTTGAGATGATTCCGTTTTTTTTGAATCCCTATCGTGAATATATGATAGTGCATAGGTGATTCCCGGTTCAAGAGTGATAGGAGAATGCTCTATTTGATGTCTGTAGCCAACTGAAATGGGAAGCAATGATATCGTTGAATTGATGGAGTTGTAAATAAAACTGTTTTCCAAACTGTTATCATATTGTCTTTCAAGAAAACGCTCAAATGAAAAATAATCTGCTCCAATTACCAATGAATTTGATTTTTGAAGCGGGAATGATAATTCAAAATGATAGATCAATGAAGTCGTATATGTTTCTGAATTTATAGATTCGGCAAACATATCCCCCGCGGAAATAATGTGAGCCGGTTTTGGTCCCATATGTAAAATATTTTGGATAGTACTTTCAGTGTAGATCGTACCTCCCGCAGATAAGGAAAATGAAATCTTTTTTATACCGACATGGAAATTACTTTGAGCATGAAGGAATACAGAAAAAACTAATCCTAAAAAAATAAAGTATGGTATGGTTGTGTGCGATTTCATCATTAGGTTACCTCTACGATGTGGTATTTTCCACGTACGCCTTGCCGGTTGATATTGCATTAACTTATCGATATCTACGGAGAAATACAACGACAAAGCTACAAACTACTTTCAAAAAATTTTACAATCTAACCTTTATGCTCTGCATTAGTTGCAGTGATCGTGGAGAGCGGATGTTGTCGAAAAAGTGCAGCCGGTAGATATGTTTCCGCACACATACCATATTGAGTGTGTGGCGAAAATCCGGCTGCGATGATCACAATCCGTACGATAGTCCCATCGTCAATACAATCCCGTTGTAATTCGCTTCAAACCCTGAAATGGAACGTCCGCGCGGGTCGCGGAATTCGTCCATTACCAAGTATCTGTAAGAGAATTCGAGCGTAAATGAAACAGATCGATCAATCGGCACAACCTGCTGAGCCATCACGCGGAATCCGTACCCTGTTCCCTCGTATGTATTTTCGTATGTGCCGCCCCCCTCTATTTCCGTTTCATCGGTAAACAACGCAATGGCGTACACAAAACCGATCTCCATTTTTATTCTCGTTTTCGGAATAACCTGTCCGGTATTGATCGAAATAGGATAGACGTTGTACCGCGACACTGACGATCCGGTCAGAGGCGACCGTGTTCCCCCCGTGTCGTTCGTGCTGCCGGTCAGAAAAGGAAATGTCCGCGAGGAAGAGATCATTTCTCCCCTCAGCGAAAGATAGTTCGGAATATTTTTCGGGCGGAATGCAAGCCATACCGCGAATTGCGACGGATGCCGAATCGGCGTTTCCGCTGCATCGAACACGGTATTATTGAATTCAATTTGCGAATTGATCATCTCGGGATCGATGAACGTTGCTCCTCCCGAAACGCCGACACTCAACACCGGCGACGAAACGTTTACAAAGAGCGTATCCACTTCTTCATTCTGTGAAAAGAGGAAGGAAGAAAGACAAAACAATACAAAAAATATTTTTTTCATTGCCGCTCCTAATTTTTTATTGCAACGACTCGAATAATTGTTGCCTGCGGTGTGTACCCGCGCATTTCAATAACGTACACCCCTTTGGGTACAACGACGCCCTGGTTATTCTTACCGTCCCATTTGGTTTTGTATGTTCCCGGATTGTGTGAATAATTGAAGACGATCGTCCGTACTTCCTGCTGGAATCGGTCGTACACCCGAATGCTGACCTCTGAATTACTTCCTCCCGTGTTCGGAATTCCATAATCGATTGTTGTTGTGTCCACGAACGGATTGGGAAAGTTTTGTTTCATGTAGAAATTCGGCGGAGCCGGTCCGTATCCTGTTTGCGGTCCGGTGGTGGTTTCAGTACATGAATAAAACAAGCCGACGGTGCAGAATAAAAGAACAGCAATAATCTGTTTCATAGATACCTCGGTTAAAAAATTTAAAGTAAATATCGTTCAAAAAATTGTACAATTCGTCCCTCATATTCTGATCTTCCGATCTCATGCACATCGTTATGATGCGCCTTATCAATCAGCCACAATTCCTTCGGCTCATTCGCAACGGCGTACATCTCTTCGCTGTATTGATATTTGATGAATGTGTCATCCTTGCCGTGAATAAAAAGGATCGGCACGCGAATATTTTTTACCGCTTCAATCGGTGAAACCTCGCGGTGCTTGAACCGTGCGATGATCTCGCTTCGTTTCATCGCAATGTTCCGTAAAAAGTGCCATGGCAAACGTAACAATCTTTTTTGATAATCTACTGTGATCTGGCGCAGAGTAGCAAACGATGCTTCCGCGACAACGGCGGTAATGCGTGGTTCGATGCTTGCCGCCTGAAGTGCAACGGCTGCACCCATGGACGTGCCGAAGACGCCGATCTTGCATTGTGGGAATTTTTTTAATGCTTCGTAGATCGCAATTTGTACATCGTGTTTTTCATGGTAGCCGTACGTGCAGTACTTTCCGCCGCTTTCGCCGTGAGCCCGTGAATCGTACAGCAGCACATTGAAATTGTGTCGATAGAAGACGTTCGCAAGCAAGAGTCCGCTCATTTTATTGTCACCGACACCGTGCAAGTAAATGATCGTTGCTTTCGGATTCTTCGCAGGAATAAACCAGGCGTTCAGCAATGAGATCGCATCGCTTGCAAGGAAATTGAATTGCTCGTACGGTAATTGAAGATGCAGCGGCGATGTCGGAAGGTCGCGCACGCGATAGAATTCTTCTCCCCGTCTCCGCGGGTTCAACACCATGATCGGTCCGATGACAAAAACCAGTGCAGAGATAGTCACAATGAACGTTACAACGCAAAGGAGCAGGATAAGGAGTAAACTCACTGCGTCACCCCCGAATAATAATGAAGGATCAAAAAAAGCGCCTGAAGATCTTCTTCGGAAGTATAAAAATGCGGAGCGATACGGATCGTTCCTTCGCGCAACGAAACGATGATCCGCTGCTCAGTCAGATCGTCGAAGATCGTTTTGGCATCCGGATGCCTGACGGCGATGATGCCTGCACGTTTAGCGCGGTCGCGCGGACTCACGAGTTCGAACCCATTCGCATCGCAAAAGGAAATGATGCGATCGGTGAGTGACAGGAGGTGGGAATGGATGTTGCCGATGCCAACTTCCAACAATGTTGCTGTCGATTCCTCCAGTGCGGCGATACCGATATAATTCTGTGAGCCGTTTTCAAATCTGCGGGCGGTCTCGTCAAGATCGATCCTATAGCGAAAAAAATCGCCGAAGAAATTCCTGTTGCTTGTCCACCCCACATGTTTCTGACGGATCCGTTCCTGCATTTCGTTCGAAACGAATACGAATCCGATTCCCATCATTCCCATCAGCCATTTGTGGCTGCTGTTAGAGAGGAAATCTATTTGTGCAGCCTGCACATCAAGCGGCGCAGCACCCAATCCCTGTA